>JAZTYO010000045.1:0-62653 GCA_045636945.1 Acutalibacteraceae bacterium | reverse complement strand
GTAGCGGATTTTTCCGTCGGCTAAGTCGTAGAAGCGGTTGATGAGGTTTGTGATTGTGGTCTTACCCGCACCCGTCGAGCCTACGAAGGCAACCTTCTGACCCGGCTCGGCGTAAAGACTGATGTTGTGAAGAACTATCTTCTCATCATTGTAGCCGAAATCCACATCATAGAAGCGCACCTCGCCCTGAAGCTTGGTATAGGTGACAGTACCGTCCTCGTGGGGGTGTTTCCACGCCCAGAGACCCGTGTGCTCGGGAGTTTCCGTAATCTCACCGTCTTCACCGTACCTTGCATTGACGAGCGTTACGTAGCCCTCGTCTGCCTCACTCTTTTCGTCAATAATCTCAAAGATTCTCTTTGCACCCGCCATTGCCATAACTACCGAGTTCATCTGCTGAGAAATCTGATTTACGGGCATTGTGAAGGACCTTGAAAGCTGAAGGAAGGCTACTACCGTACCTGCGCTTATGGCAAAAATGCTCATAATTCCGCTTTCGGGGAACTTGCCCTGTGTGGTAAGAATTGCAAGGAAGCAACCGATAACCGCAAGAATAACGTACTGTAAATGACCCAGGTTATTGTTTATGGGGCCGAGCATATTGACAAACTTATTTGCCGAGAAGGCATTGTTGTAAAGCTCCTCGTTCTTTTCGTCGAAGGCTTCCTTTGTTTTATCCTCACGGCAGAAAACCTTGATAACCTTCTGTCCTGTCATCATTTCTTCGATGTAGCCGTTGACGCCGCCTAAAGATTCCTGCTGCTTCATAAAGAATTTTCCGCTTTTTGAAGCAATCTTACCGGTAAAGAATATCATAAAGACAACACACACAATTACAACCGCGGTAAGAGGTACGCTTGAGGTAATCATAGCCGTAAAGGTTACCGCTATTGTCACAACCGAGGAAATAACCTGAGGTACGGTCATGGAAATCATCTGTCTGAGAGTGTCTGTATCGTTGGTGTAGCGGCTCATTACGTCGCCGTGACTGTTTGTGTCAAAGTACTTTATGGGAAGAGACTGCATATGAGTAAACATTTCGTCTCTTACTCTTTTGAGTACACCTTGAGCAACAACTACCATAATTCTGTTATAGGTGAAGGTCGCAACTATACCAAGGGAGAAAAGTCCCGCCATACGAAGAAGCATGGAAAGAAGTCCGCTGAAATCGGTTGAGCCACTCAGAAGCATGGGGGCTATGTGTCCGTCTATAAGCTCCTGAAGAAAAAGGGATGAATACACATTTGCGATGCTTGAAACGAAAATACAGACAACAACACCTACAAGAAGCGCTACGTGCTTTTTACTCATATATGAGAAAATTCTCTTTATAACCTTGGGGTCAAGCTTCATACCCTCGATTTTCATGGGTACTCCGCCGTGACGTCCGGGCGGCATTCTCGGTGGCATCTTGGGAGGCATTCCTGCAGGAGGCTTTTTCATATTATCACTCATTTTCTTTTCCTCCTCTCTGCTGTGAGAAATAAACCTCACGGTAAATTTCATTGCTTTCTATAAGCTCTGCGTGATTGCCGAAGCCTGAAATTTCACCGCCGTCGAGTACGATAATCTTATCAGCCTCTTCAATTGAAGAAATACGCTGAGCAATAATAATTTTTGTGGTCTCGGGGATATAGTCCTTAAAGCCCTTTCTTATAAGAGCATCGGTTTTCGTGTCAACTGCACTTGTGGAGTCGTCGAGAATAAGTATCTTGGGTTTTTTGAGCAATGCACGGGCAATACAAAGTCTTTGCTTCTGACCACCCGAAACGTTTGAGCCTCCCTGACCCAAATCACTATCGTAACCGTTGGTAAACGCTGAAACGAACTTATCTGCTTCGGCACTTCTTGACACAGCCAAGATCTCCTCCTCGGAGGCATCCTCGTTACCCCAAAGCAGGTTTTCCTTGATGGTTCCGCTGAACAGAACGTTCTTCTGAAGCACCATACTTACGCCTTCGCGAAGGTTATAAAGTGAATAATCACGGACGTTTACACCGTCAATCAGCACTTCACCCTCGTCAACGTCGTAAAGACGGGGAATCATAGAGACCAAGGTTGTCTTGCCACAACCCGTCGAGCCGATAATACCCACCGTTGAGCCAGCCTCAATGGTAAGGTCGACGCTATTCAGCACTGCTTCTTCACTGTTTTTATAATAACGGAAGGATACGTTTCTGAACTCGATTTTACCGTTTTCAACCTGTCTTTCGGGGTATTCTGCAGCAAAATCGGTAATGTCGATATCCTCGTTCAAAACCTCTTTGATACGCTTGGCAGAGGCCATTGCTCTTGCCGAGGTCATAAGCAGCATTGTGACCATCATTATTGAGAAAAGAATCTGCGATACGTAGGTCAGAAATGCCGAAAGGTCACCGATATTCATAGAACCGTCAGAAACGAAGTTCGAGCCAACCCACAATACGATAAGGGTTGTGACGTTCATAAAAATCGTAGATACAGGGCCCATAAAGATCATAACCTTCATAGCCGACATACCCGATTCTTTTAGTCCTCGGTTAGCAGTTTTGAATTTTTCATTTTCGTGGTCCTCGCGTACAAACGATTTTACAACACGGACGTTGGTAACGCTTTCCTGAACGGTAGAGTTGAGATTGTCAATTTTAGTCTGCATTCTCGAAAAACGCTTGAAGCCCATAAGGATAAGCCACAGAATAGATATCATCATCAAGGGCACGGTTATGGCAAGCACGATAGACAAATCAGGCTTGAGCATAATGGCCATAATGATACCGCCAATCATCATACCCGGTGAACGCAAGGCCATTCTAAGCAACATATTGACAAAGTTCTGTAACTGGGTAACGTCGTTGGTAAGACGGGTTACAAGCGAGCCTGTGGAGAATTTATCAATATTCTTAAATGAAAAATCCTGAACTTTTTTATAGACATCGGAACGAAGGTCAGCCGCAAAATTAACCGATGCTTTAGCACCGTAATAAGCACCTGCAACACCGCCCAACATCATCATTGCAGCAATGCCTATCATACCCAAGGCTATCAGGATGCTCTTGGTAACGGTCAACGTACCATCACGTCCTGCGTTGATAACAACCGACAGCATAAACGGCATAAGCATTTCGCCGATGACCTCGACTATCATACCCAAAGGTCCCAAAACAAAATACCTTAAATAGGGTTTTACATATTTAAACCAAGTTTTCATCAAAAATCTTCCTTCAACTGCTCGGTAGTAACCTTTTCGGCTTCGATAAGGTTATCATACATTCTCTGCGACAATGCACGAAGCAACTCAATCTCATCATCGGAAAAATTCTTAAACATCAAACGGTCGATAGCACCGAAGATATGCTTGGTTTCCTCAATGACCTCCATACCCTTTTGACTGATGCTGATATGATTACGACGACTATCAGACTTGGAAGATACACGGTTGATGAAGCCAAGTGATTCAAGCTTTTTGAGTGTAACCGCAACAGCTGCGGCACTGACGTTAAAAGCTTCGGCAATCTGTCGCTGAGATGCGTTTTCGTTTTTTGAAATATACATCAACATCATATGCTGACTGCGATGAATACCGAACGCCTCAACTGCGTGTTTTTCAAAAAGTTTTCTGTGAACACGATCGGTCTGACGGGAAAGCTCCGCCATTTTTTTGATTTTTGCACTGTGTTCTGCCCTATCCATATTTACCACCCTTACAAAAAATAGTTAACGCGTAAATTAACACGTTAACTATTGTACCACTTATAATTCATTTGTCAATACGAATTGTCGATTTTTTATAAGCTTTCAAAACTTTTTATAAATTTGTCCCACGGGTATATGGTTTGAGGCAGTTCAAAGAAAAGTTTGTCCTCACCTTTGTAATTAAAGCCTATCGCCCGCGAGAAAAGAGCAATCTGACAGTTTATTTCCGAGCCGTATTTTCTGTCACCTAAGATAGGATGCTGACGGGACGCAAACTGTACTCTTATTTGATGTGTACGCCCCGTATAAAGCCTCACCTTTACCAATGACACAACTCCGTTTTCGGTTTGGGATACACCCAACCGCCAAAATTCCAATTTTGCAGTCTTTACTCCCTTTCGTTTACGTTTTACAGTATAGGTTTTGTTTTTTATACTGTCGTGATACAAAAGGTCCTCTAAAACACCATACTCCTCAACCTCTCCCGAAACGACCGCAAAATACTCCTTTTTGAACGTTTTATCGGTTATCTGTCGTGAAAGCTCACTAGCCATACGTGAGGTTTTTGCAAAAACCATAACCCCCGAAACCTCTTTATCCAATCGGTGAACGACCAATGGCTTATTCTCACTGTTTGCCAACAAAGACGGCATACCCTCTGACTTACCGTCCTCGGATGCAATTCCCGACGGTTTTTTGCATACTATATAATCCTTGTTTTCTTCAAGTATCTTTACGGTTTCTATCGTTCTCACCTCTTACTTTCAGTAACAAATTGTAAACTTAGAGTGCCGATTTACTGCTTTTTGTAATCATTTGTTATTATTTGTTATTATACTATACATTTTTGGTTTACACAATGTTAACTTGACAATTTTCCTAAAAAATACTATACTTAAACCGAGGAAGGTAGCGTAGAACAGTAATTCTATTCACTATTCAAGTGTGTGAATCTATTTCAATTCAGAAAGGAAAGTCACTATGGAAGAAAACAGAACCAACACAGTTGTTGCAACCCCCGCCGACCCTAAACCACCCGTTGCACCTCAAGGTCAGTATATCCCCGCACAGCCTTATCCTCCCAATATGCCTTATCAGAACGTTCAACGTCCTCCCGTTCAGCAGATTGTGCCTCAGCCTCCCAAGGAAGATAAAAAGACTCCCGGCTTGGGCTTTAATATAACCTCAATGGCAATCGGTATCATCACATTCCTTATCGGTGTAACATCATTATCAAGTTGTATCGAATATATTTACGATAGCGACTCGTGGTATAACTTTGGAAGTGAGCTTTCGAGTTGTGTAACCTGCCTTATCTTTGGTTTGTTGTGTGTCTCGTTTGCCATTATCGGAATTCGCAAAAAGGAGAATTCCGGTCGCAGTATGGGTGCTGCAGGTTTGATTTGCGGAAGCCTCGGCGTTCTTTCCTCAATTTTGAGCATTATCATTCTGCTATCAAATTTCTGATTTTTTGGTATAAAACACAAAGCCTCTTCGGTTTGACCCCGAGGAGGCTTTTAGTATATTTACTATTCTTTTTCTTCTTCGACTTCAACCTTTTCAGGTGAAATAACGGTTACATTTATTTCCATAACGCGTCGTTCTTGCACCTTAGCAACCTTGACGTAAAGGTTTTCGTATTGGAACTCATCGCCTTCTTCGGCAATTTTACCGAGTTGCTCAAGCACCCATCCGCCAACCGATACCGACTCGGATTCCTCGTCGACATCAAGCTCAAAATACTCAAACATTTTTTCAACCTGAGCCGAGCAAAGAACGGTAACGGTACCGTTGTCGTTGTCCTTAAACTCCTCAACAACCTCGTCATATTCGTCCCAAATTTCACCGACAAGCTCTTCCAAAATATCTTCCATAGTGGCAATACCGATAGTACCGCCGTACTCATCGGAAACAACCGCCATATGGGTCTTTTCCTTCTGCAGAAGCTTCAGAAGTTCACTGATAGGCATCTGTTTTGCAACAAAAACGGTATCCTTTATTATAGACTCAACAGGCTGACCGTTAGCCACAACGTGCTTATTGAAATCGCGGATATGTATAACACCGATGATACTGTCAACGGTTTCGTCATAGACGGGCAATCTTGAAAATCCGGATTCGTCAAAGGCTTTGGCAATTTCTTCAACACTATCAGCCTTATCAACGGCAACCATATCAACTCTCGGAGTGAGAATATCACCGACGGGACATTCACTGAACGAAATAGCCGAACGGATAAGGTCGCTTTCCTCTTCGTCAAGTCCACCGCCTTCTTCGGCCTCATCAACAATGTTGATAAGCTCGTCACCCGTGATAGCATCCTGACTCTCAAGCTTGAAGAGTTTTTTGAGCATCTTTTTCCATACCACAAAAAATGCTACAAACGGTGTGAAGATAAGCATCAAAAACTTCAAAAAAGGTGCGGCAAAGCAAGCAAACTTTTCAGGCTTTTCTTTGGCAATACTCTTAGGCGAAACCTCACCAAAGATAAGGATTACCACTGTCATAACAACGGTTGACAAGGTGGAACCCAAAGTTTCGTCGTTCAAAGCGTCAATAAAAAGCATGGTTGCAACCGAAGCTGATGCGATATTAACGATGTTGTTACCGATAAGCACGGTGGACAGCATTTTATCGAAATTGTCGGTCATCGAGTAAGCAAGTGTGGCTCTGCGATTGCCTTCATCAGCCATCATTTTAAGCCTGATTTTGTTGAGTGATGTGAATGCTGTTTCCGACGCCGAAAAGAACGCCGAAAAGGCTACAAGGATAATAAGAATAATTATCTGCGGCCAACTGTCCGGTTCCAAAGTAGAACCCCTCCTATAAAATATAATTTTCTGCATATACATAGATACGCAAGGTAATGATAACACAAACCAATTTGCATTGCAAGTAAAATAATAATATTTTACCTATAATTAACCTTGGTTATGTGAACAAAAAAACGGATGGCCGAAGCTATCCGTTTTTAATTATGTTTATTTAGCTTTTAAATAATTGGTTTAATTATTTGATTGCTGTGCTCTTTTCCTTCTGGATAACGTCGTGAGCACCGCCCTCAACGATACTTGTTGCAGAAACAAGGGTGAGCTTTGCCTTCTGCTGAAGCTCGGGGATGGTCAATGCACCGCAGTTGCACATGGTCGACTTAACCTTGGAAAGCGATAATGCAACATTGTCCTTGAGAGTTCCTGCATAAGGAACGTAGGAGTCAACACCCTCTTCAAACGAGAGCTTCTTGTCACCGCCGAGGTCGTATCTCTGCCAGTTACGAGCACGGGCTGAACCCTCGCCCCAATACTCCTTGAAATAGTTACCGCCGATGTTGACCTTGTTTGTGGGGCTTTCGTCAAATCTTGCAAAATAACGGCCAAGCATTACAAAATCAGCACCCATTGCAAGTGCAAGAGTGATATGATGGTCATAAACAATACCACCGTCGGAACAAACGGGAACGTAAACACCGGTTTCCTTGAAATACTCGTCACGGGCTTTGCAGACCTCGATCAAAGCGGTAGCCTGTCCACGGCCGATACCCTTGGTCTCACGGGTGATACAAATAGAACCGCCGCCGATACCAACCTTGATAAAGTCAGCACCGCAGTCAGCAAGGAAGCGGAAGCCTTCAGCGTCTACAACATTACCTGCGCCAACCTTAACGGTATCACCGTACTTAGCACGAAGCCACTCGGTAGTGAGCTTCTGCCACTCTGAGAAACCTTCGGAGGAGTCGATACAAAGAACGTCGGCACCTGCCTCAACAAGTGCGGGAACACGTTGTGCATAGTCACGGGTATTGATACCTGCACCAACAACGTATCTCTTGGAAGCATCAAGCAACTCATTGGGATTCTGCTTGTGGGTATCATAGTCCTTACGGAATACCATATAGCAAAGCTGTCCTGCGTCGTTGATGATGGGCAAGGAATTCAATTTGTTATCCCAGATAATATCGTTAGCTTCTTTAAGGCTTGTACCCTCTTTAGCTACGATAAGCTTGTCAAACGGAGTCATAAACTCGCTAACAGGAGTTGTGGGATCCATACGGCTTACACGGTAGTCACGGCCGGTAACGATACCAAGCAATTTGCCGTCGGCAGTACCGTCATCGGTAACGGCAACGGTGGAATGTCCGGTCTTTTCCTTCAATGCTACGACGTCGGCCATAGTATCGGTAGGCTTAACATTGGAATCACTCTTAACAAAACCTGCTTTGTGGTTCTTAGCCCTTGCTACCATTGCAGCCTCGTCCTCAACCGACTGTGAGCCGTAGATAAACGAAACACCACCCTCGGTTGCCAAAGCGATTGCAAGACGGTCACCCGAGACCGACTGCATAATTGCAGAAACCATAGGGATGTTCATGGTGATGGCCGATTCCTCGCCCTTCCTGAACTTGACAAGAGGGGTCTTGAGGCTTACGTTTGCAGGGATACATTCGCTGGAGGAGTATCCGGGGATAAGCAGATACTCGTTAAAAGTATGCGAAGGTTCGTTAATAAAGATTGCCATTTTTTATTCCTCCGTTTATATAAAAGTAATATAATAATCCATTATAATTTATTTCTAAACATTATACCTCAAACAAGCACCACAGTCAACAAAAATTTTAAGGAAATTTAAGGTTTGGCAAAATTGTTGCATAACTTTTGCACTAAACCGAAAATTTTATAGATAAAGCAAAAACCGAGGGTCAAAAGACTCTCGGTTTTATCGGTTTATGTAAACTCATTTTGCCTGTTCAGTAATCTCAAACGGTTTGTCGATCGCATCCTTGACCGACCGACGGATAACATCGATATCATTTGCCACCACGGGATAATCCAACGGATACCAATCAATAATATCCACGTCTCCGCCCGTGAGCGCAGCATACCACGTCAACGCAGTCAGATAACGTCCGTGAGAATGGGTCATGTGCAGTCCGTCGATGGTAATTGTATCGCCAATATACGAGGTCCTAAGATTCTGTACGGCCGTACCGGACGGAATAAGATGCTCAATAGATTTATTGTGTCTGACATAGGTTTTATATACCGAAACAATCTGGTCGTACATCAAGGCTTGCTCTTGTTTTGTATGGTATCTGCACCACTGTGATTCGGTTTCAGCCTGATATGCCCACATCAACTGCCAAGCAAGCTCGGCATCGGGATTAGTCGTCTTTACAAAATTCACAAGGTTTTCAAGATTTTTATATGAATTAGGGTAGGTAGCACTTGCTATGGTTTCCTGCAGGATTATATAATCCCAATCCTCTTTTTCCAACGCCATCTGAACGCTGTATTTACCATAAGGAACCCAACCGCTACCAAAGCTTTCCGAATAATCGTAGACCTCGGCGAATTCGGTAATATATGTCCAATGCTCATTGATACTGCAGCCCGACTCGAAAAGTCTGCCGACAACGACATTTTCAATACCTGCGTTATTTAAAATTTGCCACAGATACTGAGTGGAATCGTTGGTTAAGCTGTTGCCAATAGCCAACACCTTAAAGCTGTCGGTATCCAATCGGGGGATCTCCTCGGTGTATGAGGACTTACATATATAGCAGGTAAAGGTCTTTTCACCAACGTCCAAGACCCTTGGCTTTCTTGTGATTATCTCTGTGTACGTGTGATTACAGGTCGCAGGATCTACCGTTTGTGTGTCTTTTGATGCAGTACTTTGTGTTGTGCTTGAAGTTATGTTTGACAACGTGTTACTGTTACCTTCTCCATCGCAGCCCAAAGTGGTCAAAATTCCGACCACCAACAGCATTGCTACAAACAATTTAACAATCTTCATAAAATCATCACCCCCAAACCAAACTCAACAAAGCAGTAGCTATCGACCCATTCGGGGTTGATACCGTGATACCAAATAGGCGACTCGTGGAAGAACTTGCGAGGACTTACGGCATAAGCCTCACCCTCTCTGAGGTGGAAAGGTCCAAGCAGGTTACGGAGGTTGCCCGTTACGGTAATCTCGACAACGTTCTCGCCCTCTTTAAGTGCGGATGTCACATCAACCTCATAGGGTTGCCACATAATCTTACCCATATCCTTGCCGTTAACCTTGACCTTGGTAACGGTTGAGCAAAGCTTCTGGAATTTTATTGAACGGTCCTTGATTTCATCGGCAGTGAGGTTCACGGTCTTTTTAAAGGTCATACTGCCTGCAAAGAAGGGATAGCCCTGCTGTGCAAGGGCACCGACCTTAACGGTTTTGGGAGCCTCGGTGATATAGAATCGACCGTTGGTGACAATTCCGCAACGCTCAACGTTACGGAAAGCATCCTTGGTACGGACTGCGAAATCACCCTTAACGTAGATAGCCTCAATCTCCATATCATAGCTCAACTTGTTCCTTTCAGACTCAAACTTGAGTGATTTCTTGCAGTTTTCGTAGACTGAATCACTCTGTACAAAATCGCAGGTGAGAGCGATATTGTTAATACCCTCTTTTATATACTTCGCAATGTCAATGGTCTTGAAGGAGGTATCGTGATAGTAGCCTGTAACCTTTTTTTCAACCTCGTTGCCATTGACAACTATCTCAAAAATCTCGGGGGTTTCAACAACCAAATCGAACTTGGTAAATGCGGCCTTCTGAACGTTGAACTTGAACACAACCTTGGTATTGACCTTACGACCGAAGGCTATGGCCTTTTCCTGAACGTCACTGACGGGAAGATTCTCATAAGCAAGCTCGCCATCAAAGTAAACGTCGCAATAATCAAGGGTCAAAGCGTTATCGTCGGCCTCGATTTCCCACTCACCCTCAAAGGTCAAGGGATTCAATACTTTTTCGCACTTGACTGCCGACGCCTTAACATCCTCATCATAAACGAACAGAACAACCGAGCCACGCTCGTAAACGGTACATTCAATATTAATGCTGTCACCGTTCTTATCAAATACAACGGCTTCTTCCTCACCCGTTACGGTGTTGAACTCGGCAACACTCTTACCCTTTACGGTAGCAACCACGTTGTGTCTTACGTACTCGGGATTATAGAGGTAGTACATTGTCATTTTCTGCTCGTCAAAGCGACGTACAGCAGTGATAATGGGCTGTGCGAAATGATCACCCTCATAATCAAGGGTAATCTTTCTGTAAGATTCGGGGATAACGGTTGCAACATCCTTGTGGTCAACGTTTACACAGGTCTTAGCAAATTCTATAACCTCATCGGTTTTTTTACCGTCAATCATGAAGGGAACAAGCTCGGTAAAGATAACCAAACCGCCCTGCCCCTTGAACTCCTTGAGCAGTTTTACGGTGTTAGAAGCCAAACACTCACAGGGAGGAACAACAACAACGGAATAATTCTGTGTTCCGATGTTGATTTTACCGTTTTCAACCTTGGCGTGACGTTGCATAATGGTGGCATCGCCAAGGTGATACTGCAACTGTGCGTGTTCGAGGCGCTTCTGAGTATCAATCATATTGCCGACAAGCACCTGAGAATAGTTGGGCGATTTAATATCAAAGTTAGCCCAAGCCGAATCGGCAACGTGCAGTACAAGAATCTCGTGTTCAATCTTACCCTCGGCAATCAGCATACCAATACGGCTTACCTTATCGTTAAAGGTACGATAGTCACCCCACCAAGGCTGCTGCTTAAACAGTGTTGCGGGATAGTCACGCTTTCTGATACCTCTCAATGTGTAGCCCTCAAGATGCTGACAGAGGTAGTTTACACCGTGCACCATCTGATGCTCATAAATCCAACGAAGCTCCTCAAAGCTTACGTTCCAGCCGCAAAGTGCAAAAGTTTCGGACAAAATCTGCTTTTTGCCAAGCTGATGTGCTACCGAGCACAGCTGCATCTGACACTGGATGGAATTAAGGCTACGTCCAAGATGGTCCATACCGGGAATGTGCATATACTCATAATGAGGCATACAGGTACCGTTAGACATAACGTGCGCCCATAAACCCTCCTCGATAACCAAGTGACCGGTCAAAGCACTGCCGTTCTCAGAGCACCACTTATAGATGTTGTTCATAAAGTTCTCGGAGAACAAATCACTAACGAGCTTCCAATATTTATACTTAGTCTCGGTAGAGGTTTCGGTATCGTAGAAAAGGTCAACCAACTTGGGTGCCAAGGCCTCACCGTAGGCCTTCATATACTCTTTTTCAAGTATAAACGACCAAGGATATCCGTTACGGGAAATCTGAGGCTCATCGGTGAAAAATCCTGACATATCGTGGAATTCATCACCCAAAGTATCCTTATAAGCCTCGTGAGTTATGCGGATAAACTCCGAAATAACCTCACCGTCCAGGGTATCAACGTAGAACGGGTTTACGTCATAGTAAATATGTATATTTTTTCCGTTCAAGGGCACGTTTATAATGGTGTTGTCGTTCTGAACTGCCGAATCGGTTTCTTCTGAACGGAGATACTTCTGCTGATATTTAAGACCCAATCCATTAACAGCACCTGAGCCGAATCCACTCGGCCAACCATTTTCATCGTAGCCCCAGGACTCCATTTTGAGCTTCTTACCTTCGCGGACCGTGGCCTTTACGTTATCAAACCACTCGTCGGAAAGGTACTCGGTCTGCAAGCCTCCACGTGCATGCATAAAATATCCGCCGATGCCAACCTCTTCCATCTCTCTTACCTGACGGACGGTTTCCTCAACATCAAGCTTTTCATTCCACGACCAGAACGGTGCAGGACGGTACTTTTTCGGTGGATTTTTAAGATTTTTATTGAACATAACACTACCTTCGTTTTTTTATAAAACAGAATATCTGTAATTTCATTTTAAAGCATACCGCTCAAAAAATCAACCCCATTATTTTATGGGGTATTTTTTCGATTTGTGAGGTTTTTTGTTACAGTGCATCGCAAGCCGATGTAAGTTCATCCAAAAACAGCCTTACTACGGAAGGCATATACTTTTCGGGATCGCTGAAAATATAGGTTTCACGCGTGAAATTTCCGATATTTCTCAGCACAACGTCATCCGAAAACAAGCCCTGCCACGAAACATTCGGAACAATAGCAACTCCCATTCCGAGTTCTATATATTTTCTCATATAATAGGGGTCATCGCTTTGAATTGCAATATTTGGCTTGAAACCCACATCCGCACACATTTTATACGCTATTCTGTTTAGACTGTGGCTTGAATACATCGAAATAAAACGTGCAGAGCTTAACTCGGAAAGACTGATATCCTCCCTGTCCCATTTGCTGTTTTTCTTGACCGCAAGCATCATCCTGTCGGTTATTAAGAGCCGTCGTTGCATCTGACGCTCAAACGGCGGTTGGTCGCTTATGATCAGATCAAAATCTCCATCGTTGTTTTCAAGTCGGTGGCTGACCGAAAATACCGTGTTAGGGTATTTTTCCTTGAAATTTCCGATAGCCTTGGCCACGATATTTCGGCTTGTAAGAGTAAGCAGTTTCACCTCGCCCGAAACCGAATCCTTCAGGTCGTTTAACCGTAATTTCCCCTCCTCTATTGACATCAAAGCCGATTTTGCGCTATTATAAAACAAGCGTCCTGCTTCGTTCAGGCTTGCTTTATTTGCTCGGCGGTCAAACAGCTTTGTACCGAGTTCCTCCTCCAAACGGCGTATCGTTTGTGAAATATTTGATGCAGGAACATTGAATTTCAACGCAGTTTTGCTGAAATTCTCGGTTTCGGCCGCATCACAAAAGTAAGTCAGTTGCAGTAATTCCATAGGTTATTTTACCATCCTTGTGTAGGGAATGACGCCCCCGTCGTTCCAACGACCGTCCTGAAGGCAGGTCCCTGCAAAAATATTCCTTCAGTGACTATTCTATCACACCTTACTATAACTGTCAATGTATAGTAACCTCACAAGATTACATTGTTTACAATTCGGTAAATGTTGTATTATAATCATCTCAAAGGAGTGATTATTAATGCTTGAACATTTTGAATTTTTTGAAATCGAGATGATGGTTTTGTTTGGAATATCCTGGCCGATAAGTACCTTTCGTTCTTACAAAACCCACACAGCCAAGGGCAAAAGCATTGTGTTCTTGATGCTGATCTTTTTAGGCTACATTTCCGGTATCATTTCAAAAATTATCAACCCAAGCTATATGACCGAATTTTCTTCCAAATGGTACGTTCTGCTCATATACATAACCAACTTTATCTTTGTTTCAATTGATATGTTGCTCTATTTCCGCAACAAAAAATTGGATAAGATTGCCGAACAAAATAAGGAGTGATATTTATGAAAACCTTTTTTGACATCCCTTACGTTGAAAATGCAACCAACATGCAGTTACTTGACATTTACACGCCCGATTGTGACAGCTTCCCCGTTTACGTTCATTTTCATGGTGGCGGTTTTGAGCACGGCAGCCGCAAAAGCTTTAAGCATATTGCCGAAAAGCTTTGCGGTTTGGGTGTTGCAAGCGTTTCGGTTGAGTACCGTATGTACCCCAATGCCAAATACCCCGATTTTATTGAGGATTGTGCATCGGCAGTAAAATGGGTAAAGGACAACATCGCAAATTACGGCAAATGCGAGGGTATCTACATCGGCGGTTCGTCGGCAGGCGGTTATCTTTCGATGATGCTTTGCTTCGACCGTCGTTGGCTTTCCGCTGTTGGAATTGAAGCCGATGCGATCTCGGGTTATTTCCACGATGCGGGTCAGCCCACCGCACATTTCAATGTTTTGAAATACAGTAGTATTGACCATCGCCGTGTTATCGTTGATGAAACTGCACCGCTTTACTATATCGGCACCGAGAAAGAATACCCCAAAATGGCCTTTATCGTATCTGACAATGATATGAAAAACCGCTATGAGCAGACAATGTTAGTGATGTCCACCCTGCGTCATTTTGGTTATGATATGGATAAGGTTATGTTCCGTCTTATGCACGGTACTCATACTCATTACGCCTGCAAGGATTACGACGACGGCACAACCTACGCCAATATGATAAAGGAGCTTATAGACCTTTAAAGTTAAACAAAGTAAAAAAAGATAAAAGGCTTCCCTTGATCGTCCAAGGGGAGCCTTTTCTATTCTATGCAATTTAACGGTTTACAGATTCTTTGCCTTGGTTTCGCAGTAAAGACAACGGTAAACCTTGTTTTCCTTATCGGTCAGGTTGAATATATGGGGCAATTCCTGCTCGCAGGTGGTGATGCATCTGGGGTTCTTGCAGAAAATAACGTTGGTAAGCTTTTTAGGCAGCTCAACCGCCTTTTTCTCAATGATATCACCGTTTTTGATAACATTTACGGTGACTCCTGCATCGATATAGCCAAGTACGTCAATGTCGATCTCATAATCCGAGTCGATCTTGACAATATCCTTCTTGCCCATACGTCCGCTTTCAACGTTCTTGATGATGGCAACCGAGCAATCAAGCTTATCAAGGTCAAGCAGTTTATAGATGCGCATTGCCTTGCCTGCGGTGATATGGTCGATAACAATACCATTTTTGATAGGATTAATGTTCATCATTATGCCTGCACCTCCAAAAGCTTCATTATCAATGCCATTCTCATATATTTTGCATTGAGAACCTGTCTGAAATAAGCGGCTCTGGGATCAGCATCGATTGCAACGCTTATTTCGTTTACTCTCGGCAGAGGATGCAGAATTGCCATATCGGGCTTTGCGGTCTTAAGCTTTTCGGGAGTCAGAATATAACTATCCTTCAAGCGGAGATAATCCTCCTCATTGAAGAAACGCTCTCCCTGAACACGGGTCATATAAAGAATATCGAGTTCTGGCATAACGGCCTCTAAATCGGTGGTTTCAACATACTCGATACCGTGCTTCTTGATGACGTCGCTCTTGATATAGCTGGGAAGCTTAAGCTCATCGGGTGAAATAAGTACAAACTTAATACCCTCGTAACGGGACATAGCCTCGATAAGAGAATGAACGGTACGTCCGAATTTAAGGTCACCGCAGAAGCCCACGGTAAGATTGTCAAGTCTACCCTTTTCACGCTGGATGGTCAGAATATCAGCCAAGGTCTGCGTGGGGTGGTTATGACCGCCGTCACCTGCATTGATAACGGGAATGGATGCATTCATCGAAGCAACCAACGGTGCACCCTCTTTGGGATGACGCATTGCAATAATATCTGCATAGCAGGAAATAACCTTTGCGGTATCGGCAACACTTTCACCTTTTGAAGCCGATGAACTGTTGGCATCGGAGAATCCGATAACGTTGCCGCCAAGCTCATACATAGCAGCCTCAAAGCTCAAACGGGTTCTAGTTGAAGGCTCGAAAAACAGGGTTGCCAACTTTTTGCCGTGGCAAACCTCACTATACTTTTTGGGGTTTTCGATAATACCCTTAGCAGTTGCTACAAGCTCGTCGATTTCGGCAACACTAAGATCTAGAATACTGATAAGACTTCTCATTTTGGTCAGCCTTTCTATAATGTTTTGCTTTATTTAATTATGCCTTTGCGCCGTTAATAGCAAGGTAAGCCTTGATGCGGTCAACGTTTTCCTTGTTTTTGGGGTCTTCCTCAAGATACTCGATAATATCGTAAACGTCAACAACCGAATATACAGGGAAACCGAATTCCTCGCCAACCTCGGCCATTGCACTCTTCTCGGTCTGACCCTTTTCTTTACGGTCAACCATAACGAAGGTTGCGGCAACCTTTGTGCCCTCAAGACCCGACAGGATTGCCATACTTTCTCTGATTGCGGTACCTGCGGTGATAACGTCCTCAACAATGACGATTTCCTCGCCTTCTTTGGGCTTATAACCTACAAATACACCGCCCTCGCCGTGGTCCTTTTCCTCTTTACGGTTGAAGAAGAAAGGTACATCAAGACCTTCTTTGGATAATGCGCAAGCAACCGAAACTGCTATGGGAATACCCTTGTAAGCAGGTCCGTAAAGAACAGTCTTTTTGTTGCCGACCTTTTCAAAATATGCTTTGGCATAAAACTCACCAAGCTTTGAAATCTGGTCACCTGTCTTGATATCGCCTGCGTTGATGAAGTAAGGAATCTTACGTCCCGACTTTGCGGTAAAGTCGCCAAACTTTAAAACACCTGCACTCTCCAAAAACTTTATAAATTCTCTCTTATAGCTTTCCATTTCCCATTCTCCTTTAAACTTAAAGATTGATTTTTGGCAGTCATTTTAAACAAACCCTATGATTTACAACTTAGACATTAATTAATCGCAAAACTCATCAACACAACGCATGTAGGCAGCCACAGGATCCTCTGCAGCGGTGATAGGACGTCCGACAACAATGTAGTCGGAACCAATCTTTTTAGCTTCGGCGGGGGTCATAACACGTTTTTGGTCGCCAACGTCACCGTCAGCGAAACGAACACCGGGTGTAACGGTGAGGAACTTCTGTCCGCAGGTTTCGTGAACCTTGCCTGCCTCAAGAGGTGAGCAAACAACACCGTCAAGACCTGCTACCATAGCGTTGTGAGCATAGTGCATAACAACCTTATCGATAGGCTCTTTAATGAGCAGGTCGTTTTCCATTCTCTCCTGGTCGGTAGAGGTCAGCTGAGTAACGGCAATAAGCAAAGGTCTTGTGCCATCGGCACGGGTAAGACCCTCAAGACCTGCTTGCATCATAGAAATTGTACCGCCTGCGTGCAGATTAGTCATATCAACGTCGAGGTTGGACAAAACAGCCATCGACTTTTTAACGGTGTTGGGGATATCGTGAAGTTTAAGGTCAAGGAAAATCTTGTGACCTCTGAGTTTTATTTCGCGAACAATTTCGGGACCTGCGGCATAGAAAAGCTCCATACCAATCTTAACAAACGGCTTTCTTCCCGTGAACTTGTCCAAGAATGAAAGACAAGCCTCTTTACTTGCGAAATCACATGCAATAATAACGTCCTTACCCATTATGAGCGCCTCCAATAATATCTTTTAAATCATTAATTCCGTATTTTACCATAACCTCGGGCAGTTTCTCGATAATATCCTTGCAAGCATAGGGATCGACAAGGTTGGCAGCACCAACCTGGACTGCGGTTGCACCTGCAAGCATCATTTCGATAACGTCCTCGGCAGTAGAGATACCGCCCATTCCGACAATCGGAATCTTTACGGCATCATAAACCTGATAAACCATTCTCAAAGCCACAGGTTTAATTGCAGGGCCTGAAAATCCGCCCATTTTGTTGGCGATAATCGGCTTTTTGGTTTTCAAATCTATTCTCATACCGAGCATTGTGTTAATCATACTGATACCGTCGGCACCTGCATCCTCGCAGGCCTTGGCTATCGACACAATATCGGTAACGTTAGGTGAAAGTTTGATAAGCAAAGGCTTTTTAGTAACCTTACGGCAGGCGCGAGTTACCTCTGCTGCTGCCTCAGGGCTTGTGCCAAAGCTCATACCGCCACCGTGAACGTTGGGGCAGGAAACGTTGATCTCAAACCAGCCAATCTGACTCTCTGCATCCAATTTTTCAACGGTACAAGCATAATCCTCAACCGAAAATCCGCTGACGTTGGCCATAACGGGCTTATGGAAGCACTTTTTCAGTTTAGGGAGTTCTTCGCTCAAAACCTTGTCAACACCCGGATTCTGCAAACCGACAGCGTTGATCATACCTGAATCGCACTCGGCAATTCTCGGAGTGGGATTACCGAAACGAGGGTCTTTGGTAGTACCCTTGAACGAGAACGTTCCAAGGCAGTTGATATCGTAAATCTCGGCAAATTCATAGCCAAAACCGAACGTACCGCTAGCAGGAATAACAGGATTATCCATCTCGACACCGCAAAGTGTCACCTTAGTGTTTACCATATTATTTCCTCTCTTTCCAGAACGGGACCGTCCTTACAGATACGCTTGTTACCGTATTTGGTCTTGCACGAGCAACCCATACAAGCACCAAATCCGCATCCCATACGTTCCTCAAAGCTCAACTGACCGCTTGTAACAGCAGTTTTGTCGATAGCCTTGAGCATCGGTTCGGGACCGCAAGTATAAAAATATGTATAATCCATAGTTTTCATCGCATCGGTAACAAAGCCCTTCAAACCAACGCTTCCGTCGGCAGTAGTGACGGTAACGTCTGCACCCAAGGCCTTGAACTCCTCCTCAAAGAAAACCTCTTCCTTGGTGTTGAAGCCTAAGATGACCGAAGGCTTTTTGCCTTCTGCAATCAGCAGTCGGCAAAGCATATACATTGGCGGAACACCTGCACCGCCACCAAGCAAAACGGGTCTGTCACCCGATTTTGACAAATCATAACCATTGCCAAGACCGGTCAACACGTCTAATCTTTCACCTGCTTGCATCTTGGCCATAACCTCGGTGCCCTTGCCTACTACTTTGTAGATTATTGTGACGGTATCGCCCTCACAATCGCAGACCGAAATAGGCCTGCGAAGGAAAAAGCCATCCAATTTTATATTGATAAACTGACCCGAAGCCGTGATATCCGAAACATCGCCCTTTAACACCATAAGGTAGGTGTTTTTGGCTATCATACGGTTTTCGATAATTTCAAAAATACCTTGTTTCATTATTTCACCTATTATGCGTCAATGGTAGATACGCAGAGAGTGGTTTCTTCCAAAACGTCAAGCAGAACCTTAACGGTATCAAGTGCCGTGAAAATGGTGACGTTGTTCTCGGTTGACAACTGACGGATCTGATGACCATCGTTGCCGTTGTTGGTATCACCGGGGTCCTTGGTATTGATAACGTAAGCAATGTGACCCTGACGGAGTGCCTCGGGAATCTCCTCACAACCGTCACTGATCTTGCCCAAAACGTGGGTGCGGATGCCGTTCTTCTTCAAGAACTCGGCAGTACCCTTGGTTGCTTCAATGTTAAATCCGAGGTTATAGAAACGGCGGATGAGAGGCAGTGCCTCATCCTTATCGCGGTCGGCAATAGTGGCAAAAACAGTACCGTAGTTCTGTAAATGCATACCCGATGCCTGCAAAGCCTTATACAATGCACGGTTGAGTTTATCGTCATAGCCGATTGCTTCACCGGTGGACTTCATTTCGGGTGAGAGGTATGCATCAAGTCCGCGAATCTTGTTGAATGAGAAAACAGGTGCCTTGGCATACCAACGCTTTTTCTCCTCGGGGTAGATATCGAAGATACCCTGCTCCTTAAGGCTCTTACCAAGGATACACTCGGTTGCGATATCGGCAAGGCTGTAGCCTGTTGCTTTGGAAAGGAACGGAACGGTTCTTGAAGAACGGGGGTTAACCTCAATGATAAATACGTTATCGTCCTTATCAACGATGAACTGAATATTGTAAAGACCTACGATGCCGATTCCGAGGCCAAGCTTCTTGGCATACTGCAAGATAATACCCTTGACCTTATCGGAAATGCTGAACGAGGGATAAACGCTTATAGAGTCGCCCGAGTGAACACCGGTACGCTCAACAAGCTCCATAATACCGGGAACAAAAACGTTACGTCCGTCGCAGATAGCGTCAATTTCAACCTCACGGCCTTCGATATATTTATCAACAAGAACGGGCTTGTCCTCATCTATTTCAACGGCAGTCTTGAGGTAGTGACGGAGTTGCTCCTCGTTGGCAACAATCTGCATTGCCCTACCACCCAGAACAAAACTGGGACGAACAAGAACGGGATAGCCAATCTCGGCAGCAGCCTTGATACCGTCCTCCATCTTGGTGACAGCCTGACCCTTTGCTCTCGGGATATCAAGCTCATTCAAAAGGTTTTCAAATGCGTTTCTATCCTCTGCCTTATCGATAGCAGCGCAATCGGTACCGATAATCTTAACACCACGGTCGGTCAAAGGCTGAGCAAGGTTAATAGCGGTCTGACCTCCAAGCGATGCTACAACACCCTCGGGCTGCTCGAACTCGATAATGTTCATAACATCTTCGGGAGTAAGAGGCTCAAAATAGAGCTTGTCGGCGGTTGTATAGTCGGTCGAAACGGTTTCGGGGTTGTTGTTGATGATAATAGCCTCGTAACCCGAATTCTTGATGGTGGTTACGGCGTGAACGGTAGAGTAGTCGAACTCAACACCCTGACCAATACGGATAGGACCTGCACCCAAAACAACAATCTTTTTCTTATCGGTAAGAACCGATGCGTTTTCATCGGAATAAGACGAATAGAAGTAAGGAATATATGCACCTGTGTGACAGGTATCAACCATCTTGAAAACAGGACGGAGGTGATTTTCCTTACGGAAATTATAAACGTCAAGCTCATCACATTTCCACATACGGGCAACATACTTATCGCTGAAACCCATCTTCTTGGCGGCAAGCAGGATTTCCTTATCCTTAACGTGTGCCTTGAGGGTTTCTTCCATATCAACGATTTTCTTGATAGACTCGAGGAAGTAAGGAGTAATCATAGTAATATCGTGGATTTCCTCGATAGAAACATCACGTGCAAGAAGCTCTGCGATAGCAAAGAGGTTATCGGAACGGAACTCATTGATATACTCTTTAAGCTCGTCAACGCTCATATTGTCAAACTTGGAGTGATAGATATGGTTTACACCGATTTCAAGTGAACGGGTACCCTTCAAGAGAGCTTCTTCAAGGTTAGAACCGATACCCATAATCTCACCGGTTGCCTTCATCTGTGTGCCAAGCTGGTTGGAAGCAGAGGTGAACTTATCAAACGGGAATCTGGGAAGTTTGGCAATAACATAGTCAAGCTGAGGCTCGAAAGCAGCATTGGTGTTAGCAATCTTGATATCCTCCAAAGCCATACCAACGGCAATCTTGGCGGTAACACGGGCTATTGGGTAGCCCGAAGCCTTGGAAGCCAAAGCTGAAGAACGGGATACTCGGGGGTTGACCTCGATGAGGTAATACTCACTCGAATTGGGGTTCAAAGCAAACTGAACGTTACATCCACCCTCGATTTTAAGCTCCTTGATAAGTTTTATGGCACTATCGTTGAGCATCTTGAGGTCGTGGTCGTTAAGGGTCATAATAGGTGCAACAACGGCCGAGTCACCGGTGTGAACACCAACAGGGTCGATATTTTCCATACCGCAGATGGTAATTGCGTGGTCGTTAGAGTCACGCATAACCTCAAACTCGATTTCCTTATAACCGCGAACACTCTTTTCAATAAGAACCTGCGAAACGGGCGAAAGTTTGAATGCGTTAAGACCGATTTCGATAAGTTCTTCTTCGTTATAAGCAAAGCCACCGCCTGTACCACCAAGGGTAAATGCAGGACGCAATACAACGGGATAACCAATACGGGCTGCAGCCTCTTTGGCTTCTTCAATATTATAGGTAATTTCGGAAGGAATGGTGGGCTCACCAATAGACTGGCAAAGCTCCTTGAACATTTCGCGGTCCTCAGCACGTTCGATACTCACGCTCGAGGTACCAAGCAATTCAACACCGCACTCTTTGAGAACACCCTTTTTCTCCAACTGCATTGCAAGGTTCAAACCTGTCTGACCGCCGATACCGGGAACAATAGCATCGGGACGCTCATAACGGAGAATCTTGGCCATATATTCCAAGGTCAAAGGCTCCATATAAACCTTATCGGCAATGGTGGTGTCGGTCATAATTGTAGCAGGGTTGGAGTTACAAAGTACAACCTCGTAGCCCTCCTCCTTCAATGCTAAGCAAGCCTGAGTGCCTGCATAGTCAAACTCGGCAGCCTGACCGATAACGATAGGGCCTGATCCGATAATAAGAATTTTTTTTATGTCTGTTCTCTTTGCCATTTTTTCTTCCTCCAAAAATCTATATAAACTTTAATTTTAAACTTATTTAGCACTGTATACCGTCTTACCGTCACAAACGGTTAGCATACATTTACCGAATACCTTTTTACCCTTGAACGGAGTACTCTTACCCATTGAGACGAATTCCTCGGGGTCGATCTCGTATTCTTCACTTACGTCAAAAACGCAGAAGTCATCGGTTTCGGGCAATCCGAAGCGTTTTCTCGGGTTTATTGCCATCAACTCAACAAGTTTTTCAAGCGTCATAATACCCGTTTTAACAAACTCGGTATACATAACCGCGAATGCTGTTTCTAATCCTACAACACCCATAAGGCTCTTTTCAAGTCCTCTGCCCTTTTCCTCAGCACTGTGGGGTGCATGGTCGGTTGCTATCATATCAACGGTACCGTCCAAAATACCTTCAATCAAGGCCTCTCGGTCCTCTTTTGAACGCAAGGGCGGATTCATTTTAAAACGTGCATCCTCTTTAAGGCAACTATCGTCAAGCACAAGGTAATGAGGACCTGTTTCGCAGGTTATATCCACACCCTCGGCCTTGGCTTTTCTTATCAGTTCAACGCTTTCCTTTGTGGAAACGTGGCAGACGTGGTAAGCAGCACCCGTTTCTTTAAGCAGTTCAATATCTCGCTTAATGGGACCCCACTCACTTTCACTGCAGATACCTCTGTGACCGTGGGCCTTGGCATATTCACCGTCGTGAATGTATCCGCCGAAAAGCAATGCGTTATCCTCGCAATGGGCCACTATCATTTTGCCGAGTGCCTTGGCCTTGAGCATTGCATCACGCATCATATCTCTGTCCTGCACACCACGTCCGTCATCTGAAAAGGCAGCGGAAATCGGTGCAAGCCCCTCGAAATCCGAAAGTTCCTCACCCTTTTGACCAACCGTGATGGATGCATAAGGATGAACGCGGATGACAGCATCCTTCTCGATTATATCAAGCTGTTGCTTCATATTTTCAACACTGTCGGGCACGGGATTTAAGTTCGGCATTGAGAACACATCGGTGTATCCTCCCCTTGCCGCAGCCACAGTTCCCGACTTGATGGTTTCTTTATAAAAAAATCCCGGCTCTCGAAGATGTACGTGTACATCACAAAAAGCCGGAACAACAATACCATTAAAAATAGAAATAGCGGCACCTCTACCGTCGGAAACGATTTGTCTATCATCGGTTCTGACGACTATGCCACTTTTATATTCAAGACATTTCTTGATGGTCAAATTCATTGGTTACTCCTTATAAAAAGCCCTGCCACCATTGGCAAGGCTTGAAAGCTGTTTTTTCAAAAATCTTGCCGGCGCAAAGCCCTCAAAATCTTATTTTTGACATTCTACCACAAAGACACAAATTTGTCAAGAACCTCAAGTCCATTTTTGAGAAATTTTTGGCAGAAATTCACCCTCGAAAAAAGCGGTTTGAATGTGAAAATTCAAACCGCTTTCTAAAATGTTTTAGTTAGGGACAACGATAGCATCGTCATCATCGGCTACAGGGTCTGCAAGTGCAAGAATATCTTCGGTAACGGTGGTGGTGTAAGCTTTCAAAATATAAACTGTGTCCAAAGGCTTATCAAAGGAATCAACCTCAACCGCAGCAATAGCATCAACAACACTCATACCCGAGAAAACCTGAGCAAATACGGAATGTCCGCCGTAACCGCCCTTAAAAGCACCGTCAAGGTGAATATTTCCACCGTGCTTGCGATAAAGCTCCCAAGCCTCCTTGGAAACGTCTTTACCAAGAATACCGACGCTTTTGACAATATTATAATCAATAAGTTCGTTCATATATTCTTCTGCATCGGCATATTCGGGGTACTTATCCTTATTATTCTCGTACTCTGCCTTTATCTCATCACCGTATTCTTCAACGTACTGATTGTAAATTGTATCATAATCATAATTTGCCTTGCTTACGGGAGTTGAACTCTGATTGATAAAGAACTGACTGCCGTTGGTATTGGCGCCCGAGTTAGCCATAGAAAGCGAACCGCGGATATTGAGAAGATTTGCGTTGAACTCGTCCTCGAAGCTACCTCCCCAAACGGACTCTCCTCCCATACCTGTACCCTCGGGGTCACCGCCCTGAATCATAAAGTCGTTGATTACACGGTGGAAGGTGATTCCGTCATAATATCCTGCCTCAACAAGACCGACAAAGTTGGTTACAGTGATAGGTGCACTCTCGGGGAACAAACGCATATAGATGTTGCCCTTTGAGGTTTCAAAAACAACTATCTTCTCCCCCACCTCGGGAAGCTCAAGCTGGAAGCCTACGGGGTCATCGGTTCTCGAACCGTTTTCACCCGCTTCGGTTTTAGCAGGCTTTGTAGGAGGATTTGCAGGCAATTTACCCATTGTTGCGCTGACGTTAGCATTAGAGTCGTTGGAGCTTACGGTATCGGTGTCTTCACCGCCACAAGCCACAAGGCTGAACATAAGCACAAGGCTTAAAACAAGTGCAAGAATTCTTTTCATCTTTCTTACCTCTTTTAAAATTATTATTTTGATTATTCCTGAATATCAATCGAAACGATTTTGACATCCTCCAAGGGACGGTCAGAGCCGTTGGTCTTAACGTTGGCAATGGCATCGACAATATCCATTCCCTCGAAAACCTGACCGAATACCGAATGTCTGAAATCAAGCCAAGGAGTACCGCCCAAGGTCTCGTAAGCCTTGACAGCATTTTCGGGGAATCCGCGGTCGGCCATACCTCTCATCTGTTCGAGCATACCCTCGGGAACCTCGGAAGCCTGAACGATAAAGAACTGACTGCCGTTGGTGTTGGGTCCAGCGTTTGCCATCGACAAAGCACCCTTGATGTTGTGAAGGTCGGGGTCAAACTCGTCCTCAAAACGTTCACCGTATATGCTTTCACCACCACAACCGGTGCCGGTGGGATCACCACCCTGAATCATAAAATCCTTGATAACACGATGGAAGATAAGTCCGTTATAATAGCCCTTTTTGGAAAGCTCAACAAAGTTAGTAACGGTACGCTCAACCTTATCCTTGAAAAGACGGATGGAAATATCACCCATTGTAGTGTGCATAACTGCTACAACCTCGCCTGCCTGAGGCTTGTCCAACTGATTAAAACTCATAGTCAAAAATCCTTTCATGAAGGCTTACACTCAGCCTAGTTTATCTTTATGATCTTTATTTTACTAAATCTGAACACATTTTACAACTGTTATTTTGTAAATAATCATTTAATTTTGCGAACTTAATGATTAATTTCATCGCACTTACTATTACAATTTGTTTAACTATCTTTATTGATTTGAAAATTTTTCTTGTTAAATCACAATATTTATGGTATAATGCATTTGGAATATACAAAATACTCTTTAGGAGTGGTAAAAAATGAAGTGTCCGTATTGCGCATTTGAGGAAAGTAAGGTTATCGACTCCCGTCCTACCGACGAGGGCGAACGCATCCGTCGCAGAAGAGAATGCTTGAAGTGTCAGAAGCGTTTCACTACATACGAAATCATCGAAAGTCTGCCCATTATCGTTATCAAGAAGGATAAATCGCGTGAGGTATTTAACCGCGACAAGCTTATCAACGGTATGCTCAAGGCTTGCGAAAAGCGTCCTGTTTCCATCAACGATATTGAACGTGCTGTTGACGATATCGAGTCTAGACTACAGAACTCTCTCGACCGCGAGGTGACAAGTGATGCTATCGGCGAGCTTGTTATGGAAAAACTCAAAGAGTTGGACGAGGTTGCATACGTTCGTTTTGCAAGTGTTTACCGTCAGTTTAAGGATTTGAGCACCTTTATGGAAGAGCTTAACAAACTGCTTCGTGATAAATAATACATATTTTCAAATTTTTTCAATTTTTTAAAAAAAGTTCTTGACAACGGTATGATATTATAGTAAAATACATAACGTTGTCAGCAGTGCTGTTATGGCTCAGGTGGTAGAGCACATCCTTGGTAAGGATGAGGTCGGCAGTTCGAGTCTGCCTAACAGCTCCAACAAACCTCGTTCAAAAGAACGAGGTTTTTCGTTTTTTACTACATATTTTTGCAGCCATCTAAACCAATCCGATTTTTTGAAGCGTAACGCGTAATATTTTCGAAAATTAAAAATATTACTTGCATTTAGTATGATAAAGATTTAAAATGAAAGTGATATATGGTAAATACATCTTTGAAAGGAGTAATCGTGATGAGTAAGGATTATGCAAAGCCCCAATTTCTTGTAGAATCGTTAGAAAGCGATGCTAACTTAGCCGCAGAAACCATCAGTGGCGACCCCACTATCCCCGGATATGAGCCAAAAGAAGAAGATCAAGGATTCGGTCCTTGGGTTCCGTTGAATCATTAACAAAATAACCCCCTGACCTCTTGGTCAGGGGGTTATTTTGTTAGTCAGATGTTGGTCAGTTATTCTTTCCAATAAATAACCTCGTGGTCCTCTTTGTCCAACTGATAAATATGAACGTAGTCAATCTGGAAGTTGTTGGAATTCTGCCATACGGGGTCGTCCTCTGCATCATCTTTAGGACGGACAATGCTATACCTCGATTCACCGTTATCTTCGGTGAATTTCACGTCTTCGGTCGAAAAAATGCTTTCCGAATCGGCATTGGAGTTTGTAACGGAATTAGCATCCTCGGTATCACCGCAACCGATATACAGAGAAAAACACAATACGAACACGAAATTCAAAGCTAATGTTCTTTTCATATCAAATTCCATTTTCTTAAATAACTTGATACTCTAAACATAGTAAAACATACCATAATGAAAATGTCAATCGAATAATTGTGACTTTTCCAAGAAACAGATTATTCTACTAACCTTTACACTTTTTTACTATCTATATTCGCCGACAACGGAATACCTTGTTAAAAACACATCAAAAACGTACAACTGCCTATTGAAAACCGCCTATAATTAGTGTATTATAATATAATACAAAAGGATGTCAGGTGATAGGATTATGTATGGATTGGATGTGCTTGTACAAAAGGTATTGTTACTTTCGGTAATGATAGTCTTGGGTGTTATTTTAAGATTGACTAAAAAGGCTGACGGAAACCTTGCTAAGGGCTTTTCGGATGTGGTAATATACCTCACACAGCCTGCAATGATAATTTACAGCTTTCTTGATGCGCCGTTTTCGAAAAGAATACTCATAACCTCGGCCTGTGTTTTGGTTTTCTCGGCTGTTTTGCATATCGGTTATTACTTTGTCGGCAAAATGCTTTATAAAAAAGCATCCGAGAAGCATCAGGTTATTTTAAGATACTCCACAATATTCACCAATGCAGGTTTTATGGGAATTCCGCTTATTTCGGAACTCATCAGCCCCGAAGCCGCTATTTATGCAACCTTCTACGTTGTATCCTTTAATGTTTACAACTGGTCTTTAGGCTGTTATATGTACTCAAACGACCGTTCGTATATTTCAGTCAAAAAGATGGTTTTAAACCCTGCAACAATACCGACCTACATAGGCTTTGCTTTGTACCTTATCGCAGGCTTGTGGACAATGCCCGAAACTTTGCAACCTGCATTTGACAATTTTATTGTTCCTGTTATCAAGGACGATGTTTTGTTCCTCTTGAAAAGCACGGTTATACCTATGTCTATGATGATGATTGGTATTCGCCTTGCCGAAAGCGATTTAAAAACGATGTTCAAGGACAAATACCTGCCGATACTTACAGTTGTCAGACTGATACTGATACCGCTGGGCGTTATGGGCTTTATGAAATGTGTTCAGCTTACGGGAATTATCCCCGACGACATTATTATACCTGCCGCAACGGTGCTTGTTATAAGCTCATCAACACCCGTTGCCGCAATGGCCAATATCTTTGCCGAACGTTTTGACGGCGATGCAGTATATGCCAGTAAGATAGTTTCGGTAACTACGCTTTTATCCCTTGCCACAATGCCATTGATTGCCGCATTGTTAAGCAAGGTATTTCAATAACCACTCTAAAGGAGAAAATATATGAAATATTTAGTATTACTTTGTGACGGTATGGCCGACTATAAGTTTGAGGCCTTGGGCAACAAAACCCCTATGATGTTGGCCGACAAGCCCAATATGGACCGACTTGCCAAGACAGCAACAGTTGGTCTTGCTAAAACCGTTGCTGACCACTTAAAACCCGGTAGTGACGTTGCCAATTTGAGTGTTATGGGTTATGACCCTGCCGAGTGCTACACCGGACGTTCACCTCTTGAGGCTGCATCTATCGGCATCGACCTTCTTGACACCGACGTAACTCTGCGTTGCAACCTTGTCACCCTTTCCGACGAGGAAAATTATGAAGATAAGACTATGATCGACTATTCTGCGGGCGATATTTCGTCCGAGGATGCCGCCGAGATTATCAAGTCTGTGCAGGAGGCCTTTGGCAACGATATTTATTCGTTCTTTGCAGGTGTAAGCTACCGTCATTGCCTAGTTGTGAAAAATGGTACGGTTGACCTTGGAAATATGACTCCTCCGCACGACATTAGCGGACGTGTTGTCGGTGAACACCTGAGCACTCACGAAAACGCAAAGCCTCTTGTTGAGTTAATGAAGAAAAGCGTTGCTATACTCAAAGACCACCCTGTAAATAAACGTAGAATTCAAGAGGGTAAACGCCCTGCAAACTCCATTTGGCTTTGGGGTGAAGGCACCAAACCTCAGATGCAGTCCTTCGAGGACAAGTTTGGTGTTAAGGCGGGTATTGTTTCGGCAGTTGACCTTATCAAGGGTATCGGCAAGCTTGCCAAATGTGAGGTTGCCGAGGTCAAGGGTGCTACGGGGTATATCGACACCAATTTTGATGGCAAGGCCGAAGCTGCCGCCGACCTCTTCAAGCGCAACGATTTGGTTTATGTTCACGTTGAGGCTCCCGACGAATGCGGTCACCGCGGCGAAGCTGAAAATAAGGTAAAGGCTATTGAGCTTATTGACAAGCATGTTTTGAGCCGACTTGTCGAAGAGCTTGAAAAGTACGGTGAATACCGCATTCTCATTATGCCCGACCATCCCACTCCCCTTTGCACAATGACCCACGCACGTGATGCCGTTCCCTTCCTTTTGTACGATAACAAAAAGCCTCAGAACGGTGTTGACACCTTCACCGAGGACACCTCAGCGGCAACGGGTGTTTATTACGACCAAGCCCCCGACCTTATGGCAATTCTTTTAGAAAAATAAGAAAAGTGACGGCCACCTTTAACAAGGTGGCCGTTTCAACGCTCCGTGGATTGTAAAATATTGTGCAATAGTGTATAATCAAGTTAAGAAAGACAACACGAAAGAGTGATTTTTTTGGACAACTACATCACGGGTACCACAATACGCCGTCTCAGAGAAGAAAAAGGACTGTCGCAAGGACAGTTGGGTGATATTATCGGTGTTGGCTCGAAAACCGTTTCAAAATGGGAAACCGCCAAGGGACTCCCCGATATTTCTTTAATAGAACCACTCGCAAAGGCATTAGGAGTTTCGGTTATGGAATTGATGTCGGGCAACACCGTTACCAACAAAAACGTTTCGGGCAATATTTTACGTTCAAGGTTTTACGTTTGTCCTGTTTGCGGAAACGTTGTAAGAACCTTGGGTGATGCCGTTATCAGTTGTTGCGGAATTACCTTGCCTCCCCTTTCGGCCGAAGAAATCGACGATGCTCACTGCATCACCTTTGAAAAGGTTGAGGATGAGCAATTCCTTACAATACATCACGATATGACCAAAACACATTATATTTCATTTGTCTGCTATCTCACAAGCGACCGTGTGCAGTTTCAGAAATTTTACCCCGAGGGTAATGCCGAAACCCGTTTTCAACTCCGTGGCTCGGGCTATATATACCTCTACTGCAACAAGCACGGACTTATGAAGATGAAGGTATAAAACAAAAGAACTATTCACAAAGAGCACCTACAAACGACCCCTTGGAAACAATCCAAGGGGTTGTCATTAATTATAATAATCGTCCAACGTCTTGAAGGTGTAGCCTTGATTATGGGCTTCGTCGATTATGTCGCTCAAGGTATCGACGTTCGACTGCGAGCTTGCGTGCAACAGTATTACCGCACCTGAATGGAAACGACCCGTTACGGTATCAAAGGTTTTCTGCAACGACGGTTGATTGTCGGTGTCGTAATCACCATGAGCTACCGACCAGAAAATCGACTTATACCCAACCGAAGTTACCAACTCCAACGCATTTTGGGAGTATGCACCAGTCGGGAAACGGAAATAATCGGACTTGTAATTAAAATGCTTTTGCAGGTATTCATCCACCTTATAAAGTTCTTCGGCCATCTTGGTTCTCGAAATATCGGGAAATACGGGATGCGTTGCCGAGTGGTTACCCACAATATGACCGTCCTTTATCATTCGGTCAACCTTTTCGGGATTGTTTTTGATATAACTCAGGGTCACGAAAAATGCAACCTTGATGTTCTTCTCGGCCAGAATATCAAGGATATCGTTGGTGAGATTTTTATACTCATAACCGCAGTCAAAGGTCAGATACATTCGCTTATCAGTTGACACGGTATCAAGTGCCAATGCCTCTATATTCTGATAAGAATCAAACCTTTTCTGATTATCAACCGAAATTTCGTGAGGTTTTCCGTTCTTTGCAGCACCAAAACCAAAACCGTGTTTTTTGTTGTCAATACCTCTTGCGTTTTCGGCATCAATAACGGTATACTCCCCCACCGTTACGTCATAATTCTGCAAGACGTAACTCGACGTAACCTTTGAGGATGCAGCATCGGATGACAAGAGTTGTTCGGACGATGATGGCGAATCGGAGGAAACCTCGGATTCAATACTTTCCGTATTTGAAACAGTAACGTCCGACGAGGTCGTAGTTTCAGCCGAGGTCAACTCGGTATTGGTCGAGTAGTTATCGATAACTGTTCCGTTTTCGCCCGTGCAAGCAGAAAGGCACAGCATCAAAACCACCACACACAAGAAAGCCACACTCCTTTTCATTTTCACATCCCCTTTATATTTTTTGAGTCACTCTGAATAATTTAAGCTTCAAAATTATTACGCGATAATACAATACTGACAACCGAGTCTGTACTATTATATTGACTGTTCGTCATTTTTGGATAAGCATATCAGAATAAATGCATAAATAAGGTCCAAAACCAATCCAAGCAAGATGCCGAACCCAACCTCTTCGGTTGTTTCGCCTTGTGCGGTTTCAAGCAAAATATTAAGCAACACACTGACCGTTGGGATAATAATAAACATTGCGCATTTTATCAAGTTTTTCATATTTTACCCCTCTTTCTATTTTAATTGTAACATACAGAAAAAATTCTTCAAGTTTCAAACCTGTAATTTTCAAATACAATTCTGTAACAATATAAAAGCCGCTTCGTTAACCGAAGCGGCTTTGTTTGGCATTTTACTGTTTTTTGGCGTTGGTTTTGGCAGTAAACTTTTCAGCGTTTACGATAAATCTGTCGTGCGTACCTTTTCCGATAAGACCTGCCTCATCAAAGGCGGTAACCTCGAAGCTTACCTTTCTTCCCTCAACTGCGGTAACAACGCTTTCGACGGTAACCTCCATTCCGAGAGGGGTTGCAGCAATGTGCTCGATATTAACCATTGTACCGACGGTGGTGTTGCCCTCGTCAAGGTTGTTTTCGATTGCAACGCAGGATGCCTTTTCCATAAGTGCTACCATCATAGGAGTTGCAAAAACGGGCAGACTGCCTGAACCAACCTTTGCGGCGGTGTTATTTTCATTGACAATTTCCTTTACTGTACCTTTAAGTCCTACTGTTATTTCCATTTAACATTCTCCATTTATTAAATATTCTTCAATCGCCTTTGCGGCAATTTTACCTGCTCCCATGGCCGAAATTACGGTTGCGGCACCCGTTACGGCATCACCGCCTGCATAAACCCCTTCTCTTGAGGTTTTGCCCGTTGCCTCCTCGATAATAATACCGCCCTTTTTATTGACCTCAAGGCCCTTTGTGGTGGTCTTTATCAACGGGTTGGGGGACGTGCCTATTGACATTATAACGGTATCAATATCCAAGGTGAACTCGCTGTTGGGTATCTCGTGAGGTTTACGGCGACCACGTTCGTCAGGCTCGCCCAATTCCATTTTGATACATTTCATACCCGTAACAAATCCGTTTTTAGGGTCACGCTTATCGTCGGGATTGTTATAGCCCAAAATCTCAACGGGATTATTGAGCAAAAGGAACTCTACTCCCTCCTCCATAGCGTGCTCAACCTCTTCACGGCGTGCCGGAAGCTCATCCAAAGACCTGCGGTAGACTATGTAAACCTTATCAGCACCCAAACGCAATGCCGTTCTTGCGGCATCCATCGCAACGTTTCCTCCGCCGACAACGGCAACCTTACCACCCTTCATAACGGGGGTATTGGGATTCTCTTTATAGGCCTTCATAAGGTTGGAACGTGTGAGAAACTCGTTGGCCGAATAAACACCGTTTAAACTTTCACCGGGGATGCCCATAAAGCAAGGCAATCCTGCTCCGGTTGAAATAAACACGGCTTCAAAGCCCATTTCGAGCAGTTCGTCAACCGTAAGGGTCTTTCCAATTATCATATTAGTTTCAAGCTTTACACCCATCGCCTTGAGGTTATCAACCTCTTTTTGAACGATTTTCTTAGGCAAGCGGAATTCGGGTATTCCGTAAACCAAAACACCGCCTGCAGTATGCAAAGCCTCAAATACAGTGACCTCAAAGCCCTTTTTCTGCAAATCACCTGCACAGGTCAAACCTGCAGGGCCCGAGCCGACAACAGCCACTTTTTTGCCGTTGCTTTCGGCACATTTTGGTGCAACGTTTGAATGAGCGTGATGCCAATCGGCCACAAAGCGTTCAAGTCGTCCGATGCCGACATGCTCGCCTTTTATACCTCTTACACACTTTGCCTCGCATTGGGTTTCCTGAGGATGACGTTTCGCTAATTATCTCGTAAGCACCCTCAAAATCGCCTTCTTTTACCTTTTCGATAAACTCGGGGATTCTGATATTAACGGGACAACCCGATACGCACAAAGGGTTTTTACAGCCAAGGCAACGCAAAGCCTCGTCAATAGCCGTTGCTTCGTCATACCCTAAAGCCACCTCACTAAAATTGTGTGCTCTGACCTTTGGCTCCTGCGTCAACATAGGGTTTTTATTCAAACTCATATTAGGCTTCATTCTGTAACCTCCTTTTTAAAGAGGTTGCAGGTTTCCTCATAGGCGTGGCGTTCAAAATCGCGGTACATTGCACCACGTCGCATTGCTTCGTCAAAATCGACCTCGTAGCCGTTGAAATCGGGACCGTCTACGCAGGCAAATTTGGTGATTTTTTCACCGTTACGGTTCAAGGTCAGTCGGCAGCCGCCACACATACCCGTTCCGTCAATCATAATAGGATTCATTGAAACGGTACAAGGAATGTTATAAGGTCTTACGGCCTCTACAACAAATTTCATCATAATAAGCGGACCTATTGTGATAACCTCATCAAAGGCCTCACCGTTTTTGAGCATTTCTTCAATAGGTGCGCAAACGTTACCCTTTTCACCGTAGCTTCCGTCATCGGTCATAACGTACAGGCTTTTGGAAACGGCCTTGAACTCATCCTCTAAAATGAGCAAATCGCGATTTCTGAAACCTATAACCGATGTAACCGTAGCACCCTTTGAATACAACTTTTGTGCAACGGGCAATGCAATAGCACATCCCACACCGCCACCGACAATAAGCACCTTTTTGAGTCCGTCAGTCTTGGTGGCAACTCCCAAAGGACCTGCAAAATCCTGCAAAAAGTCGCCAATGTTCTTATGATTCAGTTTCTCGGTCGTAGCACCGACAATCTGAAATATTATTTTAACTGTTCCCTTTTCACGATCAAAACCTGCAACGGTCAAAGGAATTCTCTCGCTGTCCTCGTCAACACGAAGGATGACAAACTGCCCTGCTTCGGCCTTTTTGGCAACGAACGGTGCTTCTATATCCATCATAGTGACGGTTGGATTAAGCAATTTTTTGTTCACTATTCTATACATTTCAAACCAACTTTTTCGATAAAAATGATTTTATATATTCTAACATATTTTGCTTTAAAATCAAGTGTTTGAAGAAACTTTTGCTCTCATTTTAAACTTTTTAACTATCACCGCAACAAGCAGCGCCAAAATGTTAAAGCAAACAACCGTTGCACCGACCGGAAGCATTACCGTACCCGTTGTAAAACTGTCCTGCTTTTCAATGACAAAGGTCACTGCAAAAAGGAATCCTAATACAAAGCAAACCACCGATGTTATGGCAGAACTGATAACAACTGCTTTAAAGGTTTTGAACAGCCGCATTGATGCAATGGCAGGAATGACAATAACCGCTGAAATCATAATAGAACCAAGCAGTTTCATTCCAACAACTATCGTAATGGCCGTCAAGGCCGACAACAGCATATTGCAACACTTAACCCCTACCCCCGAGCTTTTGGAAAAAGCCTCGTCGAAGGTAACGGCAAAAATACGGTTGTAGAACAAAAGATAAAGCAGGATAACCACACCACAAAGTGCAACGCACAGCACGGTATCGGTTGCCTTCATCGTGAGGACCGATGCACCGAAAAGACCCGTGCAAACCTCGGCAGCACCCGATTCAGCAAGACCAAAAATAATGTAGCCAACCGCAACGGTGCCAACCGATACAAGTGCCGTTGCCGAATCACCTTTAAGCTTGCCACTGTCACTCAGCCACATCAGGAAAAATGCGGCAATGGTCACAACGGGAATAGTAATGTAAATAACCTTTTCGTCGGCAACCTCGAACAATGCCGCAACAGCCAGAGCAAGGAAGCCCACGTGCGAAAGTCCGTCACCAATCATTGAGTATCTTTTAAGCACAAGATTCACACCCAACGTAGACGAACAAAGGCTGGTCATAACGCCAACAACCAAGGCATAAAACAGTACGCCTGCGTCAAAATACTGTCCCGAAAAGACACTGAAATCAAAGGATATACTCATTTGTGTCCTCCGTTCATAAGCGAATCTCCAAATCCCGACGACAGATATTCGGCTGTCGGGCCGAAAAAGTAACCGTCAGTATTCAAGTGAAGTATATTGCTTGCATTTTCGGTTGCCGTTTTAATGTCGTGGGTAATCATGACGACCGTAAGGCCTTGTTCATTCAACCTCTTCAAAACCTCATACATTTCGTTGGCGGCATTGGGGTCAAGACCGTTTACGGGCTCATCCAACAAGAGCATACTCTCGGTGGCACACAAGGCACGTGCCAACAAAACTCTTTGCTGCTGACCGCCCGAAAGTTCACGAAAGGGTCGGTCACAAATGTCGGCAACTCCCAAAAGTTCAAGATTTTTAAGGGCAGTCTGCCTCATTGTCTTGGAATAAATCGGAAGTAAGGTCTTACCCGCAAATGCCGACATTACAACCTCTTTCACCGATGCAGGAAAATCGTTCTGTGCCATTTCGTGCTGAGGAAGGTATCCAATCTTCCCTGCCTTCAAACCGTCATCAAAAACGATTTCACCCGATTGAGGCTTTATCAATCCCAATATGCTTTTTATCAACGTACTTTTTCCGCTGCCGTTTTCACCGACAACGCAGAGATACTCTCCCTTTTTCACCTCAAAGGAGAGTTCCGATACTACCGCCTTGCCTTCATAAGCAAGGGTCAGGTTTTTAACCGTTAATTGGCTCATTTTAAAGCCTCCGCAATTTTTCTTATATTCTCACGCATAACCGTAATATAGGTAACACCGCTTGAAATTTCTTGTTTTGAAAAGGTGTGGCAGGAATGCAACCGTTCTGCTTTACCGCCTACGGTTTTAGCAATACTTTCGGCAAAAACAGGATTAGAATTTTCCATATAGAAAATCACCCTCGCACCTGATTCCATAGCATTTTTTGTCAAGGACGTCATCTGTGCCACACTCGGGTCAACTCCCGACGAACAACCCGAGAATGCCGCATCAAACTCCAACCCGTAATCGGCACACAGATACCTGAACGGAAATCGGTCGCCGAAAATCAGCTTGTTTCTTACACCGTTTTGACAAACGGCCGACAGTTCACCATCAAGTCTTTGCAGTTCTTCTGTGTACTGCTTGCTATTTAGTCGGTAAAACTCGGCGTTTTCGGGGTCAAGCTTGCAAAGCTCATCGGTTATAGCCTTTACAACAACAATAACCCTTTTCGGAGAGGTCCATACGTGTTCGTCGTAAGCGGTATGACCCTCGTGGTCGTACTGCTCATTGTGGTCGGCGGTATGATCGTGAATATGCTCCATACTGTCTGATGAAATCTCCTCAAGCGTTTCAACCGTGTCGGACATTGCTATCCAGGAAGCATTATCCTTTACGGAATCCTTCAGTTCGGTTATCCAATCAAGGTCGGATTCACCGCCGACGTATATCACAAGGTCGGCTTTGGCCACCGTTTTCAGCTCCGACACAGTCAGGTTTTCAAGCTGAAAATCGTGGCTTTCGGTACCGAGAGGTACCAACATCTTTATATCTGCTTTGTCTTTTGCAATGTTGCGGACAAAATCGTACTGCGGAAACACCGTGCAGACGACCGAAATCTTGGGTTCGCCATCTTCAGAAGCACCGCATCCCGTAAAGCACGTCACAGCCATTACAATGAGCAGTAATACACTCAAAATTCTTTTCATATATTCTCCGTTAAGCTTAATTACGGTTACACTTTGTCGGCACACTCGGTACACTCACCGTATAGCACCGACTTACCAGATCCTAATATAAAGTTATGCTCGGCCTTGATATGCTCACCAACCTCATCAAGATGGGGACATTCCATATGAATAAGCCTACCACATTTTACACACTTCAAATGATAATGGCGGTCACAGTCGTCGTGTATATCAGCATACTGATATACAAACTGCGGACTGTCAGGTGTTTCAAAACGGCGAAGCACACCCTGCTCAAACAGGTTTGATATCTGTCGGTAGACCGTACTTTTGCCTGCGCCGTTTTTACAAACGGCATCTGCAACCTCAGCCACAGAAAAATGTCGGTCACAATGCTCGCGGAAAAAGTCAAGCACTATTCTTTTCTGACCAGTCTTGTATTCCTTCTTCATATATAAACCTCACAAAATTGAGAATTATTCTCACTTTGAATATTATATCACCATACCGTGAAATGTCAAGCAAATTGGGAATGTTTCTCATATTTTATTTTTGAGCCAAAGAAAAGAGAACTCCGGAGGCTTGTCATCTCCGGAGTTCTCTTTTCTTTGGCTTCGTTACAGCGTGCTATGCCAACGGCTCTTATCGGCAAAATACCAACCGTCGGATTCTGCATCGAATGCACCAAGCATTTCGAGCATCGTACACATAGCCAGATAGGTGGCCCATCCCATAGGTGCGACCTTTCGTTCGATATCTGATATCTTCTGACGGCTCTTTCCGACCATACTTCCCAAGTCGTCCTGTGAAAGACGAAGCTTCTTACGTATGACGGGCAACCGGTCTACCAGATTCCCTATCAATCGCTGTCTATCAGCACTGATCACGAATTCGGGCATATCATCACCGCTCACTAAATTTTATTACAATCAAATTATAATACCAAAGCATTAATAAAGTCAATATGTTTTCGAGCGGTGAACAGAATTTTTGTAGGAATCACCAATGAAACTGTATAGTTTTTGACCATAAAGCACAGTACTCATCAACATGCTGTCGCATAATATTTAACCTAGGGTTTAGACATTTTTCGACAAATTTTACAGATTGTTAAATTTTGCCTAAAAACGGCTATATAATGCGGTTTTGGAATATCGCGTTAAGTGTATTAAAGTTAAATCTTACTTATTTTCCCCACATATAGAATAAAGAAAAGCAACGGTTTGAGTACCATTGCTTTTTGTGATTTTTATGCTACGGGTATGTCAATATCCGAGTCCTTTTTTGTAGCTTTGGGGTTGTTTTTGTTTTCCACTCGTGGACTGTTTTTGCCTTCGGCGCACTCTTTTGATATAACAATTTTGCTGATTGTCTTATCAGACGGTGCTGTATACATAATGTCACGCAGGATGTTTTCGATTATGGACCGCAAACCTCTTGCACCTGTTTTACGTTCAACAGTTTCTTTTGCGATATACTTCAGCGCCTCATCCTCGAAAACAAGCTCAATATTGTCCATCTTAAACAACTCGACATACTGCTTGATTACCGAGTTCTTAGGCTCGACCATAATCTTGTACAAGGTTTCCTCATCCATTGCGTCAAGCGATGCAATAACGGGTAGACGGCCGACAAGCTCGGGTATAAGACCAAATTTCACAAGGTCGTGGTGGATAACCTTTCTCGAGGTGATTTCGGCCTCCATCTGCTGCTTGGACTTAACCTCTGCACCAAAGCCAAGACCACTTTCGCCCATACGCTTACCGACTATTTTCTCAATACCATCAAATGCACCTGCACAGATAAAAAGAATATTGGTGGTATTAATCTGTATAAACTCCTGCTGAGGATGTTTTCTTCCACCCTGAGGAGGAACGTTAGACACAGTACCCTCAAGAATTTTCAAAAGTGCCTGCTGAACACCCTCGCCGCTGACGTCACGGGTAATCGAAACGTTTTCAGACTTTCTCGCAATCTTATCTATCTCGTCGACATAGATAATGCCTCTTTCGGCCTTTTCCACATCAAAATCAGCAGCCTGAATAAGTCTTAAAAGGATGTTTTCAACGTCCTCACCGACGTAACCTGCCTCGGTCAACGTAGTTGCATCGGCAATGGCTATCGGGACGTCCAAAAATCTTGCCAAGGTCTGTGCCAATAAGGTTTTACCGACACCGGTAGGTCCCAACATAAGAACGTTACTCTTGGCCAACTCAACTTCAGATTTTTCGGCGCAGAAAATACGCTTATAGTGGTTATAAACTGCTACTGCCAAGGTCTTTTTGGCATCATCTTGACCGATTACATATTCATCAAGATGAGCCTTGATTTCGGCAGGTGTAGGAAGCTTGAAATCGTCCTTAGGTGCCTTTGTCTTAGGGTGTTTTGCCTGAGGCTTAGGACCTATTTCGCTTTCAAGCAAGAGCGAATGGCAGACCTCTATACACTCATCGCAGATAAACACGCCGTTTCCTGCAATAAGGTGGTCAACCTCGCTTTCGGTACGTCCGCAAAACGAGCAGACGGGATGATTTCGGTTATTATTGTTTGGCATTATTTACTCCAAATTATCTTTTTTCAAGCACCTTATCGATAAGACCGTACTCCATAGCCTCATAAGCCGACATAAAGTTGTCACGTTCGGTGTCAATACGGATCGTTTCGATAGGCTTGCCTGTGTTTTCTGCGAGGATTTTGTTCAACTTCTCACGTGTCTGTTCAATATGCTTTGCGTGGATGATAATATCACTTGCCTGACCCTCTGCAGCACCCAAGGGCTGATGAATCATAATCTCACTGTTGGGAAGTGCGAAACGCTTGCCCTTAGCACCTGCCGAAAGCAAGAATGCACCCATCGATGCGGCCATACCCATACAAATGGTACTTACATCGCACTTGATGTAGTTCATTGTATCATAGATAGCCATACCTGCCGAAACACTTCCACCGGGGCTGTTAATGTAAAAACTAATGTCCTTATCGGGGTCCTTACCCTCAAGGTACAGCATTTGTGCAATAACAAGGCTTGCGGTTGCATCGTTAACCTGGTCGCAAAGCATAATGATACGGTCGTTCAAAAGGCGGGAATAAATGTCATAAGAACGTTCGCCTGCACCGGTTTGTTCAACTACCATTGGTACTAAACTCATAAATCTCTCTCCTTAAAATTTTTGATATATGCTTAATAATAAACTTCAAGTAAACATAAAGCGGCAGAATTCCGTGAATTCCGCCGCTGATGTGCATTGAATTGCGGTGATACCACAGAAAATAGTATGCAACCGTTTTTTACAATATAAACAGTACCGAAAAATTATTCCTCGGTCTTTTCTGCCTTCTTAGTGGTCTTCTTAGCAGCAGGCTTCTTAGCAGGAGCCTTCTCGCCATCCTCTGCCTTCTTGGTGGTCTTCTTGGCAGCAGGCTTCTTAGCAGGAGCCTTCTCATCGTCCTCTGCCTTCTTGGTAGTCTTCTTGGCAGCAGGTTTCTTAGCAGGCTTCTTTTCCTCGGTCTTTTCGGTCTTCTTGTCTACCTCGGTAATAACTGCATTAGCCTTGATAAAGTCCATAGCCTTCTGAACTGCGAGGTCCTTCTTGAGGTCTTCTGCAGGAACAGATGCCTTAACCTTATCAATCTCAATATTGTAATCCTTAGCCATCTTCTCAAACTCGGCATTGAGGTCTTCCTCAGAAATCTTGATAGCCTCGAGCTCTGCAACCTTCTCAAGTGCAAGACGAATCTTAACCTGAGCCTCTGCTTGGGGCTTGAAGGTATCCTTGAACTGGTCGATGTTACCGCCCATATACTTGAGATAAGTAGAAAGGTCCATACCCTGAGCCTGAAGTCTGTATGCAAACTCCTCAACGCTCTGCTTTGCACGGTTCTCAATCATAGCAGCAGGAATATCAGCCTTTACAAGCTCAATAAGCTGCTCCACAATCTGATTCTCAACGTCGGCATCGGACTGCTTTTCTTTGCGCTCGATAGCCTTTGCCTTAAGATCTGCCTTGTACTCTGCAAGAGTATCGAACTCACTTACGTCCTTTGCGAACTCGTCGTCGATAGCGGGCATTTCCTTAACCTTAATCTCGTGAAGCTTTACCTTGAAGGTAGCAGCCTTGCCCTTAAGTTCCTCAGCGTGATACTCCTCGGGGAAGGTTACGTTTACGTCGAACTCGTCACCGGTGTTATGACCTGCAACCTGCTCCTCGAAACCGGGGATGAAGGTGTTAGAGCCAAGTGCGAGAGAATAAGACTCACCCTTGCCACCGTCGAATGCCTTGTCATCTACAAAGCCTTCGTAGTCGATAACCGCGGTGTCACCCATAGCTGCAGCACGGTCCTCAACAGTAACCATTCTGGAGTTACGGTCAGCAACAGCGTTAACCTCTGCATCAATTTCCTCGTCGGTAACAACAGCCTTAACCTTCTCAGCCTTAAGACCCTTGTAGCCTTCGATTTCAACTTCGGGCTTAACGGTGATAACAACCTTGAACTCTACGCCTTCTGCCTTGGAGATGGAAACAAGATCGAAATCAATCTTGTCATCAACAAACTCGAGCTTGGACTCTGCGATAGCAGACTCTACTGCTTCGGGATAGAGTATATTGAGAGCGTCCTCAAAGAAGACCGACTCGCCATAGTATTTCTCGATAAGACCCATAGGAGCCTTGCCCTTTCTGAAGCCGGGCACATTGATTTTTTTACCGTTTTCTGCATAAGCCTGCTTGATAGCCTCGTTGAACTTATCAGCGTCTACCTTGATAACAAGCTCATAACGGTTAGTTTCTTTTTTACTGAATTCCTTAAGCATTTTAAGACCTCCACAAAAATTCTCAGACTATTATACCACATTTTTAAAATATTTCCATAGTTTTCTAAAAAAATTTTCCTATTTTGCTAAAATTTATTAAAAATATATATTATATGCTCATTTTGACCGACAATTTATTGACAATGACAATAATTCGGGGTCAAAAATCATAAAATAATCTCAAAAGGCGTAAAACCTATACAGTCACACGAAACAAGTTTGAAGCTTATGCCGTCAAACTGCGGCACTGCATGGTGAAATCCCGAACCGTGGATATGTCCGTGATATACTGTTTTTATGTTATGTTTTTTCAAAACGTCGATTATTTCTTCGCAATGAGAATCCTCATAAACAGGAGGATAATGCAGAAAAACGACAGGTTTCAATCCTTTCTTTTCAGCGTCCGAAATCGACGTTTCTAGCCTTCCTGCTTCACGCAAAATAACCTTCTTTTCGGCATCGGGTTTATCAAAAAACCAACCTCGGCTGCCGACTATTCCAACACCTTCAGCCTCAACCGATGAGTTGAAAACGCACTTAATTGTTTTAATGTCATTTTCTTCAAAAAATGCATTGATTTTGGTCATCGTACTCCACCAAAGGTCGTGGTTGCCTTTAATGAAAATTTTGGTACCCGGCAGTGCGTCGATAAATTTAAGGTCATTGAGTGTTTCTTCCAGCTTCAAGGCCCAGGAAATATCTCCCGGAATAACAACGGTATCACCGTCTTTAACTATACGCTTCCAATTAGCTTCCAGCCTTTGGACATAGTTATCCCAGCCGTAGAAAACATCCATCGGCTTGTCGGTTCCGAGTGACAAATGCAAATCGGAAATTGTAAACAGTGACATTTGCCACCCTCCTTTTTGGATAATTGATTGGTTTCAGGTCACAATAATTCTGTCCGATAATTTTGGATGAATTGAAAATTTAAAAGGAGAAAATCATTATGAACGAGAATTGCGGTTGTAAGATTTGCGGTGTAAAATGTGAGGTTGAAAACTGCCGTTATCACACCAAGGATAACTGTTGTGAGGCAGAACACATTCAGGTTATTCACCACAACGCACAGACCTCATCCGAGACTGCCTGCGGCACCTTCGAGATGAAGTAATCGAAATTGCAAAACGGGACTGCCGATACACGGCAGTCCTCATTTTTATTATTTTATTTTAAGAAATTTAAAGACCACATCTATCATATTTTCCTTTTCACAAACGTTGTTGAAACGGGGTGTTGCACCCTTTAATGCCTTGATTGGTGCAGGGGGATTGGTGTTGGTGGTTTCGCTTAAAGCATCAACCATTGCGAACTCGTCATCCGAGCATTTGGACTCGTCAACAGCCTTCAGAACGCTTGCCGAGAACTTATAAGGGCTTGCGGTAGAGGCGATAACGGTGGGCTTCTTATCGTCGGTTTTGGCTACATACTCATCGTAAACCTTAACGGCAACCGCAGTATGAGTGTCGCAAAGATAACCGTAATTATTAAACTTTTCGGAAATGGTTGCCAAGGTTTCCTCATCGTTACAGCAACCGCCCGCATAAAGTTCCTGCAGTTTTTGGAGCATTTCGGCCGAAATCTCGTACTTGCCATCGTTAGCAAGGCTTGCCTGCAGCTTTGCGGTGCTTTCAGCATTGTTTCCGCCAAGGTGGTACATCATACGCTCGAGGTTGGACGAAATAAGAATGTCCATCGAGGGCGAAGCAGTAGTGAAGAACTCACGGTTACGGTTGTAAACACCGGTATTGATAAAGTCGGTCAATACGTTATTGGCATTGGACGCACAAATAAGCTTCGCCACGGGAACACCCATACACTTTGCATAATAAGCGGCAAGAATGTTGCCGAAGTTACCTGTGGGAACAACTACGTTGAAACCGTTGGAGAGGTCCTCGCCGTTCTTCAAAAGGTCGCAATAAGCAGATACATAGTAGACAATCTGCGGAACAAGACGACCCCAGTTGATAGAGTTGGCACTAGAGAATTCCATACCGTTTTCTTTGAGCTTTGCCTTGACTTCCAAATCGGTGAAAATCTTTTTAACACCGCTCTGTGCATCGTCGAAGTTACCCTCAATAGCACAAACGAAAACGTTGTTACCCTTTTGGGTGTCCATCTGCAATTTCTGCATGGGACTTACACCGTTGTTGGGATAGAAAACAACGATATCGGTATTTTCAACATCAGAGAAGCCCTCCAATGCAGCCTTACCTGTGTCACCCGAGGTTGCAACAAGAATAACTGTTCTCCCCTTGCCAACCTTTTTGGCAGAGGTGGTCAGCAGGAAAGGCAACAACTGCAAAGCAAGGTCCTTAAAAGCACAGGTGGGACCGTGCCACAACTCAAGAATATACTCGCCGTTGTCGAGCTTATAAAGGGGTGCTGGCAAATTATTGTCAAAAGTGCCGTTGTATGCACCGTTTACGCAGTAATCAAGCTCAGCCTCAGTGAAATCGGTGAGATAAAGTTTCAAAACCTCTTTTGCACGGCCGATATAATCAAGCTCGGCGATTTTTTTAAAATCAGCTTCGGTCAAGGTGGGGATACTTTCGGGGACGAAAAGTCCGCCCTCGTTGGAAATACCCTGAGCAATGGCAGTTGCCGACGAAACCTTAACGCTTGCATCTCTTGTACTTGTATATAACATTTTAATTCTCCATTCCGCCAAAAGGCCTAAAAGAACTTTTTAATCAATTTATTTTACACTAAAACCTATATTTTGTCAAAGGCATTTCACGATTTTTCGGCTTTTGCTTATATTTTTCCAACACTGAAGGCACTTTCAAAATAATTCAGCCTCATACTGCCATCGGGTGAAACAAAAACCTCGGCAACGTCAAAACGCGGTTTCAACCCAAAACCGTTATGCTTAAGATAAATATTGGCCGTTGTGATAATTTTCTGTTGTTTGGGAGCGTTGACGTACTCGTACGGTCTAACCCTCGAATCTTCAGCACGGGTCTTGACCTCAACGAACAGAATTTCATTGTCATTTTCGGCAATAACGTCTATCTCACCGAATCTTGTACGGTAGTTTTTTGCCGAAATAATATAACCTTTTTTCTTCAAATACTCGGCAACAAAGGCTTCTCCTCCATTGCCAATAACCTGCGTTTTACCCATCACTTACCCTCAAAAAAGCTTTTGAGAAAACTTATTCGGTGGATAGGCAGAACACCGTGCTGATGGATTGCATCATAATGTACCGCAGTACCGTAGCCTTTATGCTTTTCAAAACCGTATTCGGGATACTTTTCGGCATATTCGAGCAACAAACGGTCTCTTGTAACCTTTGCCAGGATAGATGCTGCTGCAATCGAGCAAGATTTGGCATCACCCTTAACCACTGTTTCGCAAGGCACACTTATACCTTTTGGCACACGGTTGCCATCAATTAGTGCAAAATCAGCCTTTTGCGACAGACCGTCAATAGCACGGTTCATTGCGATATAGGTTGCATTGAGGATATTATGTTCCTCAATTTCCTCAACCGAACCGAATGCAACCGAATAGGCTACAGCCTTTTCGATAATAACATCGTAAAGCTGTTCCCTTTTCTTTTCGGTGAGTTTCTTAGAGTCGTTAAGACCCTCTATCTCACAATTTTCAGGCAATATTACTGCTGCGGCACAAACAGGACCTGCCAAAGGTCCTCTGCCTGCCTCATCAACTCCGCAAATAAATTTATAACCCTTTTGCTTGGCCAAATTTTCGTATGTAAAATCAGGCATTATTCATCCTCCGGCATTTCCAAAGTGATATTCCCCAATTTACCTCCGCGGTACTCGTCAAGCAGCATTGTTGAAGCACGTTCGCAATCAACCTCACCGCCACGCATCATCATGCCGCGTTTTTTACCGATGGCCTGCAAAAGGTCATAAGCATCGTAATACTCCGAGGGGTCAACCTTATAACGCTCAATAAGTCGGTCGGCATACTCCTCCGACATACATTCTAGCAGTCTTACAGCCAACAGTTCCTTATCAATAACATCGTCCTTAACAGCACCCGTAAAGGCAAGATGCTCACCCACCTTGGGGTTTTCGAATTTAGGCCACAGAACACCGGGGGTATCGAGCAATTCAAGACGTTCGTCAATCTTAAACCACTGATTGCCTCGGGTTACACCGGGACGATCGGCAACACCTGCTTTGGAAATCTTGGACATACGGTTAATAAACGAGGATTTACCGACGTTGGGAACACCGACAACGGCAACCCTCAAAGGCTTGCCCGTCATACCCTTTTTATCATAAGATTCCAATTTTTCGGCCAAAAGATTTTTAACCGAACGGACAAAGTTATCAACGCCCTTACCCGTTCTGCAATCCATAGGAATCGCGATAATTCCCTTACTTTTAAAATGGTTTATCCAACGCTCGGTGGCAGATTTATCGGCAATATCGCATTTATTGAGCAATATCAGTCTCGGTTTATCTGCAACAATACCCGACAGCTCCGGATTGCGGCTGCTGACGGGTACTCTGGCGTCTGCAATTTCGGCAACGGCATCTATTAGCGGCAGAACCTTTTCGATCTGTCGCTCGGTTTTTTTCATATGACCGGGAAACCATTGTATATTCTGCATTTCGCTCATAATTTACCTACTTTTTTTAAAAATACACTTCTTAATATATACTTCCAAACCTGTCGAATGGATAAATACGGTACAACGCTTTGCCCAAAATCTGATCCTCGTCTACAAAGCCTACCGATGCGGTACGGCTGTCAAGCGATACGTCGCGGTTATCACCCAAGACAAATACACAGCCCTCGGGTACCTCTAATGGGTACTGATGATGTCCGTATATTCCGCCCGACAAAACGGATGCAGTTCCTTTATTAATGTTATAAGTGTTCAAAAATTCATCGCCGACACGCCTCATATCGTCCTTGGAATCTCCGACATAAACCTTGCCGTCTTGAATATCAACCCACTGCTTTTCGGTGGCAATAACCCTCTTTATAATGGGGGTATCATCATAAACCTCGCTTGAAATAACGATTATATCACCGTATTTCGGCTTGTAAAATACATTTGAAACGATAACTCGGTCTTGGTCAAGCAAGGTATCGTTCATAGAACCGCCGTCGATTTTAACCTGATTAAACAAAAAGGTGAACACCATAAGTAATGCAATAATGGTTACAACAGCACAGTCAATCCACTCGTAAACCTCGTTCCAGAAGCTTCGGGTTTCCTTTATCTGCTTTTTACTTTTCATAGGTGTTCACTCCAATCGGCTTAAAATAAGCAAAAAAGGGAACAAGATAATTCCTGCTCCCTTCGCTGCATAAATCAGATTTGTTCCTTAACCTTAGCGGCCTTACCGACTCTGTCGCGGAGGTAGTAGAGCTTAGCTCTGCGAACCTTACCGTTACGAACGGTCTCAACCTTGGCAACGTTAGGAGAATGTACGGGGAATACACGCTCAACACCTACGCCGTAGGATACACGACGTACGGTGAAGGTCTCTGCGATACCGCTGTTGTTCTTAGCGATAACGGTGCCCTCGAAAACCTGAATTCTCGACTTGTCACCTTCTACAATTCTTACGTGGACGCGAACGGTAGAACCGATCTTGATTTCGGGTTTCTCTGCTTTGAGCATACCCTTAGAAATCTCTTTAACGAAATCCATTTTTATTTCCTCCTTAAATTTCTGTCAGACGTTCATAACTTTGTACATCTCATGTCGGGAGTTTACCCGAAAAGACAGAGGACCGTCCGCTTTGGTGTCGTTAAACGGCATCAAACCCATCGGCAAGGAAACCGATGAAATCAAATGCTAAAGTATAATACCACAGTCAAGTGCAAAATGCAAGCATTTTTTCAACAAAACTCAAAATTTTTTACAAGTTAATAATTATCGGCCTTGATTTCGAACCAGCTTTGAGGTTTTGAGCATACAGGACAAGCCTTGGGAGCACTTTCTCCGACGTGGATATGGCCACAGTTAAGGCATTTCCAAACCTGTACCCTGTCCCTTTCGAAAACTATTCCCTGCTCGATATTCTGCATCAGCTTCTTAAAGCGCTCGTGATGTTCTTTTTCGATACTTCCGACCATTTTAAATAGTGCCGCAATCTGCACAAAGCCTTCTTCTTCGGCCTCGGCGGCGAACTTTTTATACATATCGGAAAATTCGTACCATTCGCCGTCGGCAGCGTCCTTCAAGGAATCGGCAGTCGACGGCATCGAATTACCGTGAAGCTGCTTGAACCAAATCTCGGCATGCTCCTTTTCGTTGTCGGCTGTTTCCTGAAATATTCTGCCTATCTGCTCGAATCCGGCATTTTTAGCCTCAGCGGCATAGTAAGTGTACTTGTTTCTTGCCTGAGATTCGCCTGCAAAGGCTGCCATAAGGTTTGCGTAAGTTTTTGTTGTCTGAAATTCCAACGTAATATCCCTCCAAAAGATTTTACGTTATCATTTCCCAAATTCTTACTTTTATTCAAGGTTTGAGATAAGGTCTTGAATATTTCTGAGCTGATAGTCGATATTTTTTATAAGTTCGGGTTGCTTCAAGGCTGCCTGAGCACCCTTTACAACCGAATATTCGGCATCAGAGCGAACGAGAATATCGGTATTGAGGTTTTTACCCAAAAGCTCGGCCATTCCGTTGGCCAAGGCACCGCCACCTGTAACGTATATCTTGTCGCACATTACGTCGGCAACAATATCGGGAGGTGTGCGTTCAATTACACTGTTTATGGCACTGAACAAGCTTTGAGCAGTATCCTTCATAGCAAGATACACGTCGGTAGAGGTTATATCAAAAAGCTGTGGCAATCCTGAGAAAAGGTTGCGACCCTTTGCCTTGATAATGACTTCTTCCTTTCGTGGAACTACCGAGCCTATCTGCTTTTTGAGTTCTTCTGCGGTAAGCTGTCCGATAAGCACGTTGAACTCTTTTCTGACATATTTGATAATTGCATCGTCAAAATCGAGCGAGCCAATAGGCGCCGAATCGCACTGAACGATACCGCCGCTTGACAACATTGCAATATCGGTAACACCTGCACCGATATCTATAACCATCTTGCCTCCCGGACGGGTAAAATCAAGACCCATACCGAGTGCTGCCGCAACGGCCGAATCGATAACCTGAACCTTTCGACCACCTGCAATTTCGGCGGCATTTTCAAGCGAACGGCGTTGAATAGAGGTTGCACCCGACGGCATAGCTATGATAACCCTCGGTTTTATAAGGTGCTTTCCCAACGAGTTTGTAAAGTACTCGGTTAGCATCTGTTCGGCGACGTCGTAATCGGCAATCATACCTCTTTGTATCGGGAACACCGATTCAAGATGCTCGGGCAGACGGCCAATCATATTCCTTGCCTTGTCGCCGAAAGCAACAGGCTCCCAGGTTTCACTGTCAACTGTGGCGACCGTCGGTTGTTCAAGTATTATTTTGTTACCGCTTAAAAGCACGGTTTTGGACGTACCGAAATCAATAGCAAGATCTATCGGCAAACAATCCACCTCCATTTAAGGTTTCTTTACGTCTATTATATTCCATTTTTACTTCCATTACAAGACATATTTGCAGAAAGCAAGGCAGTGGCGCAATACACCTTATCAGCACCCATCATTCTTAATTGCTTGGCACATTCATTCAAGGTGTATCCCGTTGTTTTAATATCGTCTATAAGCAACACTGTTTTTCCGTCGATATGTTTTGTGGCTTTGTATGCACCCTTGACGTTGGATTGCCGTTTGTCACTTGTCAAGGTGTGTTGCTTTTCGGTATCGCGAATCTTCTTGAGCAATTTAGGTGACAACGGTAGTTTCAATTCCTTAGAAACCTTCTTGGCAAGCAGTTCAACGTAATCGTACTTGCGGTTTCGGGAGGATTTCTTGGTTGACGGAACGAAGCAAACAGCATCAAATTCTATGTTTTTGAAACGAAGTCTAATCGTTTCGGCCATTTGCTTACCGAAGTAATCGGCACAGTACGGTGCATTTTGGAATTTGAACATATACACACCCTGCTGAGCAGTGTCACGGTTATAAAACGGTGCACAAACACCCTCGAAAAGATAATGGTATTTATTGCATTGACAGTTGTGCTTTTCGTGACCGCAGTACCGACAAAGTTTACCGATTATGCGTTGCTCTGAAATAGCGTTTTCACAATCGTTGCAAAGATGCCCACCACCGTTCAATTCACCGCAACAGGCGCAACGCGACGGATATAAAACCTCAAGAATTTTATCTATCAGTTTCATTTCTCACCGTCCTCGGTCAGCATTGACCTTAACGCCGTATAGCGCAAGGTCTTGCGGTCGTTTTTAGCCATTGCCTTAAACACTTCCCTGCTACCCACGACAACGAGCATCTTTTTAGCCCTTGTTACGGCGGTATACAAAAGGTTGCGATATTTTAACTGATACGGAAAGTCAAGCAACGGCAGTACAACACAGTCAAACTCGCTACCCTGACTTTTATGTACCGTTACGGCATAGGCCAGCTCTAGCTGTTGCACCTCATCACCCGAATACTGTGCAACCCTGTCCATAAATCTGACGTTAAGGCAACGGTTAGGAACGTCGATATCCTCCAAAATTCCAACGTCACCGTTGAAAACACCGACTCCGACGTTTCCGTTGTCATCCTCCCAAACAATATCGTAGTTATTCTTAATCTGCATAACCTTATCGCCCTTGCGTAGGGTAAAGCCCTTTATCTCAATCTCGGGGACTCCCCCAACGGGTGGATTCAACTGTTGTTGAAGCAGATTATTAAGATTAACCGTACCAAGCTCCATCTTCTTGGACGGACAAAGCACCTGAATATCCTCAGTCGGTGAAAAGTTGTATGCTTCGGGCAAGCGACGGCAACAAAGGTCGGTTACCAAGGCACACGCCCTCGACGGAGTTTTGCTTTCAAGCATAAAGAAATCGGCATCCTTGCGGTCAAGGTCAGATTCTTCGCCTTTGATTATGCGATGAGCATTGACGACAATAAGGCTTTGCATAGCCTGTCTGAACACCTTGTCCAGCTTTACGCAGGAAAACCTTTCGGATTGTATAAGGTCCTTTAAAACGTTGCCTGCACCGACGCTCGGCAGTTGGTCGGAGTCACCCACCAAAATTAGATGTGTACCGAGTCTTAAAGCCTTTAAAAGAGCATCGAACAGTACAACGTCGACCATCGACATTTCATCAATTATTATAACGTCGTGTTCAAGCGGATTTTTCTCGCAACGTGCAAAAACGTGGGTCTTACCGTCGTCATCGGTACCAACCTCAAGCAAACGGTGAATGGTCTTGGCCTCCTTGCCGCAAAGCTCGGTCATTCGTTTTGCGGCACGACCCGTAGGTGCCGCCAACGCCACCTTAAGACCCCTGTTTTCCATTATCTTGATAATGCCATTGACCGTTGTGGTCTTACCCGTTCCCGGTCCACCGGTCAGTATAAATACTCCCGATTCAACCGAAGCACACACCGCCTGTCGCTGAAGCTCCTCAAAGCTTATTCCGAGTTCGCGTTCAGCCTTGGCAATTTCCTTGTCTGATACAGGTTTTTCACGGTTGCCAAGCATTATCTCGGTGACAAGTCGGTTGGCAATATATCGTTCACAAAAGAATTGTTCACTCAAAGCAACAAACGGCACACCGTCAACCGATAAATTATACAAGAATTTACGTTCTATAAGTTCCTCAAGTGCGTCGTCGACCTTGCTTTCGGAGGTTTCAAGCAAATTCTGAGACGTGGAAATAACCTTATCTCTCGGAAGGCAGGTATGACCGTTGACAAGATTATGACGGATAACGTACAAAATACCTGCGCACAAACGTTCAAGGTTATCCTCGGGTATATCTAACCCTTTGGCAATGTCGTCGACCCTTTCGAAATCAAAATCGATACCCGGTGTGCACAGAACGTACGGGTTTTCTTCCACCTTTTCGGCAGCGCCTTCGCCCAACACCTTGAAAACCGAAACCGATTCATCGGCCGACAAGCCAAATTGAGCCAATCTCATACACAGCTCGCGCAACGATTTGCGACCTTTAAGTTCTTCGGATATCTCCTTTGCTCTTTGAAGTGTTATTCCCTTTATTGTTGCAAGACGGTATGGCTCGTTTTCCATAATATCAAAAGTACTGTCACCAAATAGTTTTACTATCTTTTGGGCGGTGGCAGGACCTATTCCCTTTATAGCACCCGACGACAAATATCTTTGAATGGCTGCAGCTCCCGACGGCAGGGTTTTTATGAAGCTTTCAGCCTTGAACTGCTGACCGTATGTAGGATGAAGCACAAACTTTCCCGTAATCTCAAGCTCTTCACCAACCGAAACGCCCGACATATTTCCCACAACAGTTTCGGTATATCCACTGTTTTCAAGTTCAAGCACGGTGAAACCCGTATCGGCACTGCTGAAAACGACACGCGTAACCGTACCGTTTATTATTTCAAAAAGCTCTTTCATAGGCTTCACCGTCCTTTCATATTTTGTAAGTTTAAGATAGTCACTTAAAAAGTGACGTCACTTCGTTCGATTTGATGTATTTTATTCGGTGTTTTTCTGCAATAAGTTTGCAATACTCGGCCATTTCAGTGCTTAGTCCACCGTCTATTGCATAGGCCTTGACACCGTTCAAGACAATATCCCATTCCAGAGCTTCAATCATCATTTGTAAGCGTATGTCGGCCTGCTCGCCGTCGAGCAAAACGGCATATATGCGTTTACCGTCGTTACCCGCACTTGCGATTTTCAACGCAATCCACCGAATAATACCGACTGCACCCGAAACGCAAAGAATTGCCGTTAAAATACCCATTACTGCCTCTACCATAATAATCACCCTTTATATACTATGGCGAACAGCTCGTCTGTGACAAAAAACCGACCGTCGTGCCAAAAAATCGGCTCGGCAGTCGGTTATATTTTTGCTTGTTATTTTACAACGATGGTAGTTCCTGCAGGTGTTATAGAAACTGCCCACACATAAACGTCCTTAGCTTTTGCGGTAGCATTAATAGTTCTTGTAACACTAGAAGGAGTTGTAATATCACTACAGTCAACCGTCAGTTGAATACCGCTTTTAGCCTTGGCTGCAGTGGTTTTGTTGCGGTCATAACACACCGTAACCTTTATGGCTTCATTGGTGATTGTTGAATCAGCTTCCAAGCCCTGAGGCAAACCGATAAAACTTATCAGAGAAGGTGAAATTTCAACCGTCGTTGTTCTTAAAGAACCAAGTTTCAACTCAACCGTTATCTCCTCGGTACCATCGACAACCTCAACTCCGTCGGCAAGAATGAACGAAACGTTGAACGAAGTGTTATCGGGTTTTACCTGCATAAAATCAATAGGTGAAAGCTCAAGACCCGTTTCAATGATGCGGTCGATGACCTCAACAGGTCCACGGACCTTAACATGTGTCATATCATGATTAACCCTTGCGTTGCCGTTATAACGCTTTATTTGGAGAGGAGGCAAACCGTTTTCGGTTGAAGAATAACACAGAGGTAAGTTTTTGAAAGTAGGTTTAAGTGCTACGTCAGCAACCTTGTAAACTATTACTCTGACAAAGGTATCCTGATTGTACTCCAACTGAGAACCGTCAACCTCTTTATCCGAAGCATCATAGAACTTTAAAGTTCCGTTGAAATTCTGGGTCTCTGGGCTTGTGTCAGTGGGAATGTCGGGCGTAACCTTAACCTTGACAATCGAATTTATAACCTCAGAAGGACCATTTACTGCAAGGTTGGTTATATCTGCACCGTCGGATTTATTTTTAAGAACACCCTTGAAAATCTCACGGTCTTGAGGCAAAAGCTTCAAAAATGCCGAAGTGTCTACTTCAACAGGAATTTGGGTAGCGGTATCGTAGTCGTAATCAACCTTGATATACGACGGGGATATCTTGACAACGGTACAGCCCGAGGTCTCAAGCTCGGCAGTAAGGTTAAGAACATAGGTGCCGGGAGAATTAACGTCGGCATACGAGACAACAGCAACTCGGACATCCTCTTTGTCAACCGTACTGACAATATATCCCGGACCGCTGACAGTAACCGAAACGTTGCCGTTATACTCGGAAACCACCTTCAAGGTACCACCGTTATCATCGGTCTGGTCGGCAATTACCAACGGGATATCCGAAACGGTAATCTCTCTCGTTGGATTTTCGGATATATCGATAACGAGCCAGAAAATGACGGCGCAAACAAGCGAAAATACAACCAAAAACTTCTTGTTGTCAAACAAATTTTTAATAAATGTCAAGGGTCGAAATTTCATACTCCGTCACTTCCTTTCTGATTATTATACCGAGTATTACTGCTCTTTGTTTTCGGTGGCGTCGACTGACTCGACGTTCTGTTGTTCTGTAGCCTTTGCATCCTTCGAACGGTCTTTTTTACCAAAAAGTCGGGTAAAGAGGTTCTTCTTGCCCTCATCTTCAACCGTTATAAGCTCCTTATAAAGCCTCTCACGAAGGGTCATTTGGTTATAATCGCGTTTAATGACACCGTTTGCACAAACCGAAATAACACCGGTTTCCTCCGAAACGACAACAACGACGGCATCGGATGACTCACTCATACCGACGGCTGCCCTGTGTCGTGTTCCGAGAGCCTTGCTTAATTCATTGTTAGAGGTCAGCGGTAAAATACATCCTGCGGCAGCAACACGGCAATCCTTGACAATCATACCGCCGTCGTGCAAAGGAGATTTGGGATAGAAGATGTTGCCCACGAGTTCCTGCGAAACGTTAGCATCGACCAAAGTACCGGTAGCGGCAACCTCCCCCAACGGGGTTGAACGTTCAAACACTATCAAAGCACCAATCTTCTGCTCCTGCATCGCGGAACAAGCTTTACAAACCTCATCAACACTCTTTTTAACCGCTTCGGAATCGGCAGTGGTCTGAGCACCGCCAAAGCCACCAAGATTACCGAGCTTACTGTGACCCATTCGCTCAAGTGCATGGCGAAGTTCAGGCTGGAATATAATAGCGACCGCTATAATAGCGTAGTCAAAGAATTTCATCAAAAGCCATTTGATACTGATAAGGTCAAACCATTGAGCCACAAACCAAATACCCAAAAGCACCAAAAGACCCTTTATAAGCACCTTCGCACGGGTTTCTTTAAAGAAGCCTATGGCCTTATAGATGACGAATGCAACTATCAGAATATCTATGGCATCGCGAATACGGAAGTCGGCAAAAGCCAACAAAAGCTGTTTGAAAAAGCCCAAAGTAAGCTCCCACGCATTACTCAAAAACTCGGCCATTGCCACACATCCTTTCATTTGATTCTATACACATCATATTCTACCATATCTTGTGTCTGATAATCAATAGCAAAATCACAATTTTTTTATATTTTTATAATTTTTTTAACTGCACTCAGCAGTTTGTCGGCCTGTGCTTTATTGTTGAATGCAGAACAGCAAATTCTGACAGTACCCGAATCGACCGTACCGAGCCTACGGTGGGCCATTGGAGCACAGTGAAGTCCTGCCCTTACCGCTATTCCCTCTTTACCGAGAAACTCGGCAACCGTACCGCTGTCATACCCTTGGATATTGAAGGATAATGTTGGCACGTACCGTCCGATAGTAGGCTTCTCGGTGTACAAAACCACACCGTTTATACCTTTAAGACCGTTGTAGATATAGGTCATCAGTTCGTTTTCGTGTCGGTAGATTTTATCCATTCCCTTTGATTTCACAAAGTCTATACCTGCCGAAATGCCCATTATACCGGGCACATTTACCGTTCCGCTTTCAAAACGCTCGGGGTAATCCTTAGGTTGATCATAGCTTATTGACAACGACCCCGTACCACCCTCGATAATTGTTTCGGGTATCTCACCCAATGCTATCAGCACACCCGTACCCATAGGTGCATAAAGACCCTTATGCGGTGCAATGCAAAGGTAGTCTATTTTGCACTTTTTCATATTGATATCGAGTATACCTGCCGTTTGTGCCGCATCTACCAAAAACGGCACTCCGCGTCTTGCACAGATTTCACCGATTTGTTCAATCGGCATAATCTCACCCGTAACGTTGGATGCGTGGGTACATACAACAAGCCTTGTATCGGGTCTTATCAGCCGTTCAAAAGCTCTTGCAGTAGCCTCTTTATCACCGAAAATCACCTCGGCAAAATCAACGTCAACTCCGATGCGTTGCAGTTTATACAAAGGTCTAGCCACCGCATTATGCTCAAGGCTTGAAGCAACAACGTGATCACCTTTTCGGCAGATTCCCTTTATCACAAGGTTCAGTGCAGTTGTGCAGTTAGGGGTAAAAATCACCCTTTCAGGTGCATCAGTGCCGAAAAACTCTGACAACTTTTCGCGGCATTGATATATCTTTTCGGAGCAGTCAACCGATTGGGTATAACCTCCCCTACCCGGATTGACCGAATATTCCCTTAAAGCACGGTTGACCGCATTTATAACCTCGGATGGCTTAGTTCCCGTTGTTGCCGCATTATCAAAATAAATCATACTTTCACTTCCCTTGTAGATATTATCCTGATGTTTTCATTATCCAATATTGACTTGGCACGTTCAACGTCATCAAACGATATAACAACACCGTAAAGACAACCGGCTGCTGTGCCACCCTGTGCCTTTTTCACCTCGGCCATAATACCGTGATTCTTCAAAACCGATTTTGCCTTGTTGGCATAGGTTGCCGTGGTCGTGACAAGCTGTATTTTTTGCATTTTTCATCCCTCCGATTTTAAACATAAATTTCCGGCAGATACAAGTCCACCTTTACATTTTATGCTTGTGTACAGGTCAGTGTAACCGTCGGTAAAAAAAGAAAATCCGACCCTGCAAAACAGAGTCTGATTTAAAATTGTAATCCAATATTTATTCTTTTACAACCTCTAAAACAACCTTGCCGCAACTCTTACCGGTTGCAAGCAGGTCGTGTGCTGCTTCGGCCTCGGTGATGGGAAGCACGGTATCAATAGTGGGCTTAACCTCGCCTGTAGAAACCTTTGCCCAAACGTCTTTTACAAGGCTTGCAAGGATCTGTGCCTTGACCTCAGGTTTGCGTGAACGCAAGGTCGAGCCGATAATACGAACGTTGCGAACGTAGATATTTTTAAGGTCGATTTGGGTCATTTGTCCTGCCAGGGCAGCAATCATGATCCAACGCGCACCGTGGGTGAGGTAATGGATGCATTTACCCATAATTTCACCGCCGAGGCAGTCGATGGCAACATCAACCGAGTGACCCTCTGCAAGCTGATTTTTCAAGACCTCAACAATATCCTCATTGCAGGTATTAACGACAATATCTGCACCAAGCCTTTCAACTGCATCACGCTTATCCTCGTCGATAATGGTGGTGATAACACGGATGCCAAAAGCCTTTGCCATAGGTATAACCACGCTTGCCAACCCGCTTGCACCCGCATTCATCAAAAGGGTGTTACCCTTTTCGATCTTGCCCTCAATAAAGAGGTTAAGGTATGCGGTTGCGAAGGCCTCGGGCATTGCGGCCGCCTCGATCATCGAGCAATTTTCGGGGATGGGCATAAGCATATCGTACTTGACCGAAACGTATTCGGCATAACCGCCACCGCCAAGCAAAGCACAAACCTTGTCACCGATTTTATAGTCAGATTTTGCCTTGGCATCCTCGCCCATTTCGACAATGACACAAATAACGTCACAAAGTATTGCGCCGCAATCGGCCAACTCCAAAAGTCCATCGGCCAATTCGTCATCGCTTTTTCCGGCATTGGACGAGCTTCTGTAATTGGTGACGCAACTCGGTCTGCCACCCATTGCGCTAAGTCCCTTTTTATAGGTTTTGGGATTACGATACTCAGGTTCCAGCTTCTCGGCCTGAAAGCCGTAAGCATCAGCACCCAAAACAGATGATTTTTTGTGGTATAAAAGGAAAAAGCCCACAGTAACGCTGACGCGTACTGTGGGCTTTTGGCATATTAGACTGCAAAAAGGCGTTGCTTGGGACGAATTATCCCTAACCGCAATTCCTTAAAGGTCGGCTCCTTTGTTTTCTTCATCAAATTTTTTGAGTATCTTGCGACTTTTTACGGTATAAAGAGTGAAGGATATAAGCATCACAACTATACATACCGCCGAAGCAATGTACGACACATTCGGTAAAATATCGTACCATACAAGGTGCAGGAATATGTTGGCGAAAAGTGCTACCGTAGTTGCCTTTCCGTGCCACTCTGCACTATGCACCTGCCCTGTCTTTTTGGCAACGTGCAGGTTTATGGCACCGGTAATAACCTCTTTGAACAAGAGCAATGCAACCAAAACCAACAGATAATTGTATCGTCCAACCAAGAAAAGCAGAATGACACCCTGAGTCAGCTTATCGGCTACGGGGTCGAGTGCCTTTCCAAGGTCACTCACCATATTGAAATGCCTTGCGATAAATCCGTCAATAACATCGGTCAAGCCCGACAGCACTAATACACCTGCTGCAAGGATTCCGTCGTGCTTGACACCGTAAAGCAGACAGATTACAGGTATAAGAGCAAGTCTTACAAACGACAAAATATTAGGTATGGTCCATATCTTATTACGACCACCCGACTTTTCGTTTGCCATATCTGTCCACCCCTTTCGTTACGGTAAAACCACTTTCTAAATATTTTAGCACAATAGTTTGTCTTGTGCAAGTCCCAAAATGCAAGTTTTGGAAATAATCTCACCCAATAAATCGGCCTAAGATACTATCGGTTTCGTTATTCGGTATAACGGTCAGGTCGCCGTCACAGCACACCGCCACGGCATAATTTTCTACAGTGAAGGTTTTATAAAGTGTCTCTTTTTGACCAAATATCTCAGACAACCCTAACCCCGTGTATTTGGCAAAGGCCTCTTTTTTTGTCCAAACCTCAAAAAAGCGTTGGTCCACTTCGGTCTCTTTCATAAAAACATAATCCTGCTCGGATTGTGAGAAAAACCTTTCGCAAAGCTTTGGGTCAATCGGTTTTACACTTTCAACATCAACACCCACTGAATTTTCCGACAGTGCGACGGCAACCAAGCCGTCGGTATGCGAAATACTGAAATGACAATCGGGACGGTTTTCAAGATACGGCTTTCCCTTTTCAGTTGTAGCGAAGCTCAATTCAGAATTCGAAACACCCAAACTGTCACACAAAACAGCCCTCAACAAAAGCTTTGCAAAAAGGGACTGCAACTGCTTATCCTTCACCTTTAACCGCAATACCTTTTCACGTCTGTAGGGTGAAACAAGGTTAAGCAATCTTGAAAGCTCACCGTCTGAAACGTCGTGAATTTTATACAAAAACACCTCGGTCAAGCCAAGCACCTCCTCTGTCAGTTATGGTTGAAAATTCAATTAAAGTACCTTGTAGCCTTCCTCTTCAACCGTCTTTTTAAGCAATTCGTCCGAAACATCGGCCGACAAGGTTATTACAGCTGTACCCTTTTCGTGGCTTGCAACCACCGATTCTACACCGTCCAAAGCCTCCAACGCCTTTTTAACGTGAGCCTCACAATGCATACACATCATACCCTCAATTTTCAATTCCTTTTCCATACCGTTTTTCTCCTTTTTGTTTGACTTATTTTTTATCTTTTTATCCCTCTTTAGGTTGTGAATATCTTTGAAATTAAGCCTTAAAGCGTTGGTTACAACGCAGAAAGACGAAAGACTCATAGCCAATGCGCCGAACATGGGGTTAAGCTCCCAGCCAAACAGATTGATAAACACACCTGCCGCAAGCGGAATCCCTATACAATTATAAATAAAAGCCCAAAACAGATTTTCGCGGATGTTTTTCAGTGTCCAACGGCCAAGTCTTATAACACTCGGCACCTCTAAAAGTCCGTTTTTCATCAGCACAACGTCGGCCGAATCAATAGCAACATCGGTGCCCGTGCCGATAGCCACGCCAACATCGGCACTGACTAACGCTACCGCATCGTTGATACCATCACCAACCATCATAACCTTGCCGTCTTGCTTCAAATCCTCAACAACCGACTGCTTTCCGTCGGGCAAAACGTCGGAAATTATCTCGTCAACGCCTATCTGTTGTCCAATAGCAGTTGCGGTATTTCGGTTATCACCCGTAAGCATAACAACCTTAATTCCCATATTATGCAGTTGTTCAACGGCATTTTTACTGTCGTCTTTTAAGGTATCTGCAACCGATATAACACCCAACATTTCACCGTCTTTGGCAAAAAGCAGTGGCGTTTCTCCGTTTTTAGAAAGCCTTTCGGTCAACGTTTTAACCGAATCCGAAACAGTAGCAACCGTTGAAATATATTTCATATTTCCGCCAAAAACGGTTGCATTTTGAATCTTGCCGAGAAGTCCGCTACCGATTTTAGCCTCAAAATCGGCAACATCAAGCACTGCTATACTGTTTTTCTCAGTTTCTTGTATTATTGCTTTGGCCAAAGGATGCTCGGATTTGATTTCAAGCGATGCGGCAAAGGTCAGTAGTTGCTCTTCGGTAATTCCGTCCTCGGGATAGATTCCGCACACCGTCGGTTTACCCGTTGTGACTGTACCCGTTTTATCAAGCACAACGGTGGTTATACGTCCAGTTTCCTCCAATGCCGATGCGGTTTTGAATAAGATACCGTTTTTGGCACCAAGACCGCTACCTACCATTATAGCAACTGGTGTTGCAAGCCCTAATGCACACGGACAGGAAATAACCATCACCGAAACTGCCCTTGTCAACGCAAAGCCAATGCTTTGGCCGACAATCAGCCACACAGCGACAGTAATAATAGCAATTATAATGACCGAAGGCACAAAAACACCCGAAACCTTATCGGCAACCTTGGCAATGGGTGCCTTGGTCGAGGCTGCTTGACCGACAGTTTTGATAATTTCCGAAAGTGCCGTATCTTCGCCTACACGGGTTGCTCGGCATTTCAAAAATCCCGATGTATTGACGGTTGCCGCCGAAACGGTGTCACCCGTCTGCTTTTCAACGGGAATACTCTCCCCCGTCAAGGCTGATTGGTCAACGGCACTGCTACCCTCTAAAACCGTACCGTCAGCAGGAATGCTGTCACCCGGTCGGACAACAAAAACGTCGTCCACCAAAACCTCGGCGGTAGCAATCACCTGCTCTTTGCCGTTTCTTATAACGGTGGCTGTTTTGGGTGCAAGCTCCAAAAGACTTTTTAAAGCACTTGTGGTCCTGCCTCTTGATACCGATTCAAGCAGCTTGCCCACAGTGATAAGTGTCAGAATCATTGCCGCCGATTCAAAATACAAATCGTGCAGCATATGCTCTGCATGAGCAATATTCCCGTTTGCATAGGTCTTGGTCATTGAAAGCAAGGCAAACACACTATACCCAAACGATGCCGACGACCCCAAAGCCACAAGGCTGTCCATATTGGGTGTACGGTTTATGATTGCCTTGAATCCGTTGACAAAAAAGCGTTGATTTATGACCAACACAGCAGCCGTCAGCAACAGCTGTATCAACGCAACAGCCAACGGATTACCCTTGAAGAAGTGTGGCAACGGCCATCCCCACATCGTATGACCCATTGACACATACATCAATATTATTAGAAAGCCAACCGACCAAAGCAACCGTTTCTTTAGCTTTGGCGTTTCCGTATTCTCAAGTGTTTTTTTATAAAATGACCGATTGGACGTTTCTTTTTCGGTTGTAGAAACACCGTAGCCTGCCTTTTGCACGGCCTCGATTATATCTTTTTCGTTTCCGCCTTCGACCGTCATTGAGTTGGTCAGCAAGCTAACCGAACAAAAATTAACGCCCTCTACCCTACTGACTGCCTTTTCAACACGGGTACTGCAAACAGCACAGGTCATTCCCGTGACGTTATACTGTTTCATACATCCCTCTATTTCATAAGCTTTTGCATTGTTGCAACCAGCTCGTCCACCGTTTCCTGTTTACCGTTTTTAATATCCTCGGTAACGCAGGTTTTGATATGTTGGGCGAGTAATTCCTTGTTAAATGCGTTCAAAGCAGCGTTGACTGCCGCTACCTGCGTTAAAATATCGGTGCAATAAGCATGCTTTTCCACCATTCCGCGAATGCCTCTTATCTGCCCTTCAATACGGTTTAGTCGGTTGATAAGAGCCTTATATTCTTCATCGGTGCGATGCTTTTGTCTTGCACAGTTACAACACTTTTCCATTATCTTCACCTTTCGGCAACACGTTATTCAGTATACCCTATGGGGGTATATTTTTATTATAAGCGATTTTTTTTAAATGTCAATACATAAAAAAACAAACCATTTGCCAAAATCGAAACCAAAAGGCCAAAATTGTATCACTTTTGCTATTGCGTTTTAATAAATTAATGTTAACCTGAAAATGTAAACATATGAGGTCAGTCAGTTGTACCGTAATATTTCGCTTGGCCACTAAAACGTAAACGGAGGTATATTATGAAATTCAGTTTAAAAAGAATCCTTTATCTTGCAATGGCGATGTTGCTGATTTTTTCTCTTACTGCCTGCGGCGGTGACAACAACAATACCGAAAGCATCAACTCACAAAACGCATCTAAAGACAGTTCGGGTGGATCTGTAAGCGTTATCGACCGTGCCGAGTCGAGTCGGGCTCTGTTTATGACGACCCGAATTACAACCCGTATGCCAAAATTCCCGAAGCCTCCAAGGGTGTAACCGTTAGATACGCAACCTGGATCGACCACACCGAGACCGAAGGTGCTGTTCCTTTGGCAAACTTTGAAAAAGATACCGGAATGAAGGTATCTCTCTACATCGTTCCTCAGATTCGTTACGTAAACGAACTTATGACCAAGATGGCATCAGGT
>JAZTYO010000044.1:0-56817 GCA_045636945.1 Acutalibacteraceae bacterium | reverse complement strand
AACTTAAATTTGAGCCGCCATAGAATTTAGGCACGAAGTTCATTATTAATTTATGAAAGGAGAATAAGTGCAATGGATAAAAAGTATGAAGATAAATTATGCGAACTTTTAGACAGTGGCATTAGTGCCGAAGAATTTGTTCAGGCGTATATAGAACTTTTGATGTTGGAATTGCAACACCAGTTTAATAAATAGTTTTATAAAATTAAACACCGGTCAAATCTGTTGGCGGCAGATTTGATTTGAAAATAATGAAGGAGTTATTCAATTTGCAAAGTCGAAGAACATTTGCTTAAAAAGCGCAGCGCAGGAAGAATAGGAGTGAAGTTTGTCGAAAGACAGATTTTCGTTAATAAGGAGTCGTTAAACAATTGGTAAATGCTGTATAAATGTTTTTCGCAAGGTAAAAAATAGATTATGAAAGGAATGGCAAGTTATGTTAAATTATTTTGATTTAATAAACTTAAAAACTGCTGCTATTGCCGATTATTCTAAAGATAGCCTTGTTGATTTGCGTGACGTGAAGATAGATTCGGGTAAATCAGTGCCCGAAAAGATGAATGATTATTTTGAGCAAATTAAAAACCCTTATCTTTTCAAAGTCGGCGATATGAGAGTAAAGGTGAGTTTCGGCGGAGAACGTTCGTTTACCGATGCTCTCGGAGCAGTTATTTCAAATGGTGCAAATTACCAAACTAATTTGGGTTGATTAAAGAACGAAGGTATGGTATACTACGGTTGTGTAGAAAAACGACCGTACCTTCATATTAAAAAAATATGGAGGCTAAAGCTTTATGGCAAATTCTAAATATGCAGAAATTTTAGAGCAGTCCTCCGTACCGAATAAGGTTTGGAAGACTGCTCTTTATCTTCGTCTGTCCCGTGATGACGGAACCGAGACGGAGAGTAACTCGATTGCGTCGCAACGAGAAATTTTAAAAGAATATCTAAAACGCTGTCCAGATATGGAACTAGTTGAGATTTATTCTGATGACGGTTACAGCGGTACAAATTTTGACCGTCCTGATTTTATCAGAATGATGGAGGATGTTTATTCCGGGAAAATCAACTGTATTGTTGTAAAAGACCTTTCACGTTTTGGGCGAAACTATATTGAGATAGGAAATTATCTCGATAATGTTTTTGTTCGCCAGCGTGTTAGGTTTGTAGCGATAAATAATAATTACGACAATTTAAGCACGGGTAATAGTGTAGTTAGCAATTTGCTGACTTTAAGTATTACAAACGTTACAAACGAATCTCAGGCGGCGAGTACGTCTGTTAACGTGCGAGGTACGCTGAATTTAAGACGTCAACAAGGAAAGTTTATCGGTTCTTTTCCGACCTACGGATACCTAAAAGACCCGGATGATAAACATCATCTTGTTATTGACGAGGAAACAGCACCGATAGTGCGAATGATTTTTGAACGCTTTATTGTGGGCGAAAGTATAATAGGTATTACTAAAGACCTGAACGAAATGGGTATACCTAATCCGTCAATGTATAAAAAACAAAAGGGGCTAAACTACAAACATCCGTCCGGCAGAAGCAATGACGGTTTGTGGCCCGATAGTTCGGTGCGCCGAATTTTGCAAAACCGAATGTATGTCGGTGATATGGTGCAAGGCAAGAATACTACCTATAGTTATAAAATTAAGCAGTGCCGTGCAATACCTAAGGACGAGTGGATTATTGTTGAGGGAACCCATGAGCCTATTATCAGTCATGAAACTTTTGACAACGCACAGGCGCTCTTTAACAAGAGTATTCGTAAGAGTCCTAAAAAGAAAAACGTTGATTTGTTTTCAGGGCTTGTGCGGTGTGCAGACTGTAAGCGTGTGATGAACAAAAAGACCAATCAGCACACTTATGGCACTTATCATTATTACCGTTGTGTTACGGCACGAAAGATGAAAAAATCAGCCTGCACAAACCACACCGTACGCATTGACAAGTTAGAAGAAGCAGTTTTTTTATCCGTTCAAAATATGATTAATACTGCGGTTACAATGAGTGACATGTTAGATTTGATTAATAATAATGCTAAACGAAAAAGCGAATCGAGCCATCTCCAAAAGGCGCTCAAAACGCAAGTATCTGAACGGGAAAAATTGGTGACGATGCTTACTGACCTTTATCCTGACTGGAAAAGCGGTGTTATTACAATGGATGAATATCAAATGTTAAAGGAACGTCTTAATGAGAGGCTTAGAGTTATTGACGAAAAAATTGCCGGACTTACCAAATCGGCAGAGCAATTCAAAAACGGCATTAACGAAGATAACGACTTTGTAGCGCATTTTAAGAAGTACGGTAATATTGAGGCTTTAACAAGGCCGATAGTAACCGAACTTATAGAGGAAATTTTCGTTCACGAGGGCGGAGATATCGAGATTGTATTCAAGTTTTATGATGCTTATATGCAAGTTGTTGAGTATATTGAACTTAATAAGCATCTTATTGAACCCGAAAAGCCTACAAAAAAGAAAAAGACGGCGTAAAGTTAAAGCGTGTGACAGTTTACTGCCACACGCTTTATCAGTATTATTTGAAATAAGTTTAAATTTGTGTTACTATAAAGAAAATAAAAATATTTTTCAAAAAGTTGTATAGTTGTTGCATATATTAGTGCAACCTTTGCTGTTTTTCTCCCTGTATATGGAGGGACTTTTTGTTCCTTACAAAAATAAAGGAGAAAAAATATGAGTTACTATGTAAAGAAAACGTACTCGCAACCATTATGTTTAGAAGAGAAGGTGAAAAAAGACTTATTAGAATTTTTCACACCTCGAACACACGATAGCACAGATTATAAAAATTGGATATCTACTTTAAGCTTAACCACATGTCCATTTTGTAGAGAGCAACACGGCAAAGTATACAATGTTTATGAGATTCTGGAAATAGAACCACCTGTGCACGATAGATGCGGTTGTAGAATTATGCCAATGAAAGCAGTTTATTTCGGTAATGCCACAAAAGACGGACGAAATGGTGCAGATGTGTATTTAAGCATATATGGCAGATTGCCGTCTAACTACATTAGCAAAAAAGAAGCGATAAATGCAGGTTGGATAAATATTCTTGGAAATTTAAATGTAGTTGCTCCCGGCAAAGTAATTGGCGGTGATGTTTATAGAAATAAAAACGGACACTTGCCATCGGCATCGGGCAGAGTTTGGTACGAGGCCGATATAAACTATGATGCGGGGTATAGAAACGACCATAGATTATTATATTCAAACGACGGATTGATATTTGCAACGTATGACCATTATATGACATTTGTACAAATACATTAAGGAGATATAAAAATGAGTAATATTGATTATTTATATAGCAAGGATAGAGTTCTTGATTTTTCAAAGTGTAAATATTTAGGAGAAGTTCATGAGTTGATAAAAAAAGAGTTGGAACTGCCCGAGTTTTACGGTTGCAATTTAGATGCATTGTGGGATTCGATTACAGGTTTAATGTATGTGCCCGCAAATATAAAAATAATTTTCAAACCTAAAACTGTTGCAGCGCAGAAACTTTCGGATGAAATCGAGAAAATAATCGAGGTCTTTAAGGAAGCAGAAGAAGAGTACAATCAAATAAAACTGACCATAGAAAAATAATTTTATGGTGTTCTCTTGACATTTTCCCCTGCGGCGGCGGATACCATAGTGGCATTTTTCTCGGATACTGATACTGTTGCATCGGATTACGACCTTATTGTGACGGGGGATTTGGGATTTATCGGTTCAGAACTGCTGTTTAAGCTTTTGAAAGAGCAGGGAATAGAACTTCCAAATCACAACGACTGCGGAATGATGATTTTTGACCGTGAGTCACAGGATGTTCATTCGGGAGGTTCGGGGTGTGGTTGCTCGGCATCGGTGCTTTGTTCGTATATCCTTAAAAAAATGTCGGCAGGCGAGCTTAAAAATGTTCTTTTCTGTGCTACCGGTGCTTTGATGTCGCCAACTGCATCGATGCAGGGCGAGAGTATCCCGTCTATTGCACATCTTTTGCATTTATCTATCGAATAAACCCCTTGTACACCTTTCAAGGTGTGCAGGGGTTTATTTCATTTTTCAATCAAGCTATTTTTATAAACAATGAAAATATATACAATAGAAATCTTGCAAAAGCACGCAAAACAAAAAAATTTGAAATTAATACTTGCAAATTGAAATATTATGTGTTATTATTTGACTGCGATGTCAAGTGACGTTGCAGACTTGTGGTGAGGTATACTCATTGCAAGGGTCTTGTGAACGGCTGACTCTATTCTAATGACAACCCTGATTGGGTCGCTGTTCAAAAAACGGGGTGTATGTCGCATATCATCGCTCACTTTTGCGACATACACTTCGTTTCTGTGTAATTTGTATTTTTATTTTTACATATAATACTGTATTTTGAGGTTGCAATTTTTAAAATTATATATTATTACATTATGCGTAGAAATGGCTAAGTTGAAAATTGAACATTTTTGGTATAAACGGCAAAACGTTAGAAGCGGTCATTTTTTCGTGACATTTGGCCGATTTTCGACACATCACCGCCGATATACATATAGCTTGTCATATTTTTGAAAAGGAGGAAAATCAAAATGACAAACATGTCCACTAAAAAAGCATTGCTTTTGAGTGTTCTTTCGATGCTCATTTGTGTTGCAATGCTTGTCGGTACAACCTTCGCTTGGTTTACCGATTCCGTAACATCCGGCAAGAACACTATCAAAGCTGGAAATTTAGATGTTGAGCTTAAGTACTCGGAGGATTTGGTTACTTGGAACACCGTTCAGGGTGCTACCGACCTTCTTGACCCCAATGCTCTTTGGGAGCCCGGTCATGCAGAGGTTGTATACCTTCAGGTTTCAAATCTCGGAACTCTCGCACTTAAGTATCAGCTTTCTATGAACATCTACAACGAGGTTGAAGGTACTAACGTTGCAGGCGATACCTTCAAACTTTCCGAACATCTTATGTACGGCGTTGTAGATGTTATCGAGAAGTTTGCTGACCGCGATGCTGCTATTGCTGCTGTTAAGGAAAATGCAACTGCATTGTCCGATTACAGCCGTGTAGGCGACCTTGAGGCAAGCCCCACAGACGTTGATACCATCGCTCTCGTAGTTTATATGCCCACTACCGTTGGTAACGAGGCTAACTACAAGACCGGCACTACTGCTCCCTCTGTTGAGCTTGGTATTGAATTGCTTGCAACTCAGAAGGTTTCTGAGGAAGACTTCTTCGGCAACGACTACGATGAGAACGCTGTTTATGCAGACACCTTCGTAGATAGTGCTAACGGCCTTCTCGATGCGATTGAGAACGCTGAGGATGGTGAGACAATTGCTCTTACAGGTGATGTCGACTTGAATGATCTTTTTGCAAACGTTCATTTCAATAGCACCGGTACAGTTGATCCCAAGGTCATAATTCCTGCCGGCAAAAACGTTGCTCTTGATCTCGCAGGCTACACTCTTTCCGCAAGCTCTAAGGGCACCGGCAAAAACTACGATATGTTTGACGTCAGAGGAACCCTTACTGTTATGAACGGTAAGATTGTAACCAAGCATATCGGCGAAAACATGGGTTGGAATAACTCCACCAATGTTTTCAACGTAACTGCAGGCGGTGTTTTAAATCTCGCTAACGTAACTGCACAGAACCTCGGCGGTTCTGATATGGCTTTTGTAGCTCATCTTAACAACTGGGGCGAGGCTACCTTAAACGTAACCAACTCCAATCTTTTCTCTACATACTGTGCAGTTCGTGTGTTCAACAGTGGTTATGACATGAACAACGTCAATATCACGGGCTCTACGCTTTCCGGCACCAGTATGGCATTCTGGGTACATAACTATACTGTAGTTGACTTTGGTACCGAGGATAAGGCCATTTCGCAGGCTAAATTGCTCAATCTTAACTTCATCAACGCCGGTTTTAGCGATGATAAGGTTATTAATGAGGCCGCAGGCAACACCTATAACGGCAAGATCCGTTTCGGCTTCACCAACGGTGAGGTTATAAACGAGGATAGCAAGGTTGTAAGTGCTGCAGGAACCGCAAAAGAACTTGACACCGTCCTTAAAGAGGGCAACGATGTTATCCTCAAGGGCGACCTCAAGTTCAACGCAAGCGAAACCACCGCCAGCAGTGGCTACGGTGCAACCGGTATTGATGTTAAGGGCAGCGTCCTTGACGGAAACGGCAATAGCTTGGGAATTAATAACTGGGGCACTTGGGATGCAGCCGTTAACACTACCGGCGGAACCATCAAGAACATAACCATCAATAGCGGTATGCGCGGCATCTTTATGGGTGGCGCTACTGCCGATGTTTACATTGACAACGTTATAATTGACGGTACTATTTACACCTTCAATTCTGACGGTGGTGATAAGAATTACGGAGTTTATATCTCCAATTCCACCTTGAATGGTTGGACCAGCTTCTCTAATGTTCATAAAGAAGTAGTTTTCACTAACTGCAACTTTGGCGAGGGAAGTGGTTACGCTTTCTGCCGTCCTTACAATGCCTCGGTATTTAAGAATTGTGTATTTGAGGAAGGCTTTGAGTTTGATACTTCTAAGGCAAACGAAATCGTTTTTGAAAACTGCTATTACGGTGATACCTTGATCACCGCCGAGAATGCAGTAAGCCTCGCAATGTTCTATAACGGTGTTGGTTCTCTTACCGTTAAGTAAATTTTTCTTGACCGTCCACACTTTGGTGTGGGCGGTTTCTTTTTATAATGCTGTTTCGCAAAAATGTATTGACGGAAGTAGGGAGGATGTTGTATTATACTAAAGTACTAAACATCTGTAAAAGATGTTTTTGGAGGGTATTTATGGCAAGAGAGAAATTAGGAAGCCGTTTAGGCTTCATTCTGCTCAGTGCGGGTTGTGCTATTGGCATCGGTAACGTTTGGAAATTCCCGTGGATGGTCGGTCAGAACGGAGGAGGCATCTTTGTCCTAATTTATTTGTTCTTCCTCATAATAATGGGCGTTCCGGTTATGACTATGGAGTTTTCTATCGGTCGTGCCGCACAGAAAAGTCCTGCCGCAATGCACGAAGCATTGGCACCTAAAAGAGACATTTGGCAGGCACACGGCAAGGCTGCTTTGATTGGCTCTTACCTTTTGATGATGTTCTATACCACCGTCACGGGCTGGATGATGAACTATTTTGTCAAAATGGCTTCGGGTGAGTTTAAGGGTGCTGATTACGAGGCTTCGGCCAAGGTTTTTGGAAGTATGACCGAAGACCCTTGGACTATGATTCTGTATATGGGTCTTGCTGTTCTTATCGGTGCGTTTGTTTGCTCATTCAGTTTGCAAAAGGGTGTTGAACGCGTTACCAAGTATATGATGCTTGCACTTATCGTTATTATGGTTGTGTTGGCTGTCAACAGTTGCTTTATGGACGGCGGTGCAGAGGGCTTGAAGTTCTATCTTACACCGAGCATTGAGAACTTCAAAAAAGCAGGTGTGGGTAACGTTATTGTTGCTGCGATGAATCAGTCGTTCTTTACCTTGAGCCTTGGCATCGGTTCGATGGCTATATTCGGAAGCTACCTTGGAAAAGAACGTTCTCTGATGGGTGAATCGGTAAGAATTGCGGGGCTTGACACCTTTGTTGCTATTACCTCGGGTCTTATAATTTTCCCCGCTTGTATGGCTTACGATATTCCCGTTGATGCAGGTCCTCCGCTTATATTTATCACCCTGCCTACAATGTTTGCAAAAATGCCTTTGGGCGGTCTTTGGGGGAGCCTGTTCTTCGTGTTTATGTCGTTTGCGGCATTGTCTACCGTGTTGGCAGTTTTCGAAAATATCGTTGCTTGCACGCAGGACCTGTTTAAGTGGAGTCGTAAGAAGGCGTGCCTTATTAACGGAGTAACACTTTTTGCTTTGTCGTTGCCCTGCGTATTCGGTTTCAATCTTTTATCGGGCTTCACACCGTTCGGCGCAGGTTCAAATATTCTTGACCTCGAGGACTTCATCGTTTCCAACGTAATGCTCCCAATCGGTGCATTGTTGTACGTTGTTTTCTGTACCACCCGTTACGGTTGGGGTTGGAATAATTTCACAGAAGAGGCCAACACCGGAAAAGGTCTGAAGGTCAAAAAGTGGATGCGCGGTTATATTACCTTCGTTCTGCCTGTTATTATTGCAATACTGTTTGTAATCGGTGTTGTGACCAAGTTCTGGGGAGCATAACCTATTTTACATCTGTCGATTTTCAATAGAACAATTTCAAAACGCTCCAAGAGTGATGACTTGGGATGTTTTTATGTAAATTTACAATATTGTAAAAATATACTGCTTGACGGCAAGGGATTATTATTGTAAAATTACTATATAGTGTTGTGCTTTGCAAGCTTTTGCTTGGCTCTCAGAAAGGTGTTATTGATTTGAACCGCAAGTTTTTACGTGTCACAGCCACCTTGTTGGCAATAATTATTATGACTTTGTCTTTTGTCGGATGCTCTGACGAGCCTGACGGTGGCAAGGTTGATATAGGATATATTTCCGGCAACTATCAGATGATTATTGATTCGGTTGATAAGATTAACTGCGATTATCTGTTGGTTTACCGCAGTACCGCAAGCTATGCTGAGATTGACTCGTTTGTTGACTTTTTGGAGAAGCTGTCGACCTCATCGACCGCAACCTTCCAAATTTGCCCCGATACGCTTAACATCACCGATGCTAATCAGAAGATAATCCTTCTCGGCAATACGGCATATAACGAGTCGATAAAGTCCAAGGAGATAATGTACCGTATCCGTACTAACAATTATTATGACTATCTTCTTCGCGGATATGCTAATACCCTTAGTGTAACCTGGGTGTCCAAGTTTGGCAGAGACGATGCGTTTAACTACATAATCTCCAATCTTTTGAATAACAACTTTGAAACCTCGTTCACTTCGGATTACAGTTATATGTATTTGAGTGACCGTACTGATACCCCTGTTGTTACTATCGACGATATCAACATTATTCAGTACTCGGTTGTTATGTCGGGCTCACCTTCATACATTGAAAGAAGTTGTGCCGAGGCATTGGTTACAGCCATTGAGGATGCTACAGGTGTCAAGGTGCCTTTGGTGACCGACACCGTTGAGGAGTCAAAATACGAAATCCTTATAGGAAATACCAACCGTGGTGAGACATATGTAACACAGTTTTTTGCTACCAAGCGTTATGCAGTTGCACAATATAACACCAAGCTTATTTTGAGAGGCGGACAGATTGAAGCCACCTCAAAGGCTGTTGATGAGTTTACAAAGCAGGTTGAAAGAGCTGTGATAACTGCAGAGCCCTTGCACATTAAAGCAAATTACTGCAGCACGGGAAGCCTCTCCACCTATGGCGGAAGTTATTTTGACGGTTATGAGCTTGTTTTCTCGGATGAGTTCAACGCAAAGGATATCAATACTGAAACCTGGAATATTGAAAAAGCTGCAATAGTAGGTTATGGCGATGCCGCCGCCTTGATGTATTTCAATCCCGGCAGTGTCAAATCTAATGGCTCCGAAATGATTATCCGTACCGACCTTACTGAAGATGGCTACCGTTCGGGTAATATCACCACTGAGGATTCCTTCAGTTTCAAGTATGGTTATGCTGAAGCAAGGGTAAGTTTCAAAACAACCCCAGGTCTTTGGCTTAAAATGATTCTCACTAATCAAAATGATAACCATGAAAACATAACTCAGATTGATGTTTTCAATTCTCTCGGGAGCGCCGATTCGGTCTTTGCAAGCGCCGGTAGTCTGCCAAGAGAGGACTATTACTCACATTATCTCGAATTCAATGAGCACACCTATGAGGCTAACCGTACAGGTGCACTTGCAAACGGAAAGACCTTTGTAGATGAAGAGTACCACACATTTGGCGTTGAATGGACACCCGAGTATATCCGTTACTTTATCGACGGCGTATCGTATGGCACAGTTGAGGTTGGCTCGGATAAGTATAAGGAACTCAATACCGAAATGTATCTCGAGTTTATGGGTGGCGTCAACCTGACCGAGCAGGTGGCTAATGACGAGGCTGCGATGTGGCCCATCAATCTTACTGTTGATTGGGTAAGAGTTTATCAGCGTAAAGGCGGTGTTCACACCGACCGTACCTTGATTTCGGATTCTATCCCAACCCCGACACCGGATAAGGCACCTGCAAAAAAATAATGTAATTTAGGTTTAGTTGGAGCCTTTTAAATCCAACTAATGGGCAAAGCCCAAGAAACAAAGGAGTGTTGTTTATGTTTGACAAAGTAGGTATTCAGCTTTACTCGGTAAGAAACTATATGGCCGATGAAGCAGGGGTAAAGTACGCATTTGACCGCTTGGCCGAAATTGGCTTTAAAGAGGTTCAGACTGCAGGTGCTTTCCCTTGCTCTGTTGAGAAGTTCGCAGAGCATATGAAGAACGCAGGACTAACCTGTGTAGGTACTCATTACGGTTTCCCTGCAGATATCAATGATCTTGATGAGTATATCAAGCTTCACAAGACCCTCGGTACCGATACAGCAGGTGTTGGTAGCGGTGCATACGGCAAGACCAAGGCAGAGGTTATCGCTTACATTGACAAGGTTAACGAGCTTGCCGAAAAGCTTGCAGCACACGGTATGAAGTTTTCTTACCATCATCACAGTCATGAGTTTGCCAAGGTTCCCGGTGGCGACCGTGTTATCGATTACATGGTAGACGGTTTTGATAAGAAGAACGTTAAGTTTGTTCTTGATACCTGCTGGTTGGCAAATTCCTATGTCAGCGTAACCGGATGGATCGAGAAGCTGGCAGGACGCTGTGACGTTCTCCATTTAAAGGACCGTGGAGTTAAGTTCGGTACTAACGAAGGCTTCATCACCCAATGTGGCGAAGGTAACGTTGATATCGCAGGTGCTATCAAGGTTGCAGCCGAGACCGGTGTAAAGTCTATCTGCTACGAGCAGGACATCTGGCCCTTGGGCTTCGATTCTCTCGATTATTGTGCAAAAAAGAGCTTCGAGTACATCCAAAGCCTTATCAAGTAATTGAATCGAATATAATAAAACGCCTTGCCGCTATTTGTGGCAGGGCGTTTTGTTGCAATATTGCTTAAAATGTGGTATTATAATGCCAAGGCAGGTGACGGTATGCAAAAGAAAAAAATACGGATAACCATAATGAGTATTGTGTTGTGTCTTGGCGTTTTAGGTGCTGTGGCCTTTGCTTTGGTATGGAACGGCGTGATTTTGCTCAACAATCCGTCTGAAAGGCACTACCCTGTCAGGGGTGTTGATGTTTCCAACTATCAGGGTGATATTGATTGGAATATGCTGTCCAAAGAGGGGATAGACTTTGCCTTTATCAAGGCGACCGAGGGTAGTACATTTGTTGACCGTAAGTTTCAAGCAAACTTTGAGAATGCTTTGAAGCAGGATATTTTTGTGGGTGCATACCACTTCTTTTCATTTGAAAGCAGTGGCAAGATACAGGCTGAAAACTTTATCAAGACGGTGCCAAACGTAAGTGGTTTGTTACCCCCTGTTGTTGACCTTGAGTTTTACGGCAAATTCAATAAAGAACCAATGAATCTCGATACCGTTTTGCCCGAACTGAACGTTTTGTTGGCAGAACTTGAACGCCACTACGGCAAAAAACCGATAATCTACGTCACCGAGGAATCTTATGAGCATTATCTTCACGGCGATTATGAGGAGTATGGCATCTGGATAAGGGACGTTATCTTCGAGCCCGAGCTTTCCGACGGCAGGGAATGGACTTTCTGGCAATACACCAACCGCGAACGTCTGAATGGCTACGAGGGTGAAGAAAGATTCATTGATATGAACGTCTTTAACGGCAACCGTGAAGAATTTTTGGAATATGTAAAATAAAAAGCCGACAGAAAACGTTAGCATCTGTCGGCTCCGACACACCCAAAATTTTCGGTGTGTCTTTTATTTTGTCACGGTAAGTAATCAAAACCTTCAACGGTTAATACTGCTGAAATTTCAAAACTTGCCACGACATCAACCGAAGGATTGCCACACTCGGTGCTGATGTCATTTCTTGGCCTTCGCTTTAAAAATGCAACACCATAGCCTTTCGATATTTCTTAAAATCATCATTCGACGTCCAACATATCGGCTTTAATGTGTCAACCGTGTTCGGTAAAAGTATTATGTGATGCAAAGCGTGTTTAATCAATGGAAGTTTTTTGAAATTTTCGCTAAATAACGCAGGGGTTCGAGTCCCTGAACAAAATTAAAACTCCCACCGCAAATGCGGCAGGAGTTTTAATGGTGCGCTGTGAGGGACCAAAATTTGTTTCACAAATTTTCCCGCTCGACGACCACTCCGCACTGCTCGTGGTACCCGTCTTCGCGACAGCCAACTAAAAAACAGTCCCCCGGACTGTTTTTCTTGACGTTGTCTGCCCTCTCAGGGTTCGAGTCCCTGAACAAAATTAAAACTCCCACCGCAAATGCGGCAGGAGTTTTAATGGTGCGCTGTGAGGGACTCGAACCCCCGACCTACTGGTTCGTAGCCAGTCACTCTATCCAGCTGAGCTAACAACGCACATAGGTCCTTTCGGAACTGCCATAGTATATTAACATAAAACTCTCAAAAAATCAAGTGTAAATTTCGAAAATCTGAAAAAATTTTTCTGACGGCGATTTTTGGCTTTGGAATCACCAAAAAGCCTTGACTCTGAATGTGCTGTGGTTATAATAGTGATGAAACAAAATTACGATACTTTAAGAAATAAGAAATTTAGCGAAAGAGTGTTTTTTAATGACGGTTTTTTATCAACCTTGAATCTGATGGGCTTTTTGGCGGTGCTTATCGTTATCGGCTACTGTCTGACAAAATTCAAGCTTGTGCCCGACAACAGCACCGAGGTTTTATCAAAGCTTGAAAAGTGAGTGTTTATTCCGTGCCTTGTGCTAGGCACCTTTATGCAGAATTTCACGGTAGAATCCTTGAGCACAGCATGGCAGTACGTTTTATGCGAACTCGCACAGTAACGTTCTCGGTACCTGTTGCCATTCTTGTTTCCAAGGCATCAAGCCGTGACCGACACATACAAAACATCTACACCTACGGTCTTTCGTTTTCCAATTTCAAATTTATGGGTAATGCTGTTGTTTCGGCGCAATGCCGTTGGGACACAACACCATCGTAATTCCCAATGCCTACGGTAAGGATACCTCGGTTGTGGCAAGTATGGCACTTATTTCCCGCCTCGCCTCACTCAGAACAATACCGCTATTTTCATGCCTTTTGAACGGCTTGTCAAATGATGAACTTTTACCGAAGTTAATACTTTATTACGAGGAAGTTAAATAAAAGCAAAAATGGAAAGCCCTTCGAAAAGTTTACATTCTTTTCGAAGGGCACTATGTTACGATCTCTATTTTGACGTACCTCTGACTTTCTACAGATTTAAAATTTCAATGTCAAAAAAACATTCGTTTATTTATATAAAAGAATAACATCTATTAAATTGTTAGCGCCTTGGTTCACTTCCCGTAAGGGAAGGTTACTTCTGCCGGTTCACGGATTCTTTTTTTAAATCAATCAAATTGACGCAAGGCCTTTGCCTATTTATAAAACGCTCTTTATTGATCCTATCATCGGTTCTTCCGTAACACCAAAACTATTTTCAAATTTTTAAAATCAGACTAAACTGTTTTTCGGACTCATTCCTTTTCATAAATTTTGGATGAGGTTTCTACATTAACTGTACTTCGGACTCATTCCTTTACTTTAAGTTTTGGATTGAGATAAGAATTTAACTGTTCATCGGACCTGTGTCCTTTTCTAAAAATTTTGGTCGAGTTCAAAACTTACTTGTTCTTCGGACTCATTCCTTTCTTCGTAGATTTTTCAAAGTGTGCGGGTGGCTCAAGTTCAATTTTCATCGGAATCAGTCCCCTTTCATTCCCGACTACTTCACGGTTTTTGGTTTCTTTTGTTTTCTGTCTGACTACAGTATACACGAGGCGAAGACAAATGTCTATTCGCAAATTATATAAATAATAAAAAAATATTTTGTTTATCCTGTCAGTAGACATTTTTGATTGAATGTGTTATACTAATTTTGTTAGTTCGTTCAAAATGGTGCTTTTGAACGGATTTTTTGCTTTTTTACAAGGTAAAAAAGTATGCTTTTGGGTGTTTTAAAAAATTTTTAAAAAATTTGAAAAAAACACTTGCATTTTGAAAAGAGTTGTGGTATTATACTGCTTGCGCTCGACAAAACACAGTAGTCGGTGGTCGGGAGCAGTAACGATTACATAGTCGGTGTTGATTGCGATGAGGGTCCACCCGTTCCCATCCCGAACACGGAAGTTAAGCTCATTTGCGCCGAAGATACTTGGCTGGCGACGGCCCGGGAAAATAGGTAATGCCGACACTTGAACCCACCTGAGAAATCAGGTGGGTTTTCTTTTGCCTTTTTGAATCGTGTCATTTATGCGAAGTATCCGGAAAGGAGACTCCCTCCGTCTTGCCTTACGGCAATCCATCTCCCTCGGAGAGGGAGGCTCAGTGGTGGGGTTTTCTTTTTTGTCTTTTACCTCTTTTCTTTTTGCGTAATATGTGTTATAATACGATAGATGGTATACATCCTTACGCCGATTTTTCGGTGCCGTTTTTAAGAGGTGTTTAAAAAATGCGTGATAAGTATGACGTACTTATAGTCGGTGCAGGTCTTGCAGGCCTTTATGCCGCCTATAATCTCGACAGCAGAATAAACGCTCTTGTGGTTTCAAAACGAGAGGTCAGACTTTGTAACAGTAACCTGGCTCAGGGCGGTGTTGCTGCCGTGCTTGATACCGAGAATGACAGTTACGACCTGCATATTGAGGACACAATGATTGCAGGCGGACGTGAAAACCGCATCGAGGCGGTCGACGTGCTTGTAAAAGAGGGCCCTGATGACGTCCGCAGAATGATTGACCTGGGTGCAGAGTTTGACAAGGTTGACGGTCACATTCATGCCACTCTTGAGGGTGGTCATAGTCGCCGTCGTATTGTTCACCACCGTGATACCACAGGTGAAGAATTGATGCGTACCGTTATTGCCGCCACAAAGGACCTTCCGAATGTTGATATTGAGGAAAACACCTCGTTAGCCTTCCTTGACGAGGCAAACAACGGCTATTATGCTTCGTTGCTTAAGGACGGCAAACCGCATACCGTTGCGGCATCCTACGTTATAATTGCAACGGGCGGTATCGGTCGTATCTATAAGTATACTACCAACTCCTCCATTGCAACGGGTGACGGTATCGCCATTGCGGCAGGGCTTGGTGCAAGAATTGAAAACTTAAGCTATATACAGTTTCATCCGACCGGTTTCGCAGGTGACAACTGCCGTGAGCGTTTTCTTATAAGTGAGGCTGTCCGCGGTGAGGGTGCTTACCTTATCAACTGCCACCGCGAACGTTTTATGCACCGCTATGACGAGCGTTTGGAGTTAGCTCCCCGTGACGTCGTATCCCGTGGAATCGTCCTTGAATCGCGTAGGACAGGCAGTGACAAGTTCTATCTTGATATAACCCACAGAACCCCCGAATTTATCCGTGACCGCTTCCCGATGATTCACGAGCGTTGTCTTTCTGAGGGGATTGATATTACCAAAGAGCCGATTCCCATTTTCCCGACACAGCATTACCTTATGGGCGGTATTAACGTTGACCTCAATTCGAGAACCCGAATCAACCGTCTTTATGCGGTTGGCGAATGCTCGCACACGGGTGTCCACGGCAAAAACCGTTTGGCTTCCAACAGTCTTTTGGAGGCACTTGTTTTCGGACGACGTGCCGCCGAGGATATCAACCGTTGCTATAACGATACAAGTGTTTTCGGCAAAGTACCTGAGCATCCCGTTGACGGTGCACCGATGCCGACGGGAACAAGAACTTCTATACGCAACATTATGCAGAAATGCCACTTTGTACTGCCCAACCTTGAGGCTGTAAGAAAATACTCGCCAGAGGTTGAAAACATTGCGGCAAGACTTAATAACAATCGATTCCAGGTAACCAACGACTACTTAGAGGCACGTTCGCTTGCAACCTTGGCCTCGATAGCATTGAAGGAGGTACTTCACAAATGATGCAGTTTTATATTGACGACCTTATCAAAAAGGCCTTGTTAGAGGATATTAACTATATTGATATGGCGGCCGACAACCTCTTGCCCGATACCAAAATTTCGAGTGCGAAATTCTTGGCAAAGGCCGACGGTATGCTTTGCGGTATTGACGTTGCTTTGAGAGTTTTTGAGCTTTTGGGCAATTTCAAGATAAACAAGCTTATGAACGACGGTGACGCGCTTAAAAAGGGTGACATCATTGCCGAAATCGAAGGTCCTACCAAGCTTTTGCTTAAGGGTGAACGTACCTCGTTGAACCTGATTCAGCATATGTCGGGTATTGCTACAATGACCCACGAGGCGGCCGAGCTTATCAAGGGTACTAACGCTACCGTTACCGATACAAGAAAGACCCTACCCGGACTTCGTGCTTTGCAGAAATATGCCGTAACCTGCGGTGGCGGTAAGAATCACCGTTTCAATCTTTCGGACGCCGCTATGCTTAAGGACAATCATATTGATGCCTGTGGAAGTATTACCAAGTCTGTTTCGACGTTGCGTGAGAAAATCGGTCACACTGTAAAAATTGAGGTTGAAACCCGTAATTTGGATGAGGTTGCAGAGGCACTTTCCACCGGTTGCGAGATTATTATGCTCGACAATATGGACTGTGACACTATGAGAAAAGCAGTTGAAATGACCAACGGAAAGGCTTTGTTGGAGGCTTCGGGCAATATTACCACCGAAACCATCCGTCCCGTTGCCGAAACAGGAGTTGACATTATTTCTATTGGTGCTTTAACCCATTCGGTAAAGGCTTTTGACATTTCACTCAAAATTTCCAAATAATAAAAACTATTGTTTGAGTACTAAATTTTGAGCAAGCATAATATTTTATTTGTAGTTGTGCAAACTGTGTATATAGGATATATTATTTTGTCCAATGCAGTTTAACATAAATTTTAAAAGGAGAACAACAAATGAAAAAAATCATTTGCAAGCGTGAGTACGACACCGATGTCGCAACTCTCGTAAAGAAGTATTCTGTCGGAGAGTTTGGAGACTCTGCAGGCTATGAGGAGTCACTTTATCAGATGCCTGACGGCAAGCTGTTCCTCTACGTAAACGGTGGAGAAGAGTCTTTGTATCCTAAGGAAAACATCAAGAGTATTTCCAAGGATAAAGCTGAAATCTGGCTTAAAGAACACGAATAATGAAAGTCCAAAACCGACCTTTAGACGGACAATACCGTTTCAAGGCCGGTTTTATTTTTTGTTAAAAAGTTGTTGTATTTTACTTGCATTAACGGACGATTTATAGTATAATCAATAAGAATATGGAACAGTATGCCTTTTGGGAGAAATTCGATTTGGAAAACATTGATTTTTATACGAAAAAGAGGCAGGAATTAGAGGTTCAGTTTGGGTATGCCGAGTGTGTGCGACAGCTTGTTTCTGCTAAATATGTAAATAAGCCGTTGGCCTTTGTCCATACCTACGGATGTCAGCAAAACGTCAGCGATTCCGAGCATTTAAAAGGCTATTTGGAACTTATGGGCTATGGTTTTACCGATGATTTGAACGAGGCTGACCTTGTGCTTTATAACACCTGCGCAGTCCGTGAGCATGCCGAGTCCCGTGTTTTTGGCAATGTCGGTATCTTAAAGGCCAACAAGAGAATTCGACCCGGAATGTTAATTTGTATGTGCGGATGTATGGCACAGCAACCGGAAGTTTCTAAAAAAATAAGAAAAAGTTACCCGTATGTTGATATTTTGTTCGGCACTCAGGTAAGACATAAATTCCCCGAATTTGTTTACCGCAAAATGACAACGGGCAAGCGTGTTTTTGAAAATCCTACCGATGACAGCGGTATTTTTGAGGGAATTCCCGTTCACCGCGACGGCACCTTCAAGGCTTGGTTGCCCATTATGCAGGGCTGTAACAATTTCTGTACATACTGTATCGTACCGTATGTCAGAGGACGTGAATTTTCGCGTGAGCCTGAGGACATTATTGCCGAAGCAAAGGAAATAATAAAAGGCGGAGCCCGTGAAATAATGCTCTTGGGTCAAAACGTCAATTCCTACGGCAAAAACTGCAAGCATAAAATGACCTTTGCCGAACTGCTTCGTGAAATCAACGCTTTGGAAGGTGATTTCAGAATAAGATTTATGACCTCGCACCCGAAGGATTGCTCAGAGGAACTTCTCAAAGCAATGGCCGAGTGCGAAAAGGTTGAAAAGCATCTGCATCTGCCCGTGCAGTGTGGGTCTGACCGTGTGCTGACCGCAATGAACCGCCGATATACTTCCGAGCATTATCTGGGTCTTGTGGAAAAGGCCAAGGAATTGATGCCCGAGATACAGTTGACGAGTGATATTATAGTCGGCTTCCCCGGTGAAAACGAGGAGGATTTCTTGGGAACACTTGAGCTTATCAAAAAGGTACGCTATTATTCACTGTTCACCTTCATTTTCTCACCCCGTCCGGGTACACCAGCCGAAAAGATGCCAGACCCTGAAAGTAAAGCCGACAAATCACGTCGATTTACCGAGCTTTTAAGGGTTCAGGAGGAAATTTCAAGGGAATTGAACGCTGAGGTTATTGGTCGAAAGGTAAGACTTCTCATAGAGGAGATTGACGGAGACGTGCTTGTCGGTCGTTCGTCCGAAAACCTTGTTGTGAGAGTAGAAGGCGATAAGGCACTTTTAGGAAACTTTGTTAATGTGAAGATAACCGCCTTTGACGGTGTACTTCACGGAAATATAATCTAATTTCAAGGAGATTTTTAAAATGGACATTATTGAAGCTGCAAGAAATTTAGGTGCTGTTTTACAGCAGGATGAAAGATACAAGAAATATATGGAGGCCAGAAAGGCCAACGATGCCGACCCCGAATTGCAGAAGTTGATTGGCGAGTTTAACCTTGCCCGTATGCAGGTTGATAACGAGTTCCAGAAGGAAGAGGCTGAACGCGACGGTGAGAAGATTAAGGAATTCAATGTTCAGATTCGTCAGCTTTACGGCAAGATTATGTGCAACGACACTATGCTTGAATTTAACAAGGCTAAGGCCGATTTTGATGCAGTTATGCAGAGAGTAAACGGCATTATCGACCTTTCTATCGAGGGTGAGGACCCTCTAACCTGCGAGCCTGCTACCGGCTGTACCGGAAGCTGTGCTACATGTGGCGGTTGCCATTAATTTTATTTCTGATTACAAATCTGATTTCGAGGTGAAAACCAATGGCTGAGCTGTCGCCTATGATGCGTCAGTATCTTGAGATAAAGGAACGGAATAAGGATACATTGCTCTTTTTCAGAGTCGGTGACTTTTACGAGCTGTTTTTTGATGATGCTATAACTGCCTCACGCGAGCTTGAAATAGTGCTTACGGGTAAGGAATGTGGTTTAGAGGAACGAGCACCTATGTGTGGTGTTCCGTACCATAGCTACGAGGGTTACGTAGCAAGACTCATCGAAAAGGGCTACCGCGTTGCTATCTGTGAACAGACCGAGGACCCTGCAACTGCAAAGGGCCTTGTCCGACGCGATATCGTCCGTGTTATCACACCGGGTACTGTTCTTGAGGACAGTATGCTTGACGAGTCACGCAATAACTACCTTGCAACCCTTTATTTCACCAAAAAAGAATACGGACTGTGCTTTGTCGATGCTTCGACGGGTGACGTTCATTTGACCGAGGTTTCGGGCACCGATGCCGTAAGCCGTGTTATCGGAGAACTCGGACGCTTTAATCCCAAGGAGATTGTAACGGTCAACGAGTTGGTTGAATGTAAGGAAATAGCCTCGTTTATCCGCGAACGTTTGCAGTGCTGTGTCACTATGATTGACGATGAACGTTTTGATTCAGGTATTGCTGAAATTGCCGTTTGCAATCACTTTAAAATATCCTCGGTTGCCGAAAAAGGGCTTACACCGGGTTCACTTACCGTAAGAGTTTTGGGTGCAACGCTTGATTACCTCATAAAAACTCAGATGAGCGGTATGGAGCGTATTTCCGAGTTGAACGTTTACTCCGACAATCAGTTTATGCGTGTTGACGTTACCGCAATGCGAAACCTTGAACTGTGCGAAACAATGCGTAACAAAGAGAAAAAAGGTTCGCTTTTGTGGGTGCTTGATAAGACCAAGACTGCTATGGGTAAGCGCCTTATAAGACAATGGATAAGTCAACCGCTTATGGACCGTATGGCTCTTGAAACCCGATATAACGGTGTGGACGAGTTCTCGGGCAACGCCGTGCTTTTGGGCGAGGTGAGAGAGCTTTTGGCCGGTGTTCACGACGTTGAACGTCTTATGACAAGAATTGTTTACGGTACTGCAGGCGGTAGGGAATTGCGTTCGCTTTGCTTCACTATGAAAAGCCTGCCTTCAATAAAACAGCAGTTGTCGGTTTGCCGTTCGAGAATTCTTGCAGGTGCCAACAATGACATCGATGTGTGTGAGGACCTTTGCGGCCTTATCGACCGTGCTATTGTTGACGAGCCTCCGTTCTCGGTACGTGAAGGCGGTATCATCCGTGAAGGCTACAACGATGAGGTTGACCTGCTTCGTTCCGACCTTACGGGCGGTAAGGAAATTATTTCGCGAATCGAAACCGAAGAACGCGAAAAAACAGGAATCAAAACCTTGAAGGTCCGCTACAACAAGGTTTTCGGTTATTACATAGAGGTTACTAATTCCTTCAAGGATATGGTGCCTGATACCTACATAAGGAAACAGACCCTCACCAACTGTGAGCGTTATATTACCGACGAGCTCAAAAATATCGAAGCTCGTGTGCTTGGTGCACGTGAGCACGGTGCTCAGTTAGAGTTCCAGATATTTGATTCAATCCGCAAGACTGTTGCCGATGCTTTGCCGAGGATTCAGAAAACGGCCGATGCTTTGGCGTTGATTGACGTTCTGGCTTCGTTCGCAGAGGTTGCAATCAAGAATAATTATTGTCGACCCACATTGAATACAACGGGTGCTTTGAATATTGTTGACGGACGTCATCCCGTGGTTGAACAGTTGAGTATGATGCCGTTCGTTCCGAACGATACCGTGCTTGACAACAATGCCAACCGCTGTGCAATTATCACGGGTCCCAATATGGCAGGTAAATCGACCTATATGCGTCAGGTTGCCATTATCGTGCTTATGGCACAGATTGGCTCGTTTGTTCCTGCAACGTCGGCCGATGTTTCCATAACTGATGCTATCTTCACCCGTGTTGGTGCTTCGGACGATTTAGCTTCGGGTCAGTCGACCTTTATGGTCGAAATGAGTGAGGTTGCACACATCCTCAAAAACGCAACAAACAAGAGTCTTTTGATACTCGACGAAATTGGTCGAGGAACCTCTACTTATGACGGTATGTCGATAGCAAGGGCAGTTTTGGAGTTTGTTTGCGATAAGAAAAAGATTGGTGCAAAAACCTTATTTGCAACCCATTACCACGAGTTGACCGCTTTGGAGGACCAGCTTCAGGGTGTTAAGAACTATAACATCGCTGTCAAAAAACGCGGTGACGATATAACCTTCCTTCGCAGAATCGTTCGTGGCGGTGCCGATGACTCTTACGGTGTTGAGGTTGCTAAGCTGTCGGGAATTCCCAATGCCGTTATTGAACGTGCTAAGGAGATTTTGCATACCCTTGAAACCGAAGGTGCACCGTCAACCCTGAAATTTATGGGTGATGAGGCCGATGCTCAGATAACCTTTGAGCTTCACGGTGCAAAGCAACTGTTGGAAGAACTTAAATTACTTGACGTAAATACCCTCACTCCGATAGAGTGTATGACGGCACTGAACGGCTTTGTTCAGAAGGCCAAAGAGATAAAATAAGGTAGGGTGATTTTTATGAAAATCGGTGGAAGATATAAACTTTTGGGAAAGAAAAAGCATGCAATAGTAGACATTCCTTATTCCGAGGTGCTTGACGTTTTTGAGGATGCACTTACCTCGGCTGACCCATCCTCCAAGCTTACGGGCAGTATCAACCGCGAAACCGGTATATTTAAGATTGAGTACAAGATTTCGGGCCGAAAGAACGAGGTTTACGAGAACTACTGTATGTTGGTTGAGATAAAGGAAACCAAGGACGGTGGCACTAAGATAGAGTATGCCTTCGTTTACGACAGATTTATAAGCTGGTACACCAAGCTTTTGTCGATTGTATGCTTCCTTGTTCCGCTTGCAGCAGCCTTAACCGTTTATTTTGCATTCGAGCTTAAGAACCTTATTCATCTGTTTTTGTACATACCATTGTTGCTCATTTCGGCCTTTGGTGTATTTTCTCTGTTCGGCTACAAGGAAAAGAAGAGCAGTGTAAAGCCGATGGTCAAAGAGTTTGAAAAATTGCTTATTTCGTTGTTTGACGAATAATTTTTTAAGTTAAAATTTCTTGAAGGGAGGTCGCCATAATGGCAGTTATAAACTTTTTACCTAAGCAGGTTGCCGAGCTTATTGCCGCAGGAGAGGTCGTTGAACGTCCGTCCTCGGTTATCAAGGAGCTTGTTGAAAACTCAATAGATGCAGGCTCGACGCTTATCACGGTTGAGATAAAGAATGGCGGCGTCACCTTTATGAGGGTCACCGATAACGGTTGCGGTATTGCCCGTGAGGACGTTACCACTGCCTTTATGCGCCATGCAACAAGTAAGGTCAGCACCGAAAACGACCTTAATAGTATTGCAACACTTGGCTTCAGAGGAGAGGCGTTGGCGGCTATTTCCTCGGTGTCACGCGTCGATATGCTGACTAAAACCCACGACAGTGAGATAGGTACGGCATATTCGTCGGAGGGCTCAAATGCGGTTACTGTCAACGATGCAGGCTGTCCCGACGGTACGACCATTATCATACGCGACCTGTTTTTCAACACCCCTGCAAGAATGAAGTTTCTCAAAAAGGACGTTGCAGAGGGTAATTCGGTTGCCGCGATTTTGGACCATATTGCAATGTCGCACCCCGAGATTTCGTTCAAGTTTATCCGTGACGGTAAGCAGGTTTTCGTAACCCCCGGTGACGGCAAACTGCTTTCGGCAATATATGCCGTTTGCGGTCGCGAATTTGCATCAACGCTTATCCCCGTAGAGGGTGAGATGAACGGCATCAAGGTTTCGGGTTACACCTGCAAGCCTACTGCCTGCCGACCCAAAAAGAATGCTCAGTTTGTGTTCCTCAACGGCCGTTACGTCCGTTCGGGAACCGTTGCGGCAGCATTGGATGCCGCATATAAAAATATGGCAATGGTAGGGCGTTTTCCTGCTGCAGTGTTGCATCTGACAGTACCTTATGGAGCAGTTGATATCAACGTTCACCCTGCCAAGACCGAGGTCCGTTTCTCGGATGAACGACGCATTTTCGATTGCGTTATGTTCAGTATTAAAAACGCTCTTGCTAAGGGTGACGAACGTCCCGAGATGTCGTTGCCCAAGCGTACGGGTCAAACAAGAATGTCGTCGGAGGAGTACCGTCAGACGGTATTGCCCGGCATTGAAAAGAAAAAGGCCGACCCTATAAGCACATATAGTGAATTGATTGCCAAGGCTGAACAGAACAGGCCGACAATGTCGTTCAAGCAACCGTCGGCAAGCTTTGGCAAGGCTGAAACCCCCGTGGTGCAAAAGCCTCATGAGGAAACCAAGCAGAGTTATTTCCAGTGGGATGATAACCCCGACCCCAGACTTAAACAGACCGTAACGGTTGAGGAAATTATCACCGAAACGGTTATTGAAGTACCTCAGGTAACAGAGCCTAAAATGGCCGAAACCGAAGAATCTGAACCGATTGTAACCGAGTTGGCAACAGAAACTGCAGTAACCGAGCCGATTGAGGCACAGGCTGTTGAGTCTGAGTCTGTGCAAGACGTTGTTACCCTAGAGTTGGCAGAGGATTCGCTTACTCCCGAAATCGAGTATATCGGCGAGGCATTTAAGACCTACATAATCGTCCGAAAAGAGGACAGCCTGTATCTTATCGACAAGCATGCTGCCCACGAGCGAATGCTGTTCAATAAACTGAAATCCGAGGCCGAAAGCAATCCTCAGATGTTGCTTACACCGTTGCAGGTCGTGTTGAGAAAGGACGAGTACACCGTCATAGTCGACAGTATCGAGTTGCTTGAAAAGGCAGGCTTTGAGATTGAGGATTACGGTGACAGTACCGTGCTGGTACGTGCTATTCCGTCGGCACTGTCGTCTGAGAATATTGACAATCTCGTTTCCGAGCTTGCTGGTAGCCTCAGTGACAAAAATGCCGTTGAGATTGAACGACTTGAGAGAATATACGAAACGGTGTCCTGTCGTGCCGCAGTAAAGGGTGGCAACCTTTCGTCACCGATTGAGCTTAAAGCCTTGGCCGAGGCTGTTTTGGACTCGAAAGAAATTATGTACTGTCCTCACGGACGCCCCGTTGCAATGGAGCTTAAAAAACGGGAGATAGAAAAGCAGTTTGGAAGGATACAGTAATGTGCCTTGAAAAGCCTAAAATCATCGCGGTCGTCGGACCGACTGCCTCGGGCAAAACGGCTTTGGGTGTAAAAATTGCCAAAAGCCTTAACGGAGAGGTCGTTTCCTTCGACTCAATGCAGATTTATAACAATATGCCGATTGCGTCGGCGGCACCGACCAAGGAAGAAACCCAAGGTATAAAGCATTATCTTGTCGGGTTTTGTGACCCCAAGGAGAGGTTTTCGGTGGCCGATTTTATCGGTCTTGCAACTGAGAAAATTGCCGACATCACTTCGCGTCAAAAGATGCCTGTTTTGGTTGGCGGTACAGGGCTTTATATTGATTCGCTTATTTCGGGAATAGAATTTTCTAACGAGGATTCGACCGAGGTGCGAAAAAAATTAGAAGCCAAGGCTGACGAAATCGGAATGGATAAAATGCTCGAAATTTTACGTGAAGTTGACCCTAAAACGGCAGCAAAATATCACGTGAATGACCGCAAGCGTATAATCCGAGCACTTGAAATATTTGAGATACACAAAAAACCTAAATCCGAGATAGATGCCGAGTCCAAGCTTAAAGGCACAAGATACAATACCGTTTGGATTGGCATAACCTACCGCAACCGTGAGTTATTGTACGACCGTATCAACCGACGCGTTGATATTATGCTGCAAAACGGTCTTTTAGAGGAAGCCGAAAGAGCTTTTTCTGACGGCGGTCAGACCTCGGTGCAGGCAATAGGACATAAAGAATTTTTCCCGTACTTTAAGGGTGAAATTTCACTCGAAAAGGCGGTTGAAAACCTCAAAACCGAAACAAGACGGTATGCCAAACGTCAGATGACTTGGTTCAGACGAAACGAGGAAATTAATTGGATTTATGCTGATGAAACACCCGATGCGTTTTCAGAGGCCGAAAGAATACTTAAAGAGTACTAAAAGAAAGGATGTAGCGGTTTAAAAATGAATACAACGGTTGCTAAAATTCTTAAATGGGCCGCAGTCATCTTTGTTGCGGTATTTTTGATAGTTCAGGTTTATTCGGGCTTTGTTGCTCCTATAACCACCGATACGGTCTACACCCATTCCTCTTACAAGGGTTATGATACCGTAGGCTTCGTTGTCCGAAACGAAACGGTTGTAGAGGGCAGTGTCAACGGTGTTTTAAGCTATGCCGTGGCCGACGGTGGACGTGTTTCAAAGGACGGTACAATCGCATTGGTTTATTCAAACAGTGCAGATGCCGACAACCGTATAAAAATCGAAGAACTTGATAAACGAATCGCAACTCTGGAGAAGATTCAGACCTATAACGACCTTAACGCAACCGACCTTTCGACCGTAAACAACAGCATTCACAGTGCATTGTCCGATATTGCTGACAATACACAAAACGGTCAGGTCAAAAAGGGTGAATATTACGATATTCTGCTTGAAAATATGGCACGACGTCAGATAATTACCGGTCAGGCAACCGATTTTAACCCGCTTTTGGCAACACTAAAGGCTGAACGCGACGGTCTTGTGGCATCGGTCGGACAATCAATGGGAAGTGTTGATTCACCCACTTCGGGATACGTTATTTACACCGTGGACGGGTATGAAAACGCCTTGTCGGTGGACGACCTTGCAACGCTGACCTCAGAGCAGTTGGGTAATGTTTCGGCAGGAACTGTTCACGATACTGCTATTTGCAAAATAGTAAGTGATTACGAGTGGTATATTGCTGTAGCAATACCGTTTGACGAATCACTAAACCTTAAACCCGACAGCAAGGTTAAGCTTAAAACCTCGTTGCAATCGGTACCCGAGCTTACTGCGACGGTTAAGTATATCAATAAAAAATCGGTAGGAACCGATGCGGTTGTAGTGTTTGCCTGCGATACAATGAACAAAGAGCTTGCACAGACAAGACATCTCGACATAACGGTCGTTTATGAGGAGTATACAGGGCTCAAGGTTGATAACCGTGCAATCCGAGTAGTCGACGGACAAAAGGGTGTATACGTAATGCTTGCTTCACAGGTGAGATTTGTCCCCGTTGAGGTTATCTGGAACGGTGAGAATTATTCAATAGTAAAACGCGAAGCCTCCGAAAAGAAGGTTTTGAGAATATATGACGAGATAATAGTAAAAGGAAAGAATCTGTATGACGGAAAAATTGTCGAATGATGAATTGATGCGTTGTCGGTGGTTTGACGACAACTATTCGGACATCAAAAAAAGAATAGAGGATGCCTGTAAAAAGGCGGGTAGAGACCCCAAAGAAATTATAATGCTTGCGGCCACCAAAACGGTGCCGACCGCCGTTATAAACCACGCGATTGAATCAGGAGTCGACTACATTGGAGAAAACCGTGTTCAGGAGCTGCTTTCCAAAAAGGATGGCCTGCTCACCTCGGCACACCGCCATTTTATCGGTCATCTTCAGACCAATAAGGTCAAGGATATAGTCGACGAGGTCGAAATGATACAGTCGGTACATTCCTTAAAGCTTGCCAACGAGATAAGCAAGCTTTGTGAACGCAAGGGCAAGGTGATGGACATTCTGGTTGAGGTCAACGTAGGTGACGAGGATAGCAAATCGGGCTTTTCGGCATCCGAGGTTGAGTCGGCAATACTCGAAATATCCAAATTACCGAGTGTAAAGGTCAAGGGAATAATGTCAATACCCCCGATTTGCGAAAATTTAGATAAACTTCGTGAATATTTTGCAATTTTAGGCAAACTGTTTATTGACATTAGGGCCAAAAAAGTGGATAATGTAAATATGGTATATTTATCAATGGGAATGTCGGGCGATTTTGAGGAAGCCATACAATACGGTGCCAACATCGTACGTATCGGAACCTCACTTTTCGGACCGAGAAACTACAATAAATAATTTTAAAAAATAAAGCATAAGGAGATTTATTATGGGCTTTTTTGATAAGATTAAGGACATCGTAAGCGCAACTGACGAGGAGGAAGGCTACGAGGAGATGGAGAACACCTCCACATCCCGTGAGACCACTACCACCAACGATTATTATTCCTCTTCTACCGGCAGATCGCACGAGAAGGAGAAGACCACACAGTTCCCCAGCGACCGCAAGAATAAGAACGCAACCGTAAGCAGGGTAAATTCTCAGCTTCAGGTAGCACTTGTAAAGCCTGAGCGTTTTGAGGATGTCCCTCAGATTGCTGACCACCTTGCAGACGGCAGAACCGTAGTTCTCAATCTCGAGGTTGCCAACCGTGAAACCCAGCGCAGATTGCTTGACTTCTTGAGTGGTGCTGCTTATGCACACGGTGGAAGAATCAAGAAGGTTGCCAACAGCACCTATATCATCACTCCCAGCAACGTCGATGTTATGGGCGAATTGCTTATGGATGAGCTTGAGGGCACCGGCAGTTATCTTTAATGGATTCTAAAGAATTAAAGATTCTTGAAGCCAGAATATCCGACAGTATATATAAGGCTAACGACCGCAACGCACCTGGGTTTGTAGGCTTTCTCTCTGCCTCGGGAACTTTGTTGGCAGTTGAAACCGCAAAAAGAGAAAAGGCGAAATATATGCTTTTCGGCGGATATGACGGTGCCGAAAGGGTGTTTTTCGGTGCTTTCCCCGATTGGTGTGAGCCTGAAGGACATTATTTCCCAATAGTCAAGCTCCGCATAAAAAACCGTTCCGACAAGGTGTTGACCCACCGTGACGTGTTGGGTGCGTTTATGTCGGCGGGGATTGAAAGAGATACCATCGGTGATATACTTACAAACGGTAAGGACCTTGTGGCTTTTGTGTTCGAGGGCATTGCCGGGCATATTATTGCTTTTGTTGATAAGATTGCTTCAGCAGGCGTTGAAATAGTTCGTGACGATACCGATTATCTGCCTGTTTCCTTAAACTTTGAGGAAATGTCGGGCACAGTGGCATCGTTGCGTCTTGACTGTGTCGTTGCCGAACTTTCAAACTGCTCACGCAACCGTTCGACCGAGCTTATCGAAGGTGGGCTTGTGTCGGTAAACGGTATTGAGGCGGTTAAGCTCACAAGAGAAATATGTGACGGAGATACCGTTACAATAAGACGTGTCGGAAAATTTATAATTGATGATACAAATTCAGTTACCAAGAAGGGCAGAGTGGCCCTTAAATATAGAAAATATGTTTAAACATAATGGAGGATACGTATGAAAACACCTGAACAGATACGTGATATGGAATTCCAGAAATCCGCAATGGGAGGATATAAGCAGAGCGATGTTGAGCTTTTCCTTGAGGAAGTAGCATCACAGATCGAGATACTTATGAAGCAAAAGGCTGAAGCCGAGCGTAAATTGCAGGAAATCAGCAAAAACGCTCCCGAAGCCGCTTTGTCGACCGCAAGTATTCAGAGCGTTCTCGTAAATGCACAGCGTGTTGCAGAACAGGCTATTGCCGATGCTAATGCTACCTCCGAGGGCATTGTTGCTGATGCAAACGTTAAACTCGCCGAGGCTGATATTAAGGCTCGCGAGATTATCGCAGAAGCCGAAAGCAAGGCTGTTCTTTTGGGCGAAACTGCCGAAAACGAGGCTGCAAAGATTATTGCAGGTGCCGTTAATGAGGCCGAGAATATCATCGCTGAGGCAAAGGAAAGCGTTGAGCTCGAGCAGAAGCTTTACGACCGTATGAAGATTGAAATAGCAGACTTCCGCAAGAAAGCTGCTGCACAGTGCGGTGCTTTAATTGAACTTATCAACCAGCTTCCTAGTGAGATTCCTTTCAACCTTGAGCGTTCCAAGACTGTTCTTTCGGTGGATTTCAGCGACCCTGCCGAGCTGCTCAAAGCCGCAGTTGACGAGCGTCGTGCAAAGGAAAGAGCTGAGGCAGAATCAAAGGCTGCTGCAGAGGCTGCCTTGAATGCCGCAGTTACCGTTACCCCTACCGTCGAGAAAACTGCTGAACCCGGCATCACTGTAGCGGTTGAGGAAGCACCTGTTGAAGAGGCTGAGGAAGCTCCCACAGTTGAGGAGCCCGTTGTTGAGGCTGTTGTCGATACCAAGCCCGAAACCGTCGACAGTATGCAGATGACCTTTGATAACGAGGAGCCCATCAAGTTCAACTTTGAGGATGACGACGATGAGGCAGAAGAGGCAGAAGAGGCAGAAGAAATTTCCTTTGCTACCGCAACTACTTCCACCGAAGAAGCACCCAAGGTCAAGAGTCGCATAAGCTTCGGTGAAGATGATGACGATGACGACGAGGAAGATGATGAAGAGTTTGATGACGAGGATGACGAGGATGACGAGCCCCGACTCTTCTTCCGTCGAAAGAAAAAATAATTCTGAAAATTAAAAACGTATAATGCTTCTCACGGTGCAAATTTTGTGCCGTGAGAATGTGTCGTTAAAAAGGCTTTGCTTTTTTGGCGTGATATATAAGTAAATTGTATCTTTCAAAAGAGATTGGAGATTTAAAAATGGATTACAACCAGACCCTTAACCTGCCCCAAACCGAATTCCCTATGCGAGCAGGTCTGCCCACCCGTGAGCCCGAGGCTCTCAAAGAATGGCAGGACAATGACATTTACGGAGAGTTGATGAAGAAGAACGAAGGCAAGCCTTCCTACATTCTGCACGACGGTCCTCCGTATGCCAACGGCGTTATCCATATGGGTACCGCTTTGAACAAGTCCTTGAAGGACTTTGTTCTCCGTTACAAGAATATGACCGGTTTCCGTGCTCCTTACGTTCCCGGTTACGATACCCACGGTCTTCCCACCGAACTTAAGGCACGTAAAAAGGTAGGCGTTTCGTCTACAGCACAGGTTTCTGCTCTTGAGCTTCGTAAGATCTGCCATGATTTTGCTTTGGGCTTTGTTGATGACCAGAGAAAACAGTTTGAGCGTCTTGGAATTTTGGGTGATTGGGCCGATCCGTACATCACCTTGAAGCCTGCTTACGTTGCAAAGCAGGTTGAAATTTTTGGAAAGATGGCTGAAAAGGGGTACATCTACAAGGGTCTTAAGCCTGTTTATTGGTGCCCCGAGTGTCAGACTGCTTTGGCCGAGGCTGAAATCGAGTATGCCGAGGATCCTTGCCATTCCATCTACGTCAAGTTTGAAATTACCGAAGAATTCGGTAAGCTTGCAAAGCTTGGCGCTGAGCAGTGCAAGACATATTTTGTTATTTGGACCACCACTACCTGGACTCTTCCTGCAAACCTTGCAATTTGCGTAGGCCCCGATTATGAGTACGGTGTGTTCAAGGCAAACGGCGATTACTACGTTATGGCAACCGAGTTGGCACCTAATGCATTCAAGGCTGCCAAGATTGAAGAGTATGAGCTTATGGGTACCATCAAGGGCTCCGAGCTTGAGTATATGAAGTGTGCACATCCGTTTATCGACCGCACCTCGTTGGTTATCGTTGGTAATCACGTAACTCTTGAAAGCGGTACTGGTTGTGTTCATACTGCTCCCGGTCATGGTGTTGATGACTTTGAGGTCTGCCGTAACTACCCTGAGGTTGGTATGGTTGTCCCCGTTGACCATAAGGGTTATATGACCGCCGATGCAGGCGAGTTCGAGGGTCTTACCACCGAGCAGGCCAATAAGGCTATCGCTATCAAGCTCGACGAAACGGGTCATCTGTTTGCACTTGAAAAGATTATCCACCAGTATCCTCACTGCTGGCGTTGTAAGAAGCCTATCCTCTTCCGTGCTACCGAGCAGTGGTTCTGCTCCATTTCCGCTTTTGCCGATAAAGCCATTGAGGAAATCAAGAAGGTTAAGTGGGTTCCCGGTTGGGGCGAGGACCGTATCACCGGTATGATCCGTGACCGTTCCGACTGGTGTATTTCCCGTCAGCGCACCTGGGGTGTGCCCATTCCGATTTTCTATTGTGAGGAATGCGGTAAGGAGGCTATTACCTCCGAAACCATCGCAAAGATTGTTGAAATCTTCCGTGCCGAGGGTGCCGATGCATGGTATGCCAAGGAAGCTAAGGAGCTTATGCCTGAGGGCTATAAGTGTTCCTGCGGTTGCACCTCGTTCAAAAAGGAAACCGACATTATGGACGTTTGGTTCGACTCGGGTGTTTCTCACGCAGCAGTTCTTGACGAGCGTGATGAGTTAAGCAGTCCTGCTGACCTTTACTTGGAGGGTGCTGACCAGTACCGTGGTTGGTTCCAGTCTTCTCTCTTGACCTCGGTTGCAGCATACGGCAGAACTCCTTATAAGACCGTTGTTACCCACGGTTGGGTTGTTGACGGTGAGGGCAAGAAGATGTCCAAGTCTATCGGTAACACCATCAACCCCGATGAAATCGTCGGTCAGTACGGTGCAGATATTCTCAGACTTTGGGTTGCATCCTCTGACTACCATGCAGATATCCGTATTTCCAAGGATATTCTGAAGCAGTTGTCCGAAATTTACAGAAAGATTCGTAACACTGCAAGATTTATCTTGGGCTGTATCAGCGACTTTGACCCCGATAAGGATTCCGTTTGTGACTGCAAGCTTCACGAAATGGATAAGTTTGCTTTGATGCGTCTTGACCAGCTTGTTGCAGAGTGCCGCGAGGCTTACGAAAACTTTGAGTATCACCTCATTTTCCACGCAATCCACAATTTCTGTGTTTTGGATATGTCCAACTTCTACCTCGATGCCGCAAAGGATAGACTTTACGTTGAGGGCAAGGAATCCGAGACTCGCCGTGCCGCACAGACCACCATCTACAAGGTACTGCATACCCTCACTCGCCTTATTGCACCTATTTTGTCCTTCACTTCGGACGAAATCTGGAAGTTTATGCCTCACTATGAATCGGACGACGTAAGAAACGTTGTTCTTAACGACTTCCCCGTAGCATCGGGCAAGGTCGACGCAGAGTTTATTGCTCGTTGGGAAAAGATTCACGCTATTCGTGACGACGTTAAGAAGGCGCTTGAGGTTGCACGTACCGCAAAGGTTATCGGTGCATCGCTTGAGGGTGCAGTTACCGTTTATGCAACCGATGACAACTTCGCTTTCTTGAAGTCTTGCGAAGATATTTTGGCTACCGTATTCATCGTATCCTCGGTTGAAATCGTCGAGGGTGACGGCGGTGAACTCAAGGGCGACAGTGGTATCGGTGTAACCGTTATCCACGCTGAGGGTGAAAAGTGTGAGCGTTGCTGGAGCTTTAGTAAGACCGTTGGTGAGGATTCCGAGCATCCCACCCTTTGCGCACGTTGCCGTGCTATTGTAAAATAAAAATTATCATTTATTAGGAGAAACCATGTCGGCTATATTGGCAATTATTTGCGGAATTTTGGTAGTAGGTCTTGACCAACTGACCAAATATCTTGTAACTGTTTATATGGAAAAAGGCGAGTTTATCGAGGTTATTCCAAGCCTTATTAACTTCCGCTACATCCACAACGAGGGGGCTGCATTCGGCTCGTTCGAGGGCAAGACATGGTTTCTTATTGTCGTGACCTGCATAATTATGGTGATTTGCGTAGTTATGCTGGTCCGCAAAACCTTTGACAGTAAGCTGATGTTCTGGGCATTGTGTTTGGTGCTTGGCGGAGGCGTCGGAAACCTTATCGACCGTATTTTCCGTGGTGGTAACGTTGTCGACTTTTTGGAGTTCGGATTTATCGAATTCCCCGTTTTCAACGTTGCCGATATAGCGGTTTGCATCGGTGCAGGTCTTATTGTTTTGTATTTTTTGCTTGATTTTATTAAAGAAATACGAGATAAAAAGCCTGCTGCCGTGACCGAAGAAGCATCGGAATCGGAAAGTGAAGCCGATGGAAACTAAGATTGCGGTTTGTGAAGAAAACGGTATAAGGCTTGATGCTTTTGTGTCGGACGTGTGTGACGTTTCAAGAAGTCATGCCGCCGATATAATCGACCAAGGTTTGGTTACTGTCAACGGTAAAATTTCTAAAAAAAGCACAAAGCTGTCGGCAGGTAATAAGGTTGAGGTTCAAATTCCTGATTTATCCGAACCCGCAGCCGTGCCACAGGATATTCCGCTTGATATCGTTTACGAGGATGAGGATTTACTCGTCGTCAATAAGCCGAAAGGTATGGTGGTGCATCCTGCCCCCGGTAATCCAGATGGCACGTTGGTTAATGCACTTTTGTTCCATTGCAAGGGTAGATTGTCGGGCATAAACGGTGTTTTGCGTCCCGGCATCGTTCATAGAATCGATAAAGATACAAGCGGTTTGCTGATAGTTGCCAAGAATGATATGGCTCACAATGCTCTTGCTGAGCAGATTAAGGAGCACAGTTTCACCCGTGAGTATCGCGCCGTGGTTTACGGTAACGTTAAGGGCGATGCGGGTACTGTGAACGCACCGATTGGTCGTGACCCTAAAAATCGCCAACGAATGGCAGTGGTTTACATAAACTCCAAGCCTGCCGTAACGCATTATGAGGTTTTGAAGCGGTATGAGGGCTTCACCTTAATGAAATTCCGCCTTGAAACGGGTAGAACTCATCAGATAAGGGTACATATGGCATCGTTGGGACATCCGTTGGCAGGCGACCCCATTTATGGACCTAAAAAGGTCATAACCAGTCTTCAAGGTCAATGCCTGCATGCAGGATTGATTGGTTTTATTCATCCTAGAACGGGTGAGTATATGGAATTTCAAAGTGAGATACCGCAGTATTTCACCGAATACATTAAAACTTTAAAAGAAATTTAAGATAATTTCAGGAGGTTCAAAATGAACGAGCAGAGGAAAAAGGAACTCAAGAAGCACTCTCTTGAGGCCAAAAAGCAGATCATCATCGGCACCAACAGTGCCAAGTCGGGTCACCCAGGTGGATCACTTTCTTGCACCGAAATACTGACATATTTGTATTTTGATAAGATGAATATTGACCCTAAAAATCCCGACAAGGCTGACCGTGACCGCCTTGTGCTTTCCAAAGGTCATGCCGCACCCGCACTTTACAGTGTTTTGGCAGTTCGCGGATTCTTCTCTTGCGATGAAATCAAGAAACTTCGCAAGCCTTATGCTATTTTGCAGGGACACCCCGATAAGAAGCATGTTCCCGGTGTAGATATGTCCTCCGGCTCTTTAGGTCAGGGTATTTCGGCTGCCGCAGGTATGGCTCTTTCGGCTAAGCATTATGGTGATTCTTACCGTGTATATGCCATTATCGGTGATGGCGAGTCTGAAGAGGGTCAGGTTTGGGAGGCAGCAATGTTTGCCGCTCACAAGAAGCTCAATAACCTCACTGTTTTTGCCGATTTGAACGGCTTGCAGATTGACGGTACTATCGAAGAGGTCAACTCTCCTCTGCCGCTTGATAAGAAGTTTGAGGCATTCAACTGGAATGTTATCGTAATTGACGGTCATGATTTCGACCAGATTGAGGCTGCTGTTGCTGCTGCCGAAAAGTGCACCGACCGTCCTACTGCAATTATTGCTAACACCGTTAAGGGTAAGGATGTTTCCTTTATGGAAAACCAAATTAGTTGGCACGGTTCGGCTCCTAACGATGAGCAGACCGCACAGGCTCTGGCAGAACTCGATGCAAAGATTGCCGCACTTTAATAGAGGAGGACGAACTAATGGCTGAAGTTAAGAATATTGCAACCAGAGACGCATACGGTGCCGCCCTGTGCGAACTCGCAGAAAAAATAGAAGATTTTGTTGTTTTGGACGCTGACCTTGCCGCCGCAACCAAGACAGGTGTATTTAAAAAGGCATATCCTGAGCGTTTTTATAACTGCGGTATCGCTGAACAGAATTTGATGAGTGTTGCTGCAGGTTTTGCCGCAACCGGCAAGACCGTTTTTGCAAGTTCGTTTGCCATGTTTGCCGCAGGTCGTGCTTTCGAGCAGGTCAGAAACTCTATTGGATACCCCAAACTCAATGTTAAGATTGGTGCTACCCATGCAGGCATTTCGGTTGGTGAAGACGGTGCTACCCATCAGTGCTGTGAGGATATTGCTTTGATGAGAACCATCCCCGGTATGACCATCATCAATCCTGCAGATGCAACCGAGGCTAAAAAGGCTGTTTTTGCCGCTGCTGAGATGGACGGTCCCGTTTATATGCGATTCGGCCGTCTTGCAGTTCCTGTGGTTTTCGATGATGATTACAAGTTCGAAATTGGCAAGGGTGTTGAACTCAAAAGCGGTACCGATGTTACCGTTATTGCAACCGGACTTATGGTAAGCGAGGCTTTGCAGGCTTATGATATGTTGGCAGAGGAAGGCATCAGTGCCCGAATCATCAATATGGCAACCATCAAGCCTATCGACCGTGATATTATCATCAAGGCTGCTAAGGAAACCGGTGCCATCGTTACCGCTGAGGAGCACTCCGTAATCGGTGGTCTTGGCTCTGCAGTAGCTGAGGTTGTTTGTGAGGAATGCCCTGTTCCCGTAGTCAAGGTTGGTGTGAACGACACCTTTGGTATGTCGGGCCCTGCAAATGAACTGCTTGATATCTTTGGACTCCGTGCTAAAGACATTGTAGAAAAGGCAAAGCAGGCTATTGCTAAGAAAAAATAATGTAATTATGAAAATAATAAAAAGCTGTCGCAAGTGATTTTTCACGCGCGACAGCTTTTTTTAAAAAAATAAAGCTATCTATAATGACTGCGACTGTAGTCTAAAAAATTATATATTATTTTTTTGGGAAATGTTGCATTTGGCTTAACTGAAAACTTATATTAGTAGCAGTGGTAAATCGGAGGTGATAAAGTGAAAAACAATCCGATTAATAATTCGGAATTAGAGAAGTACATTAAGCGTATTTCGATAGGCGACCAAAACGCATTACGACAACTATATGAAGTTTATAAAACACCTATTTATCTTTTTGCTATGTCAATAACGAAAAATAATCAATTTGCCGAAGATGCTATGCAGGACACATTTATAAATATTATGACATATGCCAAAAGCTATCAAGCGGGTACAAATCCAAAGGCTTGGATTTTCACAATTTGTAAACATGCAAGTTTGAAGGTTATAAGAAATTCTCATCAAAATAATACCGTTAATATCGAAAACTTTGAAAATAATCTTTATTCCACTTGTATAAACACAATTGAAGACTCAATAGACAGTATCGAGTCTCTGAAGGTATTAGATTATGTCGAACTGCAAATCGTATTACTGTATTTATATGGAGGATTAAAACAAACCGAGATAGCCTCAACGTTAGAACTCCCCTACCTTAAAATCAGGTCTAAATACTATTGTGCGATTCGTAAATTGAAACAATATTATAAAGAAAGGAACAAACTTTATGACAAACCAGAGCATGTGGAACAATCTTAAATCAGATATATCAATTATTACCGTACCGGATGTTTGGGACAAAATCAAAGACATCAAAACAAAAGAAAATTTTTCAGTTGACCTTGTTCCTTACAAGGCGAAAAGATACTGGGCTGTGATTACTGCCTCGGTTACCATTGTGGTTTTTGCTGTTGCTTTTCTTATAAATTACAATTATTCAGGTGACCAATCATCACCCATGTATACTATAAGCAACCAAGAAAGTTCTCTAAATGTCGAAACGCTATATGTTTTAAAGAACAAAAAATTTCACGGCGAGCTTAACAAAACACAAAAGTCATCCAACACAATTAAAGCTGTTTTACTGACATATACCGATGCTGACAATATTGAAAATATTTATGAAGATAACAAATATTTATATCATTTTAACAATGATGGTGAAGTTATCGAAATGGCATCAATAAGCAATAAAAACTCAGACAAAGAATATGCAGACCGAAGCACTATTTCAACAATAGTTGCGCAAATTTTTGAACAATATTTGCCTAATGCAAAACAAAGCGATTACGTTGTTAACATTGAGGAAAATGAAAATTCTTATCCCCAATGGACTGTTACTGCTAAGTTGATGAAGAATGACATTTGTGTTTCAAAAATCTTTATGACATTTAATTCTAAAGGTGATTTATTACAACTGATTTTACCGAGCACGCCTTTAGAAGAATTAAATCAAGCGGGAATGACACGAATGATTGAAATAGGTATTAACGAAGCTGTAAAAGATAAGTACGGTTTATCATCTGACCGTAACGATTATAAAAATATAAGCATGGAAATCAAAAACTCTGCTGAAAATGGCGCATATTGTAATATTAAATTTGATTATGTACCGTTAAAGGCGTATCCTCAATGCACATCAGCATTTGCGCTGGATATTAATATTTCTACCGGTGAAATATTAGAGGTTTATATGTATAAATAGCAAAAAGCCACACTTCACTCCTTTGAGGAGCATTCCGTTATCGGTGGTCTTGGCTCTGCTGTGGCTGAGGTTGTTTGTGAGGAGTGCCCTGTTCCTGTAGTTAAGGTTGGTGTTCAGGATACCTTTGGTATGTTGGGTCCTGCAAATGAACTGCTTGATATCTTTGGTCTTCGCGCCAAGGATATCGTCGCAAAGGTAAAAGAGGCTATTGCTAAGAAGTAATTGGATATAAGATAAAAAAAGATACGCAACCAAGCGGTTGCGTATCTTTTTTTTATCTATTCGTGCGTTTTAAGTAAATTGTTATTGGTTTATTCATTGATTTACAATTTTTTATTACGTATTCAGTACCACGAGATTTGCCATCCCAAAATGCAATCACATGGTCGGCATATTGTATAATTTGTAAATTGCGTTTTAATGGTGCACCGCGACCGTATATATTATATTCAGGCAAAAATTCGGTTAGCTTAATTCCATTGGCAAAAGCGTAAGTTTTAGCACAACTATCTATTCCTTTTGCACCGCCCGAAACAATTTCGGTTGTATCGTTAGGCAGATATTTTTGTAAATTGTTAACAGTTAAATTTCGTGAACCAATTACAGCAATTTTCATATTTGCACCTCAAAAAATGCGTCAATATAGCGTCATTATACCACCGTTTTTGTTGTGATGCAATATTTTCACTATAATTAAGTCATAATGATGTCATAAAAGTTTTTAGAGGTGCAAATATGGACGATAAATTATTGAGATACACATTGAGGGTCGATCGAATTTTATTTCAAAAATTTAAATATATTGCAGAGTCGGAAGGTCGCTCTGCAAATAAAGAGATTGAACAGTATATCAAAAAATGTGTAGCTGAATTTGAAAAGGAACACGGTAAGATAGAAGTATAAAAAGTTCGGGTGGCAATATTGCTTCCCGAACTTTTTTTCATCATTTATGCTCTTCGTGGTATTCTTTTTCGGTGTTGACATTCCATATGTTGGTTTTGTCGGTCACACCGTTTTTAATGTTGCTGACCGCCTCAAAGGCCGTTGCCATCGAGTGGTCCATATTGTTGTATCGGTGTTGTCCGTTTCGGCCGATGCAATAAAGATTTTCGTAGGTGTTGAGATGCTCGATGATGCTGTCCATTTCGGAATATGTGTCAAAATAAGCAGGGTAAGCCTTTTTTATCAGCTCGCGGTGACTGTCGAGCACATCGTCACGGTCGATAATACCTATCTTTACAAGCTCGCTTATAGCAAACTCAACAGCCTCGTCATTGGACATAGACCAAAGCTCGTCACCCTCGCGACAGAAGTACTCAAGACCCACCCAAACGGTGTGTTCGGGGTCACTTACAAGATATGGCGACCAGTTGTTGAAAACCTGAATTCGACCAAGCTTGACCGAGGTATCCTGAACGTAAATCCAACAGTCGGGCACAATGTTGCCCAAGGTCTTATAGTCGGTCTTATTCTCAAGGTTGGTCTTTTTCAGCAAAAGTCCCACCGTCATAAAATCGCGGAAAGGAAGCCCCTTAGCAGCCAACTTTATGTTTTCGGGAACATTTTCTCCAAGCCCTACGACAAGCTCGTTTACGGGCATTGTGGAGACTACAATGTCACTCGAAATTGTCTGCTTTTCCCCGTTTTGGTCGGTGTATGTGACCGATTTAATCTGACCGTCAGACACCTCAAAATCGGTGACCTTGCAGTTCATTAAAACATTAACGCCATTATTTTTGGCTTTGTTTAAGGCTAACTCCCATAACTGACCAGGTCCAAGCTTGGGGTAATAGAAGCTCTCAATAAGTGAGGTTTCGGTTGCTTTTTTGTTTTTGCCGAAGATTTTGCGGAACATATCTTTGATAACGGCGGTGATGGACAGGCCTTTTACACGCTGTGCACCCCAATCGGCCGAAATCTCACTTGGATGTCTGCCCCAAAGCTTTTCGGTGTAGCCCTCGAAGAACATCGAGTACAAAACCTTGCCGAAGCGGTTGATATAAAAGTTTTCAAGCGAATCCTCGGGTCGTTTGTGCATCTTTGCGCCAAGATAAGAAAACCCTGCCTTAACGGTGGAGATAAATCCCATATTCTTTAAAGTGTCCCATTTGAGTGAAACGGGATAGTCAAAAAAGTGGTTTTTGTAGTATATTCTTGAAATTCGGTCACGTACCAGCATAACCTCGTCGGTTGTTTCGGGGTCTGGACCGTTTTCGGAGAAATCCTTTTTGCGGCCAAAGGCAACATCGTCTTTTGAGGGGGAACCCTGCAAAGGCAACATTTCCTGCCACCAATCACGGACTCTCGAATCCTTTGAGAAGAAACGGTGACCACCGATGTCCATTCGGTTTCCGTTGTATCTGACGGTCTGAGAAATACCGCCAACACGGTCGGTCGCCTCAAGGATGATTATGTTGTAGCCTTCAAGCTTTGAAAGCTCGTATGCGGCGGTGATACCTGCAGGACCTACGCCGATTATTATTACGTTTTTCACTTCTTGTCACACTTTCTTTCAAGGATAAGCTTTTTCGAACCGAAATTCCATATAAAAACAATGGCGGTTGTAATGATTTTTGAAACCATATAATGAATTCCCAACAAGCCGTCGAAAAGTAACATAAACAGCTCGGTAAATACAAGACCGATAACACCCGTCACAAAATACACCATAAACTCGGATGAACGGCTGACCGATTCACGGTTTTCGGTAAAAACAAAGTGGTTGGACAGAATATAGTTGGTGAAAAGTCCGAAAAGGAAGGCAATGGCAACCGAAAGATATTTATAAATCCCCAAAACATCATATAACAGCCACAATGTGCCCCAATCTACTACCGTAGCAAAACCGCCGACAAAAAGGTAGCGAAAAAACTGAATAAACGTATTATGAGTTCTGTCCATAAACAAGGCTTTGAATTTCAAGTGCTTTATAAGTCCTATCAGTTCGCGCATTTCGATGTCCTTTCCTGAATTTACAAAAATATTATAGCATAAATCAGGTCGATATGGTAGAATTAATTGTAAATTATTTTAAATTTTCGGGGTGTTTTATGCAAAAAATTCTGAAAACGGTACGACAAGCCGTTCAACAGTACGAAATGATAGCCGAAGGTGATAAAATTGCTGTGGGTATTTCGGGCGGTAAGGATTCATTAGTGTTGCTTTTGGCATTGAATATGCTATCAAAGTTCTATCCTAAAGCCTTTGAGGTCATAGGTATCACGGTAGACCAAAGGTTTGAGGGCAGTGACGGTGACTTTTTGGCGATAGAGGAGCTTTGCCGAAAAGAAGGGATTGAGTATATAACCGAAAAGACCGATATATGGGAGATAGTTTTTAAAGAACGTAGAGAGGAAAACCCTTGCAGTCTGTGTTCAAGGATGCGTAAAGGTGCGCTTTATGATGCTGCATTGAAGCACGATTGCAATAAAGTTGCGCTGGGACACCACCTTGACGATGCTGCCGCAACCTTTTATATGAATCTTTTGAACAACGGTACGTTGGGGTGCTTTAGTCCTGTAAACGAACTGCCCGAAAAGGGGATTACAGTGATACGTCCGCTATGTCTTACCGATGAGCGTGATATTATTCACGTTGCCAAAGTTCAAAAAATCCCCGTCATTCAAAGTCGTTGTACTGCGAATGACAAAACCGAAAGGGCAAATATCGAGAAAGTTATTAAAACGCTTGGTGAAAACTATAAGAACTTGAAAGAAAAAACGGTCGGTGCAATGCAACGCTTACACCTTTGCGGTTGGTAAATTGTACTTTTGCGAGAGTCGTTTTTACGTATATCTATTGACCGTATAAGAACGTGTTTGGTATAACTATTATACCAAACACGAAGGAGTGATTTTATGAAGGATTATTCATTCGGTAACAATGTTTTTGAATTGAGAAACGCCCGACGCTTATTATAAAAATATTCTGACTAAATAATTGCAAAACCCCGGGGGCATAATGCCCTCGGGGTTTTGCTTTGGGTAATAAAATTCGAAAGGAAGTGATGATGGCAAATATTAATTTCAAGCACAGTTGCGGTCGTCAAAATGACGGGTTGTTTCGTGGCTAAGCTTAGCACGTTTTGCCTTTATTTTGCGCTTGATACGGGCGATGATACGGTCCTCAAACTTAACCAAGGTTTTCTCATTAAAAAGCCCCCAAATGATAAAGGTGGCAACGGCGATTTCTAAAATCGTTTGTAACATAAATCCGAACATAAGTATCAATCTCCTTTACCGAACATTTGTTCGGCATATTTATTTTAGTACGAACTTTGATGTTTGTCAAGCCTTTTTTAAAAATTTTTGTTTGGCTATCTCAACCTTGTATCCATATAATATCACAAGATAAGTCCTTAAAAAGGTACTTTGCAATTAATATTTAAAGTTTTTTCAAAAAAAGTCGAAGATTTTTTTGAAATTACAATATAAGTTAAACATTCGCGACCTGATGTGTGATTGCATAAATTGAATTGATTATTTTCTGCGATTTATTTTCAAAATAATGCTTGGTTTGTATTGATATTTCTTTAAAGAAAAAGTATAATAACTATGTATATATGTCTAATTCCCTATTTACATATAAAGGAGTCGTGAAGTATGGATTGCAAGCAGTTTTTTGAGAAAATTCAGGGCAAGCGTATTGCAATGTGCGGTATCGGTGTCAGCAACACACCTCTTATCGAAAAGTTTTTGAAAATGGGGGCACGTGTTGTTGCCTGCGACCGTCGAAGCCGCGACCAAATTGGCGAATTGGCCGATAAGCTTGAGGCACAGGGAGCAGAGCTTCGCCTTGGCTCAAACTATCTTGAAAACCTCGAGGTCGATATGATTTTCCGCACACCCGGAATGCAGTTTGACCTGCCCGAGTTGAAGAAAGCCCGAGCCAACGGCATTGCCGTCACAAGTGAGATGGAGGTTTTCTTTGACCTTTGTCCTGCAACCATTTTTGCCGTAACGGGTTCGGACGGCAAGACCACAACCACGACCTTGATTTCCGAAATGCTCAAAGCCGAAGGCAAGAACGTTTTTGTCGGCGGTAACATCGGCAAACCTCTGTTGCCCGAAATCGAAAACATAACCGAGGACGATTTTGTTGTTGTAGAATTGTCCTCGTTCCAGCTTATTTCGATGCGCAAGGGTCCCGATGTTGCCGTTGTGACCAACGTTGCACCTAACCATCTCGATGTCCATAAAGATATGGATGAGTATGTCGGTGCCAAGAAAAATATTCTCTTGCATCAAAACGCTTTTTCACGTACAGTCCTCAATACCGATAACGAAATCACCAAAGGCTTCTCGGACGATGTTCGCGGTCAGAAGATGTATTTCTCAATGAGAAAGCCCGTCAAAAACGGCGCTTGGCTTTCGGAGGATGGTTATCTTAATCTGTCCTACCGCGGAATTTCGGTACCGCTTTTGCATAAGGACGACATTGCCATTGTCGGCGACCATAACATTGAAAACTACCTTGCCGCAATTTCGGCGGTGTGGGGTTACGTCGGTGCTGACAGTATCGTTAAGGTTGCACACGATTTCAAGGGTGTTGAACACCGAATCGAATTTGTCCGTGAGGTTCAGGGAGTTAAGTACTACAACGATTCTATTGCTTCAAGTCCCACACGTACCATTGCATGCCTTAAAGCATTCAAGCAGAAGGTTATTTTGCTTGCAGGCGGTTATGACAAGCAGATTCCGTTTGAGCCTATGGCACCTTACGTCACCGAAAAGGTAAAGCTATTGATACTCAACGGACCTACCGCCGATAAGATTGAAGCGGCAGTAAAAAAGGATGAAAACTACAAGGTTGATACCCCGAAGATAGTCCGTGTAAACGATTTTGCGGAGGCTGTCAAGGTTGCTCACGAAATGGCAGTGCCGGGTGACGTTGTGGCATTGAGCCCTGCCTGTGCAAGTTTTGACGCATACCCCAACTTTGTTGCACGCGGCAAGCATTTCAAGGAACTTGTAGAAAAACTATAAAATATTATTACCTTTAAAAGGCTCCCTTGCCTAAGGGGAGCTGGCACGACAAAGTCGTGACTGAGGGATCCAATGAGGGAATTATGTTCGATTTGATTGAAATTTTAAAAGAACTTTGCGAGGCCGACGGTCTCGGAGGTGTTTTTGATGCGTTGAACGTTGCCGAAAAGCATCTTTCAAAATATGCCGCCGTGCGCCGTGAGGGTAACAACCTCATTGGCGAAATAAAGGGCAAGTCCGACTATACCGTTATGTTTGATGCCCATATTGATGAGATTGGTATGGTTGTCACCGCCGTTAACAACGGTTTTCTCAATATTTCCAATGTTGGCGGAATCGACCGTCGAATGTTGGCAGGAATGAAGGTCACCGTTCACGGTAAGAAAAAGGTGAGAGGTGTTTTCTGCAGTGTGCCACCTCACCTCGATAAAGATGACAAGGTTATGAAAATCGAGGATATGCATATTGATACGGGACTTGGCGACAAGGCAACCAATATTATTTCGGTTGGCGACCGTGTGACCTTCCAGCAGTCGTTTGAGTGTCTGTTGGGTAACCGTGTTACTGCAAAATCGCTTGATGACCGAGCAGGCTGTGTTGCACTTATCCGTTGTGCCGAGATTTTAAGCAAAGAGAAGGAGCTGCCTTGCAACGTGGTGTTCCTTTTGAGTGATGCTGAGGAAATCGGCGGTATGGGTGCTAAAACAAAAAGCTTCAAGGTGTTCCCCAATGAGGCCATTGCAGTTGATGTAAGTTTCGGAAACTCCCCCGATATTGCATCAGAAAAAACGGGTACTTTGGGTGACGGTGCAATGCTCGGGATTTCACCGCTTTTGTCAAAGGATGTTACCGACGGGTTGAAAATGGTTGCCGAAAGCAAGGGTATCAAGTTCCAATACGAGGTTATGGGTGGAAAAACAGGTACTAATGCCGACCATATTGCTTTAACCCGTTCGGGTGTTAAAACGGGACTTTTGTCGATACCGCTTCGTAATATGCACACACCCGTTGAGGTGGTTGATACTGACGATATCAAGTCGGTTGCCGAAATTTTGGCAGAGTATATCAAACTTAAAGAGGAAATATAATGGAACAACTCAAAGCTTTGTGTGAGTTACAAGGTGTTTCGGGCAGAGAAGATTCTGTCAGAAACTATATAATCGAAAAAATCAAGTATAAGGCCGACGTATCGGTTGACGCCTTGGGTAATATTATCGCCTTTGTCAAGGGCAAAAACCGAGCCGCAAACAAGGTTATGGCCGATGCCCATATGGACGAGGTCGGCTTTATCGTGCATTATATCACGTCGGACGGAATGTTAAAGTTCACTACCGTCGGCGGTATTATGACTGGTGTTTTATTGGCCCGACGCGTGCGTTTTCCGAACGGTACCGTAGGTGTCATAAGCTCAAAGCCCATTCACCTTTTAGAGGGTGAGCAAAGGGATAAAATGCCCGACAAGGATTCCTTGTATATCGATGTCGGTGCATCCTCTTTTGAGGAGGCTTCGGCCGTTGTTTCTTTGGGTGACTGTGCCGTATTTGACGAAAAATATGAGCAGTTGGGCGACCTTATTGTGTCCAAAGCACTTGACGACCGAGCAGGCTGTTGGGCTTTGATTGATATTATCAACAGTGAGCCGGAGTATGACTTTTATGCCGTTTTCTCGGTTATGGAGGAAATAGGTCACGGAGCCCGAACGGCAACCTTTGTGGTTGACCCCGACTATGCCGTTGTGCTTGAATCGACCACTGCTTCCGATATTGCAGGTGTCGGTGAGGATAAAAAGGTATGTACGGTAGGCGAGGGTGCTGTTGTTTCGTTTATGGACAAGGGCACAATGTACGATAAGGATTTGTTCGACCAAACGATGAGGCTGGGTAAAGAAAACAATATTCCTTGCCAGATAAAATCCTACGTTTCGGGCGGAAACAATGCCGCAGGCATCCATCAGACAGGTGACGGAGTTAAAACCATCGCTTTGTCGGTGCCCTGCAGGTATATCCATTCGGCTTCCTGCGTGGCATCCATATCGGATGTTAAAGCAGTACGCGACCTTGCAGAAACGGTAATAATGAAAATGGCATCGGGTGAATTAAAGTGATTGAACGGTGTCGGGAACTTCCGAAAAATATGCCTCAAAACATTGTTACGCTGAGGATAAAGGCACTTTGCAATGCGTATGACGATAATGTTGGTGTGGATGTTTTTACTCAAACGATTGACGGTGAAATTACCGCAGTTTTCGGTGGGATGGACGGGTCTTACTCGCTGCTCGCATTTCAGGATGCCGATTTTGAGGAGTTGGATTCATACTTTTCGTTTCTTGGTGCTACGGTGTTTTGCTTTTCGGACACGGCCGACAATTTTCACCCTAAATTCACCGAAAAATCGGAGCTTTATGAGTTAACCGATGAGGTTGAACGTGTGACGGGTGACGGTCACGGTAAAATTTCGGACGTGTATGAGATGTTGAAGCAAGGTGAGGACGGAGATATTGAAATGCCTCCTTTTGACCTTTGGTATACCGATTTTTGCGTTCGGTTTAACCACGGTGCGGCAGAATATTCGAATATTTTGGGTGCTGTGGCAGTTGCAGGTTTTATGACTGATTTTGCTACCCTCATAACGGGTGTTGCAACCGATAAGAATAACCGAGAAAATGGTTTGGGCAGTAAGGCATTAGGGTTGCTTTTGAGTAATATAAAGAAAAAGCACCCCAAATCTCAGGTGTTTGCCGCAACTCGAAATGCAGGCGGATTTTACATAAAAAACGGCTTTGCCGAGGTTGGCAAAGTGGCAGTTTGCAGATATTAGGAGATTTTTAAAATGGTTTTTTTCAAGATTGACGAAAGATTGCAGTTGGTTTCCGAAAAGGCTTTGCAAAAGGCTTCGGAAAGCTTTCAGAGAATTGATGACATAACCGAGTATAACCAGCAAAAGGTGTTGTCGGCATTTGTCAATAACGGTGTTGCCGAATCGCATTTTGCGGCATCAACAGGCTACGGCTATAACGACCGAGGAAGGGATACCTTGGAGCAGGTTTTTGCCGATTGTGTGGGTGCTGAGGCTTCGATTTTCCGGCATAGCTTTGCTTCGGGTACGCATACTCTCAACGTTATGCTGTTTGGTGTTTTGCGTCCCGGTGATACAATGCTTTGCCTCACGGGTCGCCCTTACGATACACTTATCGGTGTTTTAGGTATCGACGGTCACGTTGACGGTTCTTTAAAGGATTTCGGTGTCAACTACGAACAGGTCGATTTAAAGCCTGACGGCACTCCCGATATGGCAGGAATTGAGGAAAAAATCAAGTCCAAAAAATATAAGGTTGCTTACATACAAAGGTCCCGTGGTTACAACTTAAGACCGAGCTTGTCGGTTGCAAAGATTGGTGAAATGGCAAGCCTAGTAAAGAAATTATCACCCGATACGCTCGTTTTGGTTGACAACTGCTACGGTGAGTTTGTCGAAAAACGTGAGCCGTTGGAGGTCGGTGCTGACCTTATCGCAGGCTCACTTATCAAAAATCCCGGTGGCGGAATTGCTCCCACGGGCGGTTATATTGCAGGTCGACGTGACCTTGTTGAAAAATGCGGCTACCGTCTTACTGCACCCGGTGTAGGTCTTGAGGTCGGTGCAACCTTGGGTCACACAAGGGAACTGTTTATGGGTCTTTTCAATGCACCACACGTTGTCGGTGAAGCGGTCAAAACGGCCGTGTTTACGGCATCGCTTTTTGAAACACTTGGCTTTGAGGTCACTCCGTCATCGAGTGAGCTCCGTGCTGATATAATTCAGACTGTAAAGTGCGGTCATTCGGAGGGGCTTATCGCATTCTGCCGAGGACTTCAAAGCGGTTCACCTGTTGATTCCTTTGCGGCACCCGAGCCGGGTGATATGCCGGGCTACGACAGTCAGGTCATTATGGCGGCAGGTGCATTTACCTTGGGTGCATCCATTGAGCTTTCGGCCGACGCACCGTTAAGAGAGCCTTTTGCAGTTTGGATGCAGGGCGGGCTCAATTTCCATTCCGCCAAGGTTGGAATAATGCTTGCTGCACAAAAAATGTTGGATGAGGGTCACATCAAGTTTTGATTTTTAGGTGATACTGTGAACCTCGATAAACTGAAAAATTATATTGACAATCTGGTTGCAAACGGCGTGCCTGAGGCACAGCTTGTTGTTCGCAAGGACGGTAAAGAGGTTTTCTGTCACGTTGCAGGTTTTTCGGATGAGGCCAAAACCAAACCCGCCCGATATGACGACCTTTTCTGGCTTTTCTCAATGTCCAAGGTCTACACTATGACGGCAACAATGCGACTTGTTGAACGCGGCTTGCTCAATCTGGACGAGCCTGTCGGCACGTATCTTCCTGCCTTTAAGGCTTTGAAGGTGCAGACACCTGACGGTGTGACCGAGCTTGAACCCCCTTTGACCTTGCGCAGTTTAATGACAATGACGGGTGGTTTCAGTTATGATTTCAACCGCTATCCCGAAATGCAGGAGCTTATAAAAAACAAAAACGCATCGACTATGCAAGTGGTTGATACGTTTGCAAAAAGACCTTTGTTGTTCCAACCTAACAGCAATTACTGCTATGGCTTTGGGCACGATATTGTGGCCGCCGTTGTGGAAAAGGTTTCGGGAAAAAGGTTTAGTGATTTTATGAAGGATGAATTGCTCGACCCCGTGGGTATCACCGATATGGGCTTCCATCCAACAGACGAGCAGCATTCAAGAATGGCCGACAAGTGGCGTGTTGAGTACCGTGAGGACGGCACAAAGCCTATCACTTTAGGACCTAAAATAAATTGGTTGCGCTTGACAGACAACTATGATTCGGGCGGTGCAGGTTTGTTCGGAAATGCCGAGCAGTATATCAAAATGGTTGATGCTTTGGCAAACGGTGGCGTAGCCGAAAATGGCTATCGCGTGCTGACAAAGGAAAGCATTGACCTTATGCGCACCGAACAGTTGAGCTCTGAGGTTGCCGATATTTACCGCAGTCAGTCGGCAAATCGAAATGGCTATTCCTACGGTCTTGGTGTGCGTACCCTTGTCGACAAGGTTGCTGCCAATTCAAAATCGGCTTTAGGTGAGTTCGGTTGGGACGGTGCGGCAGGTTCGTACGTTTTGATCGACCCCGAGAATCATATAACCATAGTTTACGTCGAGCATATTATGAACCATGTCGACATCTACAATGAGGGGCATTTCGCCATAAGAAACCTAGCCTATGAGTGCTTGGGCCTATAAGGTCGCATTTTCAAAGTCCACAAACTTCACAACGCTTTTTATTTAATTTAACCTATTTTCTGAAATCACTTGGGTTTTTGCCGTTTTGTCCATATTTGTAGCCGTAATGACCATTGAAAATTTGCAAAATCAGAGGTATATTGTCCATATAAACAAAGCCTTTGAAAGGATATGTTGTTATGAAAAAGTTTGCTTTTATCGGTGCGGGAAGTCTGCAGTTTATCTCGACCCTCTGTCGTCTGCCGTTTGCTCGTTGGAGGAAATCCGTCAGATGTGCGACGAGTTGTTTGAGGTCAACAAGGACTACCTCGGAGATTATAAGTAATACACATAATACCTGAATTTTTTAAAAATCACTCTGTTTGACCTTTGGCTGACAGGGTGATTTTTGTTTTATTTTTTCAAATTTCAATTATATTCTGCCAAAACAGCACATAATAACTTTGCTACCCAAAATTTTAAAGGAGTGTTTTTATGAAAAGGTTATTATGCTTAATTATGGTAATGTGTTTGTGTCTGTCACTTTGTGCTTGCGGTAAAAAGGACAAAAGCGGCGGAGAAATATCGGTATTTTATTACACTTATAGTGACACCTACATTTCGGGTGTTCGTGCCGCACTTGATAAAGCTTTGAAGGATGCAGGCTTTAAGTTCAACGATTACGATGCCAACGGCAATCAGTCGTCGCAGACCGAGCAGATTGACGTTGCAATTTCCAAAGGCTCGCAGATGCTGGTTGTCAACGTTGTGGATACCGGTTCAAACGATGCGGCACTTACCATTATAGACAAAGCCCGTGCCGCTAATATCCCTGTTATTTTCTTTAACCGTTCGGTAGAGGAATCGGTTGTAAAGTCTTATGACAAGTGCGTTTTTGTCGGCACTGACTACGAAATGGCAGGTCATATGCAGGGTCAGATGATTGGCGATTATCTTGTAAAGAACTTCGACAAGGTCGATCTTAATAAGGACGGTAAAATCAGCTACGTTATGTTTAAAGGTCAGGAGGGCAATATGGAGGCCATTGCCCGAACACAGTTTGCCGTGGAGGATGCCGATAAGGTACTGACTGCCGCAGGTAAGTCTAAATTGCAGTTTTACGACGAGGCCAACGCCAACAAATATCTCGTTGACCAGGACGGTTTGTGGTCTTCGGCTTCGGCAAACAACTATATGAGTACCATTCTTGCCAAATATTCAGAGGCCAATAAAAATATGGTTGAGCTTGTAATTGCCAACAACGACGAAATGGCAATGGGTGCAGTTTCAGCTTTGCAGGGAGCAGGCTATAACAAAGAGGGAGGCAAGACCATCCCTGTTTTTGGTGTTGATGCAACCTCGGCAGCACAGACTGCCATTGCCAACGGCTCGATGATCGGAACAATCAAGCAGGATGCCGACGGTATGGCCAAAACCATTGCAAGCATCGTCAAGAATTTCAGAGACGGCAAGGATAAGCTTCAGGGAATCGATAGCGAAACCGCCGTGGGTGGTTGGCGAGTGAATATTCCTTATTCGGCATATACGAAAGAGTGAAGTTAGATGGCACAAAGCAAAGGCTCTCCACCGTTGCTTCAAATGGTGGAGATTGAAAAGAATTTTCCTGGAGTCAGGGCGTTGGACAAGGTATCACTTACAGTTGAAGGCGGTACCGTCCATGCCCTTATGGGTGAAAACGGTGCAGGCAAGTCAACCCTTATGAAGTGCCTTTTCGGTGTTTATAAAAAGGATGGCGGGAAGGTGCTTTTGGAGGGTAGGGAGGTGTCCTTCAAAACCTCCAAGGAGGCTTTGGAAAACGGTGTGGCAATGGTGCATCAGGAACTCAATCAAGCCTTGAAGCTCACCGTTATGGATAATATGTGGCTTGGTCGTTTCCCGTATGTTGCCAAGTTTGTTCCGCTTACAAGTGAACGGAAAATGTACGATGACACACAAAAGATTTTCCAAGACCTCGGCATTACGGTAGACCCTAAGGCTAAAATGAGTACGCTTTCGGTTTCGCAACGTCAGATGGTCGAGATAGCCAAGGCGGTGTCGTATAACTCAAAGGTAATCGTGTTTGACGAGCCTACGTCTTCCTTAAATGACCGCGAGGCACAGGTGCTTTTCCGCATTATCAATATGCTGAAAAACCGTGGTTGCGGTATTATCTACATCTCGCACAAGATGGAGGAAATTTTACGCATTTCGGACTACGTTACCGTTATGCGTGACGGCACCTATGTTGCTACAAAGCCCTCAAAGGACCTCACAATGGACGAAATAATCCGTCTTATGGTAGGACGTGAACTGACCCAGCGTTATCCTCATAAGGAACACAAAATAGGTGATGTGCTTTTGTCGGTCGAGGGACTTTCGAGCACCTATAATCAGTTAAAGGATGTGTCGTTCGAACTTCGCGAGGGTGAGATTTTAGGGGTCGCAGGACTTGACGGCTCGGGTCGTACCGAGTTGCTTGAAAACCTGTTCGGACTGTCTACTAGAAGTAACGGCACAATGGTGCTGAAAGGCAAGTTTATTCGCAACCGTAACCCGAGAGAGGCTATTAAAAACGGTTTTGCACTGCTTACCGAGGAACGCAGAGCAACAGGTATTTTCGGAATACTGAACATCCGTGATAATACCGTTATTTCAAGTCTAAAAAGGCATACTTTAGGGCTGTTTTTCTCAAAACGGAAAGCAGGAAAAAGCACCGACAAATGTATAAAGTCATTAAGGGTCAAGACACATTCACAGGAGGCTAAGATTCGCACACTTTCGGGTGGAAATCAGCAAAAGGTCATACTTGGCCGTTGGCTTTTGACCAAGCCCGACGTACTGCTTTTGGATGAGCCCACGAGAGGCATCGACATCGGTGCGAAATATGAGATATATCAACTGATTCTCAATCTTGCCGCCGAGGGCAAGGGTGTTTTGATGGTATCGTCCGAAATGCCCGAGCTTTTGGGGATTTCAGACAGAATATTGGTAATGTCGGGCGGTAAGCTTGCAGGTGAGGTAGTGACCAATGAAACCTCTCAGGAGGAGATAATGACACTGGCTACCAAATATGTTTAAGGAGTAACCTTATGGGAGAAGATAAAAGTTTAAGCGGAGGGCTTTGGAGCCGTTTCGCCGAGTTCAAACGACTGTCGGGCAGGGATAAACGGCGCAAAGCATCCGACCTTATATTCAATAACGCAATGTTCATAATAATCGCGGTGGCAATAGTGTTTATTGCTGCCCGTGTGCCCGAGTTTTTGTCGCTTTCGTCGATAATCAACATCGTATCTTTGACGGCGGCAAGATTGCCGATAGCATTGGGCGTCGGCGGTGCTATCGTTTTGAGTGGTACCGATATTTCGGCAGGACGAGTTGTAGGCCTTACTGCCTGTATTGCCGCTTCACTTTTGCAGATGACCGACTACCCTAAAAAGATGTTTCCCGACCTGCCTGTATTACCGCTTGTTGTGGTGTTGCTTACCGTTTTGGCGGTCGGTGCGGTTATCGGTCTTATCAACGGATTTTTCGTTGCCAAGTTCAAATTGCACCCGTTCATCGTAACCCTTTCAACTCAGTTAATTGTGTTCGGTGCGGTGCTGATGTATCTTATGATAGGCAATAACAACGGTCAGACCTTGTCGGGACTTGACCCAAGCTACACCGATTTTGTAAGAGGCACTTTGTTCAGAATCGGCGGTGTTGCTGTACCGAGGTACGTGCTTTATTCGGCAATACTCACCGTCATTATGTGGTTTGTGTGGAACAAAACCACATTTGGTAAGAATATGTTTGCGGTAGGCTCAAACGAAGAGGCAGCCAACGTTTCGGGTGTCAACGTTTTCCGTACCATCGTGCTTGTATTTATGCTGGCAGGTATTATGTATGCCATTACCGGTTTTATCGAGGGTGGACGTATCGCTTCCTGCTCGGCCAATACCGGTCTTAACTACGAGGGTGACGCTATTGCGGCCTGCGTTATCGGTGGCGTTTCGTTTGTCGGCGGAACAGGTAAAATTGGCGGAATTGTAACGGGTGTATTCTTGTTGCAGTTGATTTTCGTAGGACTCAACTTCCTTTCGGTTTCGGCTAATATGCTGTATATCATCAAGGGTCTTATCATTCTTACGGCCTGCGCTATCGATATGCGAAAATACCTTGCAAGGAAGTAAAATATGGATAACGAAAACAAGAATAACACAAACCAAAAGCACGAAAACAACGGCGGACTTTACGGTAAGCTCAATATGTCATTAAGAACGGCAGATATTATTATCACCGTTTTGGTAATGGCGCTTGTCGTGTTTGTGATTGTGGCACTTAATATGTAAAAAGCATCGGGTTGTCCCAACAAAGGACAACCCGATGCTTTTTGTTTGATTTAGAGACAGTCGGATAGTATAATAAATTTAAACAACTATTTTCAGGGGATTGTTGCTATAAAAAACGTTTTTGTGAAATTGTTTTCATTTATTTTTTGCACTGCATTGGTGTTGTCGTTTGTTGCTTGTTCATCGGACGAGAATAATGCCAAGCCTGACCCTAACTCCAACAGCGTCAATCTTTCACAGCTTGACGTCGAGTTCAAATTCTCGACCGATTGCTTAAATTGGAACGAGGTCAAGGCTGACAGTGAGCTTTTCCGAGCCGACGGTGTGTATGCCACTGACGACGTGCAGGCCGTTTATCTGCACTTTAAAAACCATACAAACCATCCTGTTTCAAACAAGGTTGCTTTCCGTGCAATTACGGGTGAATTTAAGGATGCTACTGTCGGAATTGCAGACGATATACGTTCAGCATTTGCCACTGCTGAGGATGCAAAAGTCGCCGTTGAGGGTCAGGACAATAAGCTTGCCGACAACTATGTATACGCTGTGTCGCTGACGGCCGAAAGCACCAAGACGGTAGCCGTTTTGCTCAAAACAACAACTGCGACAACCGTTAAAATACGTGTTGATTATACCGCTATTGCCCACGGTGAGCAGACCTCTAACACCTCGTCAGTTATGAACGGTGTCAACGTGGTCAATGCCAACTGCTTTGGTGTTGTGGACGATGCCAAGGCAGAGGCAATAGTTATCAACACCGATAAATCATTCAAGGCAACATTCTCGGCGGAAACGATACTGCCGAGATATTTATAACCAAGGATTCGGGCTCGGTACCGAGCTTGCCGTATGCTGACGACGGTGTTTCAATTGCTTACAGCGGCATCACGTTCCAGAGTGAAAACGAGCTTCAGGAGGGCGGAGAGTATTCACGTCATTTTGATTACCGTGGTGATGGCGATATTGCGTTCCGCAATTGTACCTTCTTAAAGTCGCTTGCCACAAGAGGCCCCAAGGCTAACGTTGAGGTTGACGGTTGTGTATTCAAATGTCAGACGTATGAGGATACGCTTAAAGGCTATTGTTATTACTCGATACAGAAAATTGGCATGTACCCCATAACCGTTATGTTTACCGATAATAAAATTACTGAAAATTGGGGCGGAATCAACCTCGATTGGGCCGATGCCGATTTCTACGTTTCGGGTAACGAGTTTGCCAATATCACCTGTTCAAAGCCTCCTATTCAGTTGTCCCACGCTAACACTATGATTGTCGAGGATAACACCTTTACCAACATCAAGGATGAAAACGTTTTCCGTTTTTATAGCGTATATAACGCCAAGAGCACCAAGATAATCAACAATACAATTGATGCCGATTATCTGTTCCAGTCTGATAAACCCGGCGCAATAAACACCCTTAATGATTTTGTTTTCGAGGGCAACACCATTTCAAAGAACACGAATCTCACGTTAGGCCATATGGCCAATGCATCCGCGGACAGCATAGGTCCTCATAATTATATCGTCGACGTGACCAAAAACACAATAAAGTAATAAAAATAACCTGCATAATTCTTTTGTGGGGGAGCATCATGATGTGACCTTGGGTGGGTGATTCGTGAACCGCCTCCCACATTAAATATGTCATCTTTAATATATTCTGTTGGCTTACACCTCATCAGTCTGCTTTGCAGACACCTTCCTTTCAAGGGAAAGACTAAAAAACCTCCCTCTGACGAGGGAGGTGGCAAAACTGAAGGTTTTGACGGAGGGAGAGATAAAAACTACCCCTCAGTCATTTTTACAAAATGAGAGCTCCCCATATCAGGGGAGCTTCTTTCATATTATTTTGTTAAGTATGCTGTTTGTGAAAAACTTTTTTATCGGTTCTGTTTAAAATATAATCGACCGAAACGTTGTGAAAATCGGCTAATTTTATGAGGATCTCGGTGGGAATGTCAAGGTCACCACGTTCATAGTTGCTGTATACACGCTGACTGCAGGAAAGAATCTCGCCCATTTGCTTTTGGGTCAGGTCTTTGTCTTCTCTTAACTCTCGAATACGAAAATAGTGCATACATTCACCACCAATGATAATATTTTATGCAATTATTATACTTTAGCGGAAAATACACTATTGACTTTTAGCGGAAAATCCGCTAAAATAATCGTAACAAATTTATTTGGAGGGTTAATTATGAAATTTTGTGGAAATTGCGGAGCTCAAATCGAAGATAGTATGAAGTTTTGTACTTCGTGCGGTACCCCGGTTCAATCTGAGCATAATTCTGTTACCGAAAGCGGCTCGCTAGTGCAAAAGATTATGTCCGGCAAAAAGCCAAACGGAAAATTGATAGCCATAATTGCCGCAGCGGTGGCAGTGGTCATTGTACTTTGTGTCGTGTTTATAGGCGGTGGCGGAAACGGTGTATCGTCGTATGAGGATGCTGTAGATTTGTACTATGAAATGGTATTTGATTCATCGTTTGACATAGATGATATTGAAAAGATAGCCCCGCAAGAGTTTCTTGAATATCTTGATGATGAATACGATGTGGGAGACGGAGAATTAAAGGAAAAATACAAAAAATACCGTATCGATTATCTGTTGGATGAGTATGATGGTGACAATTTTGAATTCGAGTATGATACTCATGATGAAACTGAGCACTCTAAAAAGGATTCCCGATATGAGTTTATTGCCGAAAATTTAGAGAAAAGATACGGTATCCCCGAAAAGTCAATTGACGCAATATATGAAATGGATTCGAGATTGAAACTTAACGGTGACGATGGTGAGCAACAACACGGAGTTGATATAATAGCATTCGAAATAGGCGGTGATTGGTATACTGTTAACGCATTGGATTACCTAAAAGAAATGGCAACATACTCGGGTTACAGGAACTATTATAGCAATTATTGATAATATAGGTAAGAAAACGGGTGGGTTTCCACCCGTTTTCTTATTGTGCCTTTAGCAAATTCCACCAAGGGATAATAAATGCTTTGCTTACAAAAATATCTTATTTCGCACATAGTTCTAATTGACTTTATTAGTATTATATAGTAGAATATAGGAGTAAATATAATAGCCGAAAAAGGCTTTGATAGGATGTGTTAAAAATGGAACCTGCATTTAAAAGAATTCTTTTGAAACTCTCGGGCGAGGTGCTTGCCGGTGAGCAGAAAACAGGTATTGATTTTTCTATGGTAGAAACCGTTTGTAAGCGTATTAAGACTATCGTTGAGGAGGGTGTTCAGGTCGGTATCGTCATTGGTGGCGGTAACTTCTGGCGTGGTCGTTCTTCGGGTAATATGGACCGCAACACCGCTGACAGTATGGGTATGTTGGCAACCGTTATCAACTGCCTCGGTGTTTCGGATACCCTTATTCAGATGGGCGTGAAGGCCTCGGTTATGTCGGCCGTTGAGATGAACAAAATTGCCGATTTCTTCACCGCACGTGAGGCCAAA
>JAZTYO010000043.1:0-37422 GCA_045636945.1 Acutalibacteraceae bacterium | reverse complement strand
GGGTATATTTTTACGATTATCAAAAAAACTTCGTCGACCGTCTTCAAGGACACGATCAAGCAACCAGGGATATGCTTTGAACAAGCAAAATCCCATGTAGTAAAGGGGAAGGTTGTTTTTAACGTAATTGATGCGATCCTCAACAGCATAGAACTTTGATTGTACAAAATGAATGTTTTGTATAATACAGGGAAGTGATTTTTGCAGATTTTTATGATAATAGTTGATAATTGCTCGTTGAACTAAATTTATTGATTTTATGGTTATAATCAAATATATCTTCTCTTTGTTTGAATATATTAAAAATTGATTTACTTATATTATTGCTAACTTAATTTTTGTGTTCACTTAATTTATCATTTTCTTTAATCACGGATAATTATTTTATCTGTGATTATTTTATCTATACACATTTTGTTTGTTAAACTTAAATAAAGTTATAATCTTAAAAAATTCGTAATTTTTTCAAAGATATATTTGCCATTGTATCCTCTCAGTTTTTTTCAGATGATACTTGTATCAAATAAATTTACGCTATCCGATTGCTATTTTTTGATTTTTTCAAATATGTCGTATTTTTCATTAAAAATGGTATATTTTGATTGAAATGTTACTAGTGAGCTTTTACCCAGCGAAAATACGGTTTGCTTATTTATTGTAATATCTAAATTGTTTTAAATGTATTTATTGATTTATTTAGTATTATTTGCGTTCTTATATCTGCACCACCCTTTATTTTGACATAATTTAGTAGCGGTAAGCAAATTATATGGTTTGATTTTGTATAATTTTGGCCATATTTTGTATAATTGCACAAATGTTCACCTGTCGTTTTGGTTAGATAATGAATTGCAATTATACAAAATATTTTGTATAATTGCAGTACAATTCATAGCGTAATTTAAGCTATTATACAATATCTATTGGATGTGATTTTTTATGGATCTTGCCACTCTGAACGCTACTGCACCTATTTTGCGTGATTTTTTGGTATACAGTGAAACTATCAAAGGCAAAGCAACTAAGACGATTGAGCAATATTATCTTGACCTTACCCTATTCTTCAAATTTCTGAAGCTTCAGCGTGGTCTTGTGCCTAATGGTACCGATTTCTCGGATATTATTGTAAACGATATTGATGAAGATATACTGAAATCGGTTTCTATGACCGACCTTTATGCTTTTATTGTCTATTGCAAGAACGAACGTTCAAACGGTGCTGCTGCAAGAGCCCGTAAGGTATCGGCATTGAGGGTGTTTTTTAAGTATCTTACTAATAATTTACATCTTTTAAAGGTTAATCCTGCCGCTGAATTGGATACACCGAAGCTAAAAAAATCATTACCTGTGCATCTTTCCTTGGAGCAAAGTATAGACCTTTTAAAATCTGTTGACGGACCCCATAAGGAACGTGATTTTTGCATTTTAACTCTGTTTTTGAACTGCGGAATGCGCTTATCAGAGCTTTGTTCATTAAATTACACCGATATTCGTGAGGATAATTCATTAAAAATCACCGGTAAAGGCAACAAGGAACGTGTTATATATCTAAATGAGGCTTGTATGCTCGCTGTAAAGGCTTATATGCAAGTAAGACCCAATGACGGTGTTGCTCAAAAAGACAAAAATGCACTGTTTTTGAGTGCAAGAAGGCAACGCATCAGTAATAAAACAGTTCAGCACATTGTATACACATTTCTCGATAAAGCAGGACTAGGTGGGCAAGGATTTTCTGCACATAAACTGCGTCATACTGCTGCAACGCTTATGTATCAGATGGGTGGTGTTGATATACGTGTTTTGAAAGATGTTTTAGGTCACGAAAACCTTGGTACAACACAGATTTATACCCACGTAGCCAACCGTCAGGTTGAAGAAGCGTTCAATAAAAATCCGTTGTCAGGTGTTAAACCATCAATAAATAAGAATAGTGAAAGCAAAGATGAGGAGGACTCTTAATGAGTCCTCTTTTTTAAATTGTCCCCTTCCCTTTTGTCATTAATTTATTTACTGCATATTATATATAGAAACCGATGTAAGGGTGAAGATAAATTATGCCATTTAACGCAAGAGAACTTTTGGCAAGAATAATACAGTGTGAAGCAGGCGGAGAAGGTCTTACGGGTCAGCAAGCCGTTGCTACAGTTATAATGAACCGTGTTCACGTTGCAGGCGGTGAATATCTCAGAACAGGACAAGGCGATATTCAGAACGTTATATTCCAGCCGTACCAGTTTGACTGTGCAAGGACAGAAATTGGCGGTCAGTACAACTCACAAAACATTTATAATATGTCGCCTACAAGTGAAAATTATCAGGTTGCTGATTGGGCATTGTCAGGTAACTCACTCCCTGCAGTCGGCGACTGTTTGTGGTATTTCAACCCGTTTTCCTCAAATTGCGACCAATATTTCCCGAGAAACGGTTCGGGAGTTTTTCACACACGAATAAATCAGCATTGTTTTTATCGACCAACGTCCCAATATTGGGAAACATAGCAATAATTTAAGGAGTTAGTTTATGAATTATATGGGAAATCAAGGAATGTTGAACTCAAACGGCAATGATACAAGCGGTTATCAGCCTGCATCTCGTTCTCTCACACCTGAACAGAGAATGTATATGCAAAATCATCCCGATTCTTCAGTCAGATGGATAAACAATAACAACAATTACCGTCATGGCGGTTGTATGAACAACAGCGGTAATATGCCGATGAGTAACGGTATGACGAATCAGAATATGAACAGCGGAATGTCGGGTTCCGGTCAGAACAGCTGGACAAACAGCGGAATGAATATGGGCAACGGTATGATGATGCCTAATAATCAGTCCAATATGACAACAACCGCACCGGGTGGTAATACCATAAGCTTACGTCCCGAAACAATGACCAATACCGACTTTTTACCTGCTTATTTAAGGCAGTATATAGGCCGTTGGGTACGATGTGAGTTCTTTATCGGCGATGCAGTTGAGCAACGCGTAGGTGTATTGCACGACGTTGGCGCAAGCTATATCATAATCGACGTTATCGAGCCTCAAACACTTGTCGTGTGTGACATTTTCTCACTGAGATTCGTAACAATAGTGCTTGATGAAGAATACGGCAGACTTTTGAAGGTATAAATGTAAAAACAGACCCGTTACTTTGAGTAACGGGTCACATTATTTTGTGATTAAAATTAGAAAGTAGTAATCTTGTGAAAAACCTTTTTACCCTTCTTAATAATGATGCCATCGCCCGAAAGCTCATCCTTGGTGATGCGCTTTGCAGGGTCAGTAACCTTCTCATCATTGATGGAAACACCACCCTGCTGAACAAGACGGCGACCCTCACCCTTTGAAGGAATAAGTCCTGCAAGCATCATAACATCGAGCAGACCGATTTCGCCATTCTCAAACATATCGCAAGGAACAGCAGTGTTAGGCATATCAGCCTTGGCACCGCCTGCGAACAATGAACGAGCAGTATCAAGAGCCTTTTGAGCTTCTTCCTCACCATGAATCATCTTGGTAAGTTCGAAAGCCAAACGCTCCTTAACAGCGTTAAGCTCGCTACCCTCAAGCTTTTCATACTCATAAATCTCCTCGAGAGGAATGAAGGTGAGCAATTTCATACACTTGATAACGTCTGCATCGTCAACGTTTCTCCAATACTGAAAGAAATCGTAGGGCTTGGTCTTTTCTGCATCAAGCCAAACAGCACCGTTTGCTGTTTTACCCATCTTCTTGCCCTCTGAGTTGAGCAACAAGGTAATAGTCATTGCGTGGGCATCCTTACCAAGCTTCTTTCTGATAAGCTCGGTACCGCCAAGCATATTGGACCACTGGTCGTCACCGCCGAACTGCATATTACAGCCGTATTCCTTAAAAAGATGATAAAAGTCGTAAGACTGCATAATCATATAGTTGAACTCTAAGAATGAAAGGCCTTTTTCCATTCTCTGCTTGTAACACTCGGCACGGAGCATATTATTAACCGAGAAGCAAGCACCAACCTCACGAAGAAGCTCGATATAGTTGAGCTTCAGCAACCAATCAGCGTTGTTTACCATCTGAGCTTTGCCTTCACCGAACTCAATAAATTTGCTCATTTGTGCCTTAAAGCAATCACAGTTGTGCTGAATGATCTCAGGTGTCATCATACTTCTCATATCGGTACGTCCCGAGGGGTCACCGATATAACCGGTACCGCCACCGATAAGAGCTATAGGCTTGTTGCCTGCCATCTGCAAACGCTTCATAAGGCAAAGTGCCATAAAGTGACCAACGTGCAAGCTATCGGCAGTGGGGTCAAAACCGATGTAAAAGGTTGCTTCACCGGCGTTGACCATCTTTCTTATTTCTTCTTCGTTGGTAACCTGGGCAATTAGTCCACGTTCAACGAGCTCGTCATAACAAGTCATTTTAAATTCCTCCAGATAACTGATTTATATATACTATCACAAATCGTTATGATTTTCAATAAGTTCTTTTGCGGTTTTATAAAGATTTTCGGTCATATTACCGCCTGACATAATACGGGCAATTTCATTTATCCTGTTATCGCCCGAAATCTCAGTAACCTTGGTATAGGTACTCTTGTCGGTTGACGATTTAGAAATGAGATAATGACTGTCGGCCGAGGCTGCAATCTGTGCCAAGTGGGTTACGCATAAAACCTGCTTACCCTTTGACAAAGCCTTCATCTGACGACCAACCTTATCGGCGGCCTTACCGCTGATACCCGTATCAATCTCGTCAAAAATCAGTGTGTTGGCATCATCGAAGTCACTCATAATGCTCTTAATTGCAAGCATTATTCTTGAAAGCTCACCGCCTGAAGCTATTTTTGCAAGCGGTTTCGCCTCTTGGCCAAGGTTAGCGGAAATCAAAAATTCAACCTCGTCACAACCGTCAACGGTGTACATTTTCGGCTTAATATCAACAAAAAAAACAACCTTCGGCATTTCAAGATACTGCAAAACGTCGCAAACACGTTTTGAAAAATCGTCGGCAGCTATTCGGCGTGCTTTGGTTAAAGCACTTCCCTTTTCAACCAATTTATCCTCCAAAACCTCGGACTGCTTTTCAAGCTCAACAATCATTTCATCCGAAACGGTGATATTCTGAAGTTCCTGCTTTGCATTATCCAAAAACTCTAATACTGCGGTTTCATTACCGCCGTATTTTTTATTGAGCATACTTATAAGGTCAATTCTCTGCTCGCACTCATCGAGTTCATTGGGGTCAAATGCAACTGATTCGCACAAATCTCTTATTTCCGCGGAAATATCGGCAATTTCAGAAACGGCAAAATCAAAGCGTTCAAGCAATTTTTCTGAGCCTTTAAGAATCTTAGAAACAGCTGAAAATTCGTTCAAGGATTGCGATAAAGCAGTTTCTGCACCCGATGTGCTATCATCACCCGAAAGCAAGGCTTTACACATTTCAAGCGATAAACGCAACTTTTCGGAGTTTCTGATAAGGTCACGCTTGTCAATCAGCTCTTTCAACTCACCAACCTTAACATCTGCTGCTTCGATTTCGTTTATCTGATACATCAAAAGGTCGATTTTTCGTAACTTTTCGTCCTCATCAGTTGATAAACTTTTGAGTTTCCTGCGGACTGCTCGAAGCTCGGAATAACAAGCACGGTAATCTTCAATTATTTTAGAATAATAACCAAAAGCATCAATAAATCCGAGATGGTTTTCGGGGTCAAGCAAGGCTTGATTGTCGTGCTGACCATGGATATTGACAAGCAGTTTTCCAATATCACGCAAAACCGAAACGTTAACGGTAACACCGTTTATCTTACACAGACTACGACCGTCAGCGTTAATGGTTCGCAACAACATTACGCTGTCATCCTCACAATCAACCCCATATTCGGAAAGTTGTTGCTTAACAGTATTGGAAATACTCTCAAAAACGGCCGATACAGAGGCTTTTTCGCAACCCGACCTCACCAGTTCCTTAGAGGTTCTCTGGCCTGTGACGGCATTTATCGAGTCAATAACGATGGATTTACCTGCACCCGTTTCACCTGTAAGAACGTTAAAGCCCAAACAAAAATCAATATTACATTTTTCGATAATTGCGATATTTTCAATATTGATTGATCTTAACATTTTTATTTTATAATCTCCTGCAGCATTTCACAAAGCGCTTCGGCATCTTTTTCGGTCTTGGTTATTACAAAAATAGTGTCATCGCCCGCTAAAGTTCCCAAAACGTTATCGCATTTCATCATATCGAGTGATGTACAAGCACCCTGAGCCATACCGGGATGGCATTTGATAACGACATCGTTCATTGAATAGGTCACTGATACCGCCGAATGTGCAAACATATCGACATATTTGATAGATTTTGATGATGCACCGCTGTTGACAGCATAGCGGTAAACACCGTTGGAATCAAGCATTTTAACAATGCGAAGCTCCTTAATATCTCGGGAAACTGTGGCTTGAGTTACATCATATCCGGCATCAAAAAGCCTTTGTTGGAGTTCCTCTTGAGTGTCTATGGGAAACTCCTCGATAAGGTGAAGAATTTTAGATTGACGTTCCTTTTTCATAACGAACTCCTTGAAAATTAATAACTGTCGGTCTTGACCGAAAGAATCTTATACACCGAAACATCATTTAATTTTATGAAATTTGCTGTTGTATCAGAAATACTTATATTCACAGTAGAATCCTCGTCAAGCAGTAAACCAACTCTACCGTCGCAAAGCAGGTTAATACTCTTATCGGAAAGTCCTTTGACAGATATTGAAACGGGAGTATTACCGTCAACAACCATTGAGCGAGTTACAAGTGTATGAGGACAAACAGGTGTCAAAATAACGCATTTCATCTTGGGGTCAACTATTGGACCTCCGGCAGACAGAGAATATGCCGTAGACCCTGTGGGTGTTGCAGCAATTATACCGTCAGCGCGATATTCAATAGTGTCGTTACCGATATTTAATTTTATTTCGATAACGTTTGACAAGGTATCTTTTGAAATAACAGCATCATTAAGGCAATCGCAACTCTCGGTCAGAACACCGTTTTTGTACTTTTCAGCCCTAATCATACAACGTTTTTCAATACTGTAATCGTTAGTGAGGATGCGTTTTACTGCACTAAGGTCGTTTTGGTCAACCGATGCAAGATATCCTAAATGACCTGCGTTTATGCCAAGTATCGGACAATCGAGTTTTGCCGAGGATTTTGCAACCTTAATGATTGTTCCGTCACCACCGATTACGATAATTATATCGGTATTGTTGCAAATTTCCGGTTCTTTGGATTTACAGAACTCCTGAACAGATATATTAACACCGTCGGATTTCAAAATCTCAGTAACCTTTTGTGAAACTTCATATCCCGAACTGCTTTCGGGATTATAAATTATGAGGATGTTCATAAAAAACCTCCTTTAATGCACTATTTATCTAACTCTGAATGGGATGATTCAACCACTTCTTTAGCGGTAACACCTGAAGTGTTTTCAGCATATTCGTTCTTTTCTATGTAAACAAGGTATTCAATATTACCTTCTGGACCTTTTACGGGTGAAAAAGTGAGTCCAAGAACACTCATTTTATTGCTAAGAAGCATATTGACCGTATTTTCAACAACCTCAACGTGGACTGCCTTGTCACGGACCACACCCTTTTTACCGACCTTGTCCTTCCCTGCCTCAAACTGCGGTTTAATAAGGCAAACAGCCCTTGCACCGTCCTTCATTATGTTTCGCATAACGGGAACGATGATGGAAAGCGAAATAAACGAAACGTCGACCGAGCAAAAATCCAAATCCTCGGGTATCTGATCGTGAGTAACGTATCTGAAATTAGTGCGTTCCATATTTATAACACGCTCATCGGTGCGGAGTTTCCAAGCTAACTGACCGTAACCTACGTCGATAGCATAAACCTTAGTAGCACCGTTCTGAAGCATACAATCGGTAAATCCCCCCGTCGATGCACCAATATCGGCACAAAGGCAGTTTTCCAAGGAAATATCAAAGCATTCCATAGCCTTTTCAAGCTTCAAACCGCCACGGCTGACATATTTCAAAGGATTGCTACGAACCTCAATGATGTCATCGTCCTTAACGGTCATACCTGCTTTGTCAGCTTTTTGATTGTTGACGTATACAACGCCTGCCATAATAAGTGTTTTGGCCTTTTCCCTGCTTTCAGACAATCCTTGCTCAAATACGGCGGCGTCAAGCCTTTTTTTATTGTTCAATCTTTAAAACCTCTTTAACCTTTTTAATAATAGAATTACTGTCAAGACCATAAACTGCTCTTTGAGAAGAAACGGTTGCTTGTTTAACGAAGCCGTTGATAGCTGATGCTGAATAATTTCCTTTAAAACCTGCTGAAATGAGTTCAAAACCAACTTTTTCGGCTATTGAACCGTTAATAATCCCTTCCTCGAAGAAAAGGATATTGTTGTGATTCATTAAATTCTCAATAAAACCGCAAGGCAAAGGATAAATCTGCTTAAGTTTTATTACTGTAACATCAATATTCAATGACTCTAAATCTTGTTTAGCTGAAAGTACTTCTGAAATCAATGTACCGTAAGTTACAATGCAGGTATTACCGCTGCCCATTACTGAATAGCCGTCAAATTCAGTTGATTTTTCGTTTACAGCAGGTTCAGAACCTCTCGGGTATCGAATTACCGCAACACCTTTGGGACCTTTAAGACGATTTTCAAGCGTATTTTCAAGTTCAGAATAACTGCTTGGTGAATATATAGTAACATTTGGTACTGAAGACAAAAATGAAACGTCAAAAACACCTTGATGCGTTTCACCGTCGTCACCAACAAGACCTGCACGGTCAACACAAAGCGTCAACGGAAGGTTGGCAATAGCGGCATCGTGGATTATCTGGTCAACCCCCCTTTGCAGGAAGGTTGAATATACAGCAAAAACGGGCTTCAAGCCGTTTTTAGCAAGACTTGCGGAAAAAGTGACGGCGTGTTCTTCGGCAATTCCTACGTCAAAGAAACGGTCTTTAAAGCGTTCGGCAAATTGTGACAATCCTGTTCCCGATGTCATAGCAGCGGTAATTGCGCAAATTTTATCATCGTTTTCGGCAAGCTCACACAGCTTGTCCCCGAATACACCAGAAAAACTTTTTTGCGAATGCGGAATTTCTCCGGTATTTATATCAAATCTTGCAACACCGTGAAAATCACCTGCATTTTCCTCGGCAGGCTTGTACCCTTTACCTTTTACGGTTTTGGTGTGTATAAGCACGGGACGGTCAAGTTCTTTTGAAATTTCGAAAATCTCACACATTTTTTCAATATCGTGACCATCAACAGGTCCCATATAATAAAAGCCCAAAGACTCGAAAATATTACTGTTATAAAGTGCGTTTTTAAACATCAGCTTAATGTTGAAAACTGCAGAGTATAGAAATCTGCCGATAAGAGGTATCTTTTTCAAGAATCGCTCAACACCCGACTTAAATTTAAAGTATTTTTTTCGGGTTCTCATAGTGCTAAGGTGTTTAGCCAAAGCACCTTTGTTCTTAGAAATAGACATTTTATTGTCGTTCAGAACAACAATAAGGTTAGCATCCTGCTTACGGACATTGTTTAAAGCCTCATAGACCATTCCACCCGTCATTGCACCGTCACCGATAACGGCAACCGAAAAACCGTCTTTATTTAGTAATTCGTTAGCAATACAGGTGCCAAATGCAGATGAAACCGACGTAGAGCTATGACCTGTGATAAACGGGTCGTGTTCACTTTCTTCGGGTTTCATAAAACCAGAAATTCCGTTCTCACGTCTTAAAGTATTAAAGTCATCAAAACGTCCTGTCAACAACTTATGCGGATAACACTGATGACCAACGTCAAAAACAATGGAATCCTTTGGAGATTCAAAGCAACGGTGCAAAGCAACGGTCAACTCAACTGCACCGAGGTTCGACGCAAGATGACCGCCGTTTTCCGATACTGTATTGAGTATCTTATCTCTCATCTCGGCACACAGCACGGTCAGTTCTTCATTATTAAGTTGTCTGACATCGTGCGGTGACTGAAAATTGCCGAGAAAACGATACTCCATAAAATACATCCTTTATTTTTTTCTGCCAACAAGGCTTAATGCAAATTTCTTTAAGGTTTCGGATTCCTTTCCAAAAACGCTTAAAGCTGTAATAGCCTCGTCTGTATACATTTGAACGTCTTTTTGTGCTTTCTCTAAACCGACTAAAGAAACATATGTTGATTTCTGCGATTCTGAATCACTGCCAATAGGCTTGCCGAGTTCTTCTTCAATGCTGATAACGTCGAGTACGTCATCACGAATCTGGAAAGCAAGACCTATTTTTTCAGCAAACTCAACGGCTGAGGCAATCATACTCTCGGTTGCTCCTGCAAGTATGCAACCGATTGATGCTGCAGCTTTAATTAATCCCCCTGTTTTTAAGCGGTAAAGGTCCTTAACAACCTCTAAATCGGCTGATTGCTCTTCGTATTTAAGGTCAATTACCTGACCGCCTATCATACCATCAGAGCCAGAACATTCGGATAAAACCTTGGCAGCTTTGCAAACACGGTCAAATGGTACATTTTCGGTCGATAATGCAACACGGAAAGCATCAGTTAGTAAAGCATCACCAGCAAGCAATGCGGTTGCTTCACCGAATTTAATATGACAAGAGGGCTTTCCTCGGCGCATATCGTCGTCATCCATACAAGGCAAATCATCGTGTATAAGGGAATACGTATGTATCATTTCCAAAGCAACGGCAAAATTTAATGCATTTTCGGGATTACCACCCGCTACTCGCATAAACTCCATCAAAAGACAAGGTCTTATGCGTTTGCCACCAGCTTCGGCACTGTACGACATAGCTTCTAAAAGGTGCGAATATTCGCAATCCTTTATTGTTAAAACGTCTTTTAATTTCTGTTCAATATTTACAATATAACTCTCAAACATAAATCTATCCTTAGTCGTTAGCATAGTCGGAAATCTGTTTAATTTTCTGACGTGCGGTTTCAAGCTGCTTTTTACATTCGGCAGACAACTGAATGCCTTTAGAATAAAGCTCCAACGATTCGTCAAGACCGCAATCGCCCGACTCTAACTTTTGAACTATTTTTTCAAGTTCCTTTAAATTGTTTTCAAAAGATACACTCATATTATTACCTCTCGGTCGATATTACTTTACATTCGGCACTTCCGTCGGAAAGCTTTATGTTGACGGTATCGTCAACATATAAATCATTGATACTTTTGACTGTAGTCCCCTGCTTTTCGATTATTGAATATCCTCTTAAAAGAATCTTGGCAGGATTCAGTGCATCAAGTTTTGCTGTGTATTCCGATATTTTATTTATTGCGTTTGACGTCTTATAGTTAAATGATACATCAAGTCGGTGTTTCAGATTGTCCAAATTCAAAGCCAGACGGTCAACCGTGTCAAATTTATCGGTCAAAACCTTTCTAGAGGAAAGGTACTCAAATCTATTATCTAAAGATTCAAGATACGAATTTATATAAATATCTAAACGCTGCTTTGCACTCAAAACACCAAGCATAATCTCGGTAATATCGGGTACACAAAGCTCAGCGGCAGCCGATGGAGTTGCTGCTCTTTTATCGGCGGCAAAATCACAGATAGTGAAATCGGTTTCGTGGCCTACTGCAGAAATTACAGGTATATTAGAAGAAGCAACACAATGGGCCAAATCCTCATCGTTAAAGCACCACAAATCTTCGGCAGAGCCTCCGCCACGGCCAATTATAATAACATCACAATCCGTAGTATTGTTGACCTTTAAAAGAGCATCGCACATCTGTTCGGCCGAGCCATCACCTTGCACCTTTACAGGACACATTACTAAGGTTGCCAACGGCCAACGTCGACCAATAACGCTTATCATATCCTGCACTGCAGCACCTGTTTCGGATGTGATGATGGCTATTTTCTTTGGAAATTGCGGCAAAGGCTTTTTACGTGCCTCGTCAAACAAGCCTTCCTTTGAAAGCTTCTCTTTCAGTTGTTCAAAAGCAATAGCAATACTGCCTGCACCGTCGGGTTGTATATCGGTTACGTAAAGCTGATAAGCACCGTCGCGTTCGTAAAGTGTTACACCTGCACGGCAAATAACCTTCATTCCCTCTTGCGGTACAAATTTTAATCTTGCCACAGAGGTTTTGAACATAACAGCTTTAATAGCGGCACCCTCATCCTTTAGAGTAAAATACATATGTCCACTAAAGGAATTTACCTTGAGGTTTGATATCTCACCCGATACAAAAACACTTTTAAGGTTAAAATCAGAGTCAAGAACGGATTTGACGTACCTATTCAGTTGTGAAACGGTAATCAGTTGTCCGTTCATATAATCCTCCGTTATTCGTTGTGTAAAATTGAGGTCATAACTGCAGTTCCGACAGCATTATCGCTTGATAGCTCGGCACTTGCAAAGTATGCACCGTATTTATCGGTAATATGCTTTCTGATGTATGAGTTGGACATAACTCCGCCTGCAAAAACAAACGGTATATCACCAAATTGTTTCTTTAATTCAGCGGTCATAGCATCAACCGTTTCACAAAGGTAAGCTATAGTAAACAAAGCAATGTCTTCCTTGGGTGTACCTTTATCAAGTAATTGTTTCGTTTTATTTTCAAGACCTGAAATGCTGCAATCGGCACCCTTCATACTTGGGCGAGGCTTTTGAGGCAAACTACCGTTTTGAGATAAAGCATCAAGCTCTTTTCCAGCAGGAAACTGTAACCCCATCATAACACCGACTCGGTCAACTGCCTGCCCCATTTTAAGGTCTAGTGACTTTGCAACTATTGTTGCCTTAAAAAACTCTTTTTCGTCATATTCGGTAAGTAATGCCTCGGTAGTACCTCCCGAAACGTGGAACGAAATAAACTTCTGTCCAATAAGGTCAAGCTTATTTGCAGAAAATAAAGCAGCAGCAACGTGACCTGCCTGATGCGAGAATTTATATAGAGGAATTCCCATTGCCGACGATATCGCCGAAGCAGCCGAAACACCTGCTAAAAAGCACGGCATATAACTGTCGATTAAAGGTCTCGGTCGGTCACTAACACCGATTGCTCTGATTTTATCAATATTGATACAAGCATTTTGGATGATTTCTGGTAAGGCTTTTGTGTGATGAAACAGTGCATCACTTTGTCTTAAACCGATACTTCCCGACTCAACCGGTAACAACTTGCGAGAGTTGATATATTGTCCGTTTTCGGGAGAATATTTGGCACAGGAGGTAGTATAATTGCTTGTATCAATTCCAAGATAGCAATTCATTATAATGAGCGAATAACAGTGCCGAGAACACCGTTGACAAATGCTGCATCATCCTGAACAGAATATGTCTTGCAAAGCTCAACTGCTTCGTCAACCGAAACTGCATTAGGAATGTCGTCCATATATTTAATCTCATAAATAGCAAGACGCAAAACAGCCAACGAAACGCGTGAAATACGGTTGATGGTCCAACCGGTGAGATTTTCTGAAATGATGTTATCAATTTCTGAAAGATTTTCGAATACACCATTAAAAACCTTCAAAGTATATCCATCCTCGTCTTCGAGGAAATCTCTGCACTCACGGGCAGCCTCAATGATTTCTTCGACTGGGTCGTTATTGATACACTTTTCGAATATAAGTACAAAGGCTTGATTTCTTGCTTCTTTTCTTGTCATAAAAACACCTACTAACAAAATTATTCAAATTATTGCATTTTTATTCACTATATATACTACTACAAAAGACTGCATAATTCAAGGGATATTTGTAAATTTCACGTAAGTATATTGTGAAAATTTTGCATATTTTCAAATTAAAAACGTATTAAATATGAATTTAAATATTAAACTTCGAAAAATGAACAATATTTGTTCTTGCAAATTCAGTGAAATAAATGTATAATATACCCAATGAATGAAATTCGGAGAGTAAATATGAAGAAGTTTAGAAGCAGTTTGTTCGGTTTTAACCGTGAGGACGTTTTGACCTACGTCGTTGAATCTCGTGAAGCCGAAAACAAGAACCGTAAAAGAATAGAAGAACTTGATAATAAAAATAAGGAGCTTGAGGCAAATATCCAGCAACTTAAAGGCTTAAATGAAGAAATATCCGAAAAGCTTTCGATTGCAGAAGAAAAGTTGAAGGATTTCGACCAGCGCGAGCAAGCATTAACCAATCTCAGTGAGTCTATTGGCAGACTTTATCTTGTTGCACAGGCTAACGCTAATGCTGTAATTGCCGCAGCTAACGAAAACGTTGAGTTGAGCAAAGCTGCCGTTGAGCAGAACATATCGGTTGCCTCCTCTGCCGAGGCCGAGCTTCTTGAAATCAGCAGAATTCTTAACGAGAAAACAAAAGCTTATACCGATGAAATTGCCTATCTTGAAAAACAGATTGCTGATGCCCGTGAGCGTATTATCGAAAATAAAGCAGAAATTGCAGAAAGACAAACCGAGCTTGAAAGCATCACCGCAAGCGTTGAATAAAGTTTCACATACGAAGAAAACCGACTGTTTGCAGTCGGTTTTCTATTTATACCTGTTTAAAGAATTCAACCTCTTCCCTGTCTGGTCCTTTTACAAAAGTAATATTTATTGCGATTTTCTCGGGTTTTGACTCAAGCGGAACAACCTTATGAGGAGTAAATGGATCAAAACCTGCTTTTATTGCGACATTGTACGCGTGGTTAACATCTTCAACACATATTACAAAGTGTGCATACTTGCCCATTACGGCAAAAATTTACAGTCACATTGATAGTGAGAGCAAGAAAACAAGTGGGATGGCAATCGGCTCAGTCCTGGGATAAAAAGAGAAAACTCCTTGAAGGATAAAAACCTTCAAGGAGTCCTTGGCGGAGACGGCGAGATTCGAACTCGCGGGGGATTGCTCCCTAACTGATTTCGAGTCAGCCCCGTTATGACCACTTCGATACGTCTCCATATAATAACAACTTTGCGTAGACAACAGCATTATTATACGTTCTATATGTCGATTTGTCAACATTTTTTTATCAATAATTATTATATTATATCAACAACATAAAAACGGTAAGTATTATCAAAAAAACAAAATTGAACAACGAGAACTTACCAACGTAGCTTAACGTTTTGCCGGGGTTATGTTTTGTGTATTCTCTGAACGTAATAAGACTTGCCAAAGAAGCTATCAGTGTACCTGCGCCGCCGATATTTACTCCAACCAAGAGATTCGGGTAATCGGTTGTAAATTGTGATAAAAGTATCGCTGACGGAACATTGCTTATGCATTGGCAAGATGCCACGCTGAAAAGCAAGGTGTTTTTATCAAGCAGGTAGGAGAAAAAATCGCGTACCTCCCCTATCCTTGCCATATTACCCGAGAATATAAAGAAGAAAACGAAGGTCAAAAGCAATGGATAATCAACCTTTTTTAATGCATCACGGTCAACAAAGAAAAGTATTGTAGGAATAACAGCGAGCCCAATCCAATACGGTATACCTCTGAAAACTATTGCAATAGAAAGTGCAAACAGGACGAGATACAAGGACGTTTTCTTCATATCAAATTTGATTGACTTATCCTTGACTTCAAGAGGCTCAGGTTTAATGAAAAGACAGCAAACGGTGATAAGTATAATTGAAACGATAAAAGGAAGAGCCATTATCGACATAAATTCTAAATTAGGAATATTGAATTTTGAATAAAGGTAAAGATTTTGCGGATTGCCGAAAGGAGTCAGCATACCACCTAAGTTTGCAGCAATATTCTGCATTATAAAGGTAAATGCCATATGTTTTTCTTTATGACCCGTAGTCAAAACAAAATATCCCAACGGCAAAAACGTCAATAAAGCCATATCGTTGGCGATAAGCATTGACCCAATAAAAGTAATGTAAACAAGAGCTAAAATGCACATACGGGCATTTTTGAAGCATTTTACCACCTTACGTGCAAGCAGATAAAAAAAGCTGATATTTTTTAATGCACATACTACTGCCAAAACACAGAAAAGACAGGTCAAGGTCTTAAAATCGAAATATCCAAGATACTCAGCGTCAATAGGGACAAAAATACACGTAATAGCCGCCGCAATGAAAGCAACACACATTACAACATTCTGCTTCAAAAACGGAATAACAGACGGTATCTGATGAAGGTGTTTAACGTTTATCATTTGCCTTGACTCCTTTCAAAATACTGATTTTTAAAACGCACAATATATGTTTTAATACTTTTTTATTGGAATTTCAAGTATAATTTTTAGGACTTTAAAAAAATCGTTGAATTTGCACAAGTTATCGGTAATAATCAAAAGTGGTAATGTAAATTATTTTATAGAATTAATGATTATTGATTTAAAATAACTGCATTATAAAAGACCTCCATCGACGGAGGTCTTTTAATTGTGTAACGAATACTACCAGCAGTGCTGGTAGTATTCGTTACACAAAAATTTAAAGAGAGCAATACCTTCGGTACGCTCTCTTTAAAATGGCACGCTGAAAGGGATTCGAACCCCCGACCCTCTGCTTAGAAGGCAGATGCTCTATCCAACTGAGCTATCAGCGCATATCGGGTTTCATAAAAAACGCCCATAAACCGAAGACTGTTGCCAACGGCCGGGCATTTTGGAGCGGGTGATGGGAATCGAACCCACGTAACCAGCTTGGAAGGCTGGAATTCTACCATTGAACTACACCCGCATCTTTGCGACGCAGTATATATTACCATAAACTGCGTCGCGAGTCAAGAGAAATTTTAAATTTTTGTGAAAGAAATTTTAACGTCATCAACACATTCAGCCTTCATTGACCTAAACGTTACGTCGGGGTTATCGATAAGCAGACTGATTATTTTATCCTCTACCTCTTTGCGAATTATCTTGCGTAATTCACGTGCTCCAGAACGACAGTCACATTTATCGGCAAAATATGCACAAACTCCAGAATCATAGTCGAAATCAATGTCACGTTCTTGGAGTAAAGGTTTGAGTTCATCAAGTATCAGAGCAGCTATTTTTTGGAGAGAATCTTTACCCAAAGGCTCAAAAGCGATGATATCATCAACGCGACCCAAAAATTCGGGTCTGAGAAAATCCTTAAGCGCTTTCATAGCCTTATCCTTAGATGCTTCGGCAACGGTTTTATTAAAACCGAGCAACGTACCGTTGTTATCACTGCCAGCATTTGAGGTCATAACAAGCACGGTATTTTCAAAATTGACCGTTCTTCCCTGCGAATCGGTGATTCGTCCGTCATCGAGAATCTGCAACAGAATATTGAGAATATCTGGATGTGCCTTCTCAATCTCGTCAAACAGAATGACCGAATAAGGCTTTCTTCTGACCTTTTCGGTAAGCTGACCTGCTTCATCATAACCGACATATCCCGGAGGCGCACCGATAAGCTTGGAAACAGCGTGTTTTTCCATGAACTCGGACATATCAAGTCTAATCAATGCATCGGGAGTATTGAACATTTCCTTTGCCAATACCTTGACAAGCTCGGTTTTACCAACGCCCGTGGGACCTACAAAAATAAACGATGCAGGTCTGCGATGGCTTGAAATCTGAACACTTGAACGACGAACACCCAAGACAACTGCCTCAACTGCCTCATCCTGTCCGATTATGTGATTTTTGATATTTTCTTCAAGTGAGGACAGTTTTTCAAGGTTGTTTTGCTTGACCTTTGCGGCAGGAACTCCAGTCCAAAGCTCGATAACACGTGCAAGGTCGTCAGATGTAACCTTATTTTTAGAAGCCTTAGGTTTTGCTTTTTCAACGTTTGCTTTGGCTTTTTCAAGCTGAAATTTTACATTAGCAATACGCTCGTAATCAGGCGTTTCCACCTCAGTTTCAAGTACACTCAACTCATTAGTTAGCTCGTTTACCTGCTTTTCGGCCAAAAATAGTTCATCAATAGCCTTATTTCTCAGGCAAGCACAAGCACAAGCCTCGTCAAGAAGGTCAATAGCCTTATCGGGCAGGAATCGGTCGTTGATGTATCTTTCAGACAGCAAAACTGCACTTCTTACTATATCGTCGGACACCTTAACGTTATGGTATCCTTCATAATAACCCTTAATGCCTTTAAGCATTTTCACCGATTCTTCAATAGAGGGCTCCTCAACCGTAACGGGTTGGAATCTACGCTCCAAAGCGGCATCTTTTTCAATATACTTACGATATTCTTTAAACGTGGTAGCACCGATAACCTGAATCTCACCACGTGACAATGCAGGTTTCAAAATATTACCTGCGCTCATCGAGCCTTCGGAATCGCCTGCACCGACAAGGTTATGAACCTCGTCAATAAACAGAATGATATTTCCTTCAGACTTAACCTCATCAATAAGACCCTTTATACGGCTTTCAAATTGACCTCTGAACTGTGTTCCTGCAACAAGACCAGTAAGGTCAAGCAACATAATTTCTTTATCCAAAAGCTTTGCAGGAGCATCTTTTGCGGCAATTTTTAGGGCAATTCCCTCTGCGATAGCAGTTTTACCAACTCCGGGTTCACCGATAAGGCAAGGATTGTTTTTGGTTCTTCTTGACAGTATCTGAATGGTTCTGTAAAGCTCGGCATCTCGTCCGATAATTACATCCAATTCTCCGTTTCTGGCCTTTGCGGTGAGGTCGGTACAAAACTGCGAAATAAACTTGCGTTTACTTGCCTTTTTCTTTTTACCTTTTTTATCATCGGTTTCGGGTTCGGCGGAATCGGGTTTACCTGCTTTATCCATATTGCCGAAAATACCGTTAAGAAACGGGAATGTTGCAGCACCGCCCGGAGAAAATGCATCGTTGCCATCCTCGGTTGGCTCCAATCCCATTTCTTCAGGATTCATCATACCCATAAACTGCTCACTCATTGCTTCAATTTCCTCATCGGAAATATTGAAGTTTTTGAGCATATCGTTAATAGGTTGAATTCCTGCTTCTTTGGCACAGATAAGACAAAGTCCTGTTCCCTCACCTACCTTATCTCCATTCTGACTCATTCCTTGAATGAAGACAACGGCAGGTCTTTTTTTACATCTATAACATAACTGGTTCATAAGTTCTCCTTAAAGCCATTGGGCCAACGGTCACTCGACCGAAATATTAAAATAATGATGAAAGCAAATTATACATAAACGAGCCTTCAAGCATTTCGGCGGTAAGTCCAAACAGGTTCCCGCCCTGGAATTTAATAAGATACATAGCAACAAAGCAGATAATAGCGGCAGTAACAACACCTCTTGCAGTACCGATTACTGCACCTAATACTCTGTTTAAAGAGTGTATAACGGGCAATCTGCTGACCAAATCCAATGCTCTGCCAATCCAATCTATCAAAATCTTGACGATTATGAAGATGATTATAAATAAAATCACTCTGATAAGAGCACCGATTACGGGCTTTGCAACATCCTTACTGACCGTTGTCGCAACCGAATTGGCGGTTTCTTCAACCGAAGCACCGATGTTGGATTTTACAACACCTTCAATGTCGGTGCCTGTAGCTTCGGCGGCATTAATAAAATAATCCGGAATACTCACAAGAACTCCGTCAACCTCGTTGTCGACCGACTGCATAACAGCACTGCTAACTTTATCCTTAACAAATCCGTCAACAAAGGTATCGTAAACAAATGATGAACCGATTCCCGATAAAAACAATGCTACAACAAAAGCAACTACAAAGCCTATAAGACTAACAAGTTCTTTAATGAAGCCTCTTTTAATTCCGACAATCAGAAAAACAAGAATAACTGTTATAAGTGCAATATCAATAATGTTTGTCATAATAACACCTCTATTATTGCTCAAGTTTTATCATTTTAGAACTGTCTAAAACTGCTACTTCGCCAGTGTCGATAATTCCGACAAAACTTCCCTTGACCGTTGATTTCATTGTTTTTTTAAGAGCACCGAAATGGTCGTATACATAAACCTCGTTATCGGTAAGTATCGCTATCTCGGTTTCGCTCAAACAAACATCATTTACCGTTGTATTAAATTCAAATGAGCAATTTATTGTACCGAATTCGTTAATCACGGTAACAGTATTTACGTGGCCGTTATCCTCGCGACCCGAAACAACACAGGATGCAGAGTTTACGTTAAAATCATAACATCTTACAATTCCGGTTACCTTTAAATCATATTCAGCACCGCTGTTCCAAGGTATAGTATATGCACGGTCAAAACCGTTAGCAAGTATGTAATTTTCACCACATGAGGTTAAAGATGAAACAATATCATTGAATTTGAATCTGAAAACAGGCTCTGCACTGTCAAATTCAAGAATATAAACAAACGACTCAAATGCACCGCCGACAGAATTAAGTAAGCAAACGGCTATACTCTCTCCGTCATCGGCAACGGCAACGTCGGTTACGTAATAATTAGCAGAGTTCCAAGTGAATACCGATTCGTTGTTTTTATTATACACGTAAACGGTATTCTGGAAGGATTTAGAATCTGTAACAACTGCAAACGTTCCATCGCGACCTATATCAGCCGACGAAATCGCATCATCATATTTAGCACCGAAAAGCTTATCACCATAATTATAAACCGACAATGTATATCTGTCACGGTCGTAAATGAGATAACGAGCCTCTGATACCTCTAACTGTGCATTGGACATACCGTGTGATACTGCCTGAATCAGCTTTCCCTCAGGGTTATATAACTCGAAAAACGAATCGTTTAACACGCCGTACATATTATTGAACGAGCTGAAAGCCTTAGCATTTGTAGAATAAACATTGATTGGGAAAATTCCCTCGCCCATTGCGTTATATTTATTCTGCAAAGCCTCAATAATTCCCGTGGGAGTAAGCAGATTGATAACAAAAATTGCGATTACAACCGCTACAATCAAAGAATAAACGACAATTCTTTTAACAAGATTCTTTTTTCGCTTACCGTTGATCAACTTCAGTTTTGAGTTTTGCTCAGAAGTATCACTATTTTTTTTGGAGTGCTTGTTACTTTTTTTAGGTTGGTTTTCTTTTACCGTTTCAGGTTTCTTTTTGTCCTTTTTAAACTTGAACAAGCGAATTTTTCTTTTCTTTCTGTCAGTAGCCATTTATATCTCCCAAATCAAAGGTTATAATGCACCTTTTCAAGATAAAGTCCGTGTGCTCTAGCAGTTGGTCCTGCCAACTCACGGTCAGCAGAAGCAATGATGCTTGGTAGGTCTTTTATATTGATTTTTCCCTGTTCAACCTCTAGCAAAGTGCCAACAATTATGCGCACCATATTGTACAAAAAACCGTTAGCAGTAATACTTATAATAACATCATCACCGTGTCTTTCGGCATGACAGTCACTTACGGTTCTGACGGTATCAACAACCGAAGACCCAACCGAACAAAAGCCCTTGAAATCATAAGTACCAACAAAGTATTGGCATGCATCATTCAGTACCTTTTCATCAATATGTCGGTCAACCTGCAGATAATACTTATATTTAAAGGGATCGGGTGTTTTAGAGTTGTATATCTTATAAATATAGGTCTTACCAAGGCTTGAATATCTTGCGTGAAAATCGTTTGGAACGATAATACATTCAACCGCACAAATATCGTCAGGAACCTTAGTATTTAAAGCAAACGGAATTCGCTCGGGTGGTATTGTTGTATCACTGTCAAAATGCAAGCAAAACATATTGGCATGAACACCCGAATCGGTACGACTGCAACCGGTAACACAAAGCTCAGATTCACCGGTCAGTTCAATCAATGCTTTTTGAATAGTGCTTTGCACCGAAACGGCATTGGGTTGTACTTGCCATCCGCAGTAGGCTGTGCCGTCATATTTAATTGTCAGCAAAAACCTCTGCATAAAGCACCTCTTTAGATAAAAGGAATAAAAGTTAAAATTTGACTGTAAAATACGTTAATCAGCACAGAACCCGCAAAAATAATACACAAAGAAATTGCAGTGAAAAGGTCACGGACAGAATACTTCATAATTCTGTACTTAGTTCTTCCCGTTCCACCGTTATAGCAACGGCATTCCATAGCCTCAGCCAATTCATAAGCACGTCGAACAGACGAAATCAGCAAAGGTATAAGAATCGGCAACAGAGCCTTGACCTTTTTCAAAAGGTTGCCCGAATCAAGGTCAGCACCTCTTGCCTTTTGTGCATTCATAATCTTTTGGGTTTCTTCAATAAGCGTTGGAATGAATCTCAGGGCAATGGTCATAGTCATAGCCATTGTATGAACTGCATTACCAAGTCCGATAAACTTCAATGGTGATAAAAGACTCTCAATAGCACCTGTAAGCGACGTAGGAGAGGTTGTATAGCTCAAAACGGCGCTTGAAAGAATCAAAAGTATAATTCTGACTGCCATAAATACTGCACGGTAGATACCTTGGGCTGTGATGGTGAAAATCCACCAGTCAACTAAAACTTTTCCGCCCGATGTATAAAATACGTTAAGCAAAGCAGTAATAAGAATAATCGGCAGTATTGCTTTAATGTTTCTTAAATACATTTTTACAGGTATTATTGAAACAAACATAGCCACAATCAGCAAAACAAATAAAAGTCCTAGAGAGATAAAATTACCAGCTATAAAGATAAAAACAATATACGCAATCAAGAACATAAGCTTTGTTCTCGGGTCAAGCTTATGAACAAAGGAATCGGTGTCGATAAATTGTCCGAAGGTAACGTTAGCCATTGTTGACACCTTCCTTTCGAAGATTCAATATCGCATCGTGTAAATCCTTTACGGTAAACACGTTCTTAGGGATATCAAAGCCTCTTTTGTTCAGTTCTATTGCAATTTTAGTTACGTGAGGGATATCAAGTCCGATTTCAGCCAAGCGTTCAGCATCGGCAAAAACGTTGGCTACGGTATCAAACTTTTCGATATTACCCTTGTTCATAACAAGAAGTTTATCGGCAGTTTTGGCCATATCCTCCATGCTGTGAGAAACAATAATAACTGCCGCACCCGTTTCATCGCGGTAATCCTTGATACGTGACAAAATCATATCACGTCCCATAGGGTCAAGTCCTGCAGTAGGCTCATCAAGGACAAGTACCTCCGGCTTCATTGCAATAATTCCTGCAATAGCAACACGACGTTTTTCACCGCCTGAAAGGTCAAAAGGTGATTTTTCCATAAATTCTTCACCAAGACCCACCATATTAGCGGCATACTTTACGCGTTCAGCTATTTCTGCCTCAGGAAGTCCCATATTTCGAGGACCGTAAGCAATATCCTTAGCAACGGTTTCCTCGAAAAGCTGATACTCGGGATACTGAAATACAAGTCCTATTTTAAAACGAACCTCTTTAATTTTTTTGAAATCTGTGTGAATATTCTTACCGTCAAGCAGAATTTCACCGCTTTCAGGTTTAATCAAACCGTTCAACTGCTGTACAATAGTCGATTTGCCTGAGCCAGTATGACCGATAAGACCGATTATTTCGCCCTTTTCAACACTGAACGATACGTCATTTACGGCGTGTGTTACAAAAGGTGTACCTTGTCCGTAGGTATAAACAAGGTTTTTAGCTTCTATAAGCACCATTAAACTTCCTCCGATAAAGCCTTGGTCAATGCCTCGACGCTGTCTTCAACCGACAAGACGCCTTTTTCAAGGTCAATGCCCGACTTTTTGAGCATTGCACACAGTTCTGTCGGTTGCGGAACGTCAAGACCTGCGTGCTTTAAGGTATCAATTTCCATAAAAACATCCGAGGGTTTGCCGTCAAGAACAATTTTGCCTTTATCAAGCACAATAGCACGGTCAGCCAAAGCAGCCTCGTTCATATAGTGTGTTATAAGAATAACTGTTATATTTTTCTCTCGGCAAAGCTTCAGAATAACGTCCATAACCTCTTTGCGACCTCTCGGGTCTAGCATTGCTGTAGGCTCGTCAAAAACGATGCATTTGGGCTCCATTGCAATAATACCTGCAATGGCAACACGTTGCTTCTGACCGCCTGAAAGATTATGGGGAGCACTTTTTTTGAATTCAAGCATACCGACCGAAGATAAAGCCTCATCTACCCTTTTAACCATCTCGTCGTGAGGCAAACCGAGGTTTTCAAGTCCAAAAGCAACGTCCTCGTCAACAACGGTGGCAACCAACTGATTGTCGGGATTCTGAAAAACCATTCCAACATTACGTTTTATATCAATCGAACGTTCTTCGTTGGCAGTATCCATACCTAAAACAACAACCTTGCCTTTTGTCGGAACCAAAAGACCGTTCAAAAGCTTTGCAAGAGTTGACTTGCCCGAGCCATTGTGTCCTAAAACGGCAGTAAACATACCTCTATTAAATGTCACGGAAAAATCTCTTAAAACCTCTTGAGAACCGTCGTCGGTATCATATTCAAATGTGATATTGTCCACATTTATTAAAGTTTCCACTTTTTTACTTCCTTTTATTTATTTGTCCAAAGAGTTGTGCATCCGCAAGGCAATGCAATATCTCGGTCGGTAATCTTTAAACCGATTTCATCGGTTGTAACATCGCCTTTACGCTTGCCGATAACTATATTTTTAACCATGTAATTGATAATTGTCGGAGAAATTCCGCCCGAATATGAGTTTAGCAGGAAAAAAATTGCATCATCACTCAAAATCTGAGCTGTCTGATACAAAAGCTCATCCAACTGCTGTTCAATCTTCCAAACCTCTCCGTTGGGACCTCTGCCGTAGGACGGAGGGTCCATAACGATACCGTCGTACTTATTTCCTCGACGGATTTCACGAGCAATAAACTTCAAGCAATCGTCAACCAACCATCTGACTGGTCGGTCACCGACACCCGAAACAACGGCATTTTCCTTTGCCCACGAAACCATACCTTTTGATGCGTCAACGTGGGTTACGCTTGCACCTGCTTTAAGGCAAGCAATGGTTGCTCCACCGGTATAAGCAAACAGATTCAGCACCTTAACGGGTCGTTCTGCATTCTTGATACACTCGCTCATAAGCTCCCAGTTAACAGCCTGTTCAGGAAAAAGACCTGTATGCTTGAAATCCATAGGCTTCAAGCGGAAGGTCAAATCCTTAAAATCAACGTTCCATACCGACGGCACTTTTTTTAGCATTTCCCAATGACCGCCACCCGAGTTAGAACGGTGATACTTAGCGTGTGCATTGCACCACAAGGGGTTCTTGCGGTCGCCGTGCCACATAACCTGCGGGTCGGGTCTGATAAGTATTATATCCTTCCAACGCTCAAGACGTTCTCCGTCCGAAGCATCAATAAGCTCGTAATCGTCAAAACCTGTAACTACTCTCATAAAAAATCCTTTACAGTTTAAGTTGTTCGGCACAAGCATCACAGTTTCCGTGAGGGATACCAAGATGCTCGTAAGCTGCGTGGGTTACACAACGTCCTCTGCTTGTACGCGAAAGGAATCCAATTTGCATCAGATATGGCTCGTAAACGTCCTCAATAGTAACACTGTCCTCACCTACAGCGGCGGCTAATGTATCAAGCCCAACGGGACCGCCGTTATATGTCTTGATAATCGTAGACAGCATCCTGCGGTCAAAATCGTCAAGTCCTAACTCATCAATCTCAAAACGTGTCAGCGCCTTCATAGCAATTTCCTCAGTTATAACACCATCATATTCAACCTGCGCAATATCGCGAACACGTTTAAGCAATCGGTTGGCGATACGCGGTGTACCTCTTGAACGAGATGCAATTTCCAAAGCACCCTCACGTTCAATACCTATATTAAGAATACCTGCTGAACGGGTAACGATGTCGGCCAACTGCTCGGGCGTATAAAGTTCAAGACGTAAAAGTACACCAAAACGGTCACGCAAAGGTGCAGTCAACTGACCAGAACGCGTTGTAGCACCAACAAGAGTAAATTTTGGTAAATCAAGACGGATTGACCTCGCTGAAGGACCTTTGCCGATGATAATATCAAGTGCAAAATCTTCCATTGCAGGGTATAAAATTTCCTCAATGCTTCTTGATAAACGGTGAATCTCATCAATAAAAAGAACGTCACCCTCATTAAGGTTGGTAAGCAACGCCGCAAGGTCGCCCTGTTTTTCGATTGCAGGGCCTGATGTGACACGAAGATTTACTCCCATTTCGTTGGCTATAATGCCTGCAAGAGTGGTTTTTCCAAGTCCCGGAGGTCCGTATAAAAGACAATGGTCGAGCGACTCTCCGCGTAATTTTGCGGCTTTCATATAAATATCAAGATTTTCCTTGACCTTGTCCTGACCAATGTACTCAGTCAGCATCTTAGGTCTGAGCGATGTATCAATATCACTGTCAACGGGGGTGTATTCGGGGGCAACTATTCTGCTTTCGTAATCAAAATCCTGCATACTGCACCTCCGTTAAAATTTAGTGGATAACAAGCGTAAAGCCTGCTTGATAATATCTTCGGTCGACTTAGAAAGGTCACATTTGGCAACAGTTGCTGCTGCTTCGGAATGGCTATAACCGAACTGAATGAGTGCCGCAATGGCATCCTTAGGTGAAGAGCCGTCAGCGATATCCTGAACGGTGCCAGTGCTCGTTTCAGAAACGGTTGTTATACCGCTTGCCATTTTATCTTTTAGTTCAAGAACAATTCTTTGTGCCAATTTCAATCCAACACCGCTTGTTCTTGTTAAGGTTTTGGCATCACCAGAAGCGATTGCTAGGCTTAATTGGTCAACAGTGAAATCAGACAAAATAGCAATACCAATTTTAGGACCAACACCGTTTACAGAGGTGATAAGCTTAAACAGCTCCATTTCGGAGGTATCAGCAAATCCGTAAAGGTCAACCGCGTCCTCTTTGACGTTCATATAGGTATAAACAAATGCTTTGCTACCCTTTGGCGGTAGTGCCGCAAGTGTCTTGGTAGAAGCGGCAAACTTGAAACCAACACCTGCACATTCTATTACACCAAACTGATGGTCGGCATAAACCAAAATTCCGTTAAGCGAATATATCATAAGTTATCACCTCAAATTCAAATTAAGACGTCCAAGACTTGAGCCTGCCGAATGAGCATGGCAAATAGCCAAAGCCAAAGCATCGGCGGTATCATCAGGTTTTGGAACGCTTTGCAGCCCCAAAAGCATCCTCGTCATTTCCATAATCTGACGTTTTTCTGCTTTACCGTAGCCCGTAACTGCTGATTTTACCTGCAACGGAGTATATTCAAAAACAGGGATTCCGTTTCTTTCGGCCGAAAGCACAATAACTCCTCTTGCTTGTGCAACGTCGATAGCCGTTGTTGTATTGGTATTAAAGAACAGCTTTTCAATCGACATTGCATCAATTTTATATGTTGCAAAAATGCGAGTCATTTCGTTGAAGATAATGTCAAGTCGTTTTATAAACGGCAAACCTGCAGGGGTTGTGATAGCACCGTAGGTAACGGGTGTAAACTTATTGCCCTCGTAACGCACAACACCGTAGCCAACAATAGCATAACCGGGGTCAATGCCAAGAATATACACTTTCCGTCACCTCCAAAATGCGAACAATATCTACCCACAATAATTCATCTTAGAATTATATCACATACATATTAAAATATCAATAGCTTTCCTTACTTTTATGAATACTTTTACTTGATATAATTATTGTGAAAATCACACACGAGTTTTAAGAGAAAACGAGAGTTTTAGGGTTGGATTTATGAGCAAAATTAAGTAAATTGTGTATTTTTTTAAGATTTATACTGTTATTTACAGGATTTACACAGTATTTTAGCAAAAATTATTGACATTTCATTAAAAAAAAGATAATATAACACTAATGCGTTTTTGCATCTGTGTTATATTGAGTGATGTTGAGTTTTTTTGCCGTAGTTCCGATCCGAGATTCGTGTCAGAGAACTATGAAAAACCCTTTGCGGAGGGCAACTGACAGAAACATTACGGGGATTGCGCAGAGCCATTATGGTTTTGTCGGCCTTTTTGCCGCAAAGGGGGATGCTTAAATGAGCCAAAACAACATTATTGAATTAAAGAACATCCGTATGTCTTATGACTCTGAAGTCGTGCTTGATGGTATTGATTTAACCATCAAGGATGGTGAGTTTGTCACATTCCTTGGTCCTTCGGGCTGTGGAAAAACAACTACCCTGCGTATTATTGCAGGCTTTGAGTCGCAGGATAGCGGAGATGTTTTTTTTGAGGGGCAAAATATAAACGCAGTTCCGCCTCACAAAAGAAACATAAATACTATTTTTCAGCGTTATGCCCTTTTTCCTCACCTGAATGTTTATGATAACGTATCATTCGGTCTGAAGGTTAAGAAAACGCCTAAATCACAAATCCACGACAAGGTTATGGAAATGCTCGAACTTGTCAATCTTAAAGGTCTTGAAAAGCGTAAGATTGATACACTTTCAGGTGGTCAGCAGCAACGTGTTGCCATTGCCCGTGCTATTATTAATCATCCGAAGGTACTGCTTTTGGATGAGCCTTTGTCTGCGTTAGATTTGAAACTCAGAAAGGATATGCAGGTTGAACTTAAGAATCTGCAGAAGCGTACCGGAATTACCTTTATTTTTGTAACACACGACCAGGAAGAAGCTCTTTCTATGTCAGATACTGTTGTTGTAATGGATAAGGGTAAGATTCAGCAAATCGGTACCCCTGCTGATATCTACAATGAGCCTGAAAATGCCTTTGTAGCCGACTTTATCGGTGAAAGTAATATCATTGACGGTATTATGAAGAAGGACTACCTCGTGCAGATTAACGGACGAGAGTTTGAATGCCTTGACAAAGGCTTTGCCGCAAATGAAAATGTTGACGTTGTTATTCGCCCCGAGGATGTTGATATTGTTCCTCCCATAAAGGGTATGCTCGAGGGTGTTGTCACATCGGTTACCTTCCTTGGTGTTCATTATGAGATTATTGTTGACATCAACAACTTTAAATGGATGATTCAGACAACCGATTTTCACGGTGTCGGTGAAACGGTTGGACTTTTCATTGAACCAGATGCAATTCACATTATGAAAAAGAGTGAATATTCGGGTAAATTCGGTGATTATAGCTCTTACAGTGATGAGCTTGACCAAATGAACGAGGAGGCAGCTGAGGCTGCCGCTTTGGAGGAAAACGTCGATGAATAAAGCTAAAAGCGGACAGGTGGCTCTTAATGCGCCATACCTTCTGTGGGCTGTTGTTTTCATCGTCGTGCCTCTTATCTTTGTTGCATATTATGCCTTTACGACGGCTGACGGCAGCTTTACTTTTTCTAATATCGTGACCTTGTTTACTCACAAGCAGTATATGACGGTATTCTGGCGCTCAATGCTTTACGCATTATGGGCTACTTTGATATGCCTTGTTTTTGGCTACCCGTTTGCTTACTGTATGTCCAAGGTTAACGTTTCAAGTCAACGTATGTTAATGTTGCTTGTTATGTTGCCTATGCTTATGAACCTTGTTGTCCGTACATATTCGTGGCAGCAAATTCTCGAAAAAGAAGGTCTTATTAACCGATTGCTTGAATCTATCGGTCTTGAGCCTGTACAATTCTTAGGTAACGCAGGCGTTATCGTTTTCGGTATGGTTTATAACTATCTGCCATTTATGATTTTGCCGATATATTCAAGTATTTCTAAGGTTGATAAATCGTTGCTTGAGGCTTCTAATGACCTTGGTTGCAACGTTTTTGGTACAATTCGTAGGGTTATTCTGCCTTTGAGCCTTCCCGGTGTGCTTTCAGGTATTACTATGGTTTTTGTACCTTGTGTAAGTACTTTCTATATCTCCCGTCAGTTCTCCGACGGTAATATTAAAATGATCGGTGACGTTATTGAAGATAAATTCTACCGTTCTAGTGTTCCCGATTACAACATCGGTGCAACTATTTCATTGGTATTAATGCTTATTATTCTTATAAGCCTTGCAGTTGTAAACAAGTTCTCCGATGATGACGATGATGCAAGCGGAGGTGTTGTAATATGAGTAAGCTCCGCTGGGTATTTATAACCTTGATAATGCTCATTTTGTATGCACCTATCATTGTTATGATTGTATTTTCTTTCAACGCAGGAAGCAGTACCTCTGTTTTTGAAGGCTTTTCTTTAAGATGGTATGATAATCTCTTCAATTACGGCGGAGATTTGCTAGGTGCGTTGAGAAACACTCTTATTCTTGCTGTTTTATCATCTTTGATTTCAACAGTTTTAGGCACTATTGCAGCAATAGGTATTTCCAAGATGAAAAAGGCATGGATGAAGAGTTCGGTTATGTCGGTTACAAACATTCCGTTGATGAATCCCGAGGTTGTAACCGGTATTTCTATGATGCTGATGTTTGTATTTGTCGGCAAAATGCTTGATGTCGCCAACTCGGTAAACTTCTTCACCATTCTTATTGCCCATATCACATTTGGTCTGCCTTACGTTATTCTCAATGTTCTTCCCCGACTTAAGCAGACAGACAAGCACTTGACCGAGGCTGCTATGGACTTGGGTTGCACACCTATTCAAGCCTTCTTTAAGGCTGTCTTGCCTTCCATAACTCCCGGTATTTTGGTTGGATTCATTATGGCATTCACAATGTCTTTAGATGATTTTGTTATCAGTTACTTCACAAACGGTACTTATCAGACGTTGCCCTTGTTGATTTATTCTATGACAAGAAAACCTATGAAACCCGACGTTTATGCACTTGAGAGCATTATGTTCCTTGTACTTCTTGTTCTGATGATACTGCTTAACGTTATTCAGAGCGAAGACAAGAAGAAAGGAGCAAGACTGAAGAAATGAAAAAAATGATTTGTGTTATTATTGCGGTCTTGCTCATTGTCGGTTTGTTCGGACTTTCCTATCTCGGTGAATCCAATACCGAGGTTGAGGTTATTAATGAGCAATACTACGAAAACGATTTTAAGGGCATTGAACTTAACGTTTTTAACTGGGGAGAATATATTTCCGACGGTAGTGAGGGTGCTTTGGACGTTATCGGAGCTTTTGAAAAGCTGACCGGAATCAAGGTTAATTACACCACCTTCGACAGTAACGAATCAATGTATGCCAAGCTGAAAAGCGGTTCGGTAAGCTATGATATCGTTATCCCTTCGGACTATATGATTGACCGTATGAGGACCGAGGGTATGCTCAAAGAGATTGATTATTCAAAGATTCCGAATTATAAGTATATTGACGAAAAGTACCATAATCAGTACTTTGACCCCGAAGATAAGTACACTGTTCCCTATTCTGTCGGTATGGTTGGTCTAATTTATAATACCAAAATGGTCGAAGAAGAGCCTGACAGCTGGGGTGCAATGTGGGATGAGCGTTATAAAGGAAACATACTCACCTTTAACAACTCCCGCGATGCATTTGCTATTGCACAGTTTTATTTAGGGATTGACGTTAACTCTACCGATAAAGCTGATTGGGATAAAGCCGCCGCTAAACTTAAAGAGCAGAATCCCTTATTGCAAGGACGAGTTATGGATGAGGTTTTCAACAAAATGCAGGCAGGCAACGCCGCAATGGCACCTTATTATGCAGGCGACTACCTCACAATGGCAGATGTTAACCCTGATTTGAGCTTTGTTTATCCTAAAGAAGGAACTAATATATTTGTTGACTCAATGTGTATACCTGAAAACTCCAAGAATTATGAAGCCGCATTGATGTTTATCAACTTTATGCTTGAACCTGAGGTTGCTTTGGCTAACGCCGAATATATCTGCTATGCTTCTCCCAACACAGCGGTTGTAAACCATCCCGATTATTCGTTGGCAGGAAACGAATTCCTCTACCCTGAAAATCAGGATGCAATTAAAACAGAATATTACAAAGACCTTGATGATGAAACCCGTAGGTATTTTGAAAAACTTTGGGTTGAGGTTACAACAAACTAACAAATCAACGCTTCTCACAGAAAATTAGTGGGAAGCGTTTTAATTCGCATAAAAACCACCTTGCATTTAGCAAGGTGGTTCAACGTCAAGCCAAAGTGTACGCAGATTTTCAACCGAAACAACAGCACAATTCTGATAGCCAAGATTCTTAATGAGATCGGGATAAAGGCCAGGCTCGGTGCGCAAATAATTGCTGTCGAAGTTATTATTGCGACGGTCAACAGGCTTCGCGCAAGGTACACATAAAGTCTGCTTGACCGAAACATAGTCCTTTAACTCGCCCTCAACTACAACGTCGCAAAACATCTGATTTCTTTATTCAAGCAGTCTGTAAGCAACCTGAAATGAAAGCTTTTCATCTTTGAGCATCGAAATTTCGAAAGCTCGGGAAATTTATCAATATCTTCGTCATAAAAGCACTTTTCAAGTGAGCTGATAACCTTTAATTTGAAATTCTGTTCACTCATTGCATTACCACATTTAAACGGCTTATATATTCATTATACTGAAAGACAATAATCGAAGCAATAGTAATTTTAAAGATTTATTAGTAAAATAGTACATAAAATTATAAATATATCCATTGTATTACTATACTCATTTAGTTTTAAATTATGGTGTGGAAATATATTTGAAAATAATCAAAAAACTGTCACTCCAATCAAGGTGCGACAGTTTTTATTATTACTTCGACATCAAATCACGCATAATATATGCCGATTTATAAATATCTCCACCGCCCATTGTGATAATTATATCACCATCTGTGGCAAGCTTAACGGCTGTTTCGGCAGCTTCGGGCAAGTCTTTTACAACGGTGCAATCCTTTAAACCAGCGGCAAGACACTCGGATGAAATACCCGTTGTATTAACCTCACGTGAACCCATAATCGGGGTCAGAATAACCTTATCGGCAATGGACAGAGCCTTTATAAACTCGTCTTTGAGCAACTCTGTTCTTGAGAATGTAAAAGGCTGGAAAACAGCAATAACGTTCTTGAAATTAAGCTGTTTTGCAGCATTCAAAGTTGCGGCAATCTCGGTCGGATGGTGTGCATAATCGTCAACGAGGGTAATACCGTTGAAGAATCCAAGTTTTTCAAATCGTCGACCTGCACCGCCAAAAGCCTCAATACCCTTCTTTATACCATCATTATCAACACCGTAAAAACGGCAGGCGGCAACAACCGACAAAGCATTCAAAACATTATGCTTACCGGGAACCGATAATTCAAGGTTGAACAAAGGCTCACCCTTAAAATTAACGGAAAATTTAAAACCAAGGCTTGCTCTTTCTATGTTGGTTGCGGTATAATCATTTTTAGAATCAAGACCGAATGTAATAATCTCACCATCGAAGTCGTTAACAGCCTTTTTGCAAAGATCATCATCACCGTTGATAACGGCAACCTTTGACATTGCAATAAACTTACTGAACGAATTTACAAGGTTATCCATCGTCTTGAAATAGTCAAGATGGTCATTATCGATATTAAGCAACACCGCCATATCAGGTGAAAGCTGAAGGAACGTATCAACAAACTCGCAGGACTCACAAACCATAAACTCAGACTTACCTGCAACACCGTTGGCATTGATAAGCGGCAAACGTCCACCGATAACAGCAGTCGGGTCAAGGTCATTCATAACAAGCACTTGTGTAAGACAAGAGGTTGTGGTAGTCTTACCATGGGTACCGCAAACACCGATTACACGATCGTAACGGCGGGTTATTGCACCGAGTAATTTTGAACGCTCCATTGTGGGTATTCCTAATTTTGCGGCCTCTTTTAACTCGGGATTATCGGAATTTATAGCAGCCGAATAAACAATCAACTCAGCACCGTGAACGTTTTCGGCCTTATGCCCCATAAAGACCTCAACACCCATTGCTCTGACACGCTTTAAAGGGTCGCTTTCGTTGACGTCAGAGCCCGTTAGGATGTAACCTTGGCTATGCAATATCTCGGCCAACGGGCACATTCCCGAGCCACCTATACCAATCATATGAATTTTTTTAACATTCAGAATTATATCATCCTGAGGTAAATACTTTTTCAAAAACAGCACTTCCCTTTTAGGTAAAAATCTATTATAATAATTATACATTATTTGGATAAAAAAATAAACATAAATTTTTATATTTGGAGATAAATATGGAATTTAAGTTACCTATCTATGTTTTATACTGTCTTGAAATGCTTGAAAAATGTGGATTTGAGGCGTGGTGTGTCGGCGGAGCAGTACGTGATCACATTATGGGCAAAACACCGTTTGATTACGATATTACCACCAATGCAAAACCACAAGACATCATTGATATTTTTCCAAAAACCGTTCCTACGGGACTTCAGCACGGAACGGTTACGGTTGTGACCGAGGGTGGCAACGTTGAAATCACCACATACCGTGCTGACGGTGAATATTTAGACCACCGTACTCCCGAAAAAGTCACCTTTGTCAACACTATTGATGCTGATTTGAGCCGTAGAGATTTTACGATGAATGCAATATGTTATAATCCAAAAAAAGGCTTTTACGACCCTCGAAACGGTATTGCGGATATTAACAATAAAATTATTAGGGCAATCGGCGACCCGCATAAAAGGTTTACTGAGGATGCATTAAGGATTATGCGTGCATTCCGTTTTTCGGCACAGTTGGGCTTTGAGATAGAAGAAAATACTAAAAATGCTGCTATTGTGCTTTGTGGACATCTTAAAGACATAAGTGTAGAACGAATATATGTAGAATTAAAACGTGCTATAACCTCAAAATTCGCAAGAAAAATCGAGCCTCTTCTTAATTGCGGCGCATTATCTTATTTTGGGTTAACAATGACAACTCTCCCCAAAAATTTAGACAATCTTCCCTGCGATTTTTCGCTTAGATTAGCGTTGATTTGTAATAATTCAGATATCGACGTTTCGTCGGTACTTCATAAGTTGAAATCCGACAATTTAACCATAAGCAAAGCCAATGTTTACGGTTGGTTACTCAAACAACCAATTCCAAAAGCCAAAACCGATTTAAAGTTCTTGCTTAAAGTAGCTGAACGGTTTACGGTCGAGAAATTATTGGATTATTACACATCGGTTGGTGTTGACACCAAGAATCTTTTCGAGGATTTTCAAGATATTTTTATTTTTAATGAGCCATACCGCATTGATATGTTGGAAATCAGCGGAAACGACCTTGTAAATCTTGGGTACAAAGGTAAAGAAATCGGTAAAAAATTGGAAAATCTTTTAGATTTAGTAATATTTGACCCCTCTTTAAACAAAAAGCAGATACTCTTTGAAAAATTAAAGTAGCCAATCAAAATCACACCTCATAAAATGTATTGAACATTTATGAGGTGTTTTTTTAGGAGGATACTATGAATTTTGTTTGTATCGGCGGCGACCACAGGCAAATAGAAACTGCTATTTACCTTCAAAGTTTGGGGCATACAGTCAGTGTTTTTGGATTACCAAGGACTAATGAACTACAAGTAGAAGACAATCTTTATAATGCGATAAACGGCAAATATGCAGTAATATTGCCATTACCTTTAAGTCGTGATGGTGTTACTGTCAACACTCCATTAACCGATGATGTAATATTTATAGAGGATGTCTTGCTTTGCAAACCTAATATAATTTTTGCAGGACTGATAAAGCCTGATATAAAGGAAAAATTAGAAAGCCGTAATATTGAGTTTTGCGATTATTACGATAGTGAAGCTTTGACTGTAAGAAATGCAGTTTTGACGGCTGAGGCTGCTATAGCAATAGCTATTAATTGTACCGATTTTAGTATTTTCGGTTCAAAATCATTAGTTTTGGGCTATGGTAGAATTGGTCGACAGCTCGCAAGGTATCTAAAATCGTTGGGTTCTGTTGTCACAGCAACTTCTAGGCACGACGGTGTTTTGGCAGTAATTGAGGCAGACGGTTTCAATGCGGTTAATACTCTTAAAACAACCGAAATTTGTGGTGAATTTGATTATATTTTTAACACTGCACCGTCACCGATACTCAACAAAAAATTTTTAAATGCTTGTAAATCAAGCGTTTTTATTGAAGATTTGGCAACCGATTCAGGGATTGATTTATCGTCTGCACGTGAGTTAAATGTAAATGCTGCAGTTTACAGTGGTTTACCCGGTAAGCACTCCCCTGTTTCGGCTGCAAAGTCAATTGCAAAAGAAATACTTTTATATTTAGAAATGAGAGAAATCTATGCAAAATAATCGGCTTGGATTTGCGGTATGCGGTTCTTTTTGCACTCACAAAGACATAATTCCGCAAATGATAAGACTGAAAGATAAAGGATACATCATAACACCTATTGTTTCCGAAATAGTATACTCAACCGACACTCGTTTCGGAAAAGCAGAGGATTTTATAATGAAAATTGAGAAAATCTGCGAAAGAAAGTGTATAAAATCTATTAAGGAAGCAGAACCAATTGGACCGAAAGGTCTACTAGATGTATTGGTTATCGCTCCTTGCACCGGAAATACGCTCGGTAAGCTCGCAAACGGTATAACCGACTCTACGGTCACTATGGCTGCAAAAGCGCATTTAAGGAACGAAAAGCCACTGATTTTGGCGCCTTCTACAAATGATGCACTAGGTGCCTCTGCCAAAAACATTGGTTTGTTGATGAATTGTAAAAACGTATATTTTGTACCGTTCAGACAGGATATGCCGAATTTTAAGCATAATTCCTGTATTTCTGATTTCAACCTTATTGAAGACACGGTAAAACTAGCTCTCGATGGTGAACAAATTCAACCAATGATTTTCTGATATTTAGTTAAAATAGTCTTAACTGTATTGACTAATCTATAAAAATAGGTTAAAATATAGAGGAAAATAAGGCGTTAAACGCCAATTAAAGGAGAATCATTATGGCTGAAGAATACAATCCCGATATTATTTCACTTGAGGATGACGACGGTAAGGAATATACCTTTGAGGTGCTTGACCGCATTGAAACCGATGATGCGCGTTACGTAGCACTTCTTCCCGTTTACGACGACCCCAAGAAGATGCTTGATGACAATGGAGAGTTGGTTATCCTTAAGGTTGCCGAAGAAGACGGCGAAGAATATTTTGAGGATATTGAGGACGACGATGAGTATAATATGATAGTAGATGCCTTCACCGACCGTCTTCAGGATATCTTTGATATTGAGGAAGCACAAGATTAATTTTTTAGACTCCGCCTACCCTGTTCGTGTATGCTGTCTATTATAACCCTACAAGCTTAATTTACGGGAGTTTTACTCTTTGTGTGGGTATGCAGGCCTCCCGAGTTTTCTCGGACGTTGGAAGCACAAAGCACGAAGGAAGACACCCACCTGCCTTACGCAGGTTATCAATCGTCGGTTTACGGCAGGGTGGGTTCAAACACAACTTAAAAACCGAGGTTCTTTTGAACAAGTCCAGTAAAAACGGACAATAGAAAAAAGAGCCCCCTATGGTAGAATAAAAGAAACTACCATAGGGGGATTTTGTATGCCAAGAGAATATAGACACATTAAAGAATACGAAAGAGAGATATTAGAACTTAA
>JAZTYO010000042.1:0-36761 GCA_045636945.1 Acutalibacteraceae bacterium | reverse complement strand
CGCAGAGGAAAGTTATATATCCTCGGCGGCGCATTTATGGCTTTGGGTGCCTTTATGTTGCTCGTCGAGTTTTTGATGAAGATGACATTTGACCTACACTTTATCGGTTGGTCAATTTATCCGTTGGTTGTGCTATTCTTGGTTGGTGGTTTACTTATTTACTTCGCCATAAACAGTGCAGCTCGTGAAATGATAGAAAGAAAGCTGTTTTTTTAACAGATAAAGATGGGTTGAAAATATGGGAATTGAAATAAAAGAAGTCCTTACTAAAAAGGAATTATGGATGTGGGTACGTTTTCCAAATAGATTGTATAAGAACAATGATTTCTTTGTTCCTTTCTTGGAAAATGATGAATTTGAAACCTTTTCAAAGAATAAAAATCCGGCGTATGCTTTTTGCGAAACAAGATTGTTTTTAGCATACAAAGACGGAAAGCTTGTAGGTAGAATTGCAGGGCTTATCAATCACGCATACAATAAGAAATGGGATAAGAACGCTATTCGTTTCACAAGATTTGATTTCATCGATGATTATGAAGTATCTCGGGCTTTGTTTGATGCAGTCGTACACTGGGGCAAAGAGAGAAAGTGTGCAGAAATAATGGGCCCCATCGGTTTTACCGATATGGATCACGAAGGCATGCTGGTTGAAGGTTTCGATGAATTTAATATGTCCATCACTTTCTATAATCACCCGTACTATCTTACACATATGGAACAACTTGGTTTGTCAAAGGATATTGACTGGATTGAATATAAACTAAGCGTTCCAAAAGAGATAGATCCTCGATTTGAAAGAATCTCTAACCATTTGATTAAAAAGGGAAATTATAAAGCAGTTACATATACTGACCGAAAGGTGCTTTATAAAGAAGCGTTTGAAGCGTTCAACTTAATTGATGTTGCGTTCTCAAAATTGTATGGTACGGTACCTCTGACACCGGAAGTAATAAAGAATGTTATTGACGGATATATTCCACTTGTGAATCTGGATTATATTTGCTCTATCAAAGATAAAGAGGATAGAATTATTGGCTTTGGTGTTATGGTTCCGTCAATTGCAAAGGCACTGAAAAAATCCGACGGCAAATTGTTTCCGCTTGGTATAGTGAGAATGCTTCGCGCATTAAAAGGTAAAAACGATACGTTAGAAATGTACTTTGTAGCGGTTGATCCTCAGTATCAGTCACAAGGTGTACCGGCAATTATAATAACCACTCTTCTAAAAAATATAATTGCAAACGGTGTGAAATATTGTGAAACCGGTCCTATGCTTGAAACTAATTCAGCAGTACATAGTATGTGGCGGCATTTTGATAAGAAGCAGCATAAGCGCCGCCGTTGTTTTATAAAGCAAATATAAGTGAGGACAAAGAATATGAGCGTTAATAAAAAACAATTATGGCAAGCAGTAAAATTTACTCTGTTTTCTATTTCTGCCGGTGTGATTCAAATCGGCTCCTTTGCTTTGCTTGAAATTTTTATAAAAGACTATTGGATTCCCTACTTGATTTCTCTTGTGCTATCAATTCTATGGAATTTCACACTAAATCGCAGATATACTTTTAAGTCTGCGGCAAATATACCAGTAGCAATGACAAAGGTGTTTGGATTTTACCTGGTGTTTACGCCACTGTCTACATATCTTGGGAATTTTGCTGAAAGTTTAGGTATAAATGATTTTATTATCCTATTTGTAACGATGTTAGCAAATTTTGCGTTAGAATTCCTTTTCTGTAAATTTGCAGTATATCGTGGTAAGGAAGATACGTTAGAAAGTGATTAGTCATTGTATGTGCGGCATTGCAATTTGCTCTTGATGGACTTATTGCAATCATTATCAACAAACTGCCGGACAAATTTTTCAGTGTAAATAATCCGCTATACAATGTATCAGAAGCAGAAAAGAATCTTTATAAAAAGGTAAAAGTGCGCAATTGGAAGGATAAGGTCTGGGAGCTTGGCGGTCTTGGTGGCTTCAGCAAGAAAAATTTAGCAAATCCTAATAGCCCGGAGTACATAGAGAAGTTTATCATTGAATGTAACAAAGGGGTGCTTACTCATCGGCTGTCCTATCCAATTGGCTTTCTTCCAATGTTATCTATACCGAGCATATGTGCATTTTCTATTGCTTTTCCTGTGGCAATGGTTAATTTGTTTCTAAACATTTTGCCAACACTTGCACTTCGATACAATACGCCTTAATTACACGCGATGTTAAAAAGAATGAATAGGAGAGCCGAAGGTGTAGAAACACACAAATAGCATTAGGCGAGAGCTTGCTACTATTTGTATTTACCATAGCTTTGATATGATCGCGGTATAGAAAGCCGAAAAACAGATAAAAATAGAACAGACGAGTGTTGGTCCTAATATAACACACTCGTCTGTTTTTCATTGCCCAATGATGCACTTTATTATATGTATATAAGATAAAAATACGCCTAAGCAAATCAAAAGTGGCTTGTTTAGGCGTGTTTTTACATAAATTTCCGCAAAAATTGCCTAAAAAAGATGTTGGTCCTATATTGACACACTCGTGTCTGGGTCGCCAGTCGTGCAGAACGGTAAATTAGTGGGTGCAATTACTCATGTTTTGGTTGACGATCCAACACGTGGATATGCAATTTTCGCCGAGAATATGTTGGAAACTGCTCAATCAGTAGCAGATCAACAAAAATTAAAAGACGCATCATAACAGTTTTAACGCAAAAATGCCGAAATTACAAATCGGCATTTTTGCGTACATACAAAATACAAATTAAAAAAACAAATTATGGAAGAAGGAGGCATAATTATAATGACAATTTATAGCTCAGTAAGTTCAAAAGAATACACTACAAATCATCAAGAAAAAGGAAGTGATTTTATGGCGAGAAAAAGCCGAATACCTGAATATAACAAAATCCCTATGCGCAAAAAGATTGGGGTAGACGTAGGAATTTATGCACGTTTATCGGTGGAAGATGAAGACAGTGAAATTAGCGAGTCTATTGAGAATCAAATTAGTCAGGCAAAAGCCAAAATTGAAAATGATAGTGCTCTATTTCATGTGCATACATATATTGATGATGGTTGCACAGGGTTGGATTTTGACCGTCCGGGGTTTGAACAAATGATGCTTGATGCGGAAAAGGGCATCATTGACTGTATTATGGTAAAGGATATTTCACGAATTGGTAGAAACTATAAAAGTGTAGGCGAACTTTTATGCAGAACCCTTCCTTCTATGCAGATTCGATTCATTAGTGTTTTAGATGAATATGATTCTATCAATGACGAAGATGGCTTGCCGACTTTGGGTGTTATCCTGAAAACCGTTCTTGAAGAAAAGTTTTCAGTCGATATCTCAAAGAAAGTTTTTTCATCTATTCAAGCAAAAATAGTTAATGGTGATTTTTTGCCTGCTGCAGGTAGCATTCCTTATGGTTACCTACGTAATGATACGCAAAGAACCTATGACATTGACGAGGAAACATGGTTGGTTGTTCGTACAATCTTTAAAATGCGTTCCGAGGGTGAAAGCATATCTGCCATTACAAATCATCTAAATGAACAAAACATTCCAAGCCCGGGAAAACTTCGTTTTCTGCGCGGAATGACATCAGATGAAAAAATGAGAACGAGTGTGTGGGCCAGGTCTACAGTTAGAAAAATATTAGAAGATGAGGCGTATATAGGCAATCGTATTCATGGACGTCGTACAAAGAAAATCGTGACTGGTCCGAAGGTAGTCAACGATTCGGACAGTTGGACGGTTATTGAAAATGCACACCCGTCAATTATATCGAAAGAACTTTTTGATGCTGTTCAACAGTTTAATAATACTGAAAAGGACAAGCATGCCTGTCAGAATCAAAGAGCCGAAGTGGAACACGATTATCGCAAATTGTTTGCAGGCAAAATATTCTGTGCTGAATGTGGTTCACCGATGGTTCCGAAAAAGAATACAACACACCTAAATTCAGAACAGACCAGTTATTATTACTATGAATGTAGTACATATTTAAACTCGAATAGAAATAGATGTGCAGCTCATTATGTTCGTGATTCACAAGTTTATCTTGAGGTCAAGAGATGTGTTGAAACGTATGCAAAAAAGCTTTTATCCAAAGAATATCAAAAAGATATAATAGCACCTTTGAAGAACGATTTGGTAGATATTCGTCGCAAGGTGTTAGACGTTCGTGAAGAGATAGAGGCTAATTATTCAGTACTTTTCTCCTTATATGAAAAATATGCCGAGGGGATTATAGATGGAGATGAATATCTTGATGCAAAGAGAAATGATATAGAACAGAAAGCAATCCTTGACAAAAAGGAAAGAGAATTGAGCACGGCGATGGTAGAAATGGATGACAAGTATGACGAGATTTATGCAAAAATAAAGGTATGCAGGCAGTATGGTCTTACAAACTCATTAAGCTTACCGCTTATGAATTTGGTTGTTGAACGTATTGAAATCAGCCAGGATAGAGGAATAAAGGTTATTTTGAAATAACAATAGCAGTCGGAGGAGTTTGACTCTTCCAGCTTTCAATGTAACCATACTATCAAAATCATAAAATATGTTAAAACCCTATAATAAAACAGATGTTGAGGAATTTACATCTGTAGTGCTTAAAGCGGTAGAGAGATTAGTTTTCTTCCTGCCGCTATTTTCTTTTGTGTTATAATAAAATTATGCGTGATATTTTAATGAAAAACCGTAGTATATGGTTGAGGCAGAAAGGACGGAAAGCAAATTGGATGATAGTAAAATAATTGAATTGTTCTATGAGCGCTCGGAGCAGGCAATCATTGAACTATCAAAGAAATATGATAAACTCTGCAAAAAGATCGCTAACAACATACTTAATAACAGTCTTGATACCGAAGAATGTGTAAACGATGCATATTTAGGAGTGTGGAACAGCATACCGCCTCAAAATCCAAATCCACTTGTTGCATACGTTTGCAAAATCGTTCGAAATCTTGCTATTAAGAAGTATCATAACAATACTGCAACTAAACGAAATAGTGCATACGATATATCGTTGGATGAGCTCGAAAATTGCTTTGGCGCACTCCAAACAGTGGAAGATGATTATAACTTAAAGTTATTGTCTGAAGAAATAGACAATTTCCTAGATGGACTTGATGAAGAAAATCGTGTCATATTTGTAAGAAGATATTGGTTTGCTGATTCAATTTCAGAAATAGCCGATAGGCTGTCAATGAGTAATCACAATATAACTGCTCGTTTATTTCGTATGCGCGAAAACCTAAAGAAACATTTAAAGAAAGAAGGTTATACTTTATGAAACGCGAAAACATTTCAAAAGCAGTTGGAAACATAAATACAAAGTATATAGTTGAAGCGGAAAATTATTCTTCTGTCAAAAAAGTTTTCAGTATAAAAACATTTTTTATAAAAGCACCCGTTGCAGCTTGCCTAATCCTTTGTTTGTTAGTAGGCACAGTAGCCTATGCAGCTTATGGCGCATATCAATGGTCTTCATCTATTCTATTTGAAGATGGCACAAAAGTGGAGATTGTTGAAAATGCATTTTTTAAAAACATTCCGGAAACCGCGCCGAAAACAGAACGTACCGAAGATAATATTGGAACTATAACCATGACACATGATGAGGTTGAGAAAGTTCTTGGTTTCAATATCCTTAATTACGAAAACGCAACCTCAGATACGATTGGATATACAACTTATCAAAATGATGATGGTACAATTGGCAGAATCGATTTGTGGCGAGCAAACTTTTTAAAAATAAGCGAAACGAAGTATATGACCCTTCATATTTCTATGCTTAATAAAGGTGCTGATAAAGGGTATGTATCGGCATTTGAAGAAGGCACAGATGCCGCAGGCGGAAAGGTACTTGAAAATATCGTATTAAACAATTCACTCAACACCAAGATCATTGTTTACAAATCTGGTTCACACGACAACAAAATAAGTATGACTTTTGTTTGTGATGACATTTTGTATCAATTCGGAGGTTATGATTTTACTGAAAGTGAAATGCTTTCAGTAATCAAACAAATGAAATAATCTTGTATCTAAAAGTGTCCCAAATGTCGTATGATTTTTGGGACACTTCTGTTTTAAGAACAAACCTTGACAAACTCACTCTAATATGTTAGAGTATATATGAACTCTAACGAGTTAGAGAAAGGAGCGTTCATTATGAATACACCGAAAGTTTTTGAAAGCGAATATCGTTTTTGCCTGATTTTGTGGGAGCATGAACCTGTCAAAAGCAGTGAGCTTGTAAATCTTTGCAAGGAACAGCTTGGCTGGAAACCCACCACTACTTACACCGTTATTAAACGCTTATCTGAGCGTGGTGTTTTAAAGAATGAAAATACTATGGTAACTTCTCTTGTCAGCAAGGATGAAGTGCAGGCTGCTGAAATTAACGAAATGGTAGAGAAAACCTTCGAGGGTTCTCTGCCGGCATTCGTGGCCGCTTTTACCAAACATCAGAATATCTCCGAGGAAGAAATTGATGCGGTGCAAAAAATGATCGACCGTTTCAGGAAAGGAGAATAACTATGGCTGATATTTTCTTGAAAATTGTCAACATGAGCATATCTGCAAGTTGGATTGTTCTTGCGGTATTGCTTTTAAGATTATTACTTAAAAAAGCTCCAAAATGGATCAACGGTATTATTTGGGGCATTGTTGGACTTCGTCTTATAATGCCATTCTCCCTCGAGAGTATTTTCAGTTTGATACCCAGTGGCGAAACTATCAGCAAAGCTCCTGATGCACCAAGACCACATTTTGAGTCAGGTGTTACAATAATTGATAATCAAGTGAATGATTATTTAGGTGGACATTATTACGAAGGCGTTACAAGACCTACGGGACATTTTGCGGACATTACAACCATTTTAGCAATTGTATGGCTTGTGGGTATCGTTGTACTTTTGGGCTATACAATTATCAGTTATTTAAGAGTGAAGAATAAGATTGGTACAGCGATTCTTCTCCGTGACAATATCTATCAAAGTGAAAACGTTGTTTCTCCCTTTGTGCTTGGCATTATTAAACCGAAAATTTATTTGCCTTTCAATATGAATGAGCAGGATATGAATCACGTTATAGCTCACGAGAATGCACATATCCGTCGTAAAGACCATTGGTGGAAGCCATTTGGTTTCTTGGTTCTCACCTTGCATTGGTTTAATCCACTGATGTGGCTCGATTACGTGCTTCTTTGTCGTGATATTGAACTTGCCTGCGATGAAAAGGTGGTTAAAGAATTCAATAACGAGCAAAAAGCCGATTACTCTCAGGCACTTTTGACCTGTAGTGTAAACCGCCGTATAATTGCGGCTTGTCCTCTTGCATTCGGTGAGGTGGGCGTAAAAGACAGAGTGAAATCTGTGCTGAATTATAAGAAACCTGCTTTTTGGATTGTTGTAATCGCCATTATTGCAAGCATAGCAGTAGCAGTTTGCTTTTTGACAAATCCTACTTCTAACAAGCTTAAGAATATAGAAAATTCCTCCTCTATTCCCACATCGAAAGAAACAATTGTATGGGTATCTAACGGGGCGAATTATCAGGCAATAGGTTCTGTTAGTACTGATCTCTTGGAAGAACTTTCTGAAATCAAAATATCCAGGAAGGAAATCTCGTTGAGTCGTGATGAAAACCGAGATAAAAGCCATACCATTGTATTACAAACCAAGAAAGATGCTACGCCTACAATTTACTCTTACTTGAAAGGATTGTATATTCACTTTAATACTGATTTTACATCCGTTTGGGTAAATGATGGCGTAAAGCCAACACTTAGTTACAGGGTTATCAATCCGCAAAAAGCAAAGCAGATCTATGAGGATATTGCCAACTTTTCCGGTGCTGAAAAACTTACTTGGAGCTATAACCCTTCACTCAGTCACACCTCTCACTATACCAGGGCATTTGCATTCGATTGTGAATATACCCACGTGGATGCAACCTGTACGGGCGGAGAATTTTGGAACCTTGAAGTTGAAGGTCAACCGCGCAATACTAATATGCGTTTTGAAAAAGGAAAAACAGTTTATTGGACGCCTGGCGAAGGTGATGGAAAATCCTCTGACAAATCTGAAGTTACTTTAACTGTTTATAACGGCGAAACAAAGGTGCAGCAACACACCGTGATCTTTGAGTGTGTTTCTCGTAACTACAGTGTGGGTGAATATGAATTCTATCTAAAGGATACTACTGAATTTATTCTTGTCTATTCTGAAGAAGGTTATTTGAAGTTTATTGAAAGAAGCTCTATCTCAAATGTTGGCGGTGCTGATTCAAGTAATGTTCAAACATTTGAATCTACGGTGTCTTATGCGAACTGGTCGGATGATAATAAAATTTATGTGCAGGCTCTTAACACTGATAAAATGTATATCAACAGCGTGCAACATCTTCCTATCTATAAATTTGATACGCTTAAAGATTTGGAGCAGTTCAAACAATCTTTTGGTAACACATACACAATGGATCGCGGATGGGATGAAGTACCGTCTTTCAACAATGTCACCGCAAAGTATGACAATGCATTTTTTGAAGAAAACAGTTTAGTGCTGGTGTATGTTAGTGTTGGTAACTCCACTCATCGCTTCAAGATGCAAAACGTGGGATACGATGATAAATCGTTCTATGTTCATGTTGTAGAAACCACCAATGCAGAGTTTGTAGATAACGCTATGGCAGGATGGTTTGTAACTGTAGCGGTATCGGATGATCTTCTTAAAACTGTTACAAGTTTTGATGCGGATTTGAATAATGCGATTGATACGTCATTACCAAAATATGAAGGCGACAAAGTAATTGACGTGCCACCCACTTTGGTTGTGGTAAGCAATGGTCAAAGCATCGAGGCTCTAAAAGGAACATCATCTTGGATTCATGAAGGAACCAACGGAACGTCCGAAGCTGTAATGAGTGATAGTGGACATCCTTTGATGATGAAAAAATCAATGCCGTCCATCGATATTCTTCCAGTGCACTATGCAATTATTGGTGATCCTTTACAAGCTAAAATACAATTTAATGCTAAAGGCGTAACCCCTGTTTATGAAGTTGCACCTGATGAAATCTATATAAGATGTTGGGAAGAAAAACACTGGGGCAAAACTAAAGCCAAGAGTGAAAATATCAATCCTACTATAGTCAACGGAAATGTGTTCTTTGATTTAAAAGATGGAAACTATATTTATGAGATTGTTGCTACTTGGAGTTCTCAAGATAAATTTAGTGGTACAGCGCAATACAGTTTTTACACTTTGAAATCTGATGCGAATTCTAATATGGATTAAAAAAGCAAAACTTTAATTGTTTCATTAGCGATGAAACAATTCATATTGCTATGAAACAAAGGAGGTTCCCTTTATGAGAAAATGTTTAAGATGTGAAACGGCTATGGTTGAAGATCTGTCCGTTATGGTTACTAATGGTGGTTATGGTGTGGATGTTCGAGAAAAAGGAATGTTCAAAGGCTCTTTGGGGAAAATCAAATGCGCCGTATGCCCTGAGTGCGGTTATACCGAAACATATATTGATAATCCTGAAAGTATTAAAAAGTTAGTTGATAAAAAATAATAGAGTCCGACAAATTGGATTTTTAAAGGCGGTTGTTCTATGAAAAAAGCAATTAAAATTATAGGATTATGTTGTGTTGCGGTTATAATCGTTATTGGTATATGTGTGGCGATACCATCAAAAACCCTTGATTTTCGAGGAATGGTAACAGAAATTGAAATTGTTGAAAAAAATACCGTTTTTCATATATCCATTGCTGAAGCATCTTATACGGTGGTAGCAAACGATAAAACTAACGTTTCATATTGTTGCAAAGATGACCCCGATATCGATTTATCAGATATTAAAATTGGTGATGCTATTGAAGGAAATTATCGTTGGTTATCAAAAAACAATATAGCAAAGTTTATAACTGTGCAATATCATAATTAAAAATTCCAATTTGACAAAGGAGATTGTTACTATGAAGAAAGTTGTGCTTGGGATTGCATTAATTCTTTTTGGCATAGCTCTATGCCTTTTTGGAGAAGTTGGACATATTTCTTTTTTACGAAACGCCTTTGCACAATTGTTATATGTAATTCTTCCATTTGCTGGACTTGGAATGAGTGTTTGGGGCTATTTTGACAAGGACAACTGAATTTCAAATTGACGAAAGATTAAATAAATTGGAATTTGACAAAGGAGTGTGATTGGATGAAAAGGAAAACTTTTGCAATAATTGCAATTATAGTTGTTTTGGTAATCTTATTGACACCTATTCGTATGAACCTAAAAGATGGCGGAAGTGTTAGTTATAAATCTTTGGTTTACGAGGTCACAAAAATCCATCAATACGATCCTGAGTTTGATGATGTAAAACCATACATTGATGGAATTGAGATCAAAATACTTGGAATGAAAGTTTATAGAGAAACAAACGAGTAAATCGTTTACAATTAAGGAGATTCAGTTATGAAAGGTATCAAAAAAATATTATTTGGAATAGCATTAATTTTATTAGGTTTCTTATGTTTATATGCTTCTTCTCTTGGAGAATGGGGTGCTGGAGAAGTAATTGGATTGATTATACCAATAATTGGTGTTGGTTTTGCAATCGGAGGACTTTTAGATAAAAGCGAATAAATTTCAATTTAACAAAGGAGCGTGATTATATGCTGAATATAATTAGTCTTATTTTAGGCATAGGTGCTTGGGCTGTAGCTGCTATTGCAATAGCAAAGCCGTCCTATTCGCATAAAAATACTATCGTAAGTTTTGCTCTCTGTACGTTCTCTCTTATATCTGAGTTCTTTGAGATAAGTCGTAGAGCAAACCTTGGAGATTATGCGGCTATTGAAGATACAATCAGAGCAGTAATAATTGCATCCATTGTTTTAGTGGTGCTTACAATCATTTTGAACATCGTTGCTTTAGTCAAATCTAAGAAAAACGTTTAGGAGGTGTGCTATGAGCAAAATTAAACGTGCAATAATAATTATTGCAATCATTTTAACCGCAATGTTGATCATACCGCTTATAACTGTAAATACTGTTAAGGCAGATGCGGGGATGCTAGTTACAATGATGCTGTTTTTCGTTGTGCATCCGATAGTATCGATAGTGACAGGTGTTCTTGCGGGCAAGGATATTAAGTTCTTTTGGTTCACGCCTATACTCGTAGCCGGTCTGTTTTGGGCATTTTCGTCTTTTACTTATGTAACAGCATTTCCAATCGTGTATTCGGTAGCATATCTCGTGATCTGCGCGATTAGCATGTTGATTACTTGGTTTGTGATTAGAAAAGAAAAATAAATAGTACGAATGTTTCATATTACTTTGCTTGTTTCAGCAGTAATGAAACAATGTATATTACGATGAAACAAAGGAGTGTGATTGTATGAAAAAGAAAATTATTATATTAATTGTGATAGCCGTTTTGATCGTGTCTTGGGGAAGTATCGCGTATTCCGATTATGCTGATGTTGCTATAAGTTTTGATAAACCACGCTTTTGTTTTTCTATAATGACCGCTGATGATGGCGGTTCAGGTAAATACATTGGCTTAGGTTATTCGTTTGATATTGATGGGCATTTAGAGAGTACCGGAAAGTATGAGGTAGATACATATACATACAAAATTTTTGGCATAACCATTAAGCAAGGCGAAGCAAATCCCCAAAAAGGATAAGCGCTTTATCAATTCAATTTTGATAAAGGAGGTACAGTTTATTTGTCCGGCAAGTGCCGGTAAAATTAAATATCAGAAATACAGGAATGTGTTTCCGGTGTTAGACTTTGCGCTGACCACGCAAATATTCATTGACCACACAAATAGCAGTAGGCGAGAGCTTGCTGCTATTTGCAATTTATAAAAGAAGATACATTTATTAAAATTGAATAGTTCATGCAGTTGACAATCATCATAATAATGCGTATAATATTATTAGAATGTTTTGCGAGGTGATAGAAATGGATTTTATGATAGAACTTGAACGTATTGCAAAAAACAATGGTGGAATCATTGAAACAAGAGTTGCAGAGCAAAGCGGTATTTCGCGTGCTATGCTTTCGAAACTTTGTAAGGAAGAAAAAATCCATAGGATAGTAAAAGGACAGTATGTATTGAGTGATGATATACAAGACGAAATGCTGTCTATATCTATGCGCTCTAATCAAATTGTTTTTTCTCATGAAACAGCATTGTTTTTGCATGGTATTTCTGATCGCACACCGTTTGAGCATACGGTTACGGCGCCATCGGGTTGTGTTCCGTCGGCTGTAATTAAATCGGAATGTAAGGTTTACTATATAAAGCAAGAACTGTTTGAACTCGGCAAAACGACTATGATGACACCGTCGGGTAACGCGGTAGCTTGCTATGATTTAGAACGCACTATATGTGACGTAATTCGAAGTAGAAATAAAATAGGTACAGAGACCTTTTTAGCAGCGCTTAAATTGTACGCAGCAAGTTCTAAAAAAGATCTTAATAAATTAAACACATACGCAAAAAAGCTTCGAGTTGCTAATGTTTTGCGCAGATATTTGGAGGTTCTTATATGAGTAAAGCAATGAGTCTTAAGGCTAGGATTAGAAATATAGCAAAGCAGAAAAATATACCGGCACAGGTTATTTTACAAAATTATATGTTTGAGAGATTGCTTATAAGGCTCTCTTGTTCAGAGTATAAAGAAAAGTTTGTTCTTAAAGGCGGTATGCTGGTAGCTGCTATTGTTGGACTTGATAATAGAGCAACAATGGATCTTGATACTACGTTAAAAAATCTGCCATTAACACCGGAGGCGATTCGTGCTGCTTTAGAACAAATTTGTAGTATCAATATGGATGATGATATTGCCTTTGAAATTGGTTCCATTTCACCAATTCGTGAAGATGATATTTACGGTGGCTATAGAGTAATGCTAACGGCAAAATTTGATACATTGTTAACACCGCTTAGCATTGACGTATCTACTGGTGATGCGATTACGCCTTATGCAATTAAGTATGAATTCGCTGAGATATTTGATGATGAGAAATCTTATGAACTTTGGGCATATAACATAGAAACCGTTTTGGCAGAAAAGGTTGAAACGATACTTCGCCGTGGTGTATTTAATACTCGCCCAAGAGATTTTTACGACACGTATATTTTAGCTACTACGCAAAAATATGATAAAGAAGTATTTAAAGAGGCCTTGAAAGCAACAGCGGAACATCGCGGTACAACCGACAAGATTTCTGATATTAACGGTATTATTAAAAACATCGCTGATAGTGCCGAACTTAAATCTATGTGGGAAAAATATCGTAAACAGTTTACGTATGCTGAGGCGATTGAATTCGAGGATATAATTAGACAGTTAAAAAATATACTGGTACTAGCAAACTAAAAAATATAGCGTGTAGGGAGAGATTATATGAAAGTATCATCCATTTATATTCAAAATTTTAAAAAGTTGTATCGTTGTAAAATAGAATTTAGCAAGGACACAACTTTGTTTGTTGGTGCCAATAATAGCGGAAAGACATCTGCTATGGACGCGCTTGGAAAATTTTTGGCAGGACGTCCATTTGTGTTTAATGATTTTACAATTTCGAATCGGGAACTTATAAATAACATTGGAACACAATGGGAAGTTCCCGATTGCGAAAAACCCGAAACCATTATGTATTGGTCGAATTTGCTTCCATCTATGGATGTGTGGCTTGATGTTGGTTCGCAGGATATTCACCATGTCGTTGGTATTATCCCCACGTTAAATTGGCGCGGTGGGCTGCTTGGTGTTCGCTTATTATTTCAACCACAAAAGATAGAAACATTGTTTGCTGAGTATCGTGAAGCTTTTTTTGCTGCACGTGATACGGAGAAAAAGAATACCAGTAAGGATAAAATTGAATTATTCCCAAAAAGCTTATGTGATTTTCTTGAAAGAAAACTATTAACATACTTCACCATTAAATCGTACATTTTGGATCCCAAACTCGCAACTGAAGAAGTGCCTCAAGAAACTGTATTTGAAATGGAATGTCTTTCAGACAATCCTTTAAAAGGAATTATCCGTATAAACATGATAAGTGCACAACGCGGGTTCTCAGATACAGACAAAAAGGAACATTCCGAAGTTGAACGGACAAGTCTTTCGTCGCAGATAAGGGGGTATTATGACAAATACCTTGATCCAGAAAAAACGCCTTCGGCTGAGGATCTCGGTATTCTTGTGGCAACAAAGCAAGCACAAGAAGTTTTTGACCAAAATCTTGAAACAAAATTCGAACCTGCAATTAAAGAACTCGAGGAATTAGGATACCCCGGAGTATCAAATCCGCAAATTACAATTTCAAGCAAAGTTACTACAACAGAGATGTTAAAGCATGATTCGGCAGTACAGTATTCTCTTGGCGCAAAAGAAGAAGGCTTTATGCTCCCAGAAAAATATAACGGATTAGGTTACCAAAATTTGATTTCGCTTGTGTTCGATCTAATAACTTTCCGTGATGGTTGGATGCGTAAAGGAAAAGCAATGTCAACAGATGATACGATAGAGCCTTTGCAGTTAGTGCTTGTTGAGGAACCCGAAGCACATTTACATGTACAAGTGCAGCAGGTGTTTATTCGTAAGGCATACAGCATTCTCCGAAACCATGAAAAGTTAGGTGCCGATAATCTGTTTTCAACGCAGTTGGTCATCAGTACCCATTCTAGTCACATCGCTCGAGAAGAAAAGTTTGCGAACCTTCGCTACTTCAAACGGTTATCCAAAGGAAGTGAATGTAAGGTTGCAACTTCAAAAGTTGTAAATTTGTCTGATTCTTTCGGAGAAGATAAGGAAACGGAAAGGTTTGTAACTAGATATTTGCAAACTACGCACTGTGATTTGTTCTTTGCCGATGGCGCAATATTTGTGGAAGGATCCGCAGAAAATATGCTGGTACCTCATTTTATAAGAAATAAGTACCCTAAATTAAACCAACGTTATCTTACTATTCTACAGATAAACGGAAAGCATTCACACCGATTGGCTCCCCTGATTAATAAGTTATCCATTCCTACATTGGTTATTGCAGATTTAGATTCTGCTGAGCCATCCGGTCATCATAAGAAGGCAGAACCCAACAGAGGCGTAGGTTTAATTAGCGGCAATTATGCTATTACAGGGTGGCTTGTTAAGAAAAACGCTTTTGATGAGCTTTTAGATTTACCGGAAAGTGAAAAAATAATTCAAATGAAGGGTGTTTGCCAATATCCAATCCGCATAGCATATCAGCTTCCAATTAATATCAATTATAGTGGTAAAACCATTGAGGCTTTGTCTCGAACATTCGAAGATAGTTTGATTTATTCAAATATGAACATATTTGATGGCGTGGATACTGCTGATGCAGGAAATCTCATCAAAGTTCTAGTTGAAAAAACCAATAAAAAAGAGACATTCGAAACCATTAAAACCGCGATCTTCGAGGAATTGAAAAAATCAAATGTTAAAGCTGAGTTTGCTTTAGACTTGATTTATTTAATTGATCCAAAAGAAATTGTGGTCCCTCAGTATATAGAAGAAGGGCTGATGTGGCTAGAAAATGTTTTGTGTACGGAGGGAAACTAATGGAGCAATTATCTAGTTGGGGAACAACTATGTTAGACGATCACGTTGACGACCACGTGGATGTTGAGATTAAAGAATGTCTTAGTGTTAATCCTCCTAAAAGTTTTTTTATGTTTGCCGGTGCTGGTTCCGGTAAAACTCGAAGTTTGATTAACACACTTGAATATCTTGACAAAGAAAAAGGGCATTGTTTGGCCGAATGTGGAAAGCAAATTGCGGTTATTACATATACAAATGCCGCTTGTGATGAAATCGGTAGACGTCTGCAATATAAACCCATCTTTATGGTATCTACAATCCATAGCTTTCTATGGGAAATGATTAAGAACTTCCAACAGGATATAAAGATATGGATAGAAGGATCTATTGCTACAGAAATCGATGAATTGCAGTACAAACAACAGACTGGTAGAGGAGGTTCCGCAGCAGTTAACAGGGCGAAAAAAATTGAAAGCAAGCAGCGACGTTTAGAAAGAATAAAAACAGTAAAACGGTTTTCATACAACCCTAATGGTGAAAATTTAGGCTTTGATTCATTGAGTCACGATGAAGTAATTAAAATCGGTTCTGAATTTATAGCAACAAAAGAAACCATGCAACGAATTCTAATAAGCAAATTCCCCATCATGTTAATTGATGAGAGTCAGGATACAAAGAAAGAGCTTGTTGATGCCCTTCTTTGCGTTTACGAAAATCACAAAAATTGGGCTATTGGAATGTTTGGCGATACCATGCAAAAAGTTTATATGGATGGCAAAGAACAGTTGGATAGGTCAGTCCCAAAAGAATGGGCTTTTCCGCAGAAAGTCATGAACCATCGTAGCGCTGTGAGAATTGTTGAGTTAGCCAATGCAGTTCGAAAATTATCAGATGGCAAAGAGCAACGCCCAAGAAGTGATGCGAAAAAGGGGTTTGTGCGTTTGTTCATTGCGAGCGCATTGAACAACAAGGAACAGACCGAAAGACATGTTGCAGAAAAAATGTCTGAAATAACTGGCGATATTGAGTGGCAAACGGACACAGGATATGAATGTTTAATTTTGGAACATCATATGGCTGCAAGCCGATTCTCTATTAGCAATTTATATACTCCATTGCATGAATCAAAAGAATTTGAAAACGCTTTGATAAAAGGTGAAATATCAGAAATATCTTTTCTTGCCAACACAATATCTCCGCTTGTTAAGGCACATCAAGCCGGCAATACTTTCGAAATTGCAAAAATTGTTCGGCAAAGTTCTCCTTTGTTAAATAAAAAGATATTGAAGTTGCAACTGGATAAGCAGCAAGAAAAGTTGGAGCAGGCTGAATCCGCCACACAATCACTATTTGCTCTTTGGGACGATGGTAAAATTCCCTCCTGTATTGATGTTTTAAGAAATATCAAAGAATCTGGACTTTATGATATCAGTGAACGTATGGAAGAAATAATTGATAGTAACTATATTGGAGACGATCCTAAAGTTATAGCATTAAAAGTAGCATTAAATGTTCCGTTTGACGAAATGGAACGTTATGCCGCATATGTTTCCGATAAAAGTCGTTTTGCTACCCATCAAGGAGTGAAAGGATTAGAGTATCCTCGGGTAATGGTAGTTTTAGATGATTCTGAGGCTCGAGGGTTTTTGTTTAGTTACGAAAAACTATTTGGGGCTAAAGAAAAAACGCAAACCGACTTGAAAAATGAAAAAGAAGGTAAAGATACCAGTATTCAACGAACAGCAAGATTGTTTTATGTTGCTTGTACACGAGCGATGGATAGTTTGGCTGTTGTAGCATATTCGGAAAATCCATCCTTGGTTCAATCAACGGCTTTAGCTAACGGATGGTTTTCGGAATGTGAAATCGAAATGTTAGATTAAGCTTATTATCAAGAAAAGGAGACGTATATGAGGTGCATATACTGCAATAACGATGAGGACTTAACTGTATCAGACATTATTCCTGCCGCGCTAACCGGTGCAAAACTAAGGAAAAGTTTTGTGTGTCATACACATAATTCATTTACAAATGATCACTATGAGAGCGCTATGATAAGACAACTTGATGTTTTTAGAAATAGGATAGGCCTAACTGAACGCGATGGCGATCCCGTTCGGTTTTCTGCAGATTTATCTATTGGCGAATATATTTCCCAAAAAAGCATTAGTATATCGGATAATCAATCCATTATGGATGCTAACAGGCTTTTTAGAATGAAGGATAATGATGGGCACACAGTATTAGTGGGTCCCAAAGAGCAACTGATGAAAATCAATGGTGCAACAGAAGATAAAATAACTGATCTTCCGCTTGCGGATATTACGATTAGTTCAAAGTCAGATATTAGAGACCTGTTCATATCAGAAATTGTGCTACATACAGTTGCAAAAATTGCATACGAATGGCATTGCTATATTAATGATATAGAAGAGTATAAAGAAAATGAATATTATATGATTACTTCTTATATTCTAGATCCCGATCAATCTAATACGTTGGTAAATGTAGTGAATGATGCTTATGTGACAATGCTTGCAGATCGTTTTTCGCGCACAGGCAGTAATATGCTTTTTGAGTATAACGATTCAGATGGAAATGTCTATGTAATTTTCTGTTTATGGAATGTTATAGCATACAAAGTAATGGTAGGCAAGCACAGCGAAAATCCTAGCGTAGCCCACTGCCCAATAGCATATTTTTATCATGCCGATGGCACACAAAATGGTACAATGTTTGGCGTTTATGGAGACTTTCATGTTAACGCAACTTCGCCTAACGTTGGAATTTCCGAGCTTTATTTAGAAATTAAATCTAGATTATCTAAACTCGGAGAGCGAGATTTATCTCGAGAGTATCTGCATAACTGTATAGTGAAAATATCAAAAAAGTTGCCAGCTTATCAAGAACATAAAATTTCAATTACTGAATTACTTGATTTTGAGCACGAAGATAGAGTTATACCTGTGTATATTCTTGAGCAGATTTATATACACAGAGATGAATATATACCATCAGAAGTTTTTTATCGAAATATGCAACGAATTCTTCAGACGGATGATCGTTTTGTTTTAACAAAAGAAAGGACAAAAGAGATTGTAGAACGATTTACAAAGATGGATCATGAAGGAACTTTTACAACAATGCTAAACAAGGCGATTGAATTTTTCGAAACTATTTGTATGGATGATTCAGGTAGTTAATCAATCCCCCACATAAAAATTAGTTTGATACGCTTACATATATCGGTGAATGTGAATTGGCTTTTGATAGAATGAGTTCAGACAAGTAGAAATTATATGGAATTGATTGTTGCAGCACAGATATCAAAATTTACAAAAAACATTTTGAGAAGCGATTATATTCTGCGTTTTTTCTGTGTTTTTATTTTACGAAGGGATATAAAACTGTTCTATAAATTCTAAAATATCGTGTAGAATTGTACACCCTCTATTTTTAACGAAAATCGCGAAAAATAAGTACATAGCGGCTCGCCAATTCTACAGTGAAAAGGCGAAATGCGTTAGAAAAGGTTAAATCGTGCGTATTTGAGGGCCAAAATGAGTATTTTAAGGTAAAATACGCCTAAAAATACCTCAAAAAAAGGTGTTGTATCCTACTTGACACACTCGTGTCTGGCAGCCCGATCATCCAGAACGGCAAGCTCATCGGCGCCATTACCCACGTCCTTGTCAACGACCCAACCAAGGGCTACGCAATTTTTATTGAGAATATGTTGGAAACTGAGGATAAAGTGTCAAAAGCACAGATGCTAAAAGATGCTTCGTAGTGAAGTTTGACAAGGAACTCAAGCAATTTGAATTCAGAATGGTTTGTTTATATTTCTTAAGAATAATAAAAATTTTAAAAAAGCTATTGACTTTATCGCTTTAGCGTGGTATACTACAGAAAAATCACAAAAGGAGGCAGTTAAAATGATGAATAACAAGTTTTATTTTTACTTTTATTTCTTTGAAAAGGGCTGCCCGTCTTCTGTGATTTCCAAAGCATAAAGTTTTGGTTTCAATATGAACGGACAGTTCGCATTTTCTTTGCTTTTTTAGGCTAAGACAGTGCGGACTTTTTATTTTTAATTTATCATTTTGAAAAGAGGCAGATTCACATGAGTATGAACTTCCACAGAAAGCTTCCTATCCCGCAGGAGGTGAAAAAAGAGTATCCGCTGACCGAGCGTATGCAGCAGGTAAAGGCATCGCGTGATGAAAGCATTAAGGCTGTTTTTGACGGTAGTCTTGATAAGTTTATTCTTGTTATCGGTCCTTGTTCTGCGGACCATCGTGAACCTGTGCTTGAATATATTTCCCGTTTGCGTAAAATTGAAGAACAGGTTTCCGACAAAATTATTATTATTCCTCGTATATACACCAACAAACCGAGAACTACGGGTCAGGGCTACAAGGGTATGCTTCATCAGCCCGACCCCGAAGCCAAGCCCGATATGTACAAGGGTATCGTTGCTATTCGCGACCTCCATTTGTCTGCACTTCGTGACTATAATTTCACCTGCGCCGATGAGATGCTGTACCCTGAGAATTACCGTTACCTTTCCGACCTGCTTTCGTATGTTGCAATCGGTGCGCGTTCGGTCGAAAATCAGCAGCACCGACTTACTGCAAGCGGTCTTGAGGCCCCCGTCGGTATGAAAAACCCCACCGGTGGTGACCTTGGTGTTATGATGAACTCTATTGTTGCCGCACAGTCGAGCCACACGTTCCTCTATCGCGGTTGGGAAGTAACAAGCGACGGAAACCCTTATGCCCATGCAATTCTTCGCGGTTACGTTGATTATGCCGGCAGAAACGTTTCCAACTACCATTATGAAGACCTTCTTCGCGTTGAGGAGCTTTATGAAAAGTCTAACCTAACCAACCCATCGGTAATCGTTGACACTAACCATAACAATTCAGGCAAAAAGTACCTTGAACAGGTGCGTATTGCTAAGGATATCGTTCACAGTCGCAATCAGAACCCCGATATCAAACGTCTTGTAAAAGGCTTGATGATTGAAAGCTATATCGAAGACGGAGCACAGGGTATTGATGAGCATATTTTCGGTAAATCAATTACCGACCCTTGCTTGGGCTGGGAAAAAACCGAAAGACTTATTCTTGATATTGCAGATAAACTGTAAATAATTTTTCAGAGGGTGATTAAAGATGTCTAACAAGCTGGAGGAAGCACGAAAAATCATAAACGAGGTTGATTCTCAGATGGCAGAGCTGTTCGTCAAGAGAATGAGGGCAGCCGAAATGGTTTATGAGCATAAGAAGGAGTTCGGTCTTCCTATCCTCGACCAAAAACGCGAGGATGCGGTTATAGAACGCAACTCTGCTCTTATTAATGACGAGGTGCTTAAAGGTTATTATATCGATTATCTTAAAAATATGATGTCGGTATCACGTGCGTATCAGTATAGATTGCAAAACGGTCTGAAGGTGGCATACAGTGGTGTAGAGGGTGCTTTTGCTCATATTGCGGCAGGCCGTATATTCCCGGAAAGCAACCGTGTTTCTTACAGTGATTTCAAAGCGGCATACAACTCGGTTGTCAGCGGTGAGTGTGACGTTGCCGTTCTTCCGATTGAGAACAGCTATGCAGGTGAAGTTGGACAGACTATGGACCTCATTTTTTCGGGTTCGCTTCATATAAACGGAATTTATGAGCTTGAGATTCACCAAAACCTTCTTGGGATTTTCGGTGCGACGGTGGAGGATATAAAGAAGGTTACAAGCCATCCTCAGGCGCTGAGTCAATGCCACGATTATATCAATATGCGTGGATTTAAAACCGTGGAGTCTAACAATACGGCACTTGCTGCAAAATCGGTTGCCGAAGCCTTGGACAAATCCTACGGTGCAATAGCAAGTGCAGAAACTGCCGAGCTTTACGGGCTCAAAATTATTGAGGCTAATATCAATAAAAGCGGTGAAAATACCACCCGTTTTGCGGTTCTTTCAAAGGTACCTGCTGATTCGCCCGTACTTTCAAGCACTGTTTTATTGCTTACGGTTAAACACGAGGCAGGTTCGCTGGCGAATGCTATAAGCATTATCGGTCAACACGGTTACAGTATGACCGCACTTCGCAGCAGACCGATGAAAAAACATTCGTGGCAGTATTATTTCTACATTGAAATCGACGGTACTGTGGATAGCGAAAGCGGAAAGAAAATGATAGAAGAGCTAAGTAAGGTGTGTGACCAACTTAAAGTCGCAGGAACATTTGCTCCTCACACCGAGATTTAATGATAAATTAGTGAATTCAGAGGCTACGGCAGACGTAAAATAGAGGTGATTATTATGATAGTAGATGTAAGTAAAAATATATTGATTGTGGGTCTTGGACTTTTGGGCGGTAGCTATGCCAAGGTGCTTAAACGCTTTGGTTTTCAAATCAGTGCAATTACGTTGGAGCAAAGCTCGATAGACTATGCAATCAAAGAAAATATTATCGACGAAGGCTCAACCGAGATTGATGAAAAGCTGATAGGTGATGCCGACCTTGTTATTTTTGCATTGTATCCTCATGTTTTTGTGGAGTGGATTGAGAAAAATCAGCACCTTTTTAAAAGCGGTGCATTGATTACCGACGTGACGGGTGTAAAGCGGAGTATTGTATATAAAATACAGGATATGCTCCGTCCCGATGTTGAGTTTATTGCGGCGCATCCTATGGCAGGCCGTGAGGTATCAGGTGTCGAAAACAGCACCGACAAAATGTTTATCGGCGCCAACTACATTGTAACCCCTACCGAGAAAAACACTCCAGAAGCCATCGAAACCTGCATTGAGCTTGGACGATTGCTTGGATTTTCCAACGTCACAACACTTTCTCCCGAGGAACACGATGAAATGATTGGATTCCTTTCTCAGCTTACTCACTGTATAGCAATAACGCTGATGACCTGCAACGACAAGGAAAATATGGAGAAGTTCACGGGAGACTCTTTCCGCGACCTAACACGAATCGCAAGAATCAACGACCTTATGTGGAGTGAACTTTTCGTTGCAAACAAGGATGTTTTGCTTCAGCAGATGAATATGTTTATTGATAAGTTCAATGATTTAATGACAATGCTTGAAACCGAGGATGTTGACGGTATGAGGGCAATGATGCGTCATTCTACCGAACGCAGGGCATTGTTTGATAAAAAATAAATAGCGATAGATAACAAAAACAACCAATGGCATTGACTGTTGGTTGTTTTGTTTTGTTCTAATTTTTGAAATTGGCACATAAACTGTTTCAGAAAGGATGGACGTGCTATGACATCGGATAAAAAATCAGAGATAATAAACGACGTTGCTACATATTTCCCTAAAAGTATCAGTGACATTTTTATAAATCTGCCGCAAAGGGTAAAAAACGGTATTTCTGAGATACGGTTGAGGTCAGGAAGACCGTTGTCCCTGACGGTTGACGGAGAAAACGTTTTTCTGTCGAGTAGGGGTAACGTTTGCCATCTTTTGCAGCATGGGCTTTATGCCGTTACTGAAAAAGAACTGTCGGAAGTGTTTAAAAGTATGTGCGATTATTCGGCTTATGCTTATTCCGACCAGATTCGGCAGGGGTTTATCACCTTGAAAAACGGATGTCGAGCAGGTCTTGCCGCATCTGCAATATACGATAACGGTCAACTGACAGGTCTTGTGCAAATATCGTCAATAAATATCAGAATTGCTGCTGAATATATAGGTTGTGCGAAGCGGATTGTAGAGCATTTGTCCAAGGGTATGCTTATTGCAGGACCGCCGTCATCGGGCAAAACCACCGTTTTAAGGGATGCTGTAAGGCTTGTATCGCACGGTATCGGTACACATCGACGACGTGTAGCGATTATTGACACAAGAGGGGAGATAGCGGCAGTCCGTAACTCGATACCTCAAAACGACGTCGGACCTCTGACCGATGTACTGACAGGATGTACCAAGCAAGAGGGGATTGAGATGGCAATAAGAACACTTAGTCCTGAGGTTATAGCGTTTGATGAAATCGGCAGTATTACCGAGGCCAATGCGATTATAAAAAGCTTTCATTCGGGTGCGCATACTTTTTGTACTGTACATTCGGGAATGGCTGAGGAATTACTCAAAAACCCCGTTGCACGTTGTGTTTTAAATTCGGGTGCTATCAATAGGGTAGTATTTCTACACTCGGTAGGTGATATTCCCGAGGTTTACCGTGTAATAAACAACAAAGGCACGTTTACGCTTGAGGCGATTGAACGGAGTGTTGTTAATGCTTAAGTTATTAGGACTTCTGGCATTAAGCATTTCGCTTGGTGCTGTTGGGTTTATATACTGTGACCGTTTAATGGCACGAAAAAGGTTCTTGGAAAAACTGACTTTGTTTGCGACGTCAGTTTCGGGAACGATGCGTTACAGCCACCGCAGTATTTTTGACATATTCAAAGAAAACGGCAACAAAGAACTGAAATTTCTAAACAGCCTCGATAAGCATAATGTAACCAACCGAACGGCCGTGGGTGAGATTCTGATTTCAAGCGGTGTGAATGCACTCGACCGAGCCATAGTTATCGATTTTATTATGGGTCTTTCAGAGGGTGATATTAAGGAACTTTCAAACCATTGCGAGTATTATAAGCTAAAGTTTCAACAGTTATCCTCAGAGGCCGAAAAAGACGTTTCAGAACGCGGTAGGCTTTTTAGAACCTTATTTATGCTTGCAGGTGTGGCTTTGTTTATTATTTTAATCTAAAGGTAATTTACAATGGATGTGGATTTTATTTTTCAAGTCGCAGGTATCGGAATAATCGTAGCGGTACTGCATCAGCTTTTACAACGCTCGGGTCGGGAAGAGCAGGCTATGTTGACGACTCTTGCAGGTCTTATAGTCGTATTGATTATGGTTGTTTCCGAAATCGGCAACCTTTTTGAAACCGTAAAATCGGTTTTCGGGCTCTGATATGCTGACGGTTGTCGGGGTATGTCTGCTCTCAGCGGTAGCAGTGATTACAGTTCGCCGTTTTGCACCCGAATACGCAATGCTTATTTCGTTGGTGGCAGGCAGTGTTGTGCTGGTAGCATTGATTGTTACGTCATCAGGTCTGTTTACGAAAATTGAGGATATATTCGTATCGTCGGGACTTGATATTGGTATATTCAAAACGGTACTGAAGTGCCTTGGTATATGCTATATCACGAATTTTGCCGTTGACGTATGCCGTGATTTTGGACAATCATCAATGGGCTCAAAGGTCGAGCTTGCAGGCAAAATATCGGTTACGGTGCTGACGCTTCCGTTGGTTGAGGACATTTTAAAAGCAGCTGTGGAGCTGGTTCAATGAAAAGGTTATTGGTCGTTTCAATAGTTTTGATGTCGCTTTTATGGTCACTTGATTGCTCGGCAGAAGAAATCTCGACCGAGGATATCTATAAGCAGCAGTATGAAATAACGCAAGCTGACAAGCTTTCCGGAAGCTTGCCCGATGACGTTAAGGAGTATATGGACGGAATAGATATATCGGGTCTTGATACCTCGTGGACCGAGCAGTTTACTCCGAAAAATATCTTTCAACAGATATGGGAGTTTATGAAATCCCGAGGCAAACGACCGATAGCATCGGGTTGCTCAATAATAGCGATGTTGCTTTTCGGCTCGGTGGCTAACGGTATGATGCCTGTAAATAAAAGCGTAGATTACGTTCTGACGTTGGGCATACTGTCGGCGGCAATTATGCCTGCCATATCCACGGTAGTGTCGTCGGTGTCGGCAATAAAATCGGCAGGTACGTTTATGCTATCGTTTATCCCGATTTTCGCGGCAGTTTTGGTATCGCGAGGAAGGACCTTGACTGCTGCAGGTTTTTCATCAGTAATGCTTGTAGTCAGTGAAGCGGTATCATCCGTATCTTCACTTGTGATAACTCCAATGGTGGGAATGCAGTTAGGGTTATCGGTGTCGGGAAGTGTTTTAAACGATTTCAATACATCGTCGGTAGCAAGGACGGTTAAACGCATTTCGAGTTGGATATTAGGCTTGTGCGTTACGGTTATTCTTGCGGTACTCGGTATACAAACCATTATAAATGGCTCGGCCGATTCTTTAAAGGATAAAACGGCAAAGTTTGTGATAGGCTCGGCTGTGCCCTTAGTCGGCGGTGCAGTGTCTGAGGCTTTGGGGACAGTTAAGGGCTGTCTTAAATTGCTCAGCTCGTCGGTTGCAATATACGGAATAGTTGCCTTGGCGGTGTTGCTTTTACCAGTAGTTGTTGAACTGTTGCTTTGGCGTGTTGTTTTGCTTTTTACGGCAATGATTTCTGATGTTTTAGGAAAGGAAAAGGCCTCGGCATTGATACGCTCGGTCGATTCGGCTGTGGCGTTTGTGCTCGGGATTATGATATTTATTGGTGTACTGTTCATAATTTCGGTCACAATGGTTTCGCTGGCTTAAGGTTACAATGGAAACATTAAGGTCGGTTGTGGCATCGCTTTGTGTGTCGTTTGTATTCTTTGGCGTGATAATGATGCTCTTACCTGAAGGTAATATACAGAAAAATGCTAAAACCCTTGTGTCTGTAGCTTTGGTTTCGATAATTGTTGCGGTTATTAGCGGTGTTTCGGCCGATGTTTCAGATACCGATTTTAATTTGGAAATGAATTTCAACTCGGAAAATGCTGTTTGGATTGAGCAATCGGCCGATGAACTTAATATTGCCGTGACACAATCAACGGTTGAACAGCTTGTTTATGAGAAACTTTCCGAAAAGGGAATAGAGTTTTCAGAAATATCGGTCAACGCGGATATTTCGGAGGACAACAGCATATCTATTACTGAAGTAGAAATCGTTTGTCCGAAAGGTAACGGACAAAAATGCCAAGCTGTGTTAAACGAGCTTGGGCTAAAAGGAACTGTGACCGAAAGGTGATGTAATGGATATCAAAGAAAAACTTGGGAAACTGAAAGAAAAACTGCCAAAGTCAAAAAGCAGTTTTTTGATAGCAATAGGTATTTTGGGGCTACTGCTTTTACTTGTTTCATCATTCGATTTTTCAAAGGAGCAACCTGCAACCAATACTCAGTCCGAGATTAAACAAATTTCGGACGGTGCAGGGGAGTACACCGACCGATTGGAGGGTAAGCTCGAAGAAATTATATCTGATATGCTCGGAGGCAGTAAGGTAACGGTTATGATTACGCTTGAAAGCGGTACAGAATATGTGTATGCCGACGAGGTTAAAACCGATGCCGACCTTACGCGTGACCAATCCAACCTCAAAACCCAACAAAGTGACAGCAATCACAAAACGTATATAACGGTCAAGGATGCCGACGGTAATGAACGACCGTTGGTAGTTACCGAAAAAATGCCGGTGATAAGGGGAGTTGTGGTCGTATGTGAAAGCGGTGAAACCACCTCGGTGGCATCGGCAGTGCGTTTGGCAATAAAGTCGGCGTTGAACGTTGACCAAGATAAAATATGTATTATTGGCAGGTCTTAACGAAGGGAGTATTTTGTAATGAAAAAAGGTAAGGTTTTCTCAAAGAGGCATATTGTTACGGCAGTGTTGGTGATGTGTCTTGCTGCGGCAGTCTGGTTGAATATGAGGTTGTCATCCTTTGACTCGGTGCCGGAGAACGACAAAAACAACCTTGGGGCTAACGAGTATGTTGATAACAGTTCCTTGGGTCAGGCTGTGCAGACCTCGGGTGCAGTTGACAGGGTTGCACAGTCGAGAGTGGAAAGAAATCAAAGCCGTACCGAAACGGTAAAAACGTTGACCGAGATTGTAAACAATTCCGAAGCCTCTGATAGCGATAAGGCTAAGGCTTTGGGAAGCTTGCAGGGAATAGCCGATGACGTTTCGGCCGAAAGCTCGATAGAAACGGTTATAAAAGCTAAAGGCTTTGAGGATGCCTTGGTTATAAAATCGGATGAATCGGTAACTGTAATAGTGCCGTCAGACGACCTTTTGACCAGTCAAACACTCCAAATTCAGGACGCTGTGACCTCTCAAATCAAAATAGATTTAGAAAAAATTAAAATAATCGCTGTAAAATAGTTGCGTGTTTGAAATTTTATGCTATAATATATACATAATACTCTCGGAAACTATTATTAAATATATTGTGGAGGTCCAAAATGGAAGTTAAGAAGTCTACAGGTCTTGCAATCAACAGTGAGGTTATTGTTCAGATTGCAGGTATTGCTGCATTGGAGGTTGAAGGCGTTGCAGGTCTTGCAAAACGTCCTATTCAGCTTCGCAACTGGAAGCGATTGATGAACGCATCACGTAACGTGCATTCAAAGTCCGTTGGTCTTACTAGTGAAAACGGCGCTATTGCCATTGATATTTTCATTACTGTTTATGACCATATCAAGGTTAAGGACGTTGCAGAGGCTGTTCAGCAGAACGTCAAGGATAAGGTTCAGAGTATGACGGGTGCCAACGTTGCAGCGGTAAACGTTACTGTTGACGACCTTGTTGTTGAAGAAGGTAAATAAGATTTATTGAAAGCGGCGGCTGTTATGGCCGCCGCTGAATAATTGTATTTGTAAAGGATTTTTGTATGTTGACTCTTTTTTCATTTAAATCGCTTACCGACGATTTGATAAATTTCGGTAAAACCTACGGATTTAAAATTTTAGGCAGTATACTTATATTTGTCCTCGGATGGGTATTTAGCAAATTGCTTGTGAAATTGCTTCGCAAGGGTTTGAGTAAAACAAGCCTTGACGTATCGCTTGTAAACTTTTTGCTAAAGACGATACATATTGTAATACTTATCGTTGTGCTTTTGGCTGCACTTTCAAATTTAGGAATATCAACAACGGGTCTTGTCGCCGCATTCTCGGCAGCTGCTATTGCCGTTTCCTTAGCCTTGAAGGATAGCTTAGGCAATATCGCAGGCGGTATACTTATGCTTTTGACCCAACCGTTTTCAACAGGACATTATATTGAAACCGACGGTGTTTCGGGTACTGTATTAAAGATTGACCTTATTCATACGACCTTGAAAACACCTGACAACCGTCAGATAGTTATTCCTAACGGTCAGTTGGTAAATAAGACTATCATAGATTATTCCAAGGAATCCACAAGACGTATGGATTTGCAGTTTGGTATCAGCTATGATAATGACCCCGAAAAGGCCAAAGCTATTATTATGGAATGTGTCAAGGCACATAAGCTGTCCTTACAGGACCCCGAGCCTTTCTGCCGAGTAACCGAGCATTCCGACAGTGCTGTGATTATCACAATGCGTGTTTGGGTAAAATCCGAGAACTATTGGACTTTACATTTCGATTTGCTTGAGCAGATTAAGTGTGAGTTTGATAAAAACGGTATCACTATCCCGTATAATCAGCTCGATGTCCACGTAATTGATAAAGCTAAATAAAATCTTTCATAAGATGTAGGGGAAGGCGAGGCAGACGAACCGTTTGCAATTCTTTCAAAACGCGCAAACGACACGTGGAGGGAATAAATTTATCCATTCCGTAAAAAATAGCAGGACACAGAGGCCCTGCCCTACAAAACGATTTATAGATTCTTGTAGGGGAGGGGCTTGTTCTTCCTGAAACTGCCCGTCCGCAGGCGAACAGGGATGTAGGGGAGCACTTCTGTGTGCTCCCGAAACGAGGGATTCGTGAATCGCCCCTACAACGGCGTACCAAGGCCACGCCCTACAAAAAATTATACGACACGATTTGTAGGGAATGGATTCATCCGTTCCGCAAAAAGCCAATGCTTTCGTAGGTGCGCCCCTACACAGTAGAGATGCACCAAATATAGGGTATAATAAAAACGTCCAAGGGCTATGCCGTTACCCTTGGACGTTTTGTGCTTTTTAGATTTTATTTTGTCTGATTCCGAGAATTCCGAGTGTTCCGGGACCGCAGTGGCAGGAAACTGTGCAACCTGCACGGGTTATAAATACTTCTTTGTCAGGATGTTTTTCAAGTGCCATTGCTCTAAGCTCTTTGGCAATTTCATCACAGTTACCGGAATGTGTTACAAAAATGTATTTGCCAATAAAACCGTTTTCATCATTAAGTTTTTCGTTGACATACTGCTTCAAAACCTCGGTCATCTTGCCGCGGTATTTCTTTGTGACTGACATCTTGCCATCCTTGACCTGAATCATAGGTCTTAGTTTCAAAAGGTTTGCACCCAATGTAGCGATGGAAGAGCAACGTCCGCCTTTGTGGAGATATTCAAGTGTATCGACTACAAACGAAGCGTCAACGTGGTCAATTAATGTAGTTATTTCGTCGTAAATTTCCTTTGCAGATTTGCCTTCGTCGGCAAGGTCGCAAGCGTGAAGCACTAAAAGACCAATACCTGTTGAAAGATTTCGGCTGTCGATAACGTAAACGTTATCCATATCCTCGGCAGCAAGACGAGCATTGTTATAGGTGGTCGACAATTCGGAGCTGATAGTGAAATATACAGCTTCTTCACCGTTTTTGAGGTGTTCACCCAAAAAGTCCTCATGTTCAGCCATATTTGTAGCAGTAGTCTTTGCGAGCTTGCCATTCTTTTTGTAATATGCGTAAACATCATCGGGAGTGATTTCAACACTGTCAAGATACTTATCGTCACCTAAGACAACAGTCAGAGGGCTGATTTTTATATCACGTGCTTTTATAATTTCTGCACCAAGGTCGCTGGTGCTGTCACTTAAAATAATTGTCTTTCTTTCACTCATATTTTATACCTCCAAATAAGAGTTTTAATCATTTGCTTCATTATAGCACATTTTTTAAAATTTAACAACAGTTTTTTATTCCAACATCTTTTTAACGTATTATTTACCGAAATAAATAAAATTTTGTAAATTTAGTTCTTTTATTTTTAATGAGATTCTGTTATAATAATTATATATGTGCATTTGGTATTATTTTTGTTTACTCGAACTGATTTTTGCTTTTTGGTAAAGGAGTTTTTAATATGGCAAAAAAGAATAAGGCTAAATCGTTTTTAATGATGTATGTTGCGGTCGTTGTTGTTGCGGCGATTGCAATGTTATCGTTTGTCGTTTATGATATCAACCATCGTGATGTTGCTGACGGATCGGATTTATCGAGCAGCACCGAAACGTTGGATAATTCCTCGGCGCCGTCGACTACAACATCTTCCGAAATCGGCACTGCTTCTTCAGAAACTGAATCGACCGAAAGCTCGTCGAAGGTTAGTTCTTCCACAACATCCTCGAACATTGTTTCTTCTAACACCTCTTCCAACACGTCGTCGATTACACAGGTCACTTCAAAAGACCTGCCTACTCCCGATGATAACCCCTTCGGTGTTGACGATTCCGCTTGTGAAAAGGTTTGCTACCTTACGTTTGACGACGGCCCCGGTTCCTATACCGAGTCTATTTTGAAAACTCTTGCCGATAACGATGTTAAGGCAACCTTCTTTGTTGTTGGTACTATGGGTGTCAGCAAAATCAAAAATATTTACGAGGGTGGACATGCTATCGGTCTGCACACCAACACCCACGAGTTGAATCAGTTATACGCAAGCCCTGAGGCATTTATTAAAGACTTGACCGCTGTTAGTGACGTTGTTTACAACAAAACGGGTATCCGTTCGAATCTTACACGATTTCCGGGTGGTAGTACAACTGCTTACAACAAGCTTGGTAAGAATGGCTTTGAAACCGTTAAAGAAATTTTGAAAGAAAAAGGCTATACCTATTTTGATTGGAATATCGATAGCGGTGATACCCACTCAAAATCGCCTTCTCAGTCCTACGTTATTAACGAGATTGAGGACCACTTGAAGTATAAAGGCGAGCTTCGTGATGAGGTTTGCCTCTTGTTTCACGATATAAAGAAGGTTACAAGTCAGGTTTTGGACCAGGTTATCAAGGACCTCAAAGTTCAGGGCTATACTTTTAAGACCCTTGACTCTACCTGCAACACCTTTGCTTTCAAATAATTATACGAGGTGCATCTATGTTATTAAAGATTAAAAAAGTTAGTGAAAACGCTATCATACCAAAGGCTGCTACGGGTGGCAGTGCAGGTATGGATTTGTATGCCTGTATTGATGGAGATATTGTTATAAAACCCGGTGAGAGGGTGCTTGTCCCTACGGGTATCGCAATAGCACTCGAGTCTAATGCCTTTGTTGCTTATATTTACGCTAGAAGCGGTTTGGCTATTAAAAGCGGAATAACCCTCTCCAACTGTGTCGGCGTTGTAGACAGCGATTATCGAGGCGAGGTTAAGGTTGGTCTTATCAATCTGTCGGATAAGGAATATACCGTATCTTCGGGTGAGCGTATTGCACAGATAGTTATAGCTCCCGTTATTATGCCCGAAATTGAAGAGGTTGAGGAGTTGGATGAAACCGAACGTAATGCAGGTGGATTTGGCTCGACCGGAAAGAGATAAATTATGGAATGGTTAAAAAGGAATAAGAAATTGGTAGCCAATGCGGCAGCTTTTTTAGCGTTTTTTGCTACATACGCAGGTTGTATTATAATGGGCTGGTTTGAGATTATTCAGGGCTTGTTCCCTGATTCGGGTGAAAACGTTGCCGAGGCTTTTGAGAATCCTATTTTCTCGTTACTGCTTTGTTTGTTATTTTATCTTGTGATGTACGTGCTTGCGATTGTCGGAATCAAGACAAAAAACAAGGTAATGGTTGTTTTGCCCTTGCTTTACGAAATCATTTTTATTCTATCTTTTGTAATGCTTGGAATCTTTGCTTCGGGAGGTATAGAAGCCGGAATACTGTACAATATCGTTAAATGGATATTAATTATTGCGCTTGCACCGTCTTTTGGCGCAATGTGGTCGTTACCGCTGGCTTTGTTTGTGATTATGATTATTGCTTTGATTATTCTAACGATTGTCGGTATGGTAAGAGCCTTCAAAAAGCCTAAAGATGAGGCAAAGAAGGGTAAAGTTAAAAACAAATAATGATTTCATAATGATGATAGTTTGTCGAAACACTTTTTCAGTGTTTCGACAAACTACAACCATTATTAAGGTGTCGGTTACGACACCTTTATTTTTTAGTCTTTTTGTAGGCTTGACTGCATAAAATTAATAGAAAATATACTCAAGGCGGTTGTTTTATGCAGGAAATATCATCGGTCAGACTTAAAGAAAAGGACCAAAAGCTTAATATTCTGATTTTGCAGACCGTTACTGTTGCGGTAATACTTTTGTTTGCTTTAGGAATCAGACTTTTCGGTGGCGAGTTTTACACTAAATTAAGTGCTTTGTATCACCAAAAATTTGATGAAATAACTAAAACGTCCGAGGTACTTGAGCCCCAGGATAAAACACCGTTGGAGTCGCAAAACGAATCAACTGTAACCGACGACCAAAACAACGAATCAACCGAGTCAACGGTTGAGGAAAGTGAATCTGATATAGAGGAATATGACCCCGAGATTGATGGTGAAGTAACAGGGCATATATTAGAATATGATGATATGGAAACTACTACGGTTGCGGCCAATATAAACACTCTGCAATGGCCGGTTGTAGGTAGAATATCGTCAGAGTACGGCTATCGCAACCATCCGATAACGGGTAAGTATTCACTACACAACGGACTCGATATAGCTGCTGATTCAGGCACCGAAATATTATCTGCGTATGACGGTGTTGTGAAATCGGCAGGGTATAGCAGTAGTTATGGCTATTATCTGATAATCACCCATAGCGATAACCTTGAAACTTTATATGCACATTGCAGTAAGCTTATGGCTGAAGAAGGGGATATTGTCAAAAAAGGTGATACCGTAGCACTTGTCGGCAGTACGGGAAGGTCTACGGGACCTCACCTGCATTTTGAAGTAAGGGTCAACAGTTACAGAATTGATCCCGAATGGTTGTTAAGTGAGTTGCGTGACGTATGAGCTTTAAACTTTTCAAAATCAAGTTCTACATATCGGTTCCGTTTGCGGTTGTAATTGCTTTCCTGCTTATAACTGACTCAACGGGATATATGACAGCTTCACTTTTAGCGGCTGTGTTGCACGAAATTGGACATATTGTTGCAATGAGGTTGACCCATTGTGCACCAAGCTCGGTTACATGCAGATTGGGTGGTGTAACCATCGTCGGCAATGCGTTCACAAAAATGAGCGACAGTCTTTTTATAACATTGTCAGGTCCTGTTACTAATCTTTTGGCTTCAATGTTATTGTTTATTGTTGGGTGGTTTTCAAACAGCCTTTTAACACTGGCCTTTGCGGTTGTTCAATTTTTAGTGGGTTTCGTAAATCTTTTGCCTGTAAGAGGTCTTGATGGGGGTACTGTTTTGGAAATACTACTGCAACGACAAAGGTGTTTTAATCCTCAATTAGTGTGTTCAATAGTGTCAATAGTTGTTGCTTGTGCAGTTTTAACGGTGGGTTTATATGTCGCAATACAAAATGTTTCAAATCCATCATTGCTTTTATTGGGATTATACCTTATAATGATAAACGGATATCGGTATATTTCTTGAAATATGCCAAATTTATTATCACGGATGTGAAAAGATGACAGAAGAAAGATTGGAACAATTATTGCTTTCAGTTCAGAAGCCCGGTCGTTATGCCGGTAATGAGCAGGGAAGCGTTATAAAGGACAAGTCCAAGGTGGACCTGCGTTTTGCGTTTTGTTTCCCCGATACCTATGAGGTAGGAATGTCGCATTTGGGAATGAAGATTCTTTATTCGCAGTTTAATTCAAAGGATTATATCTGGTGTGAACGAGTGTTTGCGCCTTGGGTTGATTTTGAGAAAATAATGCGTGAAAACGATATGCCGTTGTTCGCACTTGAAAGTCACGATCCCTTATATGACTTTGATATAATTGGTTTTACCTTGCAATATGAGTTGAGCTATACCAACGTTCTCAATATGCTACAGCTCGGTCGTGTACCTATGTTATCCAAAGACAGAACAAGCCTTAAAAACTTGGTTGTTGCAGGTGGACCTTGTGCCTGCAATCCCGAACCTTTGGCCGATTTTGTTGATATCTTCTTCCTCGGTGAGGGTGAAGAGGTTGACCTTGAGATTATCGACCTTTATCGCGAGTGCCGTAACAAAGGTGTATCTAAAGAGGAGTTTTTGCTGAAAGCATCTCAGATAGAGGGTGTATATGTACCGTCGTTGTACGATGTTGAGTATAACGAGGATAAGACTATCAAGGCTATTACTCCTAAAAATGGTGCACCTAAGACCATTAAAAAGCGTATTATCAAGAATCTTGATGAAAGTTTTTATCCCGAAACCTTTGTAACGCCGTTTATCGAGATTGTTCACGACCGTGCAGTACAGGAGGTTTTTCGCGGATGTATTAGAGGTTGCCGTTTCTGTCAGGCAGGTTTTATTTACCGTCCTGTTCGTGAAAAGAGCTTTGAAACCGTAAATAAGCAGGCAAAATGTCTTTGTGAAAATACGGGTTATGAGGAAATTTCGCTCTCTTCATTGAGTACAAGTGACTACACTCAGCTTGCGGAGCTTTTGGGGGAAATGCTTGAATGGAGTGACCAGCAGAAGGTCAGCATCTCGTTGCCGTCGCTTCGTATTGATAATTTCTCACCTGAACTGCTCGAAAAGGTTAAGAAAATTAAGAAATCGGGTCTTACCTTTGCACCTGAGGCGGGTACACAAAGACTTCGTGACGTTATTAACAAGAACGTCACCGAGGACGAGATTATGAACACCTGCTATACCGCATTCAAGGGTGGTTATACCTCGGTTAAGCTGTATTTTATGTTGGGACTTCCTACCGAAACCGATGAGGATTTGGTTGGCATTACCTCATTGGGTCAGAAAATAGTCAATATGTTCTACGAAATGCCCGACCGTCCTAAGGGCAAGTCGGTCAACGTTTCTATTAGTGTTTCTACCTTTGTTCCTAAGCCCTTTACTCCGTTCCAATATGAGCCTCAGGACGATTTGGACGAGGTTGAACGCAAGCAGAAGCTTCTTGTTTCAAGCCTTACAACCAAAAAGATTACGTTGAGCTGGCATGATTCCAAAACAAGTATTTTGGAGGGCATTTTTGCCCGTGGCGACCGTAGACTTTGCTCTGTTATTGCGGAGGCTGTCAAGCTTGGTTGCAAGTTCGACGGTTGGGGAGAGATGTTTGACTACGATAAGTGGATGCAGGCATTTGAAAACTGCAATGTTGACCCCAATTTCTATAACCACCGTCAGAGAAGCTTTGACGAGGTATTGCCTTGGAGTCACCTTGATTACTGCGTGAGTGAAGAGTTCTTGCAGAGAGAAAACCGTTTAGCTCACGAGTCGGCAACAACTCCGAATTGCCGTGAAAAATGTCAGAATTGCGGTGCAAACTGTTTTAAGGAGGGTGTCTGCATTGAGAAACGTTAGAGTTTTTTATGCCAAACAAGGACGAATGAAGTATGTTTCTCACCTTGATATGAACCGATATATGGTTCGTCTTTTCAAGGTGGCAAAAATACCTGCTTGGTATACCGAGGGCTTTAATCAGCATTTGTATTTAACCTTTGCACAACCTTTATCTTTGGGCATCACAACCGATTATGATGTAATTGATTTAAAAATTGTTGACGATAGCTTTACAAATGAAATGGTGTTGAAAGCATTGCAGGAAAAGGCTTGTGAGGGCATTGAGATTCTTAATGTAGCCGAGCCTTGGATGAAAACGGCTGAGTTGACGTATGCTTCTTATACAATCGTGTATAAGGACGAGGACAATGGACTGTTGGAGTCGCTTGAAAGGTTGCTTAACGGTAACGTTATCCCTGCCGAAAAGAAGGGTAAAAAGAATAAAATAACCCTGCTGAATTTGGCTGAAAAAATCAAGAATATTGAAACTGGCAGGGAAGACTGTGTGCTTACGGTTAAGGTTATTTTGCCTGCAGGCAATACCGAAACGATCAACCCTATGCTGTTCTTACAGTCGTTTGAATCGGCAGGAAACTGCCGTCCGCAGGTAGTAACTTATAACCGTGATATGTTGTTCAACGAAAAACTTGAAAGATTTGAATAATTTTTTTAATTTAGGTTGACAAACTAACGCTAAAGTGGTAATATAATCGAGCGCTTTGAGAAAAGCGTTCGAAATATGCGAGTGTGCTGGAACTGGCAGACAGGCACGTTTGAGGGGCGTGTGTCCACGACGTACGGGTTCAAGTCCCGTCACTCGCACCATATCGAGTGTTCAT
>JAZTYO010000041.1:0-16548 GCA_045636945.1 Acutalibacteraceae bacterium | reverse complement strand
ATCCTACACCAGGGGGGATTTTGTCTATTGTCCAATTTTACTGGTTCAGTTCATAAGATCCGGGGGTTTTGTATGTTAACGCAGAATGGTTGAAAATGTCAAGTCACAGACTGTATTGTCACGCTACAGCTCCGTAACATTCAAACACGTATTCATATTCATATCCCACAAATGTAATGGTCTGCAATTCTCTATCTACTTTTACATCTGATATTTCTACTGGCAATTTACCTCTTAATACTTCAAATCGAGAATCGGATATCTCGTATTTTTCAAAAATTGTAATAGAAAGCATTGTTCCACCATCCGCCGAATACTCTCCTGCCCAGCTTGACCGATCTGCTGTTGTGATTCCAAAATATTTAAGAGAGGTATTCGCATCCCAAGTAGGATCACAATAATAGTACTTGTCATCGATCTGAACGATATTCCACATATGCATACCACTGCCACCCATATGTAAAACCGTTCCGCAAGCTATATCCGCCTGTGTACATAGAAACATATATGCCTGCGCAATATTCGTGCAAATACCACTTTTTTCTGCAAGTACATAATACGGTGAAGATTTCAAATTTGCTTCTTCTTTACTTAACTTCTCATAATTTTCGCCAAGCAAATCATAATCATAGCTCAAATCGTCAATCACTGCATAATACAAAAGCATCGCACGCATTGCTTCACTGTCTGTTGACTGTATATTGGACAAGTATGTCTTAGTCACATTATAAAAATCTTGCAGCATTCTGTCAAATTCTGCTTCCTTTACAAAAAAACTCCAGGACACTGTTCCTGATGCTTCATCATAGGAAGACATCTCATTAAAATCAGTAAAAGCACCAAACATTGGACAAGAGCAGTGAATCACATATGCCATATCGTTTAAAAATCGTTGGCGGTTCCCACTTACTTTTATCTCGACACTATTCTCATATTGTAAGAATCCCTCTATTGCTTTTTTTGCAGATATTATTATATCTTCGCTTACATTTTCCCGAATCATAGGAGATATTTTTGTCAGGTCTATATGAAACGTGGCGTCATTATCCTCTGTATTTTTGTTTGAAGTAGCCTCTGATTCGATTGGTGAACTCTGATTTTCTGTGTTTTCTATCTGAAATTCCGCTCTACAACCCACCAATAAAATTATAATTACACAACAAATTACTTTTAACATAAAATGCGGCAATGTTCTATAACCTTTATAAAGCATTATATTATCCTCCAAAAATTAGAGTTTGTTGCAGTGATGATTATGATGCCTAAGGCTCTCTGAAACGAGGGCTTTTGTAGTGTAGTGCAAAACCATCAGACAAATTGTAACTTATCGGCCATTTATTATATCATATTTTAGTTAATTTTTAAAGATTATATTTAAAAATACCCGCAGTTTCAAAAGCCACGGGTATTTTGTCCTTTTTTTATATCCTTTAGAGTACAACCCCTACGGTCGGTTTTGTTTTGCAATTATTTATCGTTGTTATTATCGCTTTGCTCTATCGGTTGTTCGTCATCGGGAGGTGTAGCGTCATTGTCATCTGCATCCTCAACCGATTCGTTGGGGCATTGGTCAGTGGCCGAGGCCGATACGGTTTTGAGCTTACGCTCGTGTTCGTCCATAATATCGGTCAGAATAAGCTGGAGTGTTGCGACAATCGGTACTCCCAAAATTACACCCCAGAATCCGAATAAGCCTCCGCCGACGGTGATGGCAATAAGTGTATACAACGGTTGTACACCGACACCCTTGCCCACGATTCTCGGTTGTAATATATTGGCATCAATCTGCTGAATAACGAGTATAACACTGCCTACCAAAACACCACTCCAGAATCCGTCGGTGACGGCAGAAAACAGTGCAACAAAAACGCCTGCGATAATAGCACCGAATATTGGCACGAGATTGGCAACGCCTATGGCAATGCCAAACAACGGAGCATAATCAACGCCCAAAATCAGGAGTGCAACAGTCATTAACACTGCTACGATAAGCGAATCGAAGATGCTGCTGTAAATATAGTTATAGAAAATGCCCGAAATTTTAGAAAGATAACGGCGCAAAGAGGATACATTCTTTTTGGAAGTGAACAGTGAAATAAAACGTCCTGCCGAGTGTATCAGGGTATCACGGCTGACTAACATATAGACCGATGAGAATATTGCAAGTATGGTATCAACAATGGTAGTACCAACCTTATAAACACCGTTGGCAACCGAGGTCAGTTTTTCAAGGTTGATTTCGGAAATATAATTATCAAACTTGAAGATGTTGACAATAGGCTCGGGGTTAAAGCTAAATAACGTGCCGTTTTCATCGCAACGGGAGTAAACAAAATCGTGAATGGTCTGATAATATGAATCGCGGTTTTCATAGAGGTTTATAAGATTCCTTACAAGCCAAGGAATGATAAGCACAAGTAAAACCGAAATTACAGCAAGCGCCAAAACATAAACAACCGTTACCGAAATGCCTCTAGAATGTTTATTTATAAAATTGGTAGGTTTGGTCTTTTTCAACAAGCATTCAATCTTGATGCAGGGTACATACAGAATAAAGGCAATGGCAAAGCCGACGATAAACGGGCTTATAATAGACATAAAGGCCTTAACGCCTTTCCATATCGTAGGCATAGATGTCAGCAATTCTCTGAAAAGAATTATTGCCGCAACAAAAAAGAATGCCATAATCCAGATTGACAATTTCTTGTGCTTTTGGTAAAATTTCATTAGTAACCTCCAAAAGGGTGAACATTCTATACTTATTATAAATATTATAATTCTTATAATTTACGATTTCAAGTTTTTGTTGAAAAAATTAACATTTTTTTAAGGAGTACGTTTATGCAACTGACCGATCCCAAGACAATCAAAGAAGTACTTTCAAAAAACGGGTTTTCATTTAAAAAGAGTTTGGGGCAAAACTTTCTTATAAATCCGTCGGTTTGTCCGAAAATGGCTGAAAGTGCAATACAGAATGGGGAAGAAGCCGTAATAGAGATTGGACCGGGTATCGGAGTTCTTACTGCCGAGCTTGCTAAACGCACCAAAAACGTTGTTTGTATTGAGATAGATGAAAGACTGAGATCTGTGTTGCCCGAAACCTTGTCCGAGTTTGACAACGTCGAAATAATCTTTGGCGACTGTATGAAGCTTGATATTATGAAGATTATCGAGGAAAGATTCAAGGGTAAAAAGGTCTCGGTGTGTGCTAATCTGCCGTATTATATAACATCCCCCATCATTATGATGTTGCTTGAAAACAGGTTGCCGATAACCTCGATTACTGTTATGGTGCAAAAAGAAGCGGCCGACCGTATCTGTGCCGATGTTGGTAGCCGCGATGCAGGTGCTGTAACGGTTGCTGTCAACTATTACAGTCAGCCTGACGTGTTATTTAATGTGTCGCGAGGTTCATTTATGCCGCCACCTAACGTTGACAGCTCGGTCATCCGTCTCGACGTAAGACCCGAGTCTCCCATAAAGCTTTCTGACGAGCAGGGCTTCTTTGATTTTGTCCGTGCTGCATTCGGTCAGAGAAGAAAAACGTTGGTTAATTCGGTCAGCGCATTGGGACGTTGGTCCAAAGATTCGGTCCGCAATGCTTTACTGTCGGCGGGTTTACCTGAAACGGTCAGAGCCGAAGCCTTGACTATGGAACAGCTGTCGGCAGTGTTTAACGGACTTGAGTAAATCACAACATTATGTAAACCAGCGCTAATAACAACAGCTCGTCGGTGTCTTCGGTAGACAGAAGGAAGATAAGTGCGATTATTACAAGCACATCACTGTCGAGCTTTATGTTTTGAAAATTAAACATTTTCAAAATGTCGAGCCCCTTAAACCGACTTAAAAGTCCGCCTGTGCTTTTGTTGGGTGTTGTCTTTTGTGGTGGTTCATTTAAAGGCTCGTTAGGTGGTTTTTGCATCGGATGACGGCTTTCGGTATGCGCTTGTCGGTTGTTGGTTCTTATAAAATTCGGTACGGGTGGCATATCGTTGCCTGTTACCATACGGTTAGACCTTTGTTGCATCTCGCGTATCCGACGTTCGGCATCGCGTTGCATTTGTTCGGTGGATTTTTGCTGATTTGGAGCCATACTGTCACCGCCTAAAATATATCCAACAAGCCTTGTTCGCGTAAAACGGGCAACAAGGCTATTATTTTCAGAAGCTTTACTGCTTGGTCTACCTTTTCGCGTCGGTGTTCGGATAAATGCGGTTTTAAGGCAAGCAAAAGCTCAGAACGGTGGTCTTGCTTTTGATTTTTGAAGACCGACATCAATCCCATCATTTTCCCGATATCAAAGCCATCGGGAAGGGAAAACGGTTCACTTGCCGACGAGCTTTGGCTGTCGTTTTGCTCATTTTGGTTGCCTAAAAGGTTTTCGGCAACGCTTTTTAGCTTAGACATAGATTCGGGGTCCTGCAAAAACTCCGAAAGCTTACCGGCAATATCGTCCATTTTCCCTTCACCTCTATGTGTTATTTCTTGAATTTGTTGGTAAGGTCGTCGACTAACTTTTTATCCGACATAACCGAACGCACCTTATCGGCAGAGGAACTGTCCATTTTTGACAGAATCCCGTCAACGTTGCCCGACATAGCCGATTCTTTTAACTGTTCGGGTGTCATTCCGAGCTTTTTGGCCGCCATTGAAATCATTTTTTCGATTTGCTTTTCATCCATTGAAAATGCACCTCTTTTCTTATACAATATATGTTATGACAGCTTGTGTGATTACTTAAAAAGGATGGACTTTATGCGTATAATTGTTTTGTCTGACTGCCACGGCAACCGACGTGCTTTGGAAACGGTGCTTGACCGTCACAACGATATAAAAAAGGTGTTTTACCTCGGAGATGGTGTTGAAGCAGTAGACGAGATGAAGATATTTTATCCCGATAAGACGTTTTATATAGTTTCGGGCAACTGTGATTGGAATTCGGTTTATCCATCGTACGGTGAAACGGTTGTCGAGGGGGTTAAGGTGATTTATACCCACGGGCATCGACATAATGCCAAATACGGAACCGAAAGGCTTTATGAAACGGCACGCAACGTTGGTGCAACGTTGGTGCTTTACGGTCACACCCACGCCGCAAAAGAGGAATACCGTGACGGCATTTATATTATCAATCCCGGTGCACTGAGCGGTCCGCGAGAGGGCAGAGAGAGCTATGCCATAGTTGATATATCGTCGGCAGGTATAATGCCGTCACTTTTGGATGTATATAAATAGCAGTGCAAATCTCGGTTGATTGACTTTTTATGGGTTTTGTAGTACAATGTTTGCAAAACGAATATATAATAAATTTGCAGTTTTGACTTTTTTACCCCAAACAAGCCGATTTTACCTTTCAAAACAATAGTGTTTGTGGTATATTGGTCAAAACACAGGAGGAATTATTATGGATAAAACGTTAATTGTTATGGCTGCAGGTATGGGCAGCCGTTTTGGAGGACTCAAGCAGGTTGCAGCCGTTGGTCCCAACGGTCAGGCAATTCTTGATTTTTCGGTATATGATGCTAAAAGAGCAGGCTTTACCAAGATAGTTTTTGTTATCAAGCACGCAATCGAGGCCGAATTCAAGGCCACCGTCGGTGCCCGTGTTGAAAAGGTTTTGCCGGTAGAGTATGTTTTTCAGGAGTTGGATAAGCTCCCCGAGGGTTTCTCGGTCCCTGAAGGTCGCGAAAAGCCTTGGGGTACTGCACATGCAGTGCTTTGCTGTAAGGACGTTGTAAACACTCCGTTTGCCGTTATTAATGCCGACGATTTCTACGGTGCTTCGGCCTTCCAAAAGGTCAGCGAGGGTCTTGATGCTTCGGATGATTTCTGTATGGTTGGCTTTAAGCTTATCAACACCGTGACTGAAAACGGATATGTTTCCCGTGGTGTTTGCAGTGTTGAAAACGGATATTTGGTTGATGTTGACGAGCATACCAAAATTGCAAGTGACTGCTCGTTTATCCGTGAGGATGGCTCGGTTGGAAAGTTACAGCCCGATACCATCGTATCTATGAATATGTGGGGCTTTACTCCCGAATTATTCAAATATATCGAGGAGGATTTCGTTGAGTTCCTCAAGGAGAAGGGTAACGAGATGAAGTCGGAATGTTATCTCCCTGCAGTTGTTGACAAACGCTTGAAATCGGGCGAGAAGAAGGCAAGGGTATACGTTGCTGAGGATAAGTGGTACGGCGTTACATACAAGGAAGACCTTGAAGGTGTTGTTTCGGCAATCAAGGCCCTTTGTGACGAAGGAAAATACGAATTTTAAGAGTGATTCTGATGAGTGATTTTATATTAGAGGCCAAAACGGCTGTTAATGAAATAGTTGAGCTTGGCAATCTCAAAAAAGGACAGATTCTAGTTGTTGGTTGCTCGACAAGTGAAATTACGGGTAATAAAATAGGCACACAATCGGTACCTGAGGTTGCAGAGCAGGTTGTAAAGGCTATGCTCGAGGTGTTGAACGAAAAGGGAGTATACCTTGCTGCCCAATGCTGTGAGCATCTCAACAGAGCCATTATTATCGAACGAGAATTGGCCGACCGTCTGGGGCTTGATATCGTCAACGTTGTGCCTCAGCCTAAGGCAGGTGGCTCGTTTGCAACGACTTGCTGTAAGCAGTTCAAAGACCCTGTTGCAGTTGAGGGAATCCGTGCCGATGCAGGTCTTGACATTGGTCAGACCCTTATCGGTATGCACTTGAAACCTGTTGCCGTACCGGTTCGTCTTTCGGTAAAGTCGATTGGTGATGCAATACTCACCGCCGCAAGGACGAGAGCTAAATTCATCGGTGGCTGCCGTGCGGTTTATGATGATAGTTTGCTGTAATTAAAAGAGAACAAAAACAAAAAAGCCTTGTGTCGTTTTGACACAAGGCTTTTTGCTTGATTTGTGATAATTAGAGGTTTTCTGCTTCGAACTTCTTGATGAAGCTAACCAACTTTTCAACACCCTCGTAAGGCATTGCGTTGTAGATAGAAGCACGCATACCGCCAACCGAACGGTGACCCTTAAGGTTAGACATACCGTTTGCGGTTGCCTCCTTAACAAACTTAGCGTTGATTTCGTCATCCTCTGCGCGGAAGGTGGCGTTCATCATAGAACGGCAGGCAGGGTTAACGGGGTTCTTGAACAACTTGCTCGAATCGAGGCAATCGTAAAGAAGCTTTGCCTTCTTCTCGTTCATAGCCTTCATTGCGGTAAGACCGCCGATTTCCTTAATCCAATCGAGAACGAGCTTGCAAATGTAGATAGGCCAGCAGGGAGGAGTGTTGTACATAGACTCGTTCTCAGCCATAACCTTGTAGCTGCAAACGGTGGGAACATAAGCGGGAAGCTCGTCACGCATAAGGTCCTCACGTACGATTACGATGGTAAGACCTGCAGGAGCAACGTTCTTCTGTGCACCGGCATAGATAAGGCCGAACTTGGAAACGTCAACAGGCTCAGACAAAATGCAGGAGCTCATATCGGCAACCAGCGGAACGTCGCCGGTATCGGGGATGTAGTCCCACTTGGTACCGAAAATGGTGTTGTTGAAGCAGATGTGAACGTAGTCAGCGTTGGGAGTGAGCTTCAATTCTTCCTGACGGGGGATACGGGTGAAGTTCTCTTCCTTGGTGGTAGCAGCAAGGTTGATCTTGTCAGAGTACTTCTGAGCTTCCTTGTATGCCTTACCCGAGAACTGACCGGTTACTATGTAATCGGCAACGCCGGTCTTGAGAAGGTTCATAGGAACCGAAGCAAACTGCTGAGAAGCACCGCCCTGAAGGAACAATACCTTATAGTTGTCGGGGATGTTCATAACCTCGCGGAGAAGAGCCTCAGCTTCCTTGATGATAACATCATAAACCTTGGAACGGTGGCTCATTTCCATAACGCTCATACCCGAGCCCTGATAGTTCATAAGTTCGTCTCTCGACTTTTCGAGGACAGCGACAGGAAGCATAGAAGGACCTGCCGAGAAGTTGTAAATACGATCGTACATTTTCATCCAATCCTTTCATTGGTGCCACATCATTTGGTGGCGTTGTCTTACCGTTTATAAGGTGCGGTGACCTTTGTTTACGCAAAAATTGGAGAAATTCGGATATTGACAAAAAATTCACAAACTTTTCCCTTGCGCGATGTTTTTATTATAATACTTTGTGACATATTTGTCAATTGTAAAAAGCAAATATTATTAAAAAATATGTATTTTCTTAAAATTTATGCGTTTTAGGTAAAATATATCGGCACTGTTACAAATTTGTTGCTTGTATTTAACGGAATAAAGTGGTACAATATACAAGTCGAATTATGTAGATTTACAACGAGGGGGTGTTCAGGTGGAATATTATAACGTTACTGTTATAATCCCGTCGCTTAATCCTGACGAAAAACTGATGAATCTCATCAACGAACTTCAGGATAACGGCTTTGACGATATTGTTGTAATTGATGATGGCTCGGATGCCGAGTATAAAAAATATTTTCCTAATAAAGAGAGATATCCGCTGTGTACGGTCTTGACCCACCGAAGAAACAGAGGTAAGGGTGCAGCATTGAGGACGGGCTTTGAGTTCTTCCTCAAAAACCGTAAGGGCAAGTTGGGTGTCGTTACCATCGACGGTGACGGACAGCATCTCACCAATGACATAAAGGGTTGTGTCGATGAGATGTTTGCTACCGATAAGGTCGTTTTGGGTTGCCGTGATTTCTCGTCCAAAAACGTGCCTTTCAGAAGCCGTTTCGGAAACCGTGCTACAAGACTTGTTTTCAGACTTTTCTGCGGACTTAAAATATCCGATACCCAAACCGGTCTTCGTGCAATACCTGCAAGATATCTCGAAAGCTTTGTCGAGATAAAGGGTAATCATTACGAGTTTGAAACCAATATGCTGCTTGAAATAAAAAAGCAGTCGATTGAGTACGTTGAACGTACAATAGATACGGTTTATATCGATGGCAATCATACCTCACATTTCAGACCGATTGTCGACTCGATTAGAATATACAAGCTGATTTTGTCATTCCTTTTCAGTTCGCTTTTCAGTATGTTTATCGAGCTTATATTGTTTTATCTTGCATTAAAATTCGTGTTTACGGGTGACCATCACGAGTTTACAGGTAAGTATGACGAGCTGTTGGCTACCTTTATTGCGAGAGGCATTTCCTCGGTAATAAACTTTACGCTTAACCGAAACAAGGTGTTTCATGGTGAGGGCAATATTACTAAATCACTCTTCAGATACATACTTCTTGTAATACCGTTGGCTACCACGTCGGCACTGTCGGTAAAGGGCTTGTCTATGCTTGTCGGTTCCGATGGTGATATGGTAAGAACGTTGCTTAAAATGGTGGTTGATACGATTCTTTTCTTTATCAGCTTCCGAATTCAGCAGAATTGGGTCTTTGCGACCGATAACACCTCTAAGAAAAAGAAAGAAGACAACTGATGAAATCCGAAAAACGATTGACCGTGGGTCGTATAGTGCTCAGGTCGTTTGCCTGCCTTGGCACGGCATTACTGTTTCTTATAATTGCACTTTTTGTATTGCTTTTTGTTGTTGCCAACGGCCCTAGCACAACTATAAGGGATAAGCTGGTGCTTTCGGCAACACAGGCCAGTGCAACCAAATGGGTTCCCAGACTTTTTCTGTCTGAGGAAGAGGTTCAGGCTATTGTGGACAACAGCTATGTGGATTCCAAACTGACCATTGATATGGACAGCTATGTCGATAATGAAAACTCCCCCGAGAAGGAGGAAGAAGAGTTTATCGATGGAATGAAGTACATAACCACAAGATACGATAATTTCAAAGCATACATCCTCGTTATTCCCGACCCTTCAAGGGTATACGTTGGTGTATCGTCACAAAATTTTAATAGTGCGACGGTTGGAAAAACGTCATTTGAAATGGCTAAGCAGGAGGATTGCATCGCCTCTATTAATGGCGGAGGCTTTCTTGACGAGGGTGGCAACGGTACCGGTGCCAAGCCGATTGGCCTAACGTTTTCCAACGGTGAGTGTGTTTGGAACGACGGTTCCAATTTGACCTTTATCGGCATAAATAAGGATAACAGATTGGTCGTTACAGAATCGATGACCAAGGCTAAAGCAGAAAAGCTCGGTATAACCGACGGTGTTTCGTTCCAGAAGGGTAACGTGCTTATTGATTCGGACGAAAGAGGAGTACATATTCACTATAAGCAGGGTAATACCGGTGCTGCACAAAGAACTGCTATCGGTCAAAGGGCTGACGGTGCTTTTATTTTCGTTGTTACCGACGGTCGTACGGCATCAAGTCTTGGTGCTACATATAACGAAATCATAGATATTATGGTATCTTACGGCGCCGTTACGGCAGGGATGCTTGACGGTGGCTCTTCGGCTATGATGTATTATGAGAATTACTACGACAAGTACGACGTTGACAAAACTCAGCTTGACAAATATCAGCTTCAGGGACTTACAAATAAGTATAAGGCATTTTCTCCGCCTCGTACGATTCCAACATACTTTTGTGTGAGCAGGTGAGAAGATGAGAAATAAGAAAATGTCAAGATATATGAAGATATATCTTTGGGTTTTGGGCTTTTTCGTTGCTGTGCTTATTGCCGCAGTGGTTGTGCTTTGGAATTTGCTTAGCGCATTTGAACAGTCCAGACCGAAATACGTTGCTGAAAAGGTGTTTGAGGATTATTTCAGGACGATGAGGGTTGGTCAGTTGGCTGAAATATACTGTCCCGAACTTTTAAAGTTTGAAACGGTTGAAAGCTTTAATGAGAAGTTCGCTAAATCTGTTGATTCAGACCAACTTCAATACTTCTCGGTTTCGACCGACGGTAACGGAAACGAGCAGTACGTTGTTTCATGCCAAAACAAAAGAGTTGCTTATCTGACCGTTTCGCCGACCGAAAAAGAGGCAGGTTTTGGTTTTAAGTATTATGAGTTGACCGATGTTGAGGTTTTTGCAGTTCAGGATTATGTGCTTAACGTAAAACTGCCGAAGGGTGGAGCTCTTATGGTCAACGGTTTGACGATGGGTGAGGAGTACATCTCCGAAAAGGACATCAAGGACCGTTCGTATGACTATATGCCTAAGGGCGTTGAGGGCATACTGTACGATAAGTATACCGTTGACGGTCTTTTGTTTGAACCAAGCTTTGTTGCCAAGGATAAGGACGGAAAAACGCTCGAGTTGGTTTATGACGAAGTAGAGGAGTGTTATGTAACTCCCGTTGCTTACGATGAGCAGCTTGAGAAAGAGCAGTCAAATTATGCTATAAAGGTTGCTGAAGAATATACCAAATTCTTATCCAATGATGCTCCGTTCAGTTCGATTGGCGCATATCTTGATAAGAATTACGACATATACAAAAGGGTTCGTTCGATACAGGTCAACTGGGTTCGCGAGCATTATGCTTACGAGCTTTATAACCAGAAGGCTTCTGAATTTACAAAATATACCGATAACGTATTTTCTTGCCGAGTAAAGTTGACCGAAACACTTTCCCGCAAAGGATACCAAGACCATACTGAGAATATAGACATAACACTGTATTTCCATAAGGTTGGCAGTAAATATACCGTATACGAAATAACAAACAACTGATAATGATTGCAACTTGTCGAAATATTTTTTCTGTGTTTCGACTGACTGTAATTGTTATAAAGGAGATTCCTTTATGAATGCTTTGAATGGATTTGAACTGAAGATACTTGACGGTATCCAGGATCTGTTCCAATGCGGTTTCCTCGATTGGTTTATGCCGATAATCACCAAACTTGGTGACGGTGGCATATTCTGGATTATCATAGCCGTACTTTTATTACTTACAAAAAAATACCGTAAGGTTGGCGCAATGATGGGTGTTGCATTGCTTTTAGGATTACTCGTGGGCAATATCACCTTAAAGCCACTGATTGACCGTATAAGACCTTATGAAATGTCAGGAGTCAATTTTGAACTTTTGGTTGAACCCTTGAGCGACGGTTCATTCCCGTCGGGTCATACTCTTGCCTGCTTTGAGGCAGCAACGGTATTGCTTATAAACAAGCGCAAGTTCGGTATACCTGCAATGTGTATTGCCTTGAACGTTGCTTTTTCAAGGCTTTATCTGTACGTTCACTATCCTACCGACGTTCTGGCAGGAATGCTTTTGGGAATTGGCTTCGGTGTCAATGCCGTTGTGGTTGTCAACCTTCTTATAAAGGTTTTCTCCAAAAAGCGTCAGAAGAAACGTGAGCACAAGGAAAAGCTGAACAATCGCAAAAGGCTGTTGCTTATAGTTAATCCCGTTTCGGGCAAAATGACCGCCAAGGATGCTTTGGTTGAGGTTATCAAGGAACTGCAGAAAAAACAACTTGTTGTTACGGTAAGACTGACCGAAAAGAGGGGTCATGCAGTTGAGTTTGCATCTACTGCCGTTGCCGACGGGTACGATTCGGTTGCCTGCTTTGGTGGTGATGGAACCTTGAACGAAACCATTTGCGGACTTATGCAGTCAAATGCCGACCTGCCGTTGGGTTATATCCCTGCAGGAAGTACCAACGATTTTGCTGCAAGTATGAATCTTTCAAGCGACCCGAAAGAGGCCTCCGAAATAATTGCAACAGGTGATGAATATCCTATTGATATAGGTTGCTTCAATGGGGATAGATATTTTACCTACGTCGCAAGCTTTGGTGCCTTTACTGCTGCTTCTTACAACGTTCCGCAGGGTGTAAAAAACGTTCTTGGACATTTTGCTTACATTCTCGGAGGTGTTAAAGAGGTAGCATCTATCAGAAGCTACTCTGTAACGGTTGAGCTTGATGACCGCACCGTAAGCGGTGATTATATCTTCGTTTCGGTTACAAATACCACTTCGGTGGGCGGTGTTGTAAAGCTCAAGGAAGAGTTGGTCGATATGAGCGACGGTGTGTTTGAGGTTGCTCTTATCAAGAAGCCAAAGAGCATTGCCGACCTTAGCCACATTATTACGGCAATAACCACTTCAAACTTCAATAATGGTGGTATTGAATTCTATAAATCCTCTAAAGCCAAGATAATAACCGAGGGTAAGCTTGATTGGACTCTGGACGGCGAGCATGCCGAAAGCGACGGCGAGGTTGTTATCGAAAATATGAACCACGCTGTAAAGTTCATAAGATAAGATATATTTTCACATTTTGCACTTGACTTGTTAAAAAAACGCTATTATATGTTTAGAGGTTTGTTGTTGATTTCGGATGTAAATCAACATAAATCAATCAATTAAATCATTCACTTCAAGCGGTAAACGAAAGGATGTTTTTCTTATGGCAAACAGATTTGTTCTTAATGAAACCAGCTACCACGGCGCAGGCGCTATCAACGCTATCGCAGATGAGGTTATCGCACGTGGCTTTAAAAAGGCTTTCGTATGCTCCGACCCCGACCTTATCAAGTTCGGTGTTACCAAGAAGGTTACCGATGTTCTCGATAACGCAAAGATCGCATACGAGATTTACTCAAATATCAAACCCAACCCCACTATTGAGAACGTTCAGACCGGTGTAGCAGCATTCAAGGCTGCGGGTACTGACTGCATCATCGCTATTGGCGGCGGTTCTTCTATGGATACTGCAAAGGCTATCGGTATCATCATCACCAATCCCGAGTTCTCGGATGTTGTTTCTCTTGAGGGTGTAGCACCCACCAAGAAGCCTTGTGTTCCCATCATTGCTGTTCCTACCACTGCAGGTACCGCAGCAGAGGTTACTATCAACTATGTTATCACCGACGATGCAAAGAACCGCAAGATGGTCTGTGTCGACGTTCACGATATCCCCGTTGTTGCAGTTGTTGACCCCGATATGATGTCTACTATGCCTAAGAGCCTTACCGCAGCTACCGGTATGGATGCTCTCACCCACGCTATCGAGGGCTATATCACCAAGGGTGCTTGGGAAATGAGCGGTATGTTCCACATCAAGGCTATTGAGATTATCGCAAAATCTCTCCGTGCTGCAGTTAACAACGAGCCCGCAGGTCGTGAGGGTATGGCTCTCGGTCAGTACATCGCAGGCATGGGCTTTTCGAACGTCGGTTTGGGCATTGTTCACTCTATGGCTCATCCTCTTGGTGCTCTTTATGACACTCCTCACGGTGTTGCTAACGCTATTATTCTTCCTACCGTTATGGAGTACAACGCTCCTGCAACCGGTGAGAAGTATCGCGATATCGCAAAGGCTATGGGTGTTGAGGGCGTAGACGCAATGAGCCTCGAGCATGCACGCAAGGCTGCTATCGACGCTGTTAAGCAGTTGAGTGTTGACGTTGGCATTCCTGCCGACCTTAAGGCAATCGTTAAGGCAGAGGATGTTGACTTCCTTTCCGAAAGTGCATTTGCTGATGCTTGCCGTCCCGGTAACCCCAGAGATACAAGCGTTGCAGAGATTAAGGAACTCTATCTCTCTTTGATGTAATATCCGATTAAACCAAGACCTGCCGTATTAAAATGCGGCAGGTCTTTTTTACATTAATGGATTATGTAACCTTCGCAAAAAAAGTCAAAATTTGTTGACAATTATATTTCGTTGTGGTAACATAAATTTGTGGTTATATTGACTTTATATTTATTGAATTATAGGAGGTCGGTAGAATAAAGAGAATGGGTTTTAAGTTGTCTTATTCTCCGACTTTATGTTTTTTATTTTGATGTAAATAACATTTACATAAACATTTTTTGGAGGTTAGAAAAATGAAAAAACTTCTCGCACTTCTTTTAGTCGCAGTTATGTTGTTCTCATTTGCTGCTTGCGGCGGCTCTGATGACAAGGGCGACGATACCGCTAAGGACAACTTTAAGATCGGTATCATCTGCTTGCACGATGAAAACTCCACCTACGACAACAACTTCATCCAGGCTATCTATGCCGCACAGAAGGAACTCGGTCTTAAGGACGATCAGGTTCTTTTGAAGGTCAACATCGGCGAAAACGAGGCTTGCTACAATGCAGCCGCCGAGCTTGTTGACGCAGGATGCAACATCATTTTTGCTGATTCTTTCGGCCATGAGACTTATATGATCCAGGCTGCTAAGGAATTCAAGGATGTTCAGTTCTGCCACGCAACCGGTACCAAGGCTCTGACCGAAAAGCTTGACAACTATCACAACGCATTTGCATCCATCTACGAGGGACGTTTCCTTGCAGGTGTTGCTGCAGGTATGAAGCTCAACCAGATGATCTCTGAAGGAAAGATCACCGCAGATCAGGCCAAGATCGGCTATGTCGGTGCTTTCAACTATGCAGAGGTCGTTTCCGGTCTCACTTCTTTCTATCTCGGCGTTCGTTACATCTGCCCCACCGTTACCATGAAGGTTCAGTACACCAACTCCTGGTTTGATATTGCCAAGGAGAAGGAGGCAGCTCTCAACCTCATCAACAGCGGTTGTGTCCTCATCAGCCAGCATGCTGACTCTGAAGGCGCTCCCAAGGCTTGCGAAGAGAAGGGTGTTCCCAACGTTGCTTACAACATCAGCACCATTTCCATGGGCCCCAACACCGCTATCATTTCTTCCAAGATCGATTGGACTCCTTACTTCAAGATGATCATTGAGAACTATAAGAAGGGCGAGGCTATTCCTACCGATTACTGCGGCACCATCGAGACCGGTTCTGTTGCACTGACCGAACTCAACGATAAGGTTGCAGCTCCCGGCACCGCAGAGAAGATCGAGGAGATCAAGGCAAAGCTCATCTCTAAGGAACTCAAGGTATTTGATACCAAGACCTTCACTGTTGGCGGCAAGGAACTCACCACCTACACTGCTGACGTAGTTGATATGGGAGACTTCCAGCCCGAGACCGAGGCTATCGAGAACGGTGCATTCACCGAGTCTTCCAAGAGATCTGCTCCTTACTTCGACATTAAGTATATCGACGGTATCTCTGAATAATCTCACTTTAGCTTTCAGGCGGGGCGCTCGCCCCGCCTGAATTTTTTAATACATAAAAGTGGAAATTAAACAAAGATTAGTTTTTTCTTTTATATATTAAACCGAAAGGATGCAAAAAATGGGAAGTGTTGCAATAGAGCTCCGAAATATTTCAAAGCGTTTCGGTTCGGTAGTTGCCAATAAGGATGTAAATCTCTCGGTCAATAACGGAGAGATCTTGTCATTGCTTGGTGAAAACGGAAGCGGTAAAACAACCTTGATGAATATGGTTGCCGGTATTTATTTCCCTGATGAAGGTCAAATATTTATCGACGGTGAAGAGGTTGTTATTAAATCGCCTAAGGATGCTTTCCGTTATGGAATTGGTATGATTCATCAGCACTTCAAACTTGTTGATGTTTTTTCTGCCACAGAAAATATTGCTCTTGGAATTGAAGAGGGTAAATATAATCTTTCGGAGGTTAAGAAAAAGGTTGTTGAAATAACACAGCGTTACGGCTTTGTTATTGACCCCGACAAGAAGATTTACGATATGGCGGTTTCGGAAAAACAAACGGTTGAAATATTGAAGGTTCTTTATCGTGGCGCCGAAATTCTAATCCTTGATGAGCCTACTGCCGTTTTAACACC
>JAZTYO010000040.1:0-12999 GCA_045636945.1 Acutalibacteraceae bacterium | reverse complement strand
CAACTATAAACATTAAGCCCCGTTCACAAGTTTTGTGAACGGGGCTGTTCATTTTGTCTAAGGTTAGTCGTCCAGCTTAAGAACTGCCATAAATGCCTCCTGCGGAACCTCGACCGAGCCGAGCTGACGCATACGCTTTTTGCCTTCCTTCTGCTTTTCAAGCAGCTTCTTCTTACGGGTGATATCACCGCCGTAGCACTTGGCAAGAACATCCTTACGCATTGCCTTAACCGTTTCACGTGCGATAACCTTTCCTCCGATGGCAACCTGAATCGGCACCTCGAACAACTGCCTCGGAATGTAATCCTTCAGCTTTTCGGCAATTCTTCGGGCTCTTGCATAGGCATTGTCGGCGTGAACAATGAATGACAATGCATCGACCACCTCGCCTGCAAGCAGGATATCAAGCTTGACCAATTTTGACGGCTGATAATCCTTAATCTCGTAGTCGTAACTTGCATAACCGCGAGTACGAGATTTTAGTGCATCGAAAAAGTCGTAAACTATTTCACCAACAGGCAAGACATAGTGCATATCAACGCGGTCGCCGATATAATTCATGCCAATATACTCGCCCCGACGCTCCTGACAAAGACCCATAATAGCGCCGACAAATTCGCTCGGACTGTAAATATTGACGTCGGCAACCGGTTCCAATGCCGTGGCGATGGTTGCAGGGTCGGGGTAGTTAGTCGGATTGGAAACGGTCAGCGTTTCACCTGTTGACAGTTCAAATTTATACTCAACGCTCGGTGCGGTGGTAACAAGGTCGAGGTTATACTCTCTTTCCAAGCGTTCCTGAATAATCTCCATATGAAGCAATCCAAGGAATCCGCAACGGAAACCGAAGCCCAAAGCACCCGAGGTTTCAGCCTCGAAAAGCAAGGATGCATCGTTGAGTTGCAACTTTTCCAAAGCCTCGCGAAGGTCAGTATAATGAGCGCCGTCGGCAGGATAAATACCGCAGAAAACAACGGGATTGACCTTGCGATAGCCCTCTAAAGGCTCTAAAGCAGGGCTTTCGGCATCTGTCATAGTATCACCGACACGGGCATCGGCAACGTTCTTGATTGCGGCGGCAATGTAGCCAACCTCGCCTGCTTTAAGCACATCGCAAGGAGTCATTACATTAGCGCGTTTTCTGCCAACCTCAACAACCTGAAACTCAGCACCGGTTGCCATCATTCGGATGGTCTGTCCGGGACGAACCTCACCCTCAACAACGCGGAAATAAACGATAACACCCTTGTAAGAGTCGTAATAAGAGTCGAAAATCAGTGCCTTCAAGGGCTTTTTATCGTCGCCCTTGGGAGCAGGAATGAGCTTGACGATTTTTTCAAGCACCTCGGGGATGTTTATGTCGTTTTTTGCCGAAATCAGCGGTGCCTCGGAGGCATCGATGCCGATAATGTCCTCAATATCGTGGCGGATACGTTCGGGGTCGGCACTCGGCAGGTCGATTTTGTTGATAACAGGCAACAGTTCAAGTCCGTGGTCAACGGCCAAATAGGTGTTGGCCAAGGTCTGTGCCTCGATACCCTGCGAAGCATCAACAATAAGGATAGCACCCTCGCAAGCGGCAAGTGAACGCGATACCTCATAATTAAAGTCAACGTGACCAGGGGTATCAATAAGGTTGAACTCATATTCCAAGCCGTCCTCTGCCTCGTAATAAAGGGTTACGGCGTGCGATTTTATGGTGATTCCGCGTTCACGCTCAAGGTCCATACTGTCAAGCAGCTGGTCCTCCATATCACGTTGCGAAACCGTCTTGGTATGCTCCAGCAAACGGTCGGCAAGGGTGGATTTGCCGTGGTCGATATGTGCAATAATGCAGAAGTTTCTGATTCTTTCCTGTGGTATTGACATTGTTACTCCTTGATTCATAACCGATTTTTTATATTCAATTCATTTTATCATATTTTGGGCAGTTTGGCAAGATGTATGGTGATAATTTTATAGGGGACGACATTCTGCCGTCCCCTATAAAAATGATTTATTTTACAATCTCACCGACGCCATTCAAGATATACTTCGGACGGTAGGGGAAGTTGTCGACGTCTTCGCGTTTTGTCACGCCCGAAAGCACCAGCACGGTGTCAACGTTGGACTCAATACCTGCAATAATGTCGGTGTCCATTCTGTCGCCCACAAATGCAATGTCGACCGAGTGGCAACCGAGGGTTTTCAAACCGTGGCGAAGCATCAAGGGGTTGGGCTTGCCAACAAAATAGGCCTTTTTGCCCGTGGCAATCTCAATCGGTGCAATCAAAGCACCCGTTGCAGGCATAATACCTTTTTCGGTGGGTCCTGTTATATCGGGGTTGGTGCCAATAAGCTTGGCGCCGTTCAACACAAGGTTAATCGCCTTTTCAATCTTCTCAAAACTATATGTGCGTGTTTCACCCACAACAACGTAATCGGGGTTGACATCGTTCATATAAATTCCTTGGTCGTACAAGGCCTTGGTCAAAGCAGCCTCGCCGATAACGTAGGCGGTGCAACCGGGGTTCTGTGTGCTCAAAAACTCGGCGGTGGCCATTGCGCTTGTATAAAAATGGTCGGGCGAAACGGTAAGCCCCATTCTCTCCAATTTCATACTCAATTCGTGCGGTGTGCGTTCCGAACTGTTGGTTAAAAAAACGAACTTCTTGTCGTTGGCCTGCATCCAGCTGATAAACTCCACAACACCGTCTAGAACACGGCTTCCGTGGTAGATAACACCGTCCATATCGCAAATAAACCCGATTTTATCTTTGATTTCTTTCATTCTCAAAACCGCCTTTCAACGGATTATTTCTAACGCATTTTATCATATTTTTCGGCATTTGGCAATGGATATAACAAAATTTGCCGTAATGCAGGTTGCCTGCATTATTTTGGGGCTTTACTTGAAGTAAATTATATAATATAATATTGACGTAATTACAAACTTTTCGAAAAGTAGGTACATAATGGAAAGAATAACCTTTAAAAATGGGCTTACGGTGGCTTTGGACTACCGTCCCGATGTCCATTCGGCGGCGGTCAGTATCCACATTGCGGCAGGCAACCGATTTGAAGCTGCATCAGTAAGCGGAATCTCGCATTTTATCGAGCATATGGTTTTCAAGGGTACCGAGAGCCGTTCGGCCGAGGACATTGCCCGTGAATCCGACATAATGGGTGGTCAGCTTAACGCCTTTACCGCCAAGGAGCATACCTGCTTCTATTCCCGTGCCTTGACCGAGCACGTGCCGAAAACGTTGCACCTTTTGTGCGATATGCTGTGCAACCCCTTGTTTGACGGCCACGACATTGAAACCGAAAAGGGTGTTGTTTTAGAGGAAATCGGTATGTACGAGGACTCTCCCGAGGACCTTTGCTCCGACCTGCTTAACACAACCTGCTACAAGGATAAGCCTCTAGGATTTAACATTCTCGGCACGAGAGATACTGTCAAGAGTTTCAACGCCGATATGTTGCGTGATTATATGGCAACTGTATACGTTCCCGAACGTATGGTAATAACACTTTGCGGTAATTTCGACCGCAACGGTGTTCTCGAGATTCTCGATTTCTATTTCGGTAGCCGCGAAAACACGGGAAATCCCATTAAATTTGACACAATAAGTATCGATGGAGGTATCACCTTAAAACGCCGTGACAGTGAACAGACACAGCTTGCTTTTTGCTTTAACGGTCTGCCCTCGGGTCACGAATTGAGATATGCCGCATCCTTCTTTTCGTCCATTTTGGGCGGTGCATCGTCCTCGAAAATCAACCAACGCATCCGCGAGGAGCTGGGATTAGCTTATTCGACCTACTCGTTCACCTCGAATTATCTTGGAACGGGAATGTTCGGCGTTTCGGCAGGTCTTGCTCCAAAAAATCAGGAGAGATTTTTCAAAGAGGTTACCGAAATCCTGCGCAAAACCCGTGACGAAATAACCGAAGAGGAAATCGAAATGACCCGCGAGCAATTCAAGGCAGGGCTTGTGCTTTCAAACGAAAGTATGTCGGCAATAGCCTCCTCGGCAGGACGCCAGCTTTTGCTCAACGGTCGGTATATCAACCTTTCGGAAATCCTTTCTCGGATAGGTCGGGTCACGGTCGACGAGGTCAAGGAATCGGCAAGGCTCGTAACCGACTACAGCACGGTTGCTCTTTCGGCGGTCGGCGACGTTTCGAGTGAGGATTTTTACCGCGAAATGCTCAGAAATTTGAAATGGTAACAGAATATTGACACCTCGAGAGGTGTTTGGTATAATGTTAATGTAATAAATTATATTTAAACTTTGGAGGGTTTATTTATGCCGAAATACAAACAGATTTTTATGCAACAGCTTAATGAAAAACGTATCGCCTTCTCAGATTTCAACGAAACCACCGTTCGCATTGTCTATTCCGGAAACAACCTTAAAACTATCCCTGTTTACATTTCGTTCGACAAGGACGACGAATGCAACGTCGAGCTTTTCTGCTTCGATATTGCCAACTTCTCGGAGAAGGTCGGCGAAGGTCTTGTCCTTTGCAACCAACTTAACGAGGAGTACCGTTGGGTAAGATTCTATCTTGACGACGATGAGGACCTCTTCGTGGCTTCCGACGGTGATTTCGGTGCAAACTTTGTTTGTGATGACAACCTCGTCAACATTCAGCGTCTTGTCAATGCTATCGACCTTGCCTACCCTGCTATCTGCGAAGAACTTTACGGTTGATAAAACTGATAACTATACACCAACCCCCGAAGCATTATGCTTCGGGGATGTTTTTTGTTGGCATCCTCCCTTATCAGCCGACAGTTATGTAGGGGCGAACCTATGTGTTCGCCAGTTTGTTTTGTTGTGATTTTATTTGTAGGGACCGACGTCCTCGGCGGTCCGTTTTTTATCACAATGGGCGATTCACAAAGAGCCCATACTACAAACAATCAAATTGTGTTATACCGTAGGTGCTCCCCTACAAGCGTCTTTTCAGTTTTGTAAAACTTAACCGACGTGTTGATTTGGAATAACAAAACAGGCTTGACCAAACGGTCAAGCCTGTTCAATTTTAGATTGTTTTGGAATTACTCCTCAGAGAACATATCCTTGCCTACGCCACAGAGAGGGCACTCAAAATCCTCGGGAAGGTCCTCAAACTTGGTTCCGGGAGCAATACCGCCCTCGGGATATCCGGCGGCTTCATCATAAACCCAGCCGCAAGCGTCACATACATACTTTTTCATTTTAAATTACCTCCAATATTTTTGTTTGTATTGTTAATATATTATTGTCAATATATTATAATTTAATTTAATTTAATTTATTTTATTTTTTCGAAATCGGATGCGGGATGCTTACACAAAGGACAGATAAAGTCCTCAGGCAACGGGTCGCCATCGTAAACATATCCGCAAATCTTGCAGACCCAACCCTTTTTACCATCGGTCTGAGGCTTGGGCTTTACGTTTTCGAAATAATAGCTATAGGTCATAGTTTCACGGTCAGAAATCACTCTTGCCTCCGAAACCGAACAGATGAACATTCCGTGTGTATCGAGGTCAACGTACTGCTCAACCTTGAGTGACATAAACGAGTTGATATATCTCGGCAAAACCACAAGTCCGTTATCCGAATGCAACGGCTCGCAATCGGCGAATTTATCAACGTTACGTCCACTCTTGAAGCCAAATTGCTCAAACACGCTGAACGGTGCATCAACCGTCAGACAGTTGATGTTCATCTTGCCTGTCTGCTTAATAACGTGATGCGAATAGTTATCCTTATTTATGGTTACGGCAATTCGGTTGGGGGTGTTGGTAACCTGAGTTACGGTGTTGACGATAAGACCGTTGTCCTTCTTGCCGTCGTTCGATGTGACAACATACAAACCATAGCCAATCTTGAACAATGCGGTCATATCGTTCTTGTTCTCGTTATTCTCGGAAAGAGCGATGTAATCACGGCAAAGCTCGTCGGCAAGTGCGTTAATCTGTGCCTTGCTGTCGTCGTTAAGTGCCGAAAGAATCGTAACGGTATTTTCGGCAAATTGCAGATTCTTGGACTTTTCGAGCATACCCTTCATAACCTTGGTTGCCATAGGTGCCCAGCTTCCGTTTTCGATAAAGCCTACGGTACGGTTCTGGAAGTTACGCTCGGTCAAGTGGGTAATAAACTCGTGCATAAAGGGGAAAATCTCGGCATTATAGGTGGTTGTAGCAAGCACCAACTTGGAATATCTAAATGCATCCTCAACACATTCTGCCATATCGCAACGTGCAAGGTCGTTCACGACAACCTTGGGGCAACCGTTGGCCTTTAATTTTTCCTCAAGCAACATTACAGCCTTTCTGGTGTTGCCGTAAACCGAGGTGTAGGCAATGACAATACCATCTTCCTCTACTGCGTAGCTCGACCAGGTGTTGTAAAGACCGATATAGTAACCGAGGTTGTCCTTCAAAACGGGACCGTGCAACGGGCAGATGGTATTAATATCAAGACCCGAAGCCTTTTTGAGCAGACTCTGTACCTGTGCACCGTATTTTCCGACGATGCCGATATAATAACGTCTTGCCTCGCAAGCCCAATCCTCTTCTACGTCCAAAGCTCCGAACTTGCCGAAGCCGTCGGCCGAGAACAGTACCTTGTCGTAGCTGTCATAGGTCACAATAACCTCGGGCCAATGAACCATCGGCGCGGTAACAAAGGTCAAAACGTGCTTGCCCAGGGGAAGCTCGTCGCCCTCGCCTACCACGATTCTGCGGTCGGAAAAATCGGTTCCGAAGAAGTTTTTCATCATATTAAAGGCCTTTTGCGACGACACAATCTGTGCCTCGGGGTAGGTCTTCATAAAGTTCATAATATTGGCCGAATGGTCAGGCTCCATATGTTGAACAATAAGGTAATCGGGCTTGCGGTCACCCAAGGTGTTCTGAAGGTTGTCGAGCCATTCGTGGGTAAAGTTGGCATCAACGGTGTCCATAACGGCAATCTTATAATCTATTATTGCATAAGAGTTGTAGGACATACCGTTGGGCACGTCGTACTGACCCTCGAAAAGGTCAATTTTATGGTCATTGACACCGATATATTTTATATCGTCCGAAATATACAATGCTTACACCTCTTGTATTATTTTTTTACTATTATATACCTAAAGTTTTAGTATTTCAATCATTATTCCAATATTTTTCCATCAGTTGTAATCGTTATTACCTGCCACGGAATGAATTTTCCACTACGTATCAGAGCATTTTTGACAGCGTTCTCGATTCCACCGCAGCAAGGTACCTCCATTCGGACAACCTTGACGCTTATTATGTTGTTATTAGCAATTATTGCCGTCAACTTGTCGGTGTAATCACCCTCGTCAAGCTTAGGACAACCGATAAGCGTTATATGGTTTTTGATAAAGTCGTTATGGAAGTTGCCGTAAGCATAAGCAGTACAGTCGGCGGCCACCAATAGGTTTGCACCGTCAAAATACGGAGCATTGGGCGGTACAAGCTTAATCTGACACGGCCATTGCTGTAGTCTGCTTGCAACAGCAAGTTGCTTTGCGGTTGACGGCTGGTTTTCTCTTTGAATTGTTGCCGAACGTGTGCCGAGGCATCCGCAGGGTAGCTTAGCCTTTTCTGCCTTAGCCTTTAAAACTGCCTGCTCGTCGTACTGCAACGCCTCCCTTTCCTCGAACGTTATGGCATCAACGGGGCAAGCAGGCAGACAATCGCCCAATCCGTCGCAATAATCCTCACGTGTAAGCCGTGCCTTTCCGTTCACCATTTCTATCGCACCCTCATGGCAAGCCGAAGCACAAGCACCGCAACCGTTACATTTGGCTTCATCTATCTTAATAATTCGTCTTTTCATAATTGCCTCCTTGATTTTCTGAGGCAATTATATTATAATAAACACCAAAAATATGTTGAAATTTCAACAAACGGAGAATTTTTGTGGAAAAATATTTGGAAATTCTGAAAAAATGTCGACTGTTCGACGGCATCGACGACGATAAGCTTATGACAATGCTGACCTGCCTTGGTGCGAGGGTCATTAATTTTGACAAAAAATATACTGTTTTTGCCGAGGGTACACCTGCGAAATACATCGGTATCGTTTTATCGGGCTCGGTACAGACCATTCGCATCGACTACTACGGAAACCGCAGTATTTTGGGTAACACATATCCGTCCGAGGTGGTTTGCGAGGCCTTTGCCTGTGCCGAAACCTCTGCGATACCCGTAACGGTCATAGCCAACGAGCCGAGTGAAATAATGCTGGTAAACTGCGACCATATCCTGCACACCTGCCACAACAACTGCGGATTTCATCAGCAGTTGATATTTAACCTTATGAAGGATTTGGCAAACAAAACCATTCGTTTTCATCAGCGTATTGAAGTGACCTCCAAGCGTACCACCCGCGAAAAGCTGATGGCCTACCTTTTTATTGAAGCCAAAAGGTCGGGACGCTCGGAGTTTGAGATACCGTTTGACCGACAGGAGTTGGCCGATTATCTCGAGGTCGACCGAAGCGGTCTTTCAGCTGAAATAAGCAAGCTCCGCCGAGGGGGTGTGCTTAAATGCCACCGCAACCGATTTGAATTGTTGTAAGTAAAAAGCCGAGAGCAATGCACAAGACTTGTGTGGTGACGATCATTCATAGGCTCGGTACCCGAGCAGGAACCCAAAATCTTCAACGTTGCCATTTCAAAACCTCTTTTCATAACTATAATAACACATTGAAAACAGTATTTCAAATAAAATAAACCTAACCGATTTTAAGTCGGGTTTGCCACGATTTAAAAATTCCTTCGGCCAGGATAATGCAAAACAAAATTATAGAATCTTGTGGGGACAGGCGTCTCCGCCTGTCCGAGGGCGACTACAGGTCGCCCCTACACGGCAGGGATAAAGTCTCGGCTGTCGCCTCGGTCGGTGCTTACTTTTAGCAGAGATGTCCACCAACGCCCGCACCCCTGCCCTACACTCTTTTAACAATCAACCCTTGCTCTACAAAAAATTGTTAAAATTATCAAATTTTGTGATTTAGGGGTTGCAATCTGGATTTTTATAGTGTATAATGCAGAAAAGTGTTCCAAATGATACACTTTTGAGGTGAAATATGGATTGTTTTCTTTTTCAAAATCTTTCCGACATTGACCGAAACGATTGCCTGAAGCTGTTGGGCGAACCGACAAAGGTACCCAAAAGCGGTGAGCTTTACCGTGTTGGATTCATCGGAATTCTACTGTCGGGACTTGCCACGGTTTGCCGAATGGGTGATACAGGTAATACCGTTACCGTCCGTGTGATGCACGACGGAGAGGTGTTTGGCGTCGCAAGTGTTTTCGGCGATTGGAAAGAAGGCAAAAGTCAGGTCATTGCCAAGACCGATTGCACGGTGTTGTATGCCTCGGAGGATACGCTGAAAACAATTTTTGCGCGATTCCCCGCGGTTGCCGTCAACTACATTTCGTTTTTAAGCGACCGTATAAGGTTTCTCAACCGTCGCATTGATGCCTTTTCGGCAGGCAGTGCGGTGCAAAAACTGTACGAGTACCTTATTTCGCAGTCGCAGGACGGTGTTGCAAAACTCAACTTTGGCCTTGCCGAGCTGTCACGACGACTCAAAATGGGTCGTTCAAGCCTTTACCGAAGCATCGAAACACTTGAAAACGGCGGAATTCTGGAAAGAAACGGTCACACATTTATACTGAAATAAAATCCCTTAGGAGGAATCCAAAATGAAAAATCTTATGAAAATTATGAGTTTTGTACTTGCACTTGTGCTTGTACTCGGTCTTACTGCCTGTGGCGGTAACGACACCGCATCAACCGATTCGACCAACGCATCAAGCGTTGAGGAATATACACCTGTTGATATGACGATCGCTTGTATGACCGGTCCTACCGGCATCGGTATGGCCAAGCTGATGGCCGATTCTGAGGCTAAGGCAACCGCCAACAACTACACCTTCACCGTTGCCTCGGCTGCAACAGAAATCAATGCCAAGTTCATCAAGGGCGAGATTAATATTGCCTCGGTTCCCACCAACGTTGCCGCAACCCTTTACAACAAGACAAACGGCAAGGTAAGAATGTTGGCTGTCAACACTTACGGTGTTCTGTCCATCCTCGAAAAGGGTGACAGCATCAAATCGATTGCCGACCTTAAAGGCAAGACAATTTACTCAACCGGTAAGGGTCAGAACCCCGAGTTTATCTTTAAGCACATCCTCAAAGAAAACGGACTCGACCCCGAAAAGGACGTTACCATCAATTTTGTTTCAAGCGAAGAGCTTGTTGCCAAGCTTGTCAGTGGTGAGGCCGAAATCGGTCTTGCTCCCGAACCTGCTGCAACCACCGTTATGGTTAAAAACTCTGCTTTGAAGCGTGCTCTCAGCATCAACGACGAGTGGGCCAAGGTTTCCAACAGTCAGCTTATGATGGGCTGTGTAATCGCACTTGATTCCTACGTTCAGGCTAATCCTAAAGCAGTTGAGAAGTTCCTTGAGGAATATTCCCATTCCATCGAGTTTGCCAAAACAAATATCGACGAGGCCGCAAAGCACTGTGCAGCCTACAAGATTGCCGCTTCCGAGGCCATTGCCAAAAAGGCTATCCCCACCTGTAATTTGTGCTACGTTGTCGGCAACGATATGAAGACTAACGTCAATGCATATTATGACGTGCTGTTCGCAGGCGACCCCAATTCTATCGGAGGAGCAAAACCCAACGATGACCTCTTCTACAACGCAAAGTAAGTTAAAGAAAATATTATTTAAAACACTTGAAATATTGGTTGTAACCGCCTTCTGGATTTTGGTCTGGGAGGCTGTTGCCCGTTTTGTCGCAAGGGATAACGAGTCGATGTATCTCTTGTTGCCAAGACCTTTGACGGTGTTCCAAAAATGGCTCGAAATTGCCTTTACCGAAACCTATTTGACGGCTGTTGGCAAAACGCTTCTGAGGGTGTTCTGGGGCTTTATGCTCGGTATCGTCTCGGGCTTTGTTTTCGGCGTTGCAACACACACCTTCAAGGTTATTGATATATTTTTATCGCCGCTGCTCAAAATGATTCGTGCTGTGCCCGTTGTGGCCATAACCATTCTGTTTTTTGCACTTTTCAAAAGCGATGCCCTGCCAACCTCGGTTGTGGTGCTTATGGTTGCACCGATTATCTGGCAAACGGTCCACGACGGACTGTCCAATCCTAACCGAGAACTTATGGAAATGGCAAAAATCTACCGTTTGAGCAGTTTCAAGAAATTTTCGTACATCAAACTGCCGTCGATGTTGCCGTCGTTGCTGACCGCAACGGTCAATGCATTGGGGTTAGCCTGGAAATCGGGCATTGCCGCCGAGGTTATCTGCGAGCCTAATGTTGGCCTTGGTACCATACTTATCGAGGGCAAGGGAATGATTGATTTCAGCAGCGTTTATGCCGTGACCCTTACGGTTGTGATACTCAGCCTTATTATCGAGGTTGTGTTGAAATCGGTGTGCCGAAAATTCGTTGAGAATAGGAGGAACGACGTATGATTGAAATGAGAAACGTCTGCTTTTCCTATGGTGACCGCGAGATTTTAAAGGATTTTAACCTCACCGTTTCGGATGGTGAGTGTGTCTGTCTGAAAGGACCCTCGGGTTGCGGAAAAACCACCGTTTTAAAGCTTTTGCTGGGGCTTTTGACCCCCGATTCGGGTGAGATTTCGGGTGGCTCAAACCCTTCGGTCGTTTTTCAGGAGGACCGATTGCTCTCGGGATTTTCGCTCAAAACCAACGTTTTACTACCACCCTTAACCGAAGAACAGCAGAAAAAGGCTCTCGACCTTTTAAAGGAAGCAGGTTTGGGTGACGTGCTGAACAAAAAGATACGGCATTTAAGCGGCGGTATGAAACGCCGAGCCGCAATAGTCCGTGCCGTGGCCTTTGGCGGTGATTTGCTTATATTGGATGAACCGTTTAACGGTATTGATGCCGAAAATAAACAAACAATGGCAAAAATGATAAAGCGCGAGTTTTTGGAAAAAGGCAAACCCGTGCTTATGGTATCGCACGTTGAAAGCGATGCCGAAATTTTAAACGCAAATGTTTTCGAATTCTGATAAGCCCTCCTCAAAGCGAAGCGCATCCGTTTTTTTGACGGATGCGCTTCGCTGTTATGTTATACTTTTCCAAAAATCTGGGGGTAATCTTTTTAAACTGTCGTATCAACCAACTTTTGCCGACAAAAGCGGAGTTCGGCAGATAGTTCTCCGCGACAGTACGCTTACGGTTTTTTTACTACAAAACCCGACCCTGCCGAAACGGCAATATCGCGGAAGCAGGCCAACGCATCCTGCGAAAAACTGTTGCCGATACTAAGCATTTTTACCATAAAAAGCACCGCCTTGTTTAAACGCACACCCAAACGTGTGCAAAATTATTTGCAGATTAATTATAACACATATTCAAATTATTGTTAATGTATTTTATGTAAATTCTGGTACAAACACCTGATTATGCAAGCACTTGTACCTGAACATTGTATAAACAAGAATTGACCTATTGAGAAAATATTACTCTCCCCTACGCTTGTTGTGAAAAAGAGTGAGTTTCGGGGAAGATTCTCACCTACGCTTTGTGCTAAAAGTTATTTTAAAATCCGTAAATTATAAAAAAATAATGTTTTTTGAAAAAAAGACTTGTATTTTCAACGTAAGCGTGGTATAATAACAAAACAATCGCAAAAACAAATAAATATCGCGGGGTAGAGCAGCCTGGTAGCTCGTCGGGCTCATAACCCGGAGGTCGTCGGTTCAAATCCGGCCCCCGCAACCAAAGAAACTCGGAACACTTTTTGGTGTGCCGAGTTTCTTCTTGTTTCGAGGTTAGTTGAGCCGACGGCCGACGGGTTTCCGGAGCAACACACGCGACCGCGTCCGGCGGACGATGAAGGGAGCGTTTGTTGGCGCAGCGGTCAAAATCGTTAGCGACGAGCAGGAGCGGCAAACGATTTTGGGCACCGCAAGAGTGCAAGCAAACGAAGTTTG
>JAZTYO010000039.1:0-56014 GCA_045636945.1 Acutalibacteraceae bacterium | reverse complement strand
TTTCAGCCTTTTCCGAGCTGTACATCACACTGGCGATGACCATTACAAGCACTAACGGTATCGCAATGTACAGTATTGTTTTTAAACCTTTGTTCATTTTGAGCTCCCTTCAGGAATTATTATTCATAACACTCGCGCTTAAGTATACCAACGTAAGGCAGGTTACGGAATTTTTCATCATAGTCCAAACCGTAGCCTACGATAAATTCATCGGGGACCTCGGCTCCGGAATAATCAGCCTTGATATCGGCCTTACGGCGTTCGGGTTTATCAAGGAATGTACAAATCTTAACACTTGCAGGCTGTCTTGCTTCAAGCATCGATTTAAGTGACGAGAGGGTAACACCCGAGTCGAGAATATCCTCGACTATCAAAAGGTCGTAATCCTTTACGTCTATGTTAAGGTCCTTTACAATCTTTATGTTTCCGCTTGTCTTGGTTCCTGAACCGTAGGACGAAACCACCATGAAATCAATTTCACACGGAATGGTTATACTTCGCATTAGGTCGGCCATAAAAACAACCGAGCCTTTAAGCACACTGACCAGTAAAAGATTCTTGCCCACGTAATCCTTGGAAATCTTGGCACCAAGACCTTTAACTATGCCGCTGATTTTCTCCTCCGAAAGCAATACGCTCTCGATAGAGTCATTCATACTGCTCATTATTATCCCCCTCTTTTTTGAAACCTGACACATCAAATATAAGCACAGTTTCGGTATTACCATCCATCGCAACGCGTGAATCAATACCAAAGCCTTGAAGCCAAACGACACCGTTTTGGTCACACGCCACTGCCAATCTATCCCTTAAAGACTCGTCGGTCTTGCTTTCGTTAAAAAGTTTTTTAAAGGTTTTGGTGCAGTTTCGGTAGGGCAATCTTATCTTATCCCCCGACATTCGGCCTCTCATACTCAATATGCCACATATTTTATCATAATCAACAGCGTTATTTAATAACAAACTGTTAAATTTTGCAAGTTTTCGAAAATTTTCTGCCGTAACGGTATAAATTTCAACATCACGGTAGCAAAATGGCAGGTTTTTAACCTCGGTTTCAGGCAATTCCTCGTGTGTTGCAGGTGGTACAAACCGCAATAACCCTTGATTCACAACAGCCGAAAAGTCATTCTGAACACTTTGCTTGCCGTTGGTTTCAAGAAGTTCAAGCACCGATGAAACGTGAGTATATTCAGGAACCTTACCCACGCATTGCTCATAATACAAGGCAACACATCTTGAAGCTATAGCAGGATGAAGTCCTTTAAGCATTTCGGCATCAAGACCGTCTTCCTTTTTCAAGGTTTCAAGAGTATCTATTGCCGTCTGATTTAAACAGTCGGCATCGTCACGCAATATTTTCGACATCTGCGAAACGTTTTTTACGGCATTACTGTTGACCTCAACCAAATTCGGCACTATGGAATGACGAATGAAGTTTCTGGTATAAACAGTATCCTTATTGGTCGAATCAATACGGTAGCTTAATCCGTTTTGCTCACAGTATTGCTCGATTTCATCACGGGTAACTTCAAGCAACGGACGAATAAAACGACCGCGTTTGTGAGGGATTCCGCAAACACCCGTAATACCCGTACCTCTTACTATATTGTGAAGCACCGTTTCGATATTATCGTTTGCAGTGTGTGCCGTAGCTATACTTCCGTCGGATACACGTTCCAAAAACTCATATCTTATCTTTCTTGCTGCAAGCTCGATGCTTAAACCTTCCCTTTCGGCAAAACCCTTGACATCAGCTTTTTCGCAAACAAGAGGAACGTTCAGACTGTCACACAGTTCACGTACAAACTGCTCGTCACGGTCGGACTCTTGACCTCTCAAGCAATGGTTAAGATGTGCCGCAGATACGTTGATGCCAAGTTCTTCCTTTAAGTTCAGAAGCACCGACAAAAGCGTAACCGAATCAGCACCACCCGACAATGCGACGGTGACGTTTTTTGCACCGTCTATCATATTATACCTCAGGATGGTCGCTTTAACCGAATTTAACATTAATAGACACCATTCCTATCAGGTGTTGAGAAACGTGTATATGCACCGTCCCAATAAAGATCAATATCGTCGAGTCCGCCGTGACGGTTTTTGGCGACGATACACAAAGCCTTGTGCTCGTCAACCTGCACGTTAGGGTCGTCATTATCGTTTTTGTAATAAAGGTCACGATACATAAACAGAACGATATCTGCATCCTGCTCGATAGAGCCCGATTCACGAAGGTCGGACAACTGAGGCTTATGCGATTTAACGTTTTTTCCCTCAGTACCACGGGACAACTGTGCGGCAACCATTACGGGAATCTGAAGCTTTTTAGCCATAATCTTGAGGTTACGTGTGATATCCGAAACCTCCTGAACACGGTTTTCGGTACGCTTTGCCGACTGAAGGAGTCCGAGATAATCGATAATAACAAGGTCGGGACGGTCCTTCAATCTCAACAATTTTGCAGTGATTTCGGGAACCGTGATACCGGGAGTTTCATCGATATAAAGCTTGGCCTGAGCAAGGTTAAGACCTGCTTGGGTCAGTCTTGTCCACTCGTCAGGAGTAAGATCACCTGTACGCATTTTACCCGATTCAATCATTGCCTCACTTGACAACAATCGCTGTGCCAACTGGTCACGGCTCATTTCTAGTGAGAAGAAACAAACCGTCTTGCCTGCCTGCATAGCAACGTTACGAGCAACGTTCAATGCAAACGCAGTCTTACCCATACCGGGACGTGCACCGACGATGATAAGGTCGGATTTATTAAGTCCCGTAATGACACGGTCAAGCTCGGAAAAGCCCGTAGGAATACCCACATAATCCTTTCTCGTTTCGGGGTCGCTTATTTTGGAAAGACGGACAAATGTCTCACTCTTGATAACGTCATCAAGCAAATGAAGACCCGTAACGTCCTTGCCCTGACGGATGTCGTATATCTTCTGCTCGGCATTTTCGAGCAATGAATTTGCAGTGATAGTTCCGCTTTCGGCCATTTCAACAATCTCACGGGAGGCCAACAAAAGCGAACGAATATAGAATTTTTCAAGCACTATTTCCGCATAGGTCATAATATTAGCCGATGACGGAACGCTCTGAACAATAGCCGTAAGATAGGTTTTTGCTTCACCCTCACCGAACAACAACTTGCCCTTTGGGCCCTTTTCGTCATTCACCGTAAACTGCTTCATCTGCTCGAGTATTGTGATAAAGTCGATGGTCTGACCTGCAATGCTCATACCGCAAAGCGTACTGTAGATAGCCTTATTCTGCGGAACGTAGAAATGCTCGGTCTTAAGTTTGTCCATAACGAGGTTGATGCTCGACGGTTCTATAAGAATGGCACCAAGCACCGACTGTTCAGCTTCATTGGAAAACGGCAATGCCGTACCTTCAAAGTTATCTTTGATTGATTCTGCCATTATTTCACCTTCTTGAATAAAGGATGTTTTAAATTATTCTTCTACCTTTACGGTAACCTTTGCGGTGATTCCGTTGTAGAACTTGATTTCAGCGGTGAACTCACCGTAGGACTTAATATCAGCAACCGTAACCTTCTTTTTGTCGACCTCGACACCGAAGGTTTTGTTGATTTCGGTGGCAATTTCTTTAGAGGTTATAGCACCGAACAGCTTACCGTTAGAGCCAGCCTTAGCGTGAAGAACCACCTTTTTACCCTCTACCTTATTGGCAGCCGCAGTTGCGGCAGCCTTTTCCTCTGCAATGTGGTGAGCCTTGGAAGACTCGCGGTTTTTAAGCTCGTTCATTGCGCCTGCGTTGGCCTCAACAGCCAAATTTTTAGGGAACAAAAAGTTTCTTGCATATCCGTCGGAGGCATTTACAAGCTCCCCCTTTTTACCCAAGCCTTTTACATCGGCATTAAGAATAACCTTCATTTATATCAAACCTTTCATTATTTTCTTAATTCTTTTTTATATTCATCGATAGCGTTTTTAAGCTGTTCAACAGCATCCTCAAAGCTATCGACCCTCAACTGACAGGCGGCCATTGTTCTGTGACCTCCGCCTCCCAATTTTTCCATTATCACCTGTACGTTCATACTACCCAACGATCTTGCCGAAATGTTGAACTCACTACCGTAACGGCAAACAACGAACGAACCCAAAACTCCGCTTATACCAAGCATTTCGTCAGCCGCCTGAGCCGATGCAAGTCTTGTGTTTTCGTTGACAGTATCGTTTATAGCAATAGCACTGTCGTTGTCGTAAAGCTCGGCCGAACTTACAATCTCGGCACGAAGCTTATAGGTTTCCATCGAACCTGCAAACAGCTTCTTGACCGTAACTGGGTCGGCGCCTCGGTTTCTTAGGAAGGCCGAAGCCTCAAAGGTTCTGACCCCTGTATTAAGCACAAAGTTACGGCTATCGAGCATTATACCAGAAAGCAGTGCCTCAGCCTCAAACTGACCGACACCTTTTGGACACATATACTGCAACATTTCAGTAACCATTTCGCAGGTTGAAGAAACGGCGGTCTCATGATAGAAGATAACCGCATCATTGATGAAGTCAACCGCCTTTCGGTGGTGGTCAATAACAACAACGTTCTGACAGTGGTCATAGACATCGGGACTGTCAAGGAACGACGGACGGTGTACGTCACATATGATGAGCAAGGTTTCCTTATCAATAACCGGCATAACCTCAGACCCTGTAAGAATGTTGCACTGAACACCCAAGGAGTCGGCACGGTCCAACAAAGAACCTGCCATAGTCTTATTCCTATCCATTACTATGTAGGGCTGACGTCCGAGAGAGGACACCGCACTTGACATAGCAAGGCACGAGCCAAGGCTGTCGAGGTCGGCAAATCGGTGACCCATAAGTATAACGTTGCTTGACGACGTAATAAGACTCTTCAAGGTGCTTGAAATAATTCTGGCACGTACTTTATTATGCTTTTCCAAAGCACCCGAAACACCGCCGTAGAACTTATACTCGTTATTGGGCATCTTGACAACGGTCTGGTCACCGCCACGGCCCAAAGCCATATCCAAAGCCTGCTTGGCCATTTCTTCACACTCGGCCATAGAGCCTCCACCCTGACCGACACCGATTGAAAGCGTTGCCGAGCTGTCATTGAACTTGAGTTCTCTTACCTGCTCGAGAACGGTAAAGCCCTCATCCGAAAGATTTTTATAACTGCGTTCCTCGAGAACTAACATATAACGGTCACCCGAGAGCTTACGGCAAACACCGTTTATCTTGGAAAACCATTTTTCAATCTTACGTTGAACAGCACCTCTGAACGAGGCTATCTCACTGTCGCGTGCATTCTTGGTAATCTCATCAAGATTATCGATAGCAACCAAGGCTACAACAGGACGGGTTTCGTGATACTCGTGAGCAATTTTACGAAGCTCGGTTATATCAAAAAGATAGTAGATTCTCAAAGGCATAGTGCCTGCAACGATATCCGAATCGGTAACCGAGAATATCTTGTTACCCAAGGCCAACTCAGCCTCTCCTTGGCTTTCGATATTATCCTTGAACTCGCGTCCGAAAACCTCAACAATATCCTTGCCGACCATCTGAGATGCTTCATCTATATCGTTTTCAAACTGTGGATTGTACCAAACAATCTCACCGTAAACCGTAGATATAAGCACAGGTAGTTTGAGCTCAGTCAAGGCCTTCGACTGCGCCGTCGAAATGCCCTTGGAAACACCCGAAATTATCTTGCCTATATTGGTATGCAGACCGATTAAAGAAACTATTGCAACAATAGCACCTATAAGTGCAACACCGCCTGCAATATACGGTGCATACTCACCGCCAAACGCAATTACCGCAATATCGGCAATCAACAAAATGAGCAAACACAAGAAAATTTTGCCTACTCCCCAAACCTTTTTCATCCGAGGTTAAACCTCCTTTACAAATCACAAAAACTATTATATCTCAAGAATAACCGGCAGTATCATAGGACTTCTGCCCGTCTGCTCGTGCAGATGACGTGCAAGTCCGTCACGGATACGGGATTTTACGGTATTCCAATCGCGAACATTGGTAATATAGCAACGTTCAAGAATATCGCAGGCAACCTCTCTCGCATCATCCATAAGCTGTTCTGCTTCCTTAACGTACACAAAGCCTCGGGAAATGACCTCGGGTCCTACAATAACCTCGCGCGTTACCTGGTCGACCGATACGGCAACAACGATGATACCGTCCTCCGACAGATGCTTACGGTCACGTAACACAACGTTTCCGACGTCACCGACGCCGAATCCGTCGACAAGGATACTTCCTGCCGTTACGGTTTCTACAATCTTCATACTGTCGGCAGTAAGTTCAATAACGTTACCGTTTTTACCGATAAGAATATTCTTATGCTCAACGCCAACCGTTTCGGCAAGTCCTGCGTGCTTTACAAGATGCTTCTGCTCACCGTGAACAGGAATAAAGAACTTAGGCCTTACAAGGTTGAGCATCAGTTTCAGTTCTTCCTGACAGGCGTGTCCTGAAACGTGAACGTCATACATCTTCTCATAAACAACGTGTGCACCGAGTTCAAGCAATTTGTTGATAACCTTAGTAACCGTCTTTTCGTTGCCGGGAATCGGTGTTGCCGAAATGATAATGAAATCTCCGGGACCGACAAATACGTTTCGGTGGTCGCCGAAAGCCATTCGGTGCAGAGCCGACATAGGCTCACCCTGACTGCCCGTTGTAATAATAACAACCTGCTCGGGCAAGTATTTCTTGACCATTTCAAGGTCAATCAGCACACCGTCGGGAACGTTAAGGTATCCCAACTCGGATGCAACCTGCACCACATTGAGCATACTTCTGCCTGAAACGGCGACCTTACGTCCGCAACGTACCGCTTCATCGATAATCTGCTGAACACGGTGAATATTGGACGAGAATGTAGCAACGATAATTCGCTTGTTTTCAGCCTTTTTAAAAAGATTATAAAAGCTTTCGCCGACAATGCTTTCACTTGGGGTAAATCCGGGTCTTTCAGCATTGGTGGAATCGGATAGAAGTGCCAAAACGCCCTTCTTACCAAGTTCTCCGAAACGGGCAAGGTCAATAACCTCACCATCGATGGGTGTGGTATCTATTTTGAAGTCACCCGTCTGCACAACCGTGCCCGTAGGTGTTGTTATAGCCAAGGCAACCGCATCGGGAATCGAATGGTTTACGTGGATAAACTCAACCGAAAACTCACCCAGTTTCAAGGTGTCACGAGGCTTGATAACATTCAAATTTGCACGGTCAAGTAATTTGTGCTCGCGTAGTTTTCCCTCAACAAGTCCGAGAGTCAACGCCGTGCCGTAAACAGGAATGTTACACTCCTTTAAAAGATACGGAATTGCACCGATATGGTCCTCGTGTCCGTGGGTGACAATTAAACCCTTTATCTTGTCAACGTTTTTTACAATGTGGCTGAAATCGGGAATTACGATATCGATACCCAGCATTTCCTCATCAGGGAATGACATTCCGCAATCGACCAACAGCATCTCCTCGCCGTAACTGTACAGCGTAATGTTTTTGCCGATTTCACCAAGTCCACCCAAAGGAGTGATATACAAAGGCTTGATATTTTTTGGCTGCTTTTTCGTATAGCTTCGCTTGGTTGCAGGCTTTGTTGCCTTTTGGGTGAATTTTGCACCCTTATTAGAAGGCTTGGACTTGTTTGACTGCTTTTGAGTCGATTTTTTAGATTCGGTCTTGGTGCTTCCTTTGGTCGCCTTTGTGCCGTTGTTCGGCTTTTTGTAATATTTTTTCTTGTGGTTTTTGCTTTCGTTCAACTGTTCTTCGGCATTATTCTTTTTCTTTACCGCCATTAAATAAACTCCTTCTTTATTTTGCCCCAAACTTCAGGTCTAAAGACCCTCGGGCAATGATTTTATGTATAGTTCAAAGTGTTCTGCCTTAGTATTATTATTTATGATATAATTAAAAAATACACACATTTATACAGACTATATTTTACCTCAAAACATCCGTAATGTCAAGCAAACAAACGTATTATTGGAGAAATACTCGGCACATAAACCGAAACGCCTAAAAAAACAATAAAAAACCGCCCTCGAAAAGCCAAAATAACCTTTCAAAAGCGGTTTTGTAACGCAAAAAATTCAAAAATCTATCTTATCGGGGTCGTGACGCATCGGATGCTGTTCAATGTCGTTGATAGCCGTCATATCCTCTGCCGATAGTTCAAAATCATAGACCTGAATATTGCCGAGAATTCTCTCAGGAGTAACCGATTTGGGCAACGGAATTATGCCCTTTTGCAGGAACCATCTGAGTACTATCTGAGCAGGTGTTTTGGAGTATTTTTTGGCAATTTTGCAGACCGTAGGGTCACTTAACGATTGCCCTATTCTGAACGGAGCCCAAGCCTCAAGCTGTATGCCAAGCTTTTCATTATATTCACGGTCAGCATCGCGGTTAAGACCCGGCTGAAGCTCAATCTGATTGACCATCGGCACTATCTCGGCAGTCTTTAACAGCTCATCGATATGATGCGGTAAAAAGTTGCTGATGCCGATTGCACGGATTCGGCCGTCACGGTAAAGTTTTTCGAATGCACGCCAGGTTTCGGCATTCGATTTTGCCCAATCGTCGCGGAATTTCACAGGGTTCGGCCAATGGATAAGGTAAAGGTCAAGATAATCTGTACCGAGGTTTTTAAGGCTTTCCTTAAAGACCTTCAAAGTCGACTCGTAGCCGTGAAAATCGTTCCATAATTTGCTGGTTATAAACAGGTCTTCACGGTGAATTCCACTTGATTTTACTGCCTCACCGATACTCTTCTCATTTTTGTAAAAATATGCAGTATCAATATGACGGTAACCGCAATCAATAGCTGTCAGGACCGACTCGACACACTCCTGACTTTCAGGCACACGCCATGTACCATAGCCAATATTGGGTATTTTAACTCCGTTTTTTAATTCAAAGTACTTTTCCATTACAAGTTCACCTTTCATAAGCGCCAACATTATTGATTGCAAGTATCTGGCTACTGTACATTTAACCACACTTTAACTGCAATTTCAACCACTAGATTTGTAATTAATGTACATTTATTACACATAATGAAATTATTTGCTTAAAAATATAGGTTTTTATCTCACTGTTTTTGACTTTTAATGTTGACAAAACTCCATTTTGAATATATAATTGATACAGTTATATTAGCGTATTGTCGGTTGTTATGTTTTACGGTCGGCAAACGCACAGGAAGGGATATTTAATAATGAAGAAGGTACACATTACATTATTGTTAATCGTAGCTCTCGCTGTTGCAGTGTTTGCCTGTGGTTGCTCTGATGGAGAATACTCCGCATTCGACTATAGCACCCCTGCTGCAGAGGATGCAGCCTACACCGTTCTTGAAGACGGCGACTACACCTATAACGTATATTCAGACCATGCTGAATTGGTAAAATACACCGGTAAGGCAAAGTCAGTTACCATCAAGGATAAGGCTGACGGAAAGCCCGTTACCGTTATCGGAACCGGTGCTTTCGACTCTACCGGCATAACTTCTGTCAAGATTCCTGCTTCGGTAAATGAAATCGGTGCTTATGCTTTCAATAACACAAAGCTTGCAGAAATCGAGATTCCCGAAACCGTTACTAAGATTGGCTACTCCGCTTTCAGCAAGACCCCACTGAAGGAAGTAGTTATTCCTAAATCGGTTACCACTATTGACTACTACGTATTCGCCAACTGTAAGGACCTTGAGAAGGTGACTCTCCCTGAAACCCTTACATACATCGGTGAAAACGCTTTCACAAAGTGCGGGGCTTTGACAACTGTTACCATTCCTGCTACAGTTACTGAGATTGACGATTACGCTTTCTATAACTGTACCGCTTTAAAGGATATTGTTTTTGCTGACGGCACCAAGCTTACCACCATCGGTAAGGAAGCCTTCAGTAAATGTACCGGAATCGTCGAAATTAACGTTCCTGCAACGGTTATTACCATTGGTGAAAGAGCCTTTTACGGCAACAAGGGAATTGTAAAGGTTAACATTCCTGCCGACTCAAAGCTCGAGACCATTGGAAACGCTGCTTTCGGTAGCTGTAACAACGAGAAATTCACCGAGATTGTTCTTCCTGCAAGTGTTAAGACAATCGGTGCTTACGCATTATCCGAGTGTTCTTCTCTCGTTTCGGTTTATGTCGCCGGCGATGTTGAGTCCATTGGCGGATTTGCTTTTGCCGAGTGTAGTGCTCTCAAGAACTTTGGTAAGATTACTGACGGCAAAAAGCCCTCTAACGTTGTGCTTCCTGCTTCGTTAACCTCTTTGGGTGAGTTTGCTTTTACCGAAACTGCAATCACCAACGTCACCTTCTATAAAGCTCCTGTCAACGACGGTGTTGCCGAAGCTAAGGCTGAAAATGTTCTTGATACTATCGCAAAGGGTACCTTCAAACGTTGCTATGAGCTTGTTTCGGTAGACATCGGTGATATTAAGCATATCGGCGAATCCGCATTTGAGGAAAACACAAAGCTCAAAAACGTTGTATACTCCAGTGGTCTTTTGACCATTGGTAAAAAGGCTTTCGTGAGCAACGCTGCTTTGACAAGCGCAATTATCCCCGACACCGTAACCTCTATCGGTGATGAGGCTTATAGAAACTGTACCGAAATCACTGAACTTGTTCTTCCTAAGAGCATTACCAGTATCGGTAAGAACGCTTTTGATTCTTGTGGAAAAATCACAGTACTTGACCTTAACCGTGAGTTGTTGGCCACTATCGATGCAGGTGCATTTGCAAACTGTATTGGTATAACCGAGGTCACCATTCCCACATCTGTAACCGTTGTTTCAAACGCTGCATTCAGCGGCTGTAAAAACCTCGCAAACGTAGCCCTTCACGATGGCATCAGAGAAATCGGATCCAGTGCTTTCAGCGATTGTGAAAAACTTGAAACCATCGTTGTTCCTGCAGGTGTCAACCAGCTCTTTGACGACACCTTCAAGAATTGTACCGCTCTTAAGGAAATTACCTTCAAGAGTAATCTGGTCAAGTTCGGTATTTCGGTCTTCGAGGGTTGTACCTCGCTTGAAACTATTGCCATTCCTGAAACCGTAAAAGAAATCGGCGTTTCCTGTTTCGCAGGTTGTACCAAACTTTCTAGCATTAATATCCCTGAAAATGTAGGTCTTATCTCTGACAAGATGTTCGAGAACTGTACCTCTCTTACCTCTATCAAAATCCCTGCAAATACTTTCAACATCGGTAGCGGTGCTTTTTCTGGATGCTCTGCTTTGACTGAGATGGTAATTCCTGACCGTGTTGCAACCATTTCTTCAGCCGCTTTTGAAGGTTGCTCTTCTATTAAGACCATAACACTTCCTCAGAATGTTTCTACCATTGATGCAAAGGTATTTAAGGACTGCATTTCTCTTGGAACCGTCAAGTTCACAGGAAGACCCCGTAACATTGGTGACAACGCATTCGAAGGTTGTACTGCCCTCACAGTTCTCCACTTCCCCTCTAGCGTTGAAACCTTTGGCAAGGATTGCTTCAAGGGTTGCTCGAGGCTTACCATTGAGTGCGTTGAGGGTTCTGTAACCTACGCAAAGGTCAAGGATCTCGGCATCAACGTCACCACCTACCCTGAGGATTATGAGAAACCCGTTGAACCCGGTCAGAACGTTGTTCTGTTCGCTATCATCGTAGCAGGTGTAGTTATAATAATCGCTGGTATCGTCGTTCTTAGAGTTTACCTCAAGAAGAAGAAAATCAGAGAAACCACTTTGGTTCACGACGAAGAAGAATAATCCAAAAAGTAACACCCCGTTGCCAAGGCAACGGGGTGTTACTTTTTGGATAAAATTAATCTTCAAGCAATCTTAATATATCTGCTTTAGGTCTTGCACCCAAAGTCTGCTTTACGACCTTACCGTCCTTCATAACAATTAGGGTAGGTATGCTTACAATGCCAAAAGCCTGTGCCAGCTGAGGCTCCTCATCTACGTTTACCTTACCGATAAGATACTCTGTCGTTTCCTCTGCAATCTCATCAACCAAAGGCGATACCATCATACAAGGACCACACCAGGAAGCCCAGAAATCAAGTAATACCTTTTTATCGCTCTTGAGCACTTCCTGTTCAAAATTTTCTTTCGTAACTTTTAATACAGCCATAATTTTCTCCTTTAATCTTTAGATTTATAATAGAGCATACAGTGACAATATCCCTCGAAATCAGGGTCGGCCATCTGTTCGCGGAACTCCTTACATATACATTTGAACTCATCAGTTTTGGGCAAACGGCAGGGACAGTATCCGCCCTTTGCCTTTAAGCCCTCTTTAATACGTTTTACGACCTCTCGGTCTTCATTAAGTCTTATTGCCATATTGCACCTTCTGTCTGTTTTGTTATCCTAACCGTAGAAAAACGAAATAAAAAGCCTCTCTGTGGTCTAATGTTAGTTTACCACAGAAAGGCTTTTAATTCAATATTTAATTTTCTTTTTACTTATCAGCGTCGGTCTTCTTTTTGCGTCTGAAAATAAGACTTCTGAACAGTATGATGTTCATTACAATAAAGAATCCCGCGAGGATTATAAACGTAAAATACGGTTTTGCGGGAGCGAGATTAGCTAGCAGCATCAACGGGAAGCCGAAGACGATTGCAGGAAAATTCTGATAAACCATATTATCTGCCGCAGGTGTTTTAAAATCACCGTCAATCTCACGAAGTAGGATAATACCCGTACTTGCAGTACCGGTCAACATACCATACATTGTCAAGAACTGTTCTTCGGGATATTCCTTGAAAAGTGTTCTTGCAATAATAAGATTGTAAATGTAGGTGATAACAAGACCTACAACGCCTAATATCAGCATTATTCCCCAATAATTTTGGAAAACAACAAGGCGGATAGCGGCAATGCCCGCAACAACCATAATATCAAAGAAGAAGTTGCTTGCTCGGGTCATAAGGAAATCGTTGGTGTATTCCTTTTTGATAACGTTTTTCTTTCTGAGGAAATTGATAATGAGTTTAACCAAGGTCGCAGACAAAACGCCCAAAAGGAAGTTGAAACCGTAAATAACCGACTTCATACCCGGCAACAGTTTGCCTAAGAAGTACATCATCAGGAAGCTTATGAGATAAGCAACGATTATAAGAGCAATCTGAACAGTCATCTTGTCCATACTTTCCTGCATAGGAATCTCGTTCTCTGACTGTATTTGTTCAGATTTAATAGCACCCTCCTCGGTTTTCTGAGTTGTAATTTTTCCTTTCTTCCTCAGAATATTAAGATGAATAACACCACCGATTGATGCGCTGAGGAAGCCAAGTGCCGCAATGGTAAGGCCAAAGCTCTTTCCACCCTCAAAGCCATAATCACGCTCATAGATGTTGCCGTAGTTCATAGCCTGACCTGTTCCCTGTCCGTAACCAAACGGCAACAGCACACCTGCAGCCTCGAAGAAGCCCGATATAACCTTGGCTGCAATAATCGTGATTCCAAATCCGATTATAGCCTGCAAAAGATACGTAGAAACCGTTGTTACACCTGTGTTGAATATCTCAACAGAACGCTTTTTGGTGAGTTTTCCATTCGAACTCTTAAACGTAGAGGCGATAAATCCCAAGGCCAACGTGTGATAGGTTATCATTTCGAGGTTTGCAGTTCCGTTACTGCCAAAAAACACCGTATCAAACATTACCTCTTTTGTAATAAGCTTGTAAATGCCTGCAACAATTATTAATATTGCACCACCCAAAACAGAGGTAGGTATCAAGGAAGCCTGCAAAAACTTAATACTCTTTTTAAGTATATTTGCAACGAGCAAGCTTAAAAGCAAAATCGCAATAAGGTTGATTGTACCCCAAATTTTAAAGTCCCAAAAATTCTCCATCTTTTTCTCCTTTCAGGATGTTTTTACACCTGTAATAAAGGTTTACGTATTTCAAAGCATTAAAACGCTTGTCACCCTTGAACTGATATACCTTATCCTTGTAATAGACGTTTAATTTGTTGCGTCCAAGGACCGACAATGCCGAGGTTTCAGAAAATTTGAACTCTAATGCTCCGTCTGAACCCTCATCTACCGTCATTCGGTCACCGTAAAGCCTTAAATTGCAATTTTCTTTCAGCTTTTTCTTGTTTTCATAAACAATAACCTCACTCATCGTGGCGGTATCGCAAAACAACGGTTGCTCGGTATTTTCGAGCACATCAAGTGAATTCACAAAATCCTTTTGGTAGTCATACCATTCGGTCATAAACTCGAATGGGAAGTCAAAACCGACGCCTTCAATACGCTTATCAATACCGTAGGTTATCTTGCGATGACAGGTAAGGCACTCGGCCTCATTGCCGTTGCTTTGAAACTTACTCAATCCGCAGAAAGGACAGACGTACATTGCTCTTTCGAGATATTCTGCTCTTTTTTCGGATTTGTACTCTCCGTCGGCAACGCCTTCGTCAACGTACAAACCCTGTTCGATTAGCTCGGTCAGTTCTTCATTGGAAAGTTGGTTGTATTCCTCAGGTTCAATAACCTTGGAAACATACGACCTGATATTTCCTTTACGGACAACGTCACTCCATCTTGGACAACTTCCGTAACCACCCTCTATACGGTAAAGTGCTATCGGTAGTCCTAACTTTTTCGCAAGCGATGCTATTGCAGGATTTATGTACTCGGTCCTTCCGCTGTACGTGCGATTACCCTCGGGAGAAAGTGCTATTGTACCACCCTCTTTGGCAACCCTCATACAGGTAATAACCGCCGAAACGTCGGTGGTCTGTTTTCTTATCGGAATAGGTGCAACCGCCCAACGGAGCAGTTTTGACACAAATCCTATCGAGAATATATCCTCGGTTGCAAGATAATAGACAGGACCCTTAAAGGCAAGACCGACAAAAAACTGGTCATAAGGTGTCTGATGATTCATAAGAATCAAATAAGGACGATCCCCCTGCTCACGGAATTTCTCAATCTTTATACCGTATTTTATTTTACTGATTAGTCCGAAAACCCAACCTGCCACAACACGAACAACTCTGTGGCGGAATTTCAGCCACTTTTTCTTAGTTTTTTTCATAAGTATCCCCGCTTCGATACATTTATAAATTTAATTTTACCATAAAATGATACATATTTACAAGAATTTTTCATTTTGTAACATTAAAAAAGTTTCACCTCTGTTTTTACAGCGGTAAAACTTTCTTTTAAACGTATTTTTTCAACCTACATCAACCTGCATCAACGTTGATTTCTTCATCATCAAGTTTCGAGTATATAAGTCTTTGGCCTGTATAAAGGCTTGCATTTCCCGACAAAAGGAAGCTCGTAACACAAGCCAAGGCACATAAAATCAAGCCTTCCCCGTCGAACAATTCAATGCAAAGCACGATAGTAGCAATGGGACAGTTGGTAACACCGCAGAAAAGTGATGCTATTCCGACCGCCGCAGACAGACCAACATTAAGCCCTACAAGTCCGCCGACAAATGCACCCATAGTGGCACCGACAAACAACGTCGGAACAATCTCTCCGCCCTTGAAACCAACACCTATTGTAATGGCTGTAAACAGTATCTTTAAAAGGAATACCTCAAAGCCCACCTTATTACCTTCAAAGACACCCTCTATAATCTCAATGCCACCGCCGTTGTAGTTTTGGTTGCCTATGAGATAGGTCAGACCTACAATCAGCACACCACCTACTGCAATACGAAGAAATTCATTTTTAAAGAACGTTTTAAATATATGCTCCGAGAAATGCATAATGCGGCAGAAAATAAAGCTTACAATAGCACCTGCAATAGCAACTACCAATACCTTCCACAATACCTCGAAGCCTAAATCTGCATTAACCGTCAAAGCAAAACGTTCGGGATGAGCACCCAAGATAATCGACACAATATAGGCCGAGATACTTGAAATTATAGCAGGGAAAAATGCGGCTGAACAGATATGACCGACACTTACAACCTCCAAAGCGAAGATGCAAGCACCCAACGGTGTGCCAAACAACGCCGAGAAAAACGCACCCATACCGCACATCGTCAGAATATGTTTTGTCTTGTCGTTAAGGTGTAATATTCCACCCAGCAAAGAGGAAACACTACCGCCGAGCTGTAATGCAGCACCTTCTCTACCCGCCGAGCCACCGAACATATGGGTAAGGCAGGTCCCTATAAATATAGCAGGTGCCAACAAGTACGGCACCTTTGACTCGTTTCTGACGCTTTTGAAAACGTCATTAGTGCCTATGCCTGAAACACGGCAAAGCTTGTACAGTCCTACCGACAAAAGACCTGCTGCCGGCAATAATAATATAAGCCACGGATTATGTCCGCGAAGCTCGGTCACAAAGGTTATAGCTTTTGAAAAGTATGCGCCAATCACTCCGCTCACGACACCAACTGCCAATCCTAACATCAGCCAACGTGCAAAAGCCCACAAGTAATTAAGCGCTGTTTTAAAGTACAGTTTAATTACGTCACCCATTTAATAACATTCCCTTTGAAAAATACTGCATATATTTTACCACAAAATCACAAAAGGTCAATATGCTTAAACCCACTAAAACACATAAAAAGGCAGGAATTTCTAAATCATAAAGGTGAAAAATAATAACATTATAAAATTTCAAAAAATGTGTTGACAATGAGTTTAATTTGTGTTAAAATCTTTAGGCATTGGATAAGTCCGCACAAAATAAGTGGCGGCTTTTATACGGAGAGGTATCGAAGTGGTCATAACGAGGCGGTCTTGAAAACCGTTTGGGGGCAACCCCACAAGGGTTCGAATCCCTTCCTCTCCGCCATTAATGGTTTAAATTTCCTGTTTGGAAAGTTAAATATATTTATTGAATTTGGCAACATGGAGTAGTACTCAAGTTGGTGAAGAGGCGCCCCTGCTAAGGGCGTAGGTCGGGTAACCGGCGCAAGAGTTCAAATCTCTTCTACTCCGCCATTAAAGAAAGCATCGCTTTTGCGATGCTTTCTTTAATTTCAAAATAAAAATTTGAACGATTGCGCAATTTAGGCGCAGCCTTATGATACCAAAGATGTCCGCCTTCTCTCTATTTTTACGTTTTTATATCCGCTCGTATTTTGGAAAACACGGGCGGTTTTTGTCGTTTTTGCCATTGTTTTGTGCAATTTGCATAAATTTTATCTAAAAAATCTACTTTCGTAATTGAAAAATACTAAATTAACTATTGAATTTTCCAACTAACATTGCTAAAATATAGATAAGGACTGTTTGTGTGGAATAGTGTATTCTCTTGCGGTTACTCCCACATACACCGTTCATTTTGAATGAGGAGAGTTTTTATGGATATTCAATCCATGCTGCAGAAATTTGCTCAAGGCCAATGCTTTGACTCATATAAATTTTTGGGCTGTCACAATGAAGACGACAAAACCGTCTTCAGGGTGTGGGCACCCAACGCCGAAAGCATTAGCGTTGTTGGTGACTTCTGCGATTGGGAAGCCGAAAGGTTTAATATGTTCCACATCGGAAACGGCGTTTTTGAAGCTATTGTGGACAAATTACCGGAATATTCGGTGTACAAGTACCGTATAAAGAATAAGGATGGGTCTGTGACTTTAAAGAGCGACCCTTATGCTTACCACTACGAAACCACTCCGCAAAATGCCTCCAAAACATACGATATTGAGGGGTATGCTTGGAAGGATAGTGAGTGGTTAGCCTCAAAGGGTAACATTTACTCAAAGCCCGTTAATATTTATGAGGTGCATGCCGGCTCGTGGAAGCGTTATGCCGACGGTAACTGCCTTAATTACACCGACTTTGCCCGTGAATTGGCCGAGTATGTCACCGAAATGGGTTATACTCATATCGAATTGTTGCCTGTTATGGAGCATCCGTTTGATGGTTCTTGGGGTTATCAGGTTACGGGCTATTTTGCTCCCACCTCACGTTACGGCACTCCCAAGGATTTTATGGAGTTTGTCGATATTATGCACAACGCAGGCATTGGAGTCATAATTGACTGGGTACCTGCACACTTCCCCAAGGATGAGTTCGGACTTTACCGGTTTGACGGTGGTCCGTGTTATGAATATCCCGACCCGAGAAAGGGTGAGCACAAGGAATGGGGTACCTGTGTTTTCGACTACGGTCGACCCGAGGTTGTCAGTTTCCTTGTTTCCAACGCTATGTTCTGGCACGAGATGTACCACATTGACGGTATCCGCGTTGATGCGGTAGCATCTATGCTATACCTTGATTATAACCGTAAGGACGGCGAATGGATAGCCAACCAATACGGCGGTAAGGAAAATATTGAAGCAATCGATTTCTTGCGTAAGCTCAATATGGCGGTATTTTCAAAATACCCCAACACTATGATGATTGCCGAGGAATCCACCGCCTGGCCGATGGTAACTCATCCCGTTGATAACGGTGGTTTGGGCTTCAATTTCAAGTGGAATATGGGTTGGATGAACGATACCGTTCGGTATATGTCGCTTGACCCGATTCACAGAAAATACCATCACGATTCATTGACCTTCTCGTTCTTCTACGCATTTTCAGAGAATTTTGTGTTGCCCATCTCACACGACGAGGTGGTACACGGCAAATGCTCGATGATAAACAAAATGCCGGGAGAATATGAGGATAAGTTCAAGGGTCTTAAAGCTTTCTATGCTTATATGATGGCTCATCCGGGTAAAAAGCTTTTGTTTATGGGCACCGAATTCGGTCAGTTTATTGAGTGGAACTATAAACAAGAACTTGATTGGCTCTTATTACAGTACGAAAAGCATCAGCAGATGCAACTGTATGTCAAGACACTCAACAAGTTCTACCGTGACAACGCACCGATGTGGGAAATTGACTGCTCGTGGGAGGGCTTTTCGTGGATTGCTAACGACGACCGCGATAACAGTATTATCACCTTCCGACGTACCGATAAAAAAGGCAATGACATTATCGCTATTTGCAACTTTGTTCCCGTAACACGTGAGCATTACCGTGTAGGCCTGCCCTTTAACGGCGAGTATGAAATTGTGCTTGATACCGACAGTGTTGAGTTTGGCGGTGAGGGATTGCATAAATCCAAAATTATCAAAACCGACCAAAATCCCATGCACGGCTTTGAGCAATCGGCAGAGTTTACTATTCCTGCCCTTTCGGTAATGTATCTTAAATTAAAGCGTAAACTAAAGGCAAAGGTGCCTTCTATTACAAAAAAATCATCTGCAAGGAGTGACATTAAGTGAAGAAAACAGAATGTGTAGCAATGTTGCTGGCAGGCGGTCAAGGTAGCCGTCTGGGAGTTCTTACTCAGAACATTGCCAAACCTGCCGTACCTTATGGCGGAAAGTACCGCATTATCGACTTTCCCCTTTCCAACTGCACCAACTCAGGTATTGATACCGTAGGTGTTCTCACCCAGTATCAGCCACTTGAACTGAACGATTACATCGGTTCTGGCAAGCCTTGGGACCTTGACCGTTCCAACGGCGGTGTACACATCCTTCCCCCTTATCAGAACAACAATGGTGGAGATTGGTACAAGGGCACTGCAAATGCGATTTATCAGAATATTCCGTTTATCAAGCGCTATGACCCCGAGTATGTTCTCATCCTTTCGGGTGACCACATCTACAAGATGGATTACAGTGATATGATTGAACAGCATAAGACTTCGGGTGCCGACTGTACCATTGCCGTTATCGAGGTTCCTCTGGAGGAGGCCTCTCGTTTCGGTATTATGAACACCAATCCCGACGGCACTATCTATGAGTTTGAGGAAAAACCCAAGGAACCCAAGAGTAATCTTGCTTCAATGGGTATCTACGTTTTCTCTTGGGATAAGCTTAAAAAGTATCTCGAAGAAGATGAGGCAGACCCCAATTCGTCCAACGACTTCGGTAAGAACATCATTCCCAATATGCTGAACGACAATCAGAAAATGGTAGTTTACCGCTTTAGCGATTATTGGAAGGACGTCGGTACAATTGACTCGCTTTGGGAGGCCAACCTTGACCTGCTTGACCCCAAAATTAAGCTCGACCTTTCCGACCCCAAGTGGAGAATCTACTCGAGGACCCCAAGTGCACCTCCACAGTACATTGCTGACAGTGCCAAGGTTCAGAATTCGCTTATCACCGAGGGCTGTGAGATTTCCGGTACCGTCGACTTTTCAATTTTGTTTGACAACGTTATAGTTGAGGAAGGCGCTATTGTTAAGGATTCGCTTGTAATGCCCGGTGCCGTTATCAAGAAGGGTGCTTCTGTACAGTATGCCATCATCGCCGAAAACGTTATTGTCGACGAAGGTGCTTCGGTTGGTGAACGTCCCGAGGACGTAAGCGACCTTTCAAAATGGGGCGTTTCGGTCGTTGGTGCAGGTCTTACCATAGGTAAAAATGCAATGGTCAGCGCAGGCGTAATGATTAAAGAAAACTTGGAAGAGGGTGGCAAGCAATGAGAAAAACCAACGTAATGGGTATCGTGTTCCCTAACGCACACGATAATCTTATGGGTGAAATGACCGAACTCCGTTCAATGGGCTCTCTCCCCTTCTGCGGACGTTACAGAATTATAGACTTTTCGCTTTCCAACCTTGTAAACGCAGGTATTTCTAAGGTTGGTATCGTAACAAAAACCAACTATCAGTCACTTATGGACCATATCGGTTCGGGTAAGGCTTGGGATCTTGACCGTAAATCCGGCGGACTTTACTTCCTTCCCCCTTATTCTAACACCGAGGCCAAAGTTTACGAAGGCCACGTTGACGGACTTTTCGGTGCGATGACCTTCCTTGCAAGCTCATCCGAAGAGTATGTTGTAATATGCGACTGTGACATTATCACCAACTTTGATATGAGCAACATGATAAAACGCCATATCAAGAGTGGTGCTGACATTACTATTGCTTACAAAAAGGGCGTTATGCCTCATAACTTCCACGATGTTATGGCTTTCGAACTTGACGGTGACAAGGTTACCGACATCAAATTCTCCTCCTCCAATACGGCTGACAGCTGTATAAGTCTTGATATCACCATAATGTCAAGAAAACTGCTTATCGATATTATTCAGACGGGTTATGAAAGCAACTTTACAAGCCTTGCACGTGATGTGTATAAGCCTTCACTTGGCAAGCTTGATATCCGCGGATATGAGATTACCGAGTATACCGCAATTATGGACAGTCCCGAGACCTACGCAAAGATTTCTGCCGAAATTGTCGGTAATCCTGAAATCCGCCGTCAGTTGTTCTGCGAGGCACGTCCCGTTTTCACCAAGACCCGTGACGATATGCCCACTATTTACGGACTTGACAGCGAGGTTAAAAACAGCCTCATCGCTGACGGTTGTGTTATCGAAGGCACTGTTAAGAACTCGGTTTTGTTCCGCGGTGTAAAGATTGGCAAGGGTGCGATTGTTGAAAATTGTATCGTAATGCAGGATTCCGTTATTGAAGACAATGCAGATCTTCAGTATGTAACACTTGATAAGAAGGTAAAGGTAACAACAGGAAAAACTCTCAGAGGTACCGAAACCTATCCTATCTACGTCCGTAAAAGAGCAGAGGTTTAAATTATGAAAGTATTATACGCCACAAGTGAAGCCTATCCTTACGCTATGTCGGGTGGACTTGCCGACGTAGCAGGTGCTTTACCCAAAGCCCTCAGAAAAAGGCTTATCGGTTGCCGTATTGTTCTTCCGCTTTATGACACCATTAGTGAAGAACTCCGCAACTCGATGCATTTTATCACGAGTATTACCGTTCCCGTTGCATGGCGCAGACAGTACTGCGGTATTTTCGAGGCCAAGCACGACGGTGTTATCTACTACTTTATAGACAACCAATATTACTTCAAACGCGGTGTGCTTTACGGCAACTATGACGATGCCGAGAGATTTGCATTCTTCTCCCGTGCCGTGCTTGAGATGATTCCGCACATCGACTTTGTACCTGATATCATTCACTGTAACGATTGGCAAACGGCCCTTATCCCCGTTTTCCTTGATACCTTGTACAGAACAGTTGACCCCTATAAGAACATCAGAACGGTATTCACCATTCACAACATTCAGTATCAGGGTAAATACGGCGAGGAGCTTATCGGCGACGTTTTAGGACTTCCCGATGAATATGCACACATCGTTGAGTACGACGGTTGTGTAAACCTTATGAAAGGTGCGGTCGAGTGTGCCAACAGAGTAACCACCGTAAGTCCCACCTACTCGGAAGAAATCAAGGACCCGTGGTTTGCACACGGACTCGACGGAATCATCCGCGAACGTGCATTCAAGCTTTTGGGTATCGTCAACGGTATTGACGTTGACGTTTACAACCCCGAAACCGACACTCATCTTTGGAAGAATTATTCGGCCGAGGATATGAGCGGTAAGGCCGTAAACAAAGCCGAACTGCAAAAGCATTGCGGTTTACCACAAAAACCCGAAGTGCCTGTTATCGGTATCGTAACCCGTCTTGTATCTCACAAGGGTGTTGACCTTATCAAGGCAGTTTTTGAAGATATTCTTAAAGAGGATGTTCAGTTTGTAATCTTAGGCAGTGGTGAGTTGGAGTTTGAAACCTTCTTTCACGACCAGATGAACGCTCATCCCGATAAGGTTGCATTAAAGCTCGGCTTTATACCCGATCTTGCACACAAGATTTATGCAGGTGCCGATATCTTCCTTATGCCGTCCAAGAGTGAGCCTTGCGGATTGGCACAGATGATAGCACTTCGCTACGGTACTATCCCCGTAGTGCGTGAGACCGGTGGCTTAAAGGATACCGTTACCGACAGTGGCGACAACCAAGGCAACGGATTCACCTTCCAATCCTACAATGCACACGATATGGCATACGCTGTACAGCGTGCCATCGAGGGCTTCCACAACAACGGTTGGGATGTCCTTAAAAAGCGTGCTATGGAATGTGACAACAGCTGGGGTCGCTCAGCCGGTGTATACATCAAGATGTATAAAGAAATTTTAGGTAAATAAAACAACTAAAAACCGCCGTTAAAGCACCAGCTTTAACGGCGGTTTTGTTGTAACAATTACTTTGTAGCGGTTTCTATCATCTCGGCAGCGCCTTTGAGATAATCAACGTCGAAGCGTTCAAACTCACCCATATTGCAAAGCTCGGTGAGAGAAGTGTCAATAGGCATACGGCCTAAAGGCATAATCTGCATTTCGGCACAAAGTTCCTCGAAATGGCTCTTGCCAAATATCTCAAACTCCTTACCGCAGTCGGGACACTTAACGTAGCTCATATTCTCAACCATACCGAGTACGGGAATGTTCATCATATTAGCCATATTGCAGGCTTTCTTGACAATCATCGAAACAAGGTCCTGCGGAGTTGTTACGATAACAGTGCCGGTAATGGGCAACGACTGATAAACGGTAAGCGGTACGTCACCTGTTCCGGGAGGCATATCGACAAACATATAGTCTACGTCGCCCCAATTAACATCCGACCAGAACTGCTTTACTGCACCTGCAAGAACGGGACCTCTCCATACAACAGGAGCATCGGGATTCTCAAGCAAAAGGTTGCAGGACATAATCTTGATACCGTTTGCGGTTTCGGCGGGAATAATGCCCTTGTCGTCCATCAAAGCACGGCAGTTGATACCGAACATTTTAGGGATGGAAGGACCTGTAATATCGGCATCAAGGATACCGACCTTATAGCCCATCCGGTTTGTGAGAACTGCAAGCATTGCAGTAACCATAGATTTACCTACGCCACCCTTACCGCTTACAACACCGATAACGTGCTTTACGCTTGAGTGTTCGTTAAGCTTTTCGAGGAAATCCTCAGGCTTATGCTGTTTGGCGCTTGCACAGTTACTGCAATCACCCGTACAGCTTGTGTCATTACATTTTCTTTCTTCTGCCATTTTTATCGTCTCCTTGTAATATAGCAACGATAAAACCGGCTTTCGGCCGGTTTTATCAAATATTATTTTATTTATTATTCCTCGTCTTCGGTAGAAGTATTACCAGCCAAAAGCTTAGCAAAATCAGTTACCGAAATTTCGGAAGGCTTTTCAGGTTCTTCTTCACCCTCAACCGGTTCACCGATAACGGTGATTTCCTCGGGAACGTTGACCTCGGTTAAATCAAAATCAAAGCTGATATTGAAAGATAACTCGTTTTTGAACACCTTGGTAACGGTCTCGGTGGTTTCCGAAGCATTGGAATTATCAGGGTCTACGTCGTTCTTCGGGACCTCAACCTGCTGACTGAACTCAAAGGCAATCTTGAACAACTCTGACGAAAGCTTACCGGTAGAATCAACAATACCGCTGATGCTTACCGATGTAACAGTAATGTTAAGGTCTTTCAAATCGTCAGCTCCGAGAACCGACTCGAAGCCGTCAAGGTAATTCTTGATATCAAAGTTTACATCCTTGGGGTCGTAATCAATAACAAATCCGTGCGCATTGTTAGCAGCGTCAACAATAAGGGTATCAGCAGCCTTGAGATTAGCGGTATCGATAACTCTGATAGACTTGAACTGCTCTGCGAGGTAATCCTCTACATCCTTACCAACCAAAAGGTAGGTTTCACCTGCACCGTAAACGTATACGTTCTCATTGTCATCATACATAATCGACTCGATTGCCTGCTCACCACTCTTGACAATCGACTCGGCAGCAAATTTTCTGCCGTCCTCGGTATCGATATAGTCAATCTTGGAGCCTGCTCTTACCGACGTGGTAACGTCGTCAACGGTTACAGAATAAACAAAGTTCATCTCGTAACCCAAAGCCTTGGCACTCTCTACTGCTGTCTTTGTGGCAGTAAAGGCATTATTTACAATCTCAATGGTGTTAGCATCAACCGAAGGGCCCAAATTGACGTTAGACGTTCTGCCTTCATCATCACAGGCGGCAAAGCTGAAAACAAGTAACAAAACCAGAAGTAAAACAAATATCTTTTTCATAAAAACCTCGAATTTCGAAAAAATTATGATTTTTCATCACTATTTACTAAAGTATAACACATTGATTCAAAAAAAACAACAATAAACCTTTACATTTTTGTAAATAATAGTTGTAATTATCTGTAAAATCTGCGATAATATATGAGTATTAGTATGTTATTTTATATACATAGGAAATTTCAATTTTTCGCGAGGTTTTAGTATGAACGATTTTGAACGTATGGCAGACCTTTTGCTCCCCGACGTTGATAAAGAGCCTGCCTTTTATGAGGACAAGTTCCCTTCCCGTAATCTGGGCGAGGGTGTGAGAGTAACCCGTGTTGCTCCCAGCCCCACAGGTTACTTACATTTGGGTACTTTGTTTGTATCACTTATCAACCGTCTTGTTGCCGACTCCACCGGCGGTATCTTCTTCACCCGAATTGAGGATACCGATAAAAAGCGTGAAGTGGTTGGCGGTATTGCCGATATTATAACAGGCTTGAAGCACTTTGGCATTAAGATTGACGAAGGCTTTGTCGAGCCCGAACACGAGGAGGGTCAATACGGTCCTTACAAGCAGTCGATGCGTGCCGAAATCTATCAATGCTATGCAAAATCGCTTATCAAGCAGGGTCTTGCCTACCCTTGCTTCTGCACCGAGGAGGATTTGGCAGCCGTTCGTACCGTTCAGGAGGCCAACAAGGTCAGAACGGGCTACCACGGTGAGTACGCCAAGCACCGCAACATTACCATTGACGAGGCCGAGGCTCTTATCAAACAGGGTAAACCTTTCGTTGTTCGCTTGAAATCTCCCGGTTCGGAGGAAAACAAGGTTGTTTTCGACGACGGTATCAAGGGTAAGATTGAAATGCCCGAGAATGACGAGGATTTCGTTATTTTGAAGTCGGACGGAATTCCTACCTATCATTTCGCCCACGCAGTTGACGACCATCTGATGGGTACTACCCACGTTATCCGCGGCGACGAGTGGATTTCCTCTACTCCCAAGCATCTGCAATTATTTAAACTTCTTGGCTATAAGGCTCCCAAATACGTTCACGTTTCACCTATTATGAAACTTGACAATGGCGCCAAGCGTAAGATAAGCAAGCGTAAGGACCCCGAGGCTGCGGTTCACTTCTTTGCCGAGCAGGGTTATCCTTCAGAGAGTGTTATTGAGTATCTTATGACCATTGCCGCAAGTGACTTTGAGGATTGGAGAAGAGCCAACCCCACTGAGGACTACAAGAAGTTCAATTTCAACATAAAGAAGATGAGTACCTCGGGTGCTTTGTTTGACACCGATAAGTTAAATGACGTTTCCAAAACCGTTATCAGCCGTATGAAGGCCTCGGAGGTTGTAAAGTTCCTGCTCGATTGGGCAAAGGAATATGACCCCGAGTTTTATGAGATTCTCAACAAAGACGTTGCACGTACCACCGCAATTTACAACATCGACCGTGAGAATCCCAAGCCCAGAAAAGACATCATCAAGTGGAGCGATGCCAAGCATTACGCCGAGTATATGTTTAACGAACTTTATACCCCTTGCTATGAGCTTCCCTCACATATCACAAACGAATCAGCTGTAAAGATTCTTGAGGCTTACAAAGAGGCTTATGACCCCACTCACGACAACAGTGCTTGGTTTGAAACCATCAAGAGCATCTGTCCTGCCGCAAACTTCGCAACCGATACCAAAGCTTACAAGGCCGAGCCCGAAAAATATGCAGGCAGTCCCGGTGATGCTTCAACCATCATCCGTGTCAGCATTACAGGACGTACCAACACCCCCGACCTTTGCAGTATTATGAAGGTTTTAGGACACAATACCTGCTTAAAGCGTATCGAAGATGCCATCGCACATTTCAAAACCATTTGATTAGGAGAATAAAAAATGGATAACAACAACATTTTGGAAAATGAGGCTCTGCCTTCCAATTTTATACACGATTTCATTGATGAAGACCTTGAAAAGGGCGTTTACGACAAGGTTCAAACCCGATTTCCGCCCGAACCCAACGGATATCTTCACATCGGTCATGCCAAGGCAATCTGCATAGATTTTGGCACTGCCGAAAAGTACAACGGTAAGTGTAATCTCCGTCTAGACGACACCAACCCTACCAAAGAAGATGTTGAGTACGTTGATGCCATTAAAGAGGATATCAACTGGCTCGGTTTCCAATGGGATAATGTGTATTTCGCATCGGATTACTTTGATTTTATTTATGACTGTGCTTTGAAGCTCATTGATATGGGACTTGCATATGTCGACGAGTCGGATGCCGATACCATCCGCGAAATGAGAGGCACTTTGACCGAAGCAGGTGTAAATTCTCCCTACCGTGACCGTCCTATTGAGGAAACCCGTGATTTGTTCCGCAGAATGACCGAGGGTGAGTTCGACAACGGCTCTATGGTACTTCGTGCCAAAATTGATATGGCATCGCCCAACCTCAATATGCGTGACCCCGTTATCTACCGTGTTTTGAAGGCTCATCACCACCGCACAGGCGATAAGTGGTGCGTATATCCTATGTACGACTTCGCACATCCTCTGTCTGACTTCAGAGAAGGTGTTACCCATTCGCTTTGCTCGCTTGAATTTGAAAACCACAGACCGCTTTATAATTGGTTTTTAGAGGTCTTGGAACTTCCTATGCCTCCCCGTCAGATCGAGTTTGCACGTATGAATGTAAACTACACTCTGACAAGTAAGCGTAAGTGCTTAAAGCTTGTTACCGACGGTATTGTTGACGGTTGGAACGACCCGAGAATGGCAACCATCAGCGGTATGCGTCGCCGTGGCTACCCTGCCGAGGCTATCCGCAACTTCTGTGAGAAAATAGGCGTTTCCAAGGCTTACAGTGTTATTGACTATGCCCTTTTGGAGTCTTGCGTTAGAGACCACCTCAACATCAATGCTGAGCGTGCTATGACGGTACTCCGCCCCTTGAAGGTTGTTATCGACAACTATCCCGAGGGCAAGAGTGAGGACATCACCGTTGAAATCAACCCCAACAAGCCCGAGCTTGGCACCCGTACCATTCAGTTCTCCCGTGAGATTTACATTGAGCAGGACGATTTCGCATTGGTACCTCCTCCCAAGTATTTCCGCCTTTGCCCCGAAAAGGAAGTTCGCTTGAAGGGTGCATATTTTGTAAAATACGCTTCTCACGAGTGTGACAATGACGGCAATATTACAGTTGTTCACTGCACCTATGACCCTGCCACCTTTGGCGGCGATGCTCCCGACGGCAGGAAGGTCAAGGGCACCTTGCATTGGGTTTCCTGTGCTCACTCGGTCGATGCTGAAATCAGACTTTATGACCGTTTGTTCAACGTTGAGAATCCTTCGGATGAAGAGGGTGTTTCCTCCTTTAAGGACAACCTCAACCCCGATTCTCTCACCATTTTGAAGGGTGCAAAGTGCGAAGCCTTTATGAAGGATGCAAAGCCCGGTGATAAGTACCAGTTTATGCGTCAGGGCTATTTCTGTGTTGATACCCTCAGCGCCCCCGACAACCTCATTATCAACCGCACCGTAGCACTCAAGGATTCGTTCCAGAAGAAATAAAACATTAAAAGCCCCTGGCACTTTGGCAGGGGCTTGTTTTGAAAGGACGGTACATATGAAGGTTAAGGAAATATTGGATTTTCTTTATGGCGTAGCACCTAAGGAGCTTGCTGAAGGCTTTGACAACGTTGGCCTGCTTGTGGGTGATGAAAATGCCGAGGTTAAAGGCATCATGGTATCGCTCGACTGCTTTGACGAGGTTATCGACCATGCCGAGGACCTTGGCGCCAACCTTATCGTGACTCACCACCCCATAATTTTCGAAGGCTTAAAATCGGTTACATCCGATAGCCTTGTTTATAAGCTCGTTTCAAAAGGGATTTCGGTCATTTCGATGCACACGAACCTTGACCAATCGCAGGGCGGTGTGAACGATGCTCTGTGCGATACGCTTGACCTTTTTGATGTTGAAGAGCTTGTAACGGTCGACGGTTTCTCGATGAGAAAGGGCTATCTTGACCAGCCCGAGGACCCCTATTCCTTTGCAAAGCACATCAAAGATGCTTTGGGCGGTGCAGTAAAATTCGTTGCAGGAAACCGCGATATTTCGACCGTAGCGGTGTGTTCGGGCTCGGGTGGAGATTTTCTCATCGATGCTGTAAACGCAGGCGCAGATGCTTTTATAACCGCCGATATCAAGCATCATTTATTCATTGAGGCAGGACAGCTCGGAATCTCACTTTATGATGCAGGACACTTCAACACCGAGGACGTTATAGTATCGGTACTCTGTCGCGATATTGCGGGTGCCTTCCCCGAGTTGGACGTTTCCGAATGTCATTTTTCAAAAATAGAAAACATATAAAGTAAAGTCACCTGATTCCAGGTGGCTTTTATTCTTTAGTTATACAAAAGCCGCCGTGTTGAAACACGGCGGCTTACTTTAACAGAAATTATCTTGCTTTAGCCTTAGCCTTGGACTTAGACTTCTTTTCCTTCTTAGGTCTGTTAGCAATGTAGTTTTTCCATTTAACCCACAACGGACCTGCAATGCATACGGATGAGAAGCATCCTGCGATAACACCAACACACATCGGGATAGCAAAGGTACGGAGTGCGGTAACGCCGAAGAACTCGGCAACAACAATAATGCTGATAATGGAAGCTGTGGTGGTTAAGGACGTGAAGATGGAACGAGCAAAGGTCTCCTTGATACTCTTGTTGACCTGTTCGCCAACAGTAAGGTTGGGATAAAGCTTCTTGTTTTCCCGAACTCGGTCAAAGATAACGATAGTAGCATTCAACGAGTAACCGAGCAAGGTGAGAACAACTGCGAAGAAGTTTGTATCAATATCGAGGCCAAAGATTACGCAAGCAAAGAATGCGATAATACAATCGTGCAACAATGCAATGAATGCGGCAACTGCAGCCGATACACCGCCAACCTTACGGAAACGCATACCAATGTAAGCAACAATAAGCAATGCTGCAAAGCCAACTGCAAACAAGCTCTTGCCCAAGAAAGCACCTGCCAAGGTCGGGTTAACGGTATTGGCATCAAGCGACTTGAACTTGTTGTCGGCAAAATTCTTATCAAGCAAGAAGCCGATAGCATTCTTGATATCAACCATAGACTCGGAGGTTACCTCCTCTTCCTGAGACGAGGTTGTAGTAGAAGATGTGCCCGACGAGGTTACCGTCGACGAAGTTGTCGAAGAAGTAGTCGACTCGGTCGAGGTTGTAGTAGAAGCATCGGTAGATGCATTGGTGGAAGCGTTGGTAGAAGTGGTAGTCGAGCTATTGGACGAGGTTTCGGTCTCGGCCTTCTTATCGGCTGCTGATTCCTTCAAAACTGCCTCAAGCTTAGCCTGGTCAACAGTTTCGGTAATATCACCTGCAAACGAAATAACAAGCTTGGTTTCGTTGGTGGAATAGTCGGTGGTTTCGCTGATAGTAGGCTCAACACCGAGCTTGTCAACGATAAGCTGCTTTACGTTAGCGGTGTTTACGTCACCGGTATAAGAATAGGTGAAACGGCTACCACCTGCGAAGTTGATATCAAAGCCGACACCAAGTACAGAGGTGAGCACAACACCTACGAGAAGGATTGCGACCACAAAAATCGAAACCTTCTTGAGAGACTTAACGAAGTCAACCTTCTCCAACTTGCTGGGCTTCTGGGGTTTGTTGGGCTTATCTGCACCGTAGAACCAAGGATTACGCATAGCCTTGAATCTCGAGAGACCCATAAGCATAACTCGAGAAGCGAAGATTGCCATAATGAAGTTGAAGATAACACCCATAATAAGGGTATAACCAAAGGAATAGATGTTTCCGGTTACGGAAGAAGAAAGGAACGGGAACAAGAAGCTGAAAATCTTACCGAGGATGCTATCGGGAGCACCGAATGCGGCAAGCAAGACAAGAGCTACGATAACGTTGGTAATGTTACCATCGAAAATCGAGTTGAAAGCGTTGCTGTAACCCTGAGCAATAGCACCGTCAATGGTCTTGCCCTTTCTGAACTCTTCCTTGATACGCTCGGACGTAATAACGTTAGCATCAACACCGAAGCCTATCGACAGTATGATACCTGCGATACCGGGCAATGTCATTGTGAAACTATCAGCACCGGAGAAGAAGCCCGAAACACAGGCAATCATACCGCCTGCCTGACCTGCCAAAGCAACACATGCAACAATACCAGGCAAACGGTAGCGAATAATCATCATAATGCAAATGATTGCAAAAGCAATGATACCTGCATAGAGCATTACCTTGAGTGACTGGCTGCCGAGAGTAGGCGAAATAACCTGCAGTTTAGAATCGTCAACAGTCAACGCAAAGGGCAATGCACCTGCGTTAATCTTTTCTGCAAGGTCCATAGCCTCTTCGGATGTAGTCATACCGTTAATGATAGCGTTACCGTCGGTAATAACATCATTAACGGTAGGAGCAGAAATTCTGGTATCATCCATATAAATAGAAATCTGCTTGCCCTTCTGAGCGGCGGTTGCAGCAGCAAACTTTGCCTTACCGGTCTCGGTCAACCTGAGCGATACAACGTAGGACTGAGTTTCGGTATCGTATCCTGCATAGGATGCGCCCTCAATATCAGTTGCGCCTTTAAGTACTACCTCACCCTGGTTATTGTCGCCTTTATAGAAGGTGAGCATTGCAGTATCGCCAAGCTCCTTGATAGCAGCAGTCGGGTCATAGGACTCATCCTCAGACTGCCAAGGGAAGCGAACGATGATCTGCTTGTTGTCGTAGTCGGTATATACCTCATAATCGGTGATGTTCTGATACAGCATACGGGTCTCAATAACCTGCTTTGCCGAATCCATATCACTGTCGGATATACTATTGGGGTCTACATCGTCTTTACCGTCGTTGTTGGTATCAAGGTCGGGTGCGAAGATAGCCTCAACACCACCGCTGATATCAATACCCCAACGGATATCACCAGCGCCCTTGACGTACACGTTTCTGTTATCGCCGTAGTAGCTGTCAGCTCCGAAGAAGGAAAAGACCGTGAAAACGATAACAAGCAGTGTAACGACAAAGAACCACGGCTTTTTGACGTATTTGTTCTTGCGTTTCATTGCGAAACCTCCAATAAATGTTTTCTCTTCCTGCTTTTATTACAGAAAATCACAGAGTAATTATATAATAAAAAAGCCGCCAAGTCAATCTAAAAAATTGACTTAGCGGTAAAATTTTAATAAATTTTACATTTCAAGCATTTTTTCAAGACTTGCAAGTTTTGTAGATACACAAAGCAACTCGGTTGCAACCTTTAATTCCTCGAGAATGGGGAAAGAAGGAGCAATTCTAATATTGCTGTCGTCAGGGTCGATTCCGTAAGGATAGGTAGCACCTGCACCTGTCAGAACAAGACCTGCATCCTTGCAAAGACCGACAATTCTCTTGGCGGTGCCGTTAGGTGTAAACAGGCTGATAAAATATCCTCCCTGAGGCTTCTTCCAACGAGCAATACCCAAGCCTTGAAGCTCACTCTCAAGACCGTCCAAAACCATTTGGAACTTAGGGCGAAGCATTCCTGCGTGGTATTTCATTTGTTTCAGCACAGCCTCCATATTGGGGAACATTCTTGCATGGCGTAGGTGATTCAGCTTGTCAGGGCCGATGGTCTGATAGTTCATTCTCTTCTTGATAAGTGCAATGTTGGCGTCACTTGCAGCCATTGCAGCAACACCTGCACCGGGGAAGGAAATCTTAGAGGTCGAGGTGAACATAATGACCTTATCGGGGTCGCCTGCCTTTACGCACTCATCGTAAATATTGGCCATTTCGACTGCCGAGTCGCCAAAGATGTGATGAATAACGTAAGCGTTATCCCACATAATTCTGAAATCCTTTGCAGCGGGCTTCATATTGGCAAGACGTCGTACAACCTCATCACTGTAAACGATACCATCGGGGTTGGAATATTTAGGAACACACCACATACCCTTTACCGAGCTATCCTTGATAAGCTCCTCAACAAGGTCCATATCGGGACCATTGTCGTTCAAAGGAACGTTAATCATTTTGATGCCAAAATATTCGCAAATGCCGAAATGACGGTCATAACCGGGAACGGGACAGAGGAACTTAACTGTTCCCTGCTTCATCCAAGGCTCTGCACCGACGCCGTGAGTCATTGCCTGAGCAATGAAGTCAAACATCATATTAAGCGAAGCATTACCGCCTACAATAACGTTGGATGCGGAAATGCCAAGAATCTCGCCGAAAAGCTCTTTGAGTTCGGGAAGTCCGTCAAGACCGCCGTAGTTACGGCAATCAACGCCGTCACGGCTTTTTGCATCAGTCTTGGAGGTGATCATATCGAACATCTCGTTGCTTCCGTCAACCTGGTCGAACGCAGGCTTACCGCGTGACATATCAAGCTTCAAGCCCGATGCTAAAAGCTCGTCATATCTTGCTTTGACCGACTCATATTCAGCTTTAAGCTCAAGCTTGGTCATTTCGCTGTACTTAATCATAAATTATTCTCCATTCTGTCGGGCAAGTCCTTAAATCCCCAACAATATAACCCATTAAACATTTGCCGTCTATTTTAATATATGTACAACTCTTTTTCAAGTGTTTTCTTAATAAAACTATGTAATTTATGTAATAAAATTAAGCAAAGTCCATTTTCACGTGATTTTATTAACTTTTTTAGTCTATCGCTTTATTTAAATAGGTTCGTATTATAGCATATATAACTACACCGGCAAAGAGCAAAATAAAAAGCACCAAACCGTAAAACGGTTTGATGCTTGGTATTATAAAATATTATTAACCGCGTTTTGCACCGCAACCCGAGCAGAAACGGTCGCCCTCGTTAAACTTTTTGCCACAGTTGGTGCAAAAAGCGGCAGTTCCTGCAGGCTGTGCATCGAAATCCTGAGCAACCACAGGCTGTGCAGTATACGGCATAGCATCGGGGCTGTTGATTGCAAAACGCTCGTTATGTCTTAAAGGCGAATTGCAGGTCGGACAGTAAACAAATCCGTCAGCATACCAAGGACGGAAGTCCAATTTATCGTCCATATAACGTACTACTGTACGGCATTTCTCACAAGTCTGCTGATATGTAAGTCCGCTTCTCCACTGTTCTCTCTGATAAGCCATAAAAACACCCTTTCATCTGTCCTTTTATTTGTATTTTAATTATAACATCAAAATATTTATACGTCAATAATTACTTATAGAATAAAAATCGGAATGAATTTCAAAAAACGACTTGACAATACCGCATAAAATCTATATAATACTAAAGTATGTTCAAATTTAATTGTTGATAATTTTAAATTTAATAACTATCGAGGTGTGGCTCAGTTTGGTAGAGCGCCGCGTTCGGGACGCGGAGGCCGTGGGTTCAAGTCCCGTCACCTCGACCAGTCGAGAACCTCGACGCGTAATTCGCGTGTTGAGGTTCTTCTTTTTGCAATTTTCACCTCGCGTTTGAAGTTGGTTATGAACACTCGCACCAATAAAACAGACAAGCCCTTGTGGTTTGTCTGTTTTATTTTTGGGAGTATATCAACTTAACTTAAACTTCCATAGGGTAAACGTTTTTCAAGCATAAAAAATGCGACCTTGCGGTCGCTTTTTTTATTACCAATAATATCTGTCGTAAAGATCATCGTACAACTCAGCGTAGAGTGATGTTCCTGCAATAAGTAATACAAACCACAATCCCAACGAAATTGCCGAGCATATGATACCTGCCTTAGCAGGACCGTTGTCACAGCCTCTGCGGGAAGCAATGGACTTGCCGACAATGCTCAACACAAGACCTGTAACAGAGAAGACAAAGCTTACTACCAACGGAGCAACCCAATTCTCAAGCCAATTATCCAGGTAAGTGTATGAATACGGAGTATCGCATATGAGAATAAAGGTTACGAAAAGAATTACCAACGAAACGATACCCAAAACCATACCGACAATACCCAAGGGCTTACCTGCACCGCTTGATTTCTCCTGTGCAGGCTGTGCATACTGATACGGCGGCTGATATGCAGGCTGAGGCATTTGATATGTAGGCTGGGGTGCTTGATACTGCTGATACTGAGGTTGAGGCATCTGATGCTGAGGCTGGGGCGCCTGATAAGTCGGCTGAGGTGCCTCGTAAACGGGCTGAGGGGCAGGCTCATAAGCAGGTGCGGGTTCTGCTACGGGTTTTTCAATAACCTCGGCAACCGCTTCTGCAACGGGAGCCACGGGCTCGGCAGTAACCTCAGGGACTACCTCGTATGCATCAGCTACGGGCTCTGCAACCTCTTCAACAACGGGTACAGGGTCTTGAACAGGCTCCACAACAGGTGCCGGTGCTTCTGCCTTGAGTGGATTTCCGCAGTTCGTGCAGAAATTCATATTATCATCATTCTGATGACCACATTTTGAACAAAACATTTTTCCAATCCTCCTAAACAACTCACATTGTTATTTCTATTATTCATTATAGCACTATATCTGTTATTTACAAGGGCTATTTTACAAATTACAACAAAAAAACGGTGCTTTTTCAAGCACCGTTCGTTTGTGCATATAGTGTAATATCAGATTGCACCAAAGAAAACAAGGCAAACAACAAAGGCTATGCCTGCCATAATGATACCTGCCAAAGCCTTACCGTTGCTGGTGTTGGCTTTACCCGAAAGAATTTTGCCAACGATACCGAGAGCAAGTGCAGGTATACTTAGGACAAAACCTACGACTGATAATATGTATGTGCAGGTCAAGACCAACGCAAAGATAGAAAGGATAAGGGAAGCAATGCCCATTCCGTTACCGGGGTTGCTACTCTCCTGTACTTCAGCAGCATATTGGGGCTGAGCATACTGATACTGCGGTTGGGGCTGTTGATATGTGGGTTGGGGTGCCTGATACTGAGGCTGAGGAGCCTGATAAGTGGGTTGAGGCTGCTGATATGTAGGTTGAGGTGCAGGCTCATAAGCAGGCGAGGGTTCTGCTACGGGAGCAACAGGCTCTACAACAGGAGCAGGTTCCTCATAAGCAGGTGTGGGCTGAGGCTCGACAACAGGTTCGGCAACAACTTCAGCAACCGGCTCTGCAACTGCTTCGGGAACTGTTTCGTAAGCAGGTGCTTCAACCTCTGCAACGGGAACAACAGGCTCGGCTGCTACGGGCTCTACAACGGGTGTCGGTGCAGTTTCGTAAGCAGGTGCAGGCTGAGGCTCTGCAGCAGGTACAGGAGCAGCCTGAAGAGGCGTACCGCAATTAGTACAGAATTTCATATTGTCATCGCACTGATGACCGCATTGTGAACAGAACATAGGATAATCCCCCATCAAAACAATTTAAGCAATTCGTTTGCTCATACATAAATTATATCATACCGTTCATAAAATATCAACAATCAAATATATGCAATGCCGAAATTTTTAGCACGTTTATCGCGTAATTCTCAAAGAAATCTCGCCAGTGTTGAGTGTCACTGTGCCGTTTTCGGTTTCAACAATCAAACCGCCATCACGGTCTATATCAACTGCCCTGCCGTGTGCTTCAACACCGTTTTTTAAGAATGTGACTTCGTGTCCCAAAACGCAGGATTTTTCGCGATAATCTGAAAGAAATGTTCTTTTTGGTAATTCGTCAATCAGTCTTTTCAACTCGGTTGTAATCTCAACCGCCAAAATGTTGCGGTCAATCGGTGATTTCAGTGCCGTTGCGATTTTTTTAACCTCTTCAGGGAAATCCTCGGTTGTGATATTAACCCCGATTCCGACGATTATCTTAACCGTTTTGCCCGTCACAGCCTCGGTCAAAATTCCGCAGACCTTTTTACCGTCTATGTAAATATCATTGACCCATTTGATTCGGGGCTTCAGGTCGGTCAATCTTTCAATAGCTCTCACCACGGCAACCGATGTCGCCGCCGTTACCGTCACATTATCCGAAAAATCGGTCTTTGAGGTATACATATAGGACATATAAAGTCCTGTGTTTCGAGGCGAATAAAAGCTTCGACCCATTCTCCCCTTGCCTGCCGTCTGGCTTTCGGCAAGCAATAAAACTCCACAGTCACCAATCTCGTTTTCCATTCTTTTGGCCTCAAGATTTGTGGAATCTATTTTCTCAAAAACCGAAACCTGACAGTCAACACCGTTTGCTTTGAGTTTTTCCGAAATAATCTTTTCGGAAAGCAAATCAACTTTGTTCGACACGGTATCACCACCTTTATCTGTTAGAATTATAATATCAAATTTTCATAAAAAAAGCAAGCAGAACGGGCTAAAAACCCGTTCTGCCAAAGTGACGTTTAAATTATGCCCACCACATTTTGCCTGCGGTTTCAGCAATCAACAAAGGCTTCAGGAAATCTGCTGCCTTCTCAAGACCCTCGGTCTTACTCATCAAAGCATCCTCGTGCTCGATGCTGATAGCGTAATCGTAGCCGTTGGTCTTCAACGCAGAGATAATATCTCTCCAATATGCCTCGTCGTTACCGTAGCCAACGGTTCTGAACAACCAGGAACGGTTCTTGATGTCGCCGTAACTCTTTGTATCGAGAACACCGGTAGTAGCGGTGTTATACTTATCAATTCTGGCATCCTTTGCGTGTACGTGGAAGATAGCATCGCCAATCTCGTTGATAACCTTAACAGGGTCCATACCCTGCCATACAAGGTGGCTGGGGTCAAAGTTGGCACCAAGCTCGGGACCGACAGCTTCACGAATCTTCTTCAAGGTATCGGTATTATATACGCAGAAACCGGGGTGCAACTCGAAAGCAATCTTGTTTACGCCGTGACCCTTTGCAAACTCAACGGTCTTTTTCCAATAAGGAATAAGAACCTCGTTCCACTGCCAATCAAGGATAGCAAGGAAATCCTCGGGCCAAGGGCAGGTTACCCAGTTGGGGTACTTGGAATCGGGGCAATCACCGGGGCAACCCGAGAAGGTGTTGATCTGATGAAGACCCATCTTTTCTGCCAAGAGAATGGTGTTGCGAATAGTCTTGTCATACATTTCGGCAAGTTCCTTTTGAGGATGAACGGGGTTGCCGTGGCAGGAAAGAGCACTAACCTCAAGACCTGCATCCTTAATGGTAGCCATAAATTCCTCGAAAGCCTTTTCGTCGTTAAGAAGCTTTTCGGGATCAGCGTGTGCATTGCCGGGATAACCGCCGCAACCGATCTCAATCATATCGCAACCGATAGATTTAAAATACTTGCAAGCCTCTGCCAAAGACATATCGCTCATCAATGTTGTGAAAACGCCTAATTTCATAATTTCAGCCTCCAATTTTTTGGTGAGCACCCCCACCTTTTCATGTACAAATATATAATACTTTATTTACAAATAATTTGCAAGTACTTTAATCAATGAATATTGTAAAAATTTATATAGTGTGGTATTATTTATATAGAACATTGTTATGAGTTTCCTTTAAACGAGGGAACTCCAGCATTTACTATACAGGAGGGCTACTATGCTGACCTATGCTACTATCGGCACAAGCTGGATAACCGAGGCTTTTATCAGAGGTTGTAAATACCATCCCGACAAGCTTTTCCACGGTGCGGTTTATTCAAGAGATTATAACAAAGGCAAGGAGTTTGCCGAAAAGCTCGGTTGCGGTCGTGTTGTAACCGACCTTTTGGAGCTTGCCAACGACCCGACAATAGATGCCGTTTACGTTGCAAGTCCTAACGCTTTTCACTATGCCCAAAGCAAGCTGATGCTCCAACACGGCAAGCACGTCATCTGCGAAAAACCCATAACCGTTACTCCCGACGAATTAGAGGAATTGCAGGCACTTGCAAAATCCAAAAGTGTGGTGTATATGGAGGCTTTGATGGCTCTGCATATGCCCGAATGGCAAATCGTAAAAGATACAATAAAAAGGCTTGGCAGTATAAGCCACGCAAGGTTTGACTTTTCACAGCGTTCATCCAAGCTTGACGGTTTGCTTCGCGGTGAACATCAGAATATCTTTGACCCCAAAATGGCAGCAGGCACGTTGATGGACCTTGGCATCTACTGCATCTACCCATGTATTGATTGGTTTGGACTACCCGACAGCGTATACTCCTACTGCATCAAGATTTCAACCGGTGTTGACGGCTCGGGTGGAGCTGTTTTGCGATATGCAGACAAAACGGTTGAACTGACTTGGTCAAAGCTCGGCGAAACCCGTTTAGGAAGTGAAATCGTCGGCAGCGACGGTACACTTGTTATGCCTTCCATTTCAAAGCTTACCAATATGAAGTTTGTTGCCAAGGACGGCACCGAGCAAATATTGTCGTACGACGACGAAAAGCCTAAGTTGATGAGCTTTGAGGGAGCGGACTTTTACCGCTATGTCACCGACGAAGCCTGTCGAGAAGAGCTTGAATATAACAACCGCTTAGCACTCAACGTCAGCAAAATAATGTTTGAAATCAGAAAACAAAGCGGTATAGAATTTGACCTTTAAAGGATTTTTAAAATGAACAATTTTCAGCCAAAAACACTTGCACTGCCACACGATATGCTACCCGAAGGTGCCGAAAAATATTTTGAGCATCTCAAGGTGTTTCAGGAAATGATGATGCGTTATCAGTGTGCCATATTAGAGGTGCAAACCAAACTGCAGGTTTTGAACAATGATATGTCGGTGCGCTACAGACGTAATCCCATTGAGTTCGTCAAAACCCGTATAAAAAGTCCCCGAAGCATTGCCGAAAAGCTGATGCGCCGAGGACTCGAGATAAATGTTGACAATATGGTTAAGCATCTGAATGACGTTGCAGGTGTCCGCGTGGTCTGTTCGTTTGTCGACGATATTTACGAGGTTGCCGAAATGCTCGCCCGTCAGAATGACGTCAAGGTTTTGCAGATTAAGGATTACATAAAGAATCCTAAGGAAAACGGCTACCGCAGTTACCATATGATAATTGAAATTCCTGTCTTTTTCTCAGACAAAACCATGGATATGCGCGTTGAGATTCAGATTCGCACCATTGCGATGGACTTCTGGGCTTCTTTGGAACACGAATTGAGTTATAAAAAGGATATTGATTGGTCGAAAGAGATTGGCGAGGAACTGCGTGCTTGCGCCGAAACCATTAACAAAACCGACCTCAAAATGATGGGTATACGCAACCACATTGATGCCCATAAGAATAATTGATTTTTACGAATTTTTTTGTAAAATTATGTTGCATATTACAATAAAGGATGCTATAATAACCTCGAATTACAACTGCAACGCAGTTTGGAGGCCTTAAATATGATAAGGGTCACCATTTATAACGAGTTTTACCACGAGCAACACAACGAAAAGGCAAAAGCTATCTACCCCAACGGTATCCACGGTACTATCGCCGACTTTTTGCAGGCTGATGACATCAGTGTCAGATGCTTCACCCTCGAAACGGTTGAGGAAATTACCGAAGAGGTGCTCAAGGAAACCGATGTTCTTATCTGGTGGGGTCATATGCGCCATGCTTTGGTTCCCGATGAGGTCGCCGTCCGCGTTCGTGATGCAGTTTTGACAGGTATGGGCTTTGTCGCACTTCACTCGGCACACCATTCCAAGCCGTTCAAGCTGCTTATGGGCACATCCTGCAACCTTGGTTGGCGTGAGAACGGCGATATGGAGCGTATCTGGAACATCAACCCTGCTCACCCCATTACACAAGGCGTCGGACGTTATTTCGAACTTCCCCATGTTGAAACCTATGCCGAGCCGTTCGGAATCCCCAACCCTGATGAGGTTATTTTCATGGGTTGGTATGAAGGTGGCGAACTGTTCCGTTCAGGTTGCACCTTCCATCGCGAAAACGGACGTATTTTCTACTTCCAGCCCGGTCACGAAACTTTCCCCATTTTCCATAATGAAAACGTTCAGACCATTATTAAGAACGCTGTCCGTTGGGCTGCACCTGTTTACCGTTCCGAAGCACTTGTTTGCCCCAACATCAAGAAAATCGGTTCTGAAAACTAATATCTAAATTACCGTCCCGAGCCTAAAGCTTGGGACGGTTTTGTTTTTTGCATCAAAAATATTACTGTTGATTTGGATTCCTTTTTGCAGTATAATACCATTGATAAATATAAATTACCTTTTGGAGAGTTTTATGACGGTTTCTTTTTACACGCTGGGTTGCAAGGTTAATCAGTATGAATCCGAGGCTTTGGGCGAGATTTTCGAATCGCTTGGAGTCGGTGTCGTACCCTTTGAACAGCCGAGCGACATTATCGTTGTCAATTCCTGCACCGTAACGGCCGAAAGCAATCGCAAAACAAGGCAAACCGTCCGCAAACTCCGCCGCAACTCCCCCAACGCTTTTATTGTACTGACGGGATGTATGGCACAGGCATTCCCTAAAGAATCGGCCGAGATTTCCGAGGTTGACCTTGTAATCGGCAACACCGATTACGACAAACTTCCCGAAACGGTTCTTAATGCTATGAGTGGCTGTGACGAGCGAATTTTAGTAACCGAGCATCACAAGACCTATACCGACATCGGTGTTACTAAAATGGACGAGCATACTCGCGGTTTTATAAAAGTCGAGGACGGTTGCAACCGTTTTTGTTCCTATTGCATCATTCCTTATGCCCGTGGACGCGTAAGGTCGAGGTCGTTGGAATCTATCCGCAAAGAGGCCGAAGCCTTGGCCCAAAAGGGTTATAAAGAAATTGTGCTTGTCGGAATAAATCTTTCGGCATTCGGCAAGGACACGGGGTTTGAGCTGTGCGATGCCGTTGAGGCAGTATCCTCGGTTGACGGTATCAAGCGTGTGCGTTTAGGCTCTCTTGAATGTGACCAGATAAGCGACAACGCATTGGACCGACTTAGCCATAACGAAAAGTTTTGTCCGCAATTCCACCTATCGCTTCAATCAGGCTGTGACAAAACATTAAAAGAAATGAACCGCAAGTATGACACGGCATTTTACCGTGACCTTGTGGTTAGGATAAGGGCTAAATTTCAAAATCCGTCCATCACAACCGACATTATGGTTGGTTTTGCAGGCGAATCTGACGATGACTTCAAAGCATCCTGCGATTTTATGAAGGAAATCGGCTTTGCAAGGTCACACACCTTTGTTTATTCAATTCGCGAGGGCACCGTTGCCGCCAAACGTACCGACCAGATTGACCCACAAGTCAAGCAGGAACGAAGCCGTATCATGCAGGAAATATGCACCGCATCAGAGCAAGATTTCTTGAAATCACAGCTTGGAAATGTTGCCAAGGTACTGCTTGAAACCGAGGTTGACGGCGTTTGGGAGGGCTATACCGAAAACTACACCCGTGTCAAGGTTAAAGCACCCAACAACCGCGAAAACGATATTATAACCGTAAACCTCACCACAATAAAAGATGACTTCTGTATAGGTGAAGTAACCCACCATTCATAAACAATAATATTTATAAAGAACCTCCCTCTGACGAGGGAGGTGGCATTTTAGCAAGAAAATGACGGAGGGAGAGAACAAAAACGGACTACCCCCTCCGTCTGCGGTTTCACCGCATCCACCTCCCCTGACAAGGGGAGGTTCTGTTTTTAAATGGTTTTTAATAAGTTTTTTAGTTGTTTATAATTTTTTATAGTTATTCTTAAAATTTATCTTATACCGAAGTTTTCGAGAACGTAGTCCATATCCTTGTCACCGCGACCCGAAAGGTTGATAAGAATTGAGCCGTGGTCCATAGTCTTGGCAAGCTTCATACCGTAGGCAACTGCGTGCGAAGACTCGATTGCAGGGATGATACCCTCCAAGCGAGCAAGCTTGAAGAATGCATCAATGGTTTCCTCGTCGTCGATTACATCGTACTTAACACGGCCGATATCCTGCAAAAATGCATGCTCGGGACCCGAGGAAGGATAGTCAAGACCCGATGCTACCGAGTAAACGGGTGCAGGATCACCGTTTTCGTCCTTAAGCATAATACTGTTAAAGCCATGCATAATACCCTCGGTACCGTATTTAAGACTTGCGGCATGGTCGCCAAGCTTGGGACCTCTGCCCAAAGGCTCGATTCCGTAAATATCGACAGGGTCGTTAAGAAATCCTGCAAACAGACCTGCAGCATTGGAACCACCGCCAACACAAGCAACGATAGATGTTGGCAGATGACCGGTCATTTCGATAAACTGCTCACGGGCTTCGATACCGACAACGCTCTGGAAGTCACGAACCATCATCGGGAACGGATGAGGACCCAAGACAGAGCCTATGCAGTAGATAGAATCCTTATACTCCTTGCTATATGCGTCAAAAGCGGCATCAACAGCCTCTTTTAAGGTTTTCAAACCGTGAGTAACCTCAACAACATTAGCACCTAAGATTTTCATACGTGCAACGTTGGGAGCCTGCTTTTTAATATCAACCGAGCCCATATAAATGTCACATTCAAGACCGAAATATGCGGCAGCGGTAGCCAGCGCAACACCGTGCTGACCTGCACCTGTTTCGGCAATAACCTTCTTCTTGCCCATATACTTGGCAAGCAAAGCCTCACCCATACAGTGATTGAGCTTGTGTGCACCCGAATGGTTAAGATCCTCACGCTTTGCATAAAGCTGAACCTTACCGCCCAAAGCATCCGAAAGTCTTTCAAGGTGGGTTACGGGAGTGGGTCTGCCCTGGAACTCTTTTCTGATTCTTCGAAGCTCTGCAATAAATTTACGTGACTGACAGATAGAAAAGTAAGCCTCGGTAATCTCGGCCATTGCGACTTTCAATTTATCGTCGATATAAACACCGCCGTACTTCCCGAAATATCCGTCCTTGTCAGGGTAATTGTTAAAGTATGTTTCAAAATCAACACCGTTAAGTTTCATTTTAAAATCCTCCAAAATATATAAATATAGGTAAGCTTCAAATCAAATTACGGCAACGCCATCGTCCGGATAATATTATCATATTTTTCTCTCCAATGCAACAAAAAAGTCCTCGGCAATAATTTGCCAAGGACGAATAATCAAAAATTATCCGCGGTGCCACCTTGCTTCGTGAAAAACACGCACTTTGAGGTACTTCATACCCTTGGCACTGACGTAGCCCTCACGTTGCAGAATACTAAGGTTTCCCTTTTCACTGCACCCTCAGCGGTCCATTTGACGACTTGTTTCTTGTCCGATTCTCAGCAACACGGACTCTCTGTAAAGGCATTTGACGCCGTTATCTCCGCCTCAACGGTTTGTTTTTTACATTATATCACTCAAATATAGCAATGTCAATAGTGTATTACCTTACTTTATCGGCATTTCGTCGGGGGTTGCAGGTTCAAGCACAAAGGTGTTGGACCAGAAGCCCGGTTTCATCCATACCTTGGCATAAGCATGGCGGTTTTCGGGAGTGAGATTGAAAATAAGGTCGGTACAACGGCGGTTCATACCGCAGGCAACGTGAAGATTGTACTGGCCATACTTCAAAGGAATCTTTACGGTCTCGCGGTTGCCGATATATCCGTACGGCTCACCGTTGAGATAAAGTCCGAAGCCACCTGCAATACCCAAGGGCGAGCCCTTGCGGTACAAAACTATAACGGCATCGGGATGAAACGGCAACGGCTGATGACACTTGGGACAGCAAGACCCCGGTGCAGCGTTCAAAACCTCTCCGCAACTACATTTAACTCTTAAAAGCATACTTATATCCCCCATCGGTTTGATTATAATGATTTTATCACAAGCGGCTGATGTTTGTCAATCGAAATACCGCCGGTAACAAAAATTTTCAATATGCATCAAACAGTTGTTGCAGTTGAGGAGTTTAAATGCTATAATATATTCATAAATCACCCAAGGAGGTAATATTATGAAATTCTGTGCACATTGCGGAAAGCAGTTGGAGGAGGAATTTAGATTTTGTAACGGTTGCGGAGCACCTACCACACCTGCACAAAATCCCACTCCCAACGCTAATCCCACACCCGACAATGGATGTTACAACTATAACACAGGCAATTACAACAACGCCTACAACCAATCCCAACCCGTAACCATTTCCGAGGATTATTTTATTGCTCAGGAGCAGGAGCAGGTCAACACATTGAGACAGTTTCTGAACTTTGAGCGCACCGCTTGGAAGGTTGGCACGATAGTTCTTGCCGTCACCACCGGTCTTTTGGTATTCATATCAATGATTTTCTTTTTGATGGCTACCGATGCAAGAGGTTATCGTGAGGATATGTACATTTCCACGGGCATCATATACCTTGTTTTAAGTGTGTTCGTGGCACCTATGGTTTTCATCGGCTTCAAGATGGTTCCGAAATGCGACGAGTATTTAGGTCTGTTAGACCGTGACCTTGGAACAGTTGTTTCACGTTGCACCAATATCGGAATGATTGTTTTTAGTGCATTTTTCAACGGAATCGCAATGATTTTTATTATTATCAACCTTGCCAAGGCCAAAGCCAATATGGAAATATTGGGAAGAGCCATCGACCGCCAAAAAGGCAGAAGATAACCGAAAACCTGTAAACTTATAAACCTACAAAAAGCACCCACCACTCGGTTGGTGCTTTGGTTTGCCCTTAATGCCTCTCACATTTTCGAGATTCGAACTGTTATATATTATTAATTATTCGTCGGCAACGCCGACACATAAACTTCTTACCTCTTACTTTTTACTTATAACTTCAAAAAACCAAGAACTTTTGAGGGAAGAGTGAAGAAGTAACAGGTAAAAAGTAAAAAAATCCCCGAAATAAGTTCGAGGATTTTTTTTGGCCCGCCTGAAGGGATTTGAACCCCCGTTCTTCAGAATCGGAATCTGCTGCGTTATCCAGCTGCGCCACAGGCGGTTATTTTCAATTTATGTTTTGGGAACGGTGTTACCACCGTTCCCTTTTCAACTTATTCTCCCGATGTTGTAACGTTCGTGCTTTCGTTTGTCGACTCGGTATCTTCGGTTTTTGAGGATGTTGCGTCACTGCTCGAAACCGTACTTGACGGGCTCGATTCAAGCGGATTACCACCATTTAAATACGGGTCCTTCATATATGCCTTGATAAATTGCTCGGCACGGTAAACATGCTCCGATACGTCACCTTTATTGGCGGTTGAGTTCTCGTTTATTGCACGGCGCATAAGATAATAGTCAAAGTTCGTGGTATAATCCTCGCTTACGACGTTGAATGCCGCATCAAATGCCGTTCCGTTAAGATAAAATGCTGTTCCGTCAAGCTGAGGTAGATCGAGCGAATTATCGAGGAAATCGTAGCCAAACGAGTCTGCAAGGTCGTCATAAGCCGCTTTGTCAACAATATAAACTATAGCCTCCTCGTTTTGGAACTGTCCCAAAAGTCTTGTGGCGCCGTCGGTGTCGGTCAAGCGTTGGTCATCGGGGATAGAACAGTTTACAACCAAAACCTCAACCTTGCCGTCGTGATTATAGTCCTCACAGTATTGCTCGGCAATAGTAGCAAGGTTTTCACTCATCGTACTGTTGGCATAGGTCTTGAAGTACATAACTATTGTGAGGTCATACTCGGTTTTTGAAACGCAAGAATATATACTTATTCCCATAATAAGCACTACAATAACAATAAAGCCTATTACAAATTTACTGTAATACCAAAAATTCGATATACGGCTGGCCGTCGACTGAACAAACTGCGGTTCTTCCGTTTCAGGCTTATATTCGTCAGGATTTTCGTTAAAAACCTCTCTTTGACGTTTGAGTTCAATCAACTCCTGCTGACGTGCTCTTTGCTCCTCAACCGAGTTCAGTGGTTTTCTCTTGTTTGCCATTATAAACTTCCTTTCGGTTGAAATCAGTAGTCATATTGTACCACAAAATTTCACCGTTTACAAGTGTGATTTATTAAATGTTAAAGTAACAAAGCCACCGTTTTTGTCAAACGGTGGCCTATCTTTTGGATTATCAGATGTTATTTTTTAGGTTGGCAAAGGTTACATTGTCCGCAGTTTCCACCGCATGAGCAAGACTTCTTACTTTTTTTCTTATTGCGAATACCTGCAACGACTATTGCAACAAAGACTGCCGCTACACATAACGCAACTATAATCGTTGGTAAATTCATAAAATCAACCCTTTACTTAAATTTTCTGCTTTCTCTTGTTGGGGTTGGGTCTTACAAGCATATAAAGCATTACAGCCAAAACAACAACTGCAAAAACCGTACCTGCTGAGAACTCTCCGAAGGCGAAAAGCAAACCGAATTGGTACACCATAAGTGATATTGCATAAGCAAATCCACACATATAAGCGATAGTACCGACCGACCATTTCCAGTTGTTCATTTCTCTTCTGATTGCACCCATTGCAGCAAAGCAAGGTGCACACAAAAGGTTGAATATCATAAAGGAATAGCCTGCAAGCTTTCCGCCGAGTATTTCATTAAAGCCTGACTCGGCTGTGGCACCAAGTGTGCCAAATACACCAACAACCTCTTCCTTGGCTACAAGACCGAGAATGGTTGCAACGGCCGACTGCCACTGACCGAAGCCCAAGGGCTTGAAGATAACAGCTATAAAGCTGCCGATAGTATTGAGTATAGAATCCTCGTTGCCGTCACCGATGAAGTGGAAGCCACCCTCAAACGACAAAGAATTCAGTATCCAGATAACAACGCTTGCGGCGAGGATAACCGTGCCTGCTCGCTTTATGTATGACCAACCTCGTTCCCAGGTTGTTCGCAATACGTTGGATAATTGAGGAAGATGATACTGTGGGAGCTCCATAACAAACGGAGCAGGGTTGCCTCTGAACGGCTTTGTTTTCTTAAGTATGAGGCCGGAAACCACAACGGCTCCTATGCCGATAAGGTATGCCGATGTTGCAACGACAGCACTTCCGCCGAACATTGCTCCTGCCAAAAGGCCAACGATAGGCATTTTAGCGCCACAAGGAATAAATCCTGTTGTCATAACAGTCATCTTGCGGTCACGGTCCTGCTCGATGGTGCGCGAAGCCATAATTCCCGGAACGGTACAACCCGTAGCAACCAGCATCGGGATAAAGCTCTTGCCCGAAAGACCAAATTTGCGGAACAAACGGTCCATAATAAAGGCAACTCGTGACATATATCCGCAATCCTCAAGTATGGACAAGAGGAAAAACAGAATGACCATCTGAGGGACAAAGCCCAAAACTGCACCTACGCCTCCGATTATACCGTCGGCAATAAGACTTACGAGCCACGGTGCACACTCTATACTTTCAAGTCCGTTGGTCACTGCCGGAACAATCCATTCACCAAAAACGGTATCGTTCATAAAATCTACCGACCAAGCACCGATTGTTCCTATTGACAATATGTAAACAAGCATTATTGCAGCCACAAATATAGGCAGTGCAAGTATGCGGTTGGTGACAATTCGGTCAATCTTATCCGAGGTTGAAAGTCGTCCTGCGTGCTTTTTCTTATAACAGCTTTTCAGTACGTTTTCCACGTAATTATAACGTTCATTGGTGATAATGCTCTCGGCATCATCGTCCATTCTTTTTTCAACCGAGGAAATATCCTTTTCAATATGTGCTAAAATCTCAGGTGCAATATTAAGTTCAGCCAACACCTTATCATCGCGTTCGAATATTTTGATGGCATACCAACGCTGAAGCTCTTCAGGCATATTGTGTATGGCAGCCTCTTCAATATGTGCCAATGCATGCTCAATGTCACCCGAAAAAATATGTGAAGGAACCGATTTGCCGAGTTTGGCCATTTCGATAGCCACGTCGGCAGCCTCTTCAACGCCGTCACCCTTCAAAGCCGATATCTCAACCACCTTACAGCCCATTTTCTGACCGAGCATTTCTATATCAACCTTATCGCCTCTTTTACGGACGACATCCATCATATTAATAGCAATTACAACTGGGATACCCAACTCCATAAGCTGGGTAGTAAGATAAAGATTTCGCTCTATATTAGTACCGTCGACGATATTCAGTATCGCATCGGGTTGCTCGTCCAACAGATAGTTACGGGCAACAACCTCCTCCAAAGTATAAGGCGACAATGAATATACACCAGGAAGGTCGGTCAATATTACATCCTTTTGTTTTTTGAGCTTTCCCTCTTTTTTCTCAACCGTTACACCTGGCCAGTTTCCAACATACTGATTAGAACCGGTCAAAGCGTTAAATAGCGTGGTCTTACCGCTATTGGGGTTTCCGGCAAGTGCAATCTTCAATTCCATACAAATCCTCTTTCGTCGGCCTTATATTTACTCAACCTCTACCATTTCGGCATCGGCCTTTCTTAAAGACAGTTCATAACCTCTGACGTTTATCTCAACGGGGTCACCCAACGGCGCTACCTTGCGTACATATACGTTGACGCCCTTGGTCAAGCCCATATCCATAATTCTGCGTTTAACAGCACCCTCACCGTGGAGCTTAACAACCTTTACGGTTCCGCCAACACGGACCTCCTTCAGCGTTTTCATTGTCAATCCCCCATTTTATCCGCTTTCTGAGTTAGCAACAGCTAACCGAATTTTAAACGAAATAGTTAGCCTTTGCTAACTTTGTTAATATAATACTCCTAAGTCAACGATTTGTCAAGCACTTTTTAAAGAAAATTATTCCATTTTCAACTATTTTTTGACCAACATTTAATATTGAAAAAATCACACTTTATGGTATACTGATAAAAGAAAGGTTTTTGGGAGGTGTGGAGTTGAAACGACCGATTGCGATTGCTCTTTTAACTGTCGGTTTAGGACTGACAACGTTATATCAATATAAGTATCCCGTAGTACCTCCCACATCCGAAGTTTTGCATAATCAAGATGCAGAAAAATCAACTGTAATAAAAGTACCCGAAATGACCGAATTGGGTATCCCGACCGCCAACTCCTTTACTTCTCAATTCGCCAACTCCCGCAATCCGTGGGACATTGCTTTTTTCGACGGCAAGCTTTACGTCGGGTGCGGAGATTACGGACAAAACTCAGGTCCATGCAGTGTGTGGCAATATGACCCGGAAACCAAGCTTTGGACCGACACGGGCAAGGTTAACGATGAAGCCGTTGCCAATTTTGAGATAATTGACGGAAAGCTTATAATAACCGGCACCGACCCTAAATTGGGTTGGGAAAATGGAAGTTTTTATACCTATTCTACTGAGGGTTGGCAAACCGACCGCACAGTACCTTGCGGTGTTCATATGTTTGATATAGCAAGGTATCAAGGCAAGACCTTTTACGGTATAGGTACCTCGAACAACAAGCAATCCCCAGTTCAGATGACCGAAGACGGTATAAACTACACCAACATTCCGATTTGCTATGAGGATACCGCTATTCTTAATAACCCCGATTACGGTTACTCACGTTGCTACAATCTTTTTGAATCAGACGATAGGCTTTATGCCTTTTGTTGGCTTACTGATGGCAACGGCAAATCAAAGACATTTTCGGTCTTTAAATATGACGGTGAAGCCTTCAGATACCTTACACAAATCGGAGCACTGGGTGTTGAAAGCAACGGTGCAAACCGACAGACCCCATTGAATAAGGCTCTTTTTTTTGACGGTCGATTCTATTTCTCGGCAGGAATTCTTTACTCCTCAAAGGATTTCACCGAGGCGACACGTCACAACATTCCCGACAATGCGTACGTTCAGGACTTGTTGGTTAGAGATAACAGGCTATACATTCTGACATCCCAAAAGCATACAACCGAAACGGTTGACGAAAACGGACAGCCAAAGTCGATAATCACCTACACAAACAAAATTTTTGAATATACCGAAGAAACGGATTTAACCGAGATATATTCATTTGATTACGGTGTTTCGGCAATGAGCCTCGAGAAAAACGGTGATACCTACTATATAGGAATGGGACTTATGACCGACGGTGTTACCCCTTCGACCGTAACCGAATCACCCGTTTTGCTTAACGGAACTATCTTGCAGGTCGAGTTCGTTGAAAAAGTAATAACAGAATAGATTTCTGACAAACAAAAACCTCACCAACCAAACGGTCGGTGAGGTTTTTAGTTTTATTTTTTAAGGTCTTTGGCTTGTTCGAGCTTGGTTTCACGACGGTTCTTAACATCGTCGGAGATAGGATGTATCTCCCCTGCGGCGGTAAGAGCCATTCTGGTCAAAATAGGACCAACCAATTCGTAGATAAGCACTGCAAACAAGGTGATATTTCGAACCAAATCACCCTGTGCACCCATTTCGGGCGAAGTTGCAACGATTGCACACATACCCAAAGCAACACCTGCCTGCGGCAGAAGTGTTATACCCAAATATTTTACAATCTGCGGTGAGCATTTTGTCAGCTTGGCACTGCCTGCTGCACCGAAATACTTGCCTAAAGAACGGGAAAGGATATAGACTACACCGATTATTACGATAGCCCAATCAGCGAAGACGTCAAGCTTGAGCTCGGCACCGCTGATAACGAAGAACAAAGCAAATACGGGTGAGGTCCACTTGTCGGTAGCACCCATAAGGTCGTGCGACAAAGGGCAGATGTTGCAAAACACTGTACCCAACATCATACAGGTGAGCAACGAAGAGAAGTGAATCTGCACAGGTCCAATGTGGAACTGTAACATTGACAATGCTGCGGTTAAGAATACGATTGCAATGGTAAGATTCAGACGGTTGGTGTTTGAATTGAACAGTTTCTCGAGCATAGTGAGTACCCAACCCATAACTGCACCAAGCAAAAGTGAGCAAATAATCTCAATAATCGGATTGACAATAATTGAAACTATATCAATCTGACCGCTGATAAGAGTCTTTGCAACACCGAACGAAACAGCAAAGGCAATAAGACCGACAGCATCGTCCAAGGCAACGATAGGTAACAACAACTTGGTCAAGGGACCCTTTGCCTTATACTGACGGACAACCATCAAGGTTGCGGCAGGTGCGGTTGCGGTAGCGATAGCACCCAAGGTAAGAGCCTGAGCCAACGAAATCTTGTCAGGCATAATGAAATGCATACCAATCAAAGCGGCATCGACCAAGAGCATTGCAACAACAGCCTGCAAAACACCGATGGTGAGTGCCTGCTTACCGGTCTTTTTAAGGTCACTCAAAATAAACTCGTTACCGATTGAAAATGCGATAAATCCCAAAGCAACCTCTGATACGACCGACAGTGTCGAAACGTCGGTATGGGTATTGAAGCCAAGCCCTGTGATACCGAGTGCACCAAGACAGTAAGGCCCGATAAGCACACCTGCAATAAGGTAAGCGGTAACCGAAGGTAACTTCAACGGTTTGAATGCACGGGTCATCAAAAGTCCTGCAAAGAGAGCGATTGATACTGATAATAAAGCCACAAAATCATCTTCTTTTAAAATATTTTCACACAACAAAATCCACCGTCAAAACGCACGGCAGATTTCGGTTACATATTTTAGCACACCAATACTAAAAATGCAAGCGGTAGAATTGATAAATTTTAACCAATTCCACCACCTAAATTTGTGTTAATGTATCTATTGAATAAGATATGTTGCCGCTTAAGGCTTCACATATTGCCGAACATCTCGTGAAAATAGAAATAGTAGCAGGTTAAGAAACCGAAACGGATTCCGTCAATCTCCACAACGTCGAGCTCGGTAAATTCAAATGCGTTGTCGGTATCCTGTTCAGGCGAAGCCACCTCTTTCAGGACGGGATGTTGTTTAAAATATTTATAGACAATATCGCCCTCAAGGTTTACGGCATAGGTTGTGTTGACGTATCCCTTTCCCGAATCCCAACGTGCATTTGTGAAAACAAGCGCATTGCAACGCTTGGCTGTTTCGCAAATCTTGTCCACGAAAATCTTGTTGAATCGTTCAACTGTCTCAATCTTCTGTTCAACTGTTTTGCACAATACGGGCATATCGCACGACTCGGGCATAACGATAATATCCATACTTTCGTCGCACTTGTCGAGCATATCAATATAACCCTTATAAAACAATTCCTCTGTTCTCAAATAATCGGTCGAATACTCGGCTGAATCAAACAAACCTTCATAAAAATTCTACCTTCAGGGCTATTTTAGCACCATTGCTACAGTTTTGCAACCACAAAGCAAAACAATGTCAAAATACAATATTTTTTTATAAATCTCAGCATTTTATGGTGTCGACAAGCATTAATTTATATTGTATCATTCTATTATATAGACAAATAATATATATGTAGGTGGTGGATTTGATGCTCACGAATCAGAAATTATGGCCAATGCTCAAAAACGTTGGTCTTACGATATTAGGCACGCTGATTTTAGCCTTCGGAACGGCAGTTTTTATCATTCCTTTTGACCTTGTTGTAGGTGGAATGTCGGGTTTTGCCATAGTTTTGGACAAGGTGATACCGTTTAAGTTTGTAACGGTTGACCTGCTTATAACAATTATGACCTGGAGTCTGTTTTTAGTGGGATTTTTTGTTTTGGGCAAAAGCTTTGCCGCCAAAACGCTCATTTCCACCATTATCTATCCCCCGTTCATCACAATTTTTTCTAAACTCACCTCGCCCGACGTGTTAGGCGGTGTATTTTGTCTTGCGGACTCACCACACGGAGATATTGTTCTGCTTATCTCGGCACTTTTCGGCGGCGTTCTGATAGGATTGGGGTGTGCTATTGCATTTGTCGGCGGTGGGTCTACGGGCGGTACCGATGTTATAGCCTTTGTAATCTGCAAATTCGTGAAAAAGCTCCGCAGCTCGGTGGTTATTTTCATTGTCGATTCCCTGCCTATTGTACTCGGCATTTTCATTCTCAACGACCTCGTGCTGACACTTATCGGTATAATTTCGGTGTTTGTTTCGGCGCTTATGGTCGATAAAATATTCGTCGGCGGTCAAAAGGCACTAATAGCACAGATTATTACCGAAAAGCACGATGAAATAAGCCAAGAGATAATCGAAAAAATGAACCGCACAACAACCATTGTAAATGCAACGGGCGGATATTCAAAGCAACCTAAAGCCATGCTTATGGTAACGTTTTCAATGCGGCAATACTCGGAACTTCTGAGCATAGTCAACCGCAATGACACAAATGCGTTTGTCACGGTTCATCGTGCCCACGAAATTTACGGTGAAGACTGGACGAGGTAGTATGTACGCTACCCGATATTGACAGCACCACCTAATAACGAGCAGTGAAAAACAGACGGATATGGCATCCAACCTTATTTATTAATTTTCCTTTTTTACATTTAACGAGGCTTGAATTATAATAAAATTGTCACAAACGATAATTTATAAAGCAAAATCGAACTTTTTATATAAGGATATTGTTATGTTTTTTTGAAATCAAGAGTAATGTAACCGATTATTATGAATCGGGTAAGTTGCCAATCCTGCTGGACAGCGTTGGCTCCTGCGAATATCAGGAACATATGATACGCGAAGACGGTTATGGCAGTCACCATTTTATCTGGGTAGATGAAGGCGAAGGGATTTTCAAATTCGGTGACCGTGTCATCACCTTAATACCCGGTCAGGGTGTATTTATCCGTGCAGGTTTCCCACACGAATACCTTCCTGGTAATGACGGTATTTTTCCAGCTCGTGGGTCACTTTTTACGGTGCCGACAATCTTTTGAAGCATTACAACGCAGGTAATTGGTTTGTGTTTAACGTAAACGACCTGCTTTTGCGAAACGTCCGCACACTTTATTCCCGATGTGTCGGCAACGGCAACGTTTTCTCGCGTTCGTCGGCTACATATTCGCTTGTTATCGAGTTCTTGGGCGATTATTTTGCCAAAACCACCTTGCTGACCCAAAAGGTTGACCAATTCCTTGAAACACATTTTGCCGAGGATTTATCATTGGACAACATTGCTTTGGCTGTATCTTTGAACAAATACTCACTTTACAAGCAATACCGTCAGGTCAGCGAGCAAACTATTGTTGAACGCTTAAAGCAGATACGCTGTGCCAAGGCCAAGCAGTATTTGCAAAACACGGCCTATTCGGTTGAACGGATTGGTCAGATGTGCGGTTTTAAGTGCCCAAGTTATTTCGGAAAGGTGTTCCTTGAAGCCACGGGAACAACCCCGAGAGGCTACCGTGCAAGACATTCCAAAAATATATTTTGCTTTGCAACGGTCAACGGCTCACACACAAAGGCGATTTTAGCACAACGGCACCGTCATTTCAACATTTACTAAAAATTTTCGTAAAATTTTAGTAAAATATTTGAACGTTCATCGGGGAAAATAGTTTTGGGAGATGAAAATATGAAAAAACGCGATAATTATATGTCGGGCAACAATGCCGACAATGCATTTATAAACGCAAAGGAAGACAAGGACAAGGGTAAGGAACACAAGTTTCACGTACCCGTGGACGTTCGCGTCAGGTCTTGGGACCCTACGCCCGATACAGCCGAGGAAATGATAAATACCTACGGCACCTATGAAATTCAGGCAACCGCCGACTCCGAGTTTATGTTTCCTGCCATTTCTCAAGGTCTGCCATCGGAGAATATTGCCGATATTCCAAAGCATTTTCACGAGGGCATTGTGCCGAAGCTGAGGGATTAAATGTCAGAAAAACCGCCTTAAGGTTTATACCCCAAGGCGGTCTTTTTAATATTACTTAACCTCGGGCAGACCTGCGATTGAGGTCAAAAGGGACACAACACCTGCCAAAACGGAAGTGCCGAGGACGGTCAGCCAACCGACCTCTTGAACACTGACCCCGACAGGAATCATTGCCAAGGCTGTCTGAGCTACGGTTTTGATGGCTCTGACACCTGCGGCCCTGAACCACTTTGAATGTTTTTTAAACCAATCTTTCACATTATCCCTCCTTTTTCTTCAAATGTTTTCATTCGTTAGGGACACCTATCCCTACAAAAAATATATTTCACGGAACGGATGAATCCGTCCCCTACACATTGGGTTAAACGGTTTTTGTAGGGTCGATTTACGAATCGACCGCGAACAGACCGCCTGTCCCTACAAGTTTCATAAATGATTGCATTATTTATGAAACTCCTCAAGGTCGTCGATGCGGTGGTTGGCGACCTTTATTTCCTCGTCAACAACTGCCTCATGCTTTTCGAGTCGGTATACCCGTTCTATAACGCAGTTGTGCTTTTCAACCTTTTTCTCAAGCTGTTCGATACGGTAGTTT
>JAZTYO010000038.1:0-28566 GCA_045636945.1 Acutalibacteraceae bacterium | reverse complement strand
GTGGTAATATAATCGAGCGCTTTGAGAAAAGCGTTCGAAATATGCGAGTGTGCTGGAACTGGCAGACAGGCACGTTTGAGGGGCGTGTGTCCACGACGTACGGGTTCAAGTCCCGTCACTCGCACCATATCGAGTGTTCATAACCAACTTGAAGGTTGGAAGTGGACACTCGATTTTTTATTTTCATTTTTGAGTAGGTTTCTGCCTACTCTTTATTATTACACACTTTTTAAAGTGCGTAACCCACTATGACACTTTCAGTTTTGACTGAAAGATATCGCAGTGGGTTAAATGGTTATTTTTTATTATTTTTTTGTTTAAGAAAATCCTCAAGAGCCATCAACCACAATTCGTCTTTTTCTTTTTTAGCTCTCAATTTACAATAATTCAACTCATCTTTCAACAATGAGTATGGCATTTTTAACAGTCTATCAAAAATAGTATATGCACCCGGCCAGTTTAAATCCTGTAACCACTCAAATAATAAGTACAAATACGGCTTCAGCTCAACATCAGTCTTTAATGCAATAACTCTTGCACAAGGTTCCCAAATGCATTTTGATTTTTCTGGTATTATCGGTTGAATAAAAGGATAAAGATATTTATATTTTTTTGCCTCATTTATGCCAACGGATATCTTAGATTCATATTCTTCGTCAGTGTATGATGAGTCCCAAATAAACGATTCATAAATTTCATCTAATGTCATAATGGAAAAACACCTCGTTTTTTTAAATTATAGCACATTTAAGAGCAGAAGTAAATACATTCGCTTATGAACAAACTCACAACAGGTTGGTTATGAACACTCGCACCAAATCCGAAATGAACCTAAAGGTTCATTTCGGATTTTTTATTGACGTAACATGATACTTTGATAACAGATAATAAAAAAGACAGACCGAAAGGTTTGTTTTTTACTTTAAAAATCAATAACACCCAAGCCCTCAAGCAGGAATTTAAGTCCTAGGAGAATGAGAATAACACCGCCTGCAAATTCAGCCTTTGATTTATATTTAGCGCCGAAGATACTGCCAATCTTGACTCCCAAAGAAGAAAGCAGGAAGGTGGTAATACCGATTATGGCAACTGCGAACAGCATTTCTGTAAATTCAAGGCGTCCGACCAATGCTGCACCTGCAGCCAAAGCATCGATGCTTGTTGCAATGGCCATAACTATCATTACTCTGAATGCTAATGAACCGCAGGTATCGTCCTCTTCCTTGGAAAGGGCTTCCTTTATCATATTTCCGCCTATAAGCACTAAAAGGAAAAATGATACCAAATAATCAAACTTATTGATAATATCGCTGAAAAGCGATACAAGGCAGAAACCGATAAACGGCATCAAAGCCTGAAAGAAACCGAACCACAAACCAACAATAGAACAACGCGACAGGGGAGTCTTGTCCATTGCAAGGCCCTTGCAAACTGCTACTGAGAATGCATCCATCGAAAGTCCAATACCTAATAAAATAATTTCAACAATACTCAAAATAACACCTCGTTAAACGTTAGCAGGAAATCCTGTTTTAAATTCATTGAGAAAATCGTCACGACTATAGTCGATAATCCTAAAATTATTTCCGTCAAACTCTGCAATCGAAACCGATGCGTTGGTGGCCCATTTGAGATTCTTCATTTCATCAAGGCTGTTTCCGTATGCAAAGTTAAAGAAAGAACGAATAACAGTTGCGTGTGTGAATATTGCAACGGTTTTGCCGTCGTTATCACAAGCAATTTGTCTGACACAGTTTATTACACGTTCGGAAAGTTCTCGGACCGATTCACCGTTGTCGGGCTTAGATATACCGATATCGTTAAGCCAAACATTATATGTATTCGAAAATTCGCTCTGAAGGTCAGTAAAAGTACAACCTTCCCAATCACCTGCAAAAATTTCTCGCAGTTCTGTTTTCTTTTCAACTGCTTTGCCTGTTAGTTTGGTATATTCACCGCAGGTGTTGTAGGCTCTTAATAAATCACTTGAGTAAACCGTATCAATTTGAACGCTATTTAAGTACTGTGCAGTTTTGGCGGCTTGAGCATAACCCAATTCCGATAAATCGAGATCTGTATGTCCTAAAAAGGTTTTTTTAAGGTTGCCGATACTTTGGCCGTGACGGATGAAATATAAAGTACAACTCAATTTTTTCACCAACCTAATTATTACAATCGTATTTCTTGATATTATATATTGTTAAAAATATATAGTCAATACTAAATTTAATAAAATTGTTACTATATTACTGTACCGAGTGTTGAATTATTATCATAAATATTGTCGAATTGTATTGTAATAATAAAAAGTAATATGTCGAAACGCATTTTTGTGAAAAATATTTATATTTAATCGACAATTTTGTGCCAAATTTTCCCAAATACGCTATTGCAATTATTGGAAACAAGTGGTAAAATATGGCATAGATTCGTGAAATAGGAGGATTTTAAATGGAAAAGAAACTAATAGTACTAATTGCGGATGACTCTGAGGAATTTGGCCAAAAATGTGCGAACGTTGTAAAATCTTATGGAATGGACGTATCGCTATGTCCTAACGACGGACGAATTTTGTTGGAATGTGCCGATAGAATAAGACCGAACGTAATCCTGTCTGATTTGTTCCTTCCTAATATCGATGCGGTCGGTGTTATGAAGAAGTTGTATTCGCAAGAGTCGTCTTCTAAACCAATGTATTTTGTAATGTCTGGGTTTGGCAGTCCAAGACTTGAGTCAGAAGCATTATCAGCGGGAGCTGCTTACTTCTTTATCAAGCCATTTGATTTTACTGTCCTTGCTGAGAGAATATTACAAATGTGCGGACGAACTCCAAAAGCAGATGCTTTTATCAACAGTAATACTCCGGTTAGTGATTCTGACCTTGAACTGATGATTACTGAGATTATACACCAAATAGGTGTTCCTGCACATATTAAGGGGTATAACTATTTGAGAGATGCAATCTTAATGTCGGTTAAAGAGCCTGAGTATATCAATTCGGTTACCAAGGTTTTGTATCCTACCGTCGCTAAAAAACACGCTACGACATCTTCAAGAGTCGAAAGAGCTATTCGTCATGCAATTGAGGTTGCTTGGGATAGGGGAGATATCGACGTGTTGAATCTCTATTTTGGATATACTGTACATACAAGCAGAGGCAAGCCTACAAACTCAGAGTTTATCGCAATGATTAGCGATAAACTGAGATTAAGACTGAAACTTGCGTCATAATGATCTTTGTGCAGAATTGAAATTCTATAATTTCAATTCTGCACAGCCGATTTCATCGGCTGTCGAAACACTTTTTTGTGTGTTTCGACAAACTACAACCTATAATATAAAGAAAAAAATGGGCCTTATGTCAGGCTCATTTTTCTTTTTTTACTATATTTTTGTTTCCGCTTTGGTCAACCGTCATTATAAAAACATCCTTGAGCCTCAAATTTTGCGATTTGAGGTGGTTTTCAATATCGGCCTTTGAGAGGTTAAGGCTTCGCATTGCTTTGGTCAGTATCATACCGTCACTGACAATCAGACAGGGCATACCGCTTGGCGTTTTGATGCCTTTGAGGTCGTTGACGCAAGCAGTCTGGAATTGTGGCTTCAAAAGTACGCTTAACTGACCGTTAGTTTCCAATATCGCATAAGCCACTTGGCTTATATCAAATATTTCTTGATTGCGCAGCACCTCAAGTAAGTCGGGAACTGTAATTCTCAATTTTTTCAACATTTTTTGGTCTATCTTTCCGTCCTTTATGATGATTGATGACCTGCCGTAGAACATTTTTCTGAAGTTTAGTGACCGCATCGTTAAGAGTGAAACAATAATCTCAAGAATCACCAAGGTGAATGATGCTACAATACCAACCCATATTGGGATTTTTGTATCTTGTATTGGTATTGCGGCAATTTCTGACAGCAGTATGGTTATTACTAGTTCAGATGGTTGAAGCTCTCCTAACTGCCTTTTTCCCATAATTCTGATGGCTAAGATAATCACAAAATAAAAAATTGTTGTTCGTGCAATAATTTGAAGCATTATTTCTACCTGCCTTTTTCGTATTATGCCCGAAATAAAAAAGAACAGAACGAAATTTCAAAAATCGTTCTGTTCTTCTATTTAAAATCAATTGTTATTTTGACTTATGTTGTAGCAAAGGGTCATAAGGCTGTCACTCAAATGAACGTTCTCGACGCAAATATTTGGGAATTCAACCGAAAGGTCATAATGAGAGAAATTCCATATACCTTTGATACCTAAACCTGACAATATCTCTGCAACCGAGTGAGCTTCACTTCTGGGAATGCACAGTATTGCCATATCGGGATTGTTTTCACGGCAGAACTCGTCAAGTCGGTCCATATTGTGTATGGGGAGATTTCGAACTGTCTGACCCGAAAGGGAAGGCTTTTTATCAAAAATACCGATAAGATTGAAGCCTTTAGCGGTCATATCAAAGTGCATTGCAAGAGCTTTGCCCATATGACCTGCACCGATAAGAACGGCTTTTTTCAGATGCGTTAATCCCAAAATCTTACCGATTTCTTTTTGTAAAAGCTCAATATTGTAGCCGTAACCCTGCTGACCGAACTCGCCGAAGCAGTTAAGGTCCTGCCTTATCTGACTTGCAGTAAGTCCCATAAGATTTGATAATTCCTTGGAAGAGATCCTGTCAAGACCTTTTGAGCGAAGATCACCTAAAAAGCGGTGGTATCTCGGCAGTCTTTTAATTACTGAACTAGATACGTTTCGACTTTTATTATTCATGATCCGACACTCCTCTCATTAAAAGTAAAATAAGGGAAACAGGGATTATTTTGCGAGCTTTTTAACGGTTTCCATTACGTAATCGCCGAACTCAGTGCAGGTGCAACCTGTATCACGGCCGGTGATAGACATCTTCTTCTCGGTGTACATACAGATGTCAAGAGCCTTCTCAAGAAGGTCGGCTTCTGCCTGCTTGCCGATGTGCGAAAGCAACATAACTGCGGCACGGAGCATAGAACAAGGATCGGCAAACTTGTCACGGCCTTCAAGAACCATTCTGGGAGCAGAACCGTGGATAGCCTCGAACATTGCATACTTCTTACCGATATTTGCACTACCTGCAGTACCTACGCCACCCTGGAACTCTGCAGCCTCGTCGGTGATAATGTCACCGTAAAGGTTGGGGAGAACGAATACTTTAAAGTCTCTGCGACGCTTCTCGTCGATGAGTTTTGCAGTAGTAATATCAATATACCAGTCGTCGGTATTGATTTCGGGATACTCTTCACCAATTTTCTGGCATGTCTTAAGGAACTTACCATCGGTAGTCTTAATAACGTTAGCCTTGGTGATGATTGAAACTCTTTCCTTCTTGTTCTTTCTTGCATACTCATAAGCAAGACGGGCGATTCTCTCGCAACCCTCAGAGGTGGTGACAACAAAGTCAACAGCCAAATCGTCGGTTACGTGCAAGCCCTGAGAACCTACTGCATAACCGCCCTCGGTGTTCTCACGGAAGAAGGTCCAATCGATGCCCTGCTCGGGAACACGAACGGGACGAAGGTTTGCAAAAAGGTCAAGTTCCTTACGCATAGCAACGTTAGCACTTTCAATGTTGGGCCAAGGGTCGCCTGCACGGGGAGTGGTGGTGGGTCCCTTCAAAATGACGTGGCACTTCTTGAGCTCTGCCAAAACGTCGTCGGGAATAGCCTTGCCGACAGCGGCACGGTTTTCAATGGTAAGTCCGTCAATCTCGTTGAAAACGATTTTGCCTGCGGCAACATCGTCTGCCAAAAGGAAACGGAGAACACGCTCTGCTTCGTGAGTAATAACGGGACCGATACCGTCACCTCCGCAAACGCCGATGATAAGCTTGTCCAAAGAATCATAGTCTACAAAATCCTTTTCCAGCTTGATTCTTTCAGCTCTTTCCTGCTGAGCAATAAGGAGTTTTTCAAAGGAAGCAACAGCTTCGTTGATTTTGGTCATATCCATTTTATTTACCTCTCTTTTATATTACTTGGAGCATTCCTTGGTGTAGCCCAAAAGTCCGCCTGCAAGGATGATATCTCTTGAACGTCCTGAAAGCATAGGTATTACCTCATACTCTTCGCCGGTTGTCTTGTTCTTCAGAACAACAGCCTTGTTGTTGGCAATGCAATCTCTGATTTCGGGAAGCTCAAGATTATCAAACTGCGAAATCTTATCATAATCCTCTGCATTCTTGAAGGTCAAGGGAAGGATACCTGCATTGATAAGGTTTGCGGCGTGGATACGGGCAAACGACTTGGTGACAACAGCCTTGATTCCAAGATAAAGAGGAACAAGTGCCGCATGCTCACGCGAAGAGCCCTGACCGTAGTTTTCACCGCCGATGATGATACCCTTACCGTACCTTTGGCAGTTCTCGGGGAACTTCTCGTCGCAACGGGTGAAGCAGAAGTTTGCAAGGTAAGGAATGTTGGAACGGTAGGGGAGGATCTTTGCGCCTGCAGGCATAATGTGGTCGGTAGTGATGTTATCGCCAACCTTGAGCACTGCTTTGGCCTCGATAGAATCCCACAAAGGCTCGGTTTTGGGGAAGGGCTTGATGTTGGGTCCGCGAAGGATCTCAACGTCCTTGGCTTCCTCAACCGAAGCAGGAGCATCAACCATATTGTCGTTGATGAGGAACTTATCGGGCAAACGGATGCTTTCAATATCGGCATCCAAGGTTCTCGGGTCGGTGAGATAACCTGTCAAAGCGGCTGCTGCGGCAGTTTCAGGGCTGACGAGGTAAACACCTGCATCGGCAGTACCCGAACGGCCTTCAAAGTTACGGTTAAAGGTTCTCAAAGAGATGCCATTGGAATTGGGCGACTGACCCATACCGATACAAGGTCCGCAAGCACATTCAAGGATACGTGCACCTGCGGCAATAAGCTTGGACAAAGCACCGCAATCGGCCAACATATTAAATACCTGCTTAGAACCGGGAGCAATACCGACCGAAACAGAGGGGTCAACAGTTTTGCCGTCTAAGATAGCGGCAACTTTGAGCATATCGTAAAGCGAAGAGTTGGTACAGCTGCCGATAAGCACCTGATCTACCTTCATTTTGCCGATTTCGTTAATGGATTTTACGTTATCGGGCATATGAGGCATTGCGGCAAGCGGCTCAAGTTTGGAAAGGTCAATAGAGATTTCCTTGTCGTAAACTGCATCGGGGTCGCTTGACAACTCGGTGAAATCCTCTTCACGGTTCTGTGCATTCAGGAAAGCCTTGGTAATTTCATCCGAGGGGAAGATAGAGGTGGTAGCACCCAATTCTGCACCCATATTGGTAATGGTTGCACGTTCGGGAACGGAAAGTGTCTTAACACCTTCGCCTGCGTATTCAACTATGTAACCTACGCCGCCCTTAACGGTGAGGATACGGAGTACCTCCAAGATAACGTCCTTTGCCGAAACAAAGGGAGAAAGCTTACCCGTGAGGTTGACTCTGATCATCTTGGGCATGGGGATGTAGTAAGCACCGCCACCCATAGCAACGGCAACGTCCATACCTCCTGCGCCGATAGCCAGCATACCGATACCGCCACCTGTGGGGGTATGAGAGTCGGATCCGATAAGAGTCTTACCGGGCTTGCCGAAACGCTCAAGGTGAACCTGATGGCAGATACCGTTACCGGGACGGGAATAGTAAATGCCGTGCTTTTTGGCGATAGACTGAATGAATCTGTGGTCGTCAGCATTTTCAAAGCCGGTCTGAAGAGTGTTATGGTCGATATATGCGACCGAACGCTCGGTTTTTACGCGGTCAACACCCATGGCTTCAAATTCAAGGTAAGCCATTGTGCCGGTGGCATCCTGAGTAAGAGTCTGGTCTATTTTCAAACCAACGTCATTTCCCGGAATCATTTCACCGTCAACTAGGTGTGATTTAATAATTTTTTGTGCAATAGTAAGTCCCAAATTTTTCATCTCCTAAAAAAGATATGGTATATTATCCTACAAAACTTTCAGTTTGTCAATATTTTAACACACAAAAAATGCAAAACTTATTAATTTTTTTAACAATCTTTATTTTGTAAACGAAAATAATTAATTTTGGCTTGTTTTTGAATGTCGTGTGGTGTATTATATATGTAAATATCAAAGAGGTGACAGATATGATTCTTTCTTCAACAACCAACAGTTTGGATGGTAAATTCGGTTATGAAAGGGCTATCGATATTCTCGCCAATGCAGGATTCGATGCGATTGATATATCTTTAACAAAAATGGGTCAAGAAGACTGTCCGTTTAACGGTGAAGACTACAAGGAGTTTGCAGCACATTTGGTTGAGGTTGCCAAAAAGAAAGGTGTGTACTTCAATCAGGCTCACGCTTATTACCATTCGTCTTATCTTGACGAAGAAAAAACCAAGTTTGCCTATGAAAAGATTAAAAAGGGTATTGAGATTGCTGCTTTGATGGGTGTTAAAATAATCGTTGTTCATCCCATGCAGCATCTTTACTATCCCGAGGGAAATACCCCCGAGATTTTAAAGGAAATGAATTTTGAGTTCTATAATTCACTTCTGCCCGACTGTGAGAAATACGGTATTTCCATTGCAACCGAAAATATGTGGAGAACCGGTAAAATCAGCGGAGTGATAATGGATAGCGTTTGTTCGAGAGGTCCTGAATTCTGTGAGTATATTGATATGATGGAATCAAAGTGGATGACAGGCTGTCTTGATATCGGTCATTGCGGTCTTGTCGGTCAGTTGCCACAGAGTATGATTCGTGAATTGGGTCACGACCGTTTGACATCGTTACACGTTCACGATAACGACGGTAAGCGTGATAACCATGTTGAGCCTATGGCACCGTATCTTTCAACCGTTGATTGGGAAGAGGTTTGTAAGGCGTTGGCCGAAATTGACTATACCGGTGATTTCACATTTGAAGCAATAAATGTATTTAAAAACGCCAATGAGTTTACTGTAGATATACTTGCCAAAAAGCTTCACGATATCGGACGTTATTTAATCGGCAGAATCGAGTACTACAAAAACGAAAAATAAGGTGAACAGAATATGCTTTTAGGCATTAATACACATACCATTGAAGAAAAATTCGGACTTATTAAAACAATTGATATTTTCGCCGAAGCGGGATTTGATGCTATCGATTTGACCTTATGCACATCGATTAAGGATGAGAATGGTTATTTTGTCGGAGAAGATTATCTTCAAAAAGCCAAAGAAATCAAGGAATTTGTCTATTCCAAGGGTATGGTAATAAATCAGGCACACGCTTTTTATCCAACGTCTTATGACGATGAAGAGGAAACCGCAAAAGCTTTCAAATTGATTGTTAAGGGTATGGAGATTGCCGCAACTGTCGGTGCAAAGTCTATTGTTGTGCATCCTAATCTTCATATTAATTATAATCAATTCGGTGCACCTGAAAAATTGAAAAAGATGAATATGGATTTTTACGGCAGACTTTTGCCTTATGCCGAAAAATTCAACATAAAGATTGCTATTGAAAATATTTTTCAATGGAAATTTGCGGTTGGACCTGTGTTGGGTCACTGTGAAACAAGCGTTTGTTCGAGAACCGAGGAGCATATCGATTATATTGATTCGCTGAACAGTGAATATATTGTTGCTTGCGTTGACGTTGGTCACGCAAATCTTGTTGGTCTGAAGCCTTCTTCGGTTTTGAAAGCGTTGGGCAAGCGTGTTATGTGCCTGCATCTTCACGATAACGATACCCGTCTTGATACGCATATGATTCCTCAAACGCCCAATATCGGCACTATTGATTGGGATGATATTTGCAAAACTCTGGCCGAGATGGGTTATAGCGGTGATTTTACATTTGAAACCGATGGAAGCTATAAAAACTGCAATGAGGGTACCGTAAGGTCATTGGCAAAGTATAACCACGATGTTGGACGACATTTTATAAAATTGATTGAAAGCCATAAAAACAAGTAAACTTAATAAGTAAATAAAGCACTTCTTCCGCTTGGTTGAAGTGCTTTTACTGTTTATATGGTTATCTTTATAGGCTTTCTTTATAATAATAAATTCAGTCAAAACCTATAGTCTTTAACGTTTTTATTGCTTTGTCAAAATCAATGGATGCTCTTTCGGTAATGTGTGCATCCGAGCCTAAGGTTATCAGACGACCACCTTTTTCATAATATCTCTTTATCATTTCGGTGGATGGCATAAAATCGTTAATTCGGTCGATAGAGGACGTGTTGACCTCGAGTGCTATATCACCGCCAAATGTTTACTGCGTTTTATATTATGTATCAATCGGTTTACAATGTTGATACATAATTTTTTGCATACCGATAAACATAGGTCAGAGAAAGTCAAACAATTTTTAAAATTATTTTCAAAAAACTATTGACAATCAGTAAAATTGTGTTAATATATAGTTGTTAGCACTCGACGAGTAAGAGTGCTAAAACGAAAGAGGGTGAAGGGATGGAACTCAGCGACCGCAAGAAGATAATACTTGGTTCTTTGATTAAGTACTATATCAAGACGGGTGAGCCGGTTGGCTCAAAGTCGTTACTTGAACTCACGGGTCTTGGTGTTTCTCCTGCAACTCTTCGTAATGAAATGAGCGAGTTGTGTGATTTAGGTTTACTTTGCCAACCGCATACATCCGCTGGTCGACAGCCTACAAGCACGGGTTACAGCTTTTATTTTGAAAAGCTGATGAACCGTAGGGATGTGCCCTACGACCTTCAATTGATAATTGATAAAATGTTGTCGGATGCTGCAAAGGACCCTGAAAACCTTGCTTCAATCGCAGGTCAGCTTTTGTCAGAGCTTACGGGATTGCCCACACTTATGGCAACCGTTACAAAAGAGGAAACAGTTGTCAAACGGGTCGACATACTGCTAATGGGTCGCAGAACGGTGTTGATTCTGCTAATGACCTCCGACGGTCAGGCTAAGAGCCGAATTTGTCGAAGCGCATTTAATTTAGCGCCTGAGGTACTTTCGTATTTTAAAAAACTGATTTCTTATTATGTAATCGGAACAGAATTAAACAAGTTTACCAACCTTGTTTTGCAGACTCTTGTTTCACGCACTGGTGACTTATCACTTTTTTTGATGCCGTTGTTTTCAACCGTTTTTGAAATGGTCGAGGAATTGCAGTCTAAGAGGGTACACGTTAAGGGCGAATCCAACATAGTCAAGTGCTATGAGTCGGAAAATGATGCAAGAGCAGTTTTGAGTTGGCTCACAAAGCAAGATAAGCTGTTTTCTCTGCTTGCCGAAACCAAGGATGATATTGAGATAATTTTCGGCGATCAAACCGAGTTTTCCGAGATGTCACCTTCGAGTATAGTAGTTGCAAAATATCGCTTGGGCAATGCGGATATCGGTCGTATCGGTGTTATCGGTCCTGTCAGAATGGCTTATGAGCAGTTAGTGCCTACCGTTGAGTATTTCGCATTAAAGCTCGGTGCGGTTATGACACAGGCAATGCGAGATCTTGAGGAATAAATTGTAAATTACCGCTTGTCGGTTATAATATACCTTGAAAGGAATGAGTTCTTTGGCCGAAAAGGAAAAGACCACAACAGAAACCAAAGAGAAGAAATCTAAAAAGAGTTCTGTATCAGCTGAACAGATTAAAAAATTAGAAGAGGAACTTCAGAATCAGAAGGACCTGCTGTTACGTACTGCTGCTGAATTTGATAACTTCAAACGCCGTACCGAGAAAGAAAGAATAGCTGCTGCCGAGTTTACTTCGGCCAATCTTTTGAAAAAACTGTTGCCCGTGTTTGATAACGTTGACCGTGCAAATGCTGCTGATAAGGACAGTGCTGATTATGCCAAGGGCGTTGAGATGATTGTCAAGATGCTGACCGATGCTGTTAAAGACCTTGGCTTGGTTGAGCTTGGTGCAGTCGGTGAGACCTTTGACCCGCAATATCACGAGGCTGTAATGCATATCGAGGATGAAAACTTTGGTGAAAACGTTATTAGCAACGTGCTTCAAAAGGGTTATAAAATCGGTGACACCGTTATCCGTCCTGCAATGGTGCAGGTCGCAAACTAAATTGTTTTAAAGGCTATTGCCATTAAATAAACATTAAATAATAAAACATAAATCTTATTGGAGGTTTTTATTATGGGAAAGATTATAGGTATTGATCTTGGTACTACCAACTCTTGTGTAGCAGTTATGGAAGGTGGCGAAGCAGTCGTTATTCCTAACGCAGAAGGCGGAAGAACAACTCCTTCGGTTGTTGCGTTCTCCAAGACCGGTGAAAGAATGGTAGGTCAGGTTGCAAAGCGTCAGGCTATCACCAACCCCGACAGAACCGTTATCTCTATCAAGAGAGAAATGGGTACTGCATACAACGTAAATATTGATGGAAAGAACTACACTCCTCAGGAAATTTCTGCTATCATTCTTCAGAAATTGAAGGCCGATGCCGAGGCTTATCTTGGTGCACCCGTAACCGAGGCAGTTATCACTGTTCCTGCTTACTTCTCCGATGCACAGCGTCAGGCAACCAAAGATGCAGGTAAGATTGCAGGTCTTGAGGTAAAGCGTATCATCAACGAGCCTACCGCAGCAGCTTTGGCTTTCGGTGTTGACAAGGAAGATGACCAGAAGGTTATGGTTTATGACCTTGGCGGCGGTACCTTCGACGTTTCCATCATCGAGATGGGTGACGGCGTTCAGGAAGTTTTGGCTACCGCAGGTAACAACCGTCTTGGCGGTGACGATTTTGATAAACGCGTTATGGATTGGATCGTAGCCGACTTTAAGGCACAGAACGGTATAGACCTTTCTTCCGATAAGATGGCAATGCAGAGAATCAAGGAAGCTGCTGAAAAAGCTAAGATTGACCTTTCGGGTATGACCACTGCTGACATCAACCTGCCCTTTATTACTGTTGATGCGACAGGTCCTAAGCACTATGAGGGTACTTTGACCCGTGCAAAGTTCAATGAAATCACTGCAGACCTTGTTGAGGCTACTATGGGTCCTGTCCGTCAGGCTTTGGCAGACTCAGGTATTTCTACATCCGAAATCAATAAGGTTTTGATGGTTGGTGGCTCTAGCCGTATTCCTGCCGTTCAGGAGGCTGTTAAGAAGTTTATCGGTCGTGACCCCTTCAAGGGTATCAACCCCGATGAGTGCGTGGCTTTGGGTGCTGCCTTGCAGGGCGGTGTTCTCGGCGGCGACGTTAAGGGACTTCTCCTTCTCGACGTAACTCCGTTGTCTTTGGGTATCGAAACCATGGGCGGTGTTTGCACCAAGGTTATCGAGCGTAACACCACCATTCCTACCAACAAGAGTCAGATTTTCTCTACCGCTGCAGACGGTCAGACCTCGGTTGAGGTTCACGTTCTTCAGGGTGAACGTGAATTCGCAAGGGATAACAAGACCCTTGGCGTATTTAAGCTCGACGGAATTGCTCCCGCACCTCGTGGAATCCCTCAGATTGAGGTTTCTTTTGATATCGATGCAAATGGTATCGTAAATGTATCGGCTAAGGATCTTGGCACCGGCAAAGAACAGTCCATCACTATCACATCTTCTACCAATATGTCCAAGGACGATATTGATAAGGCAGTTAAAGAGGCCGAGCAGTATGCTGCTGAGGATAAAAAGCGTCGTGAAGAGGCTGACCTCAGAAACAATGCTGACCAGTTGGTATATACCTCTGAAAAGACCATTGCCGACTTTGGCGACAAGCTGACCGATGCTGAAAAGACCGATATCCAGGGTGCTTGCGATGCTTTGAAAGAAGCTTTGAAGGGTACCGATACCGAGGCTATCAAGGTTAAGCAGGAAGACCTTCAGAAAAAGGTTTATGCAATTTCCGAGAAGGTATACAAGGCTGCTCAGGAGGCTCAGGGAGCACAGGGTCAACCTAACGGCAACCCCGAAGGACCTGCTTACAACACTGACCCCAATAACGTTTACGACGCCGACTTTACCGACGTTGATGATACCAAGAAATAATTGATTCTTTATGGCTTACGGGCACATTTTGTGTCCGTAAGTCTACATATAATATAGGAGGATAAGCACTTGGCAGAAAAAAGAGATTATTACGAAGTGCTTGGAGTAGACAAAAGCGCAAGTGATGATGAGATAAAAAAAGCCTATCGTAAGATGGCTAAAAAATATCATCCTGACCTGCATCCAGGTGATACAGAGGCTGAAAAGTCCTTTAAAGAGGTAAATGAGGCTTATGAGGTGCTTTCCGACTCTGAAAAGAAAGCAAGATACGACCAATACGGTCACGCAGGTGTCGACCCTAACTTCGGTGCAGGTGGCGGTGCTTATGGCGGAGGTTTCGGTGGCTTTGGCGATTTCGGAGACCTCGGTGATATTTTTGGCAGTATCTTTGGTGGTGGTTTTGGCGGTGGAGGTCAAAGACGTGCTAACCCCAATGCTCCCAGAAAGGGTGCCGATACGTCGGCTTCGGTTGTCCTTACCTTTGAAGAAGCAGCTAAAGGCTGTAATAAAAAGATTAAGGTTACACGTATCGAAAACTGTACTGAATGTGGCGGTAATGGTTGTGAAAAGGGTCATAGCCCTCAAACCTGTCCTGCTTGTAACGGCTCGGGTCAGATTTATGTTACCCAGCGTACCCCGTTCGGTGCTATGCAGACTACACGTGCTTGTGACCAATGTCGCGGAACAGGTAAGAGAATCGACCATCCGTGCAAGGTTTGTGCAGGTAAGGGTAGAATAAGAAGAACTACCGAAAGAGAGATTAACATCCCTGCAGGTGTTGATGACGGACAGTATATCAATCTTCGCGGAGGCGGTGACACAGGTGCTAACGGTGGACCTGCAGGCGACCTTCACGTAAATATTTCGGTCCGTCCCCATCCCATTTTTGAACGTGACGGCTTTGATATTTATTGTGAAATTCCCGTTTCGTTTACTCAGGCTGCTTTGGGTGCAGATATTATCGTTCCGACACTTGACGGTAAGGTTAAGTTCACCATTCACGAGGGTACTCAACCCGGTGACGAGTTCAAACTCAGAGGTAAGGGTATCCAACGCCTTAACTACTCGGGTCGTGGCGACCAATATGTTAAGATTATTGTTGAAATTCCTAATAATCTTAATAAGTCGCAAAAAGAAATGCTCAAGAATTTTGAAGAATCGACCGATGACAGTTGCTACAAAAAACGTAAAGGCTTTTTCGATAAGGTTAAGGAATTCTTTAAAGATTAAATTAAACCCCTTTGGATTGATTTCCAAAGGGGTTTGTGTTATGATAGAAAAAACGCTTGTTTGAGGTGAAGAAATGTACGATTATCTTTTGTTTGACCTTGACGGTACTTTGACCGACCCTTCTGAGGGTATTACAAATTCTGTTGCTTACGCTTTGAATAAATTCGGTATTGAGGTTGAGGATAAAAAGACTCTGTATAAGTTTATAGGACCTCCCTTGGTGGATGCGTTTTCGGAATATTATGGCTTTTCAAAAGAGGATTCTGAGAAAGCAACGGCCTATTACCGTGAAACCTTCCGTGTTAAGGGATTATTTGAAAATAGAGTGTATGACGGTATTGTGGCTATGCTCGAAACACTCAAAAATAACGGCAAAAAGCTGATAATCGCAACCTCAAAGCCTGAAGAATTTACAATGCGTATATTGGAACATTTTGATTTGCTGAAATACTTTGATTTTGTTGCTGCCGCAACGTTCGATGCAAGCAGAAACTCCAAGGACAAGGTTATTACCTATGCCTTGGAGCAACTTAAAATTGACGATTTGAATAATGTTGTTATGATCGGTGACCGTCACCACGATATTGACGGTGCCAACGTAAACGGTATTGATTCAATCGGTGTTTTGTGGGGATTTGGTTCAAGAGATGAACTTTCCACAGCCGGTGCAACCTATATTGCCGAAAAAATTTCTCAACTTATTGATTTAGTTTAAAAAAATAACTCCTTTGGAAAATTTTCAAAGGAGTTATTTGTGTCTTTAAATATCTTCGGGGAATTTGAGAGGTTTGTCGGTGGGAATAAGTTTTACGTTGAAGGTAAATTCCTTATCAGCCATACGGTACTGTTCTAAAAGAACCGGTCCGCAGGAGTTTGAACCGACACCGCTGTTTTTGTAATCGATTGAAAATACTGTCTTGCTAGACTCGGGCAACTCAAAGTTGTGATTATAACTGCCGAGCTCGTGAGCCTCGTAAGGAATTGCCGAGAAATCAAAAGAGTTATCCTGCTTAACAACCGCAATACCTGCACCGCTTATATCGTGAACATATGCAAACTCGGTGTTCCAATGGTTGCCGCAATCCTGAGGACGAATGAATTCAAAGAATTCCTTTTTGGCGGTTGAGTTGAACTTGCCCATAAATGATGAATGGTGCATATCACAGTAAGAATGGTAGGGACCCATACCGAAGTACTCAACAGCATCAAAGGACTTATCAAGTGTCATATTGAAGCCGAATCTCGGGAAATAGGTGATAATATCAACCTGGTCATCATACGGGTTTTCAAGCTCGCCGTCTTTAATAGGTGTAAATCTGATACCCTTGCCGAGTTTTCCGTTAAGGTGCAGAGAAATTGTACCGTCGTGGAAAATTGACCATTCAGCCGAAACATTGAAGTGAGGCCGTTTGGTAGGTGCAGCCATAATAAAGTCGTTAGTAATGGTAACAACGCCGTCGTGCTCGGAAACGGTAGTTGATTTCTCGTAAGCAGAGGAGTCGTTAAGGCAGGCGCCAAACCACTTTGATTTTTCAAAACGGTCGTTATCGGTGGGTGCACGCCAAATATTGAAGGCCATAGCGTCTTTAAGAAGCTCTTTGCCGTTTACATTCAAAGAGGTGAATCCGCATTGCTCTTTATTGAAAACATAAGTGAAACGGTCGGTAGAAAGGGTGATGTTGAGGTTGTCCTCGGTGTAATTTACACTGCCGTAGGGCATTTTATCAACAATAACCTGTTCGGTGGGCAATTCAAACTGCTCAAAGCCAACAATCTCACCGTCGGGAATGCAGGCGTTACCGTAAGAACAGAACCAAACACGAACGAAGCAACGTCCGGTAGCAGGCATATTGTAGCCCAATGATACGCGTTCGGTCTTTCTTGGGGGAATGGCAAGTGAACCAAGTGCTCCGCTTGCAACAACCTCACCGTTTTGTGTTAATTCCCAATTACCTTCAAGTCGTGAAAGGTAGCTGAAGTCGTAACAGTTGGTAAGGTCGAAAATTCCGTTTTCAATATCAACGGGAGTAAGTGAGAAGGGCTTGAGTATATTCTTGTATTCCTTAAGACCGGGCATGGGCTTAACGTCGGGAGATACAAGACCATCACAGACAAACTCGGCATCGTGATACTTTTCACCGTAGTCGCCGCCGTAGAAGTATTTTGCCTTGCCATTTTCAGCCTTGCCGTTGTAAAGACCGTGGTTAAACCATTCCCAGACAAAACCACCCATAAAGCAGTCATACTTGTTGATTATATCCCAATATTCCTTGAGGTCACCGGGCCCGTTGCCCATGGCGTGGCAATACTCACAAAGTACAAACGGCTTGGGGTATTTCTGTTCAGCGCAGACACGCATCATATTTTCGCACCAAGCAGGTGGTGAGTACATACGGCTGTGTGTATCAACCGCTGCAGGCATCTCGTCGAGATAAAGCTGAGTTTCGGTTGAGCCTGAAATAATATCCTCATAATGAGTGAATCTCGAAGGATCGCGACGCTTGGTTTCAATAAGTGCTTTGTCAACATTGCAACCCCAACCAGATTCATTACCCATCGACCAGGAAATGATAGAGGTGTTGTTCTTGAAGTTTTCAACCATCAAAAGAACACGCTCAACAATCTGTGCTTCCCACTGAGGGTCGTCAGCGATAGTGCCTCTGACGAGACGTTTGATGGGGCTTATGCGGTTGTAATAGTTAGACCCGCCAACACCGTGGCACTCAAAATCAGCCTCACACATAACGTACATACCGAGTTCGTCACAAAGCTGATAAAATCTCGGGTCATTGGGATAGTGAGATGTACGAATTGCATTGATATTGTGACGTTTCATTGTCATAATATCTTTTTTCATATCGGCTATGGAACAAACGTAACCGTTTTTGTAGTTGAAGTCGTGACGGTTGACACCCTTTATCTTAATAGCACGACCGTTGAAGTAGAAAACGCCGTCCTCAATTTTCTGCGATTTAATACCGAAAGGCACGGTGATAAACTCGTCACCGCTTTCGATAATAACCTTATAAAGTTCAGGATACTCAGCACTCCACATTCTGGGGTCGGCAACCTTAAATTCTGCGTGACCTGAAGCGTCAAAAAGTGTTGTTTCAAGCTTTTCACCCTGAGAATTGAAAAGTGTGGCAATAGAATCCTCAGAGATTGCCGACTCAATATTTACGTTAACGGTTGCTTCACGGAAATCGTCGGAAAGAGTTGTTCCGACCTGAATGTCACAAACGTGACCCTTAGGACGGATGAGAAGATAAACGTCGCGGAAAATACCCGACATTCTCCATTTGTCCTGACACTCAAGGTATGAGCCATCACACCACTTTGAAACGATAGCGGTAAGACGGTTTTTACCGTTTTTAAGGTACTTTGAAACATCAAATTCAGACAAAAGGTGCGAAATCTGACTGTAACCTACAAACTGTCCGTTTATGTAAAGATAAACACAACTGTCAACACCCTCAAAAACAATGTATTTACTGTAGGTGTCAATATCGTCGTGTACTGTGAAGTCAATTGCATAAACTCCGGCAGGTGTATTCTTGGGAACGTTGGGAATGTCAATGGGGAAGGGGAAGCGAGCATTGATGTACTGAGGATTATCGTAGCCCTGCAACTGCCAGTTAGAGGGAACGGGAATCTTATCCCAATCCGAAAGACTGATATTCTCATCGGTAATGTTTTCGGGGATATACTCGTAAGAATCAAAATACCTGAATGCCCACTTGCAATCTGATAAAAGCTTAAAGCGACTGCTTTCCTCACGGACGTTGGCCTTGGCCTCTTCAGGTGTGCCGTAAGGGATATAGTAGGCTCTCGGACTTGCAGTTCCTAAACGCGACACATTGATATTATTGTGGTAGCGTTCTCTTATCATAATGTACCTCCTAAATAAACAACCTCTGAGAGCTTGTTATTTTTTATATAAACACGCGGCATACGTATTGATATATTACACATAATTTCGTAACTAATCGTATTGCATACTTTGGCGATATCATCAAGAGTTATTAAAAATTCACCGTCTTGACCTATTACCGTAACTACGGTGCCGATTTCTACATTTTCAATATCAGTAACATCTACTGTCATTTGGTCCATACAGACACGGCCGATAATAGGGGCTTTTTTGCCGTTGATTAAAACAAAACCCTGGTTGGACATTGCTCTCGGATAACCGTCTGCATAACCGATAGGTACAGTGGCTAACTTCATTTCGTGGTCGGCGATGAATGTACGTCCGTAGCTTACTGGGTCGCCGCTATCAATGTTCTTTACCATTGATACCGCCGATTTGACCGACATAATAGGCTTTTGTACGAAGCCGACATCTAGTCCAAATGAAGGGGAGAGTCCGTAAAGAATGATACCGGGTCGTATAAGATTTCCGTTGTCACTGCTTCTTAATGCCGAAGCGGCTGAGTTACAGCAGTGGATAAATTTAAAATCGTGACCGTTTTTCTTTAATATTTCAACCGTTTCGCAGAACAGTTCGTATTGGTTATTGGAAAATTTGATATCAGCTTGGTCGATACTATCGGCCGAAGAAAAATGAGTAAAAATACCTTCAAATTGGAGATTGGGGAGATTCAGGCATTCCTCAATTTCTGCAATTCCGTTGAAATTATTGTTGCGTGCATCAAAACCTATTCGGCACATACCTGTATCAATTTTGAAATGCGCTTTTATAACAAAATTGTTTTGACCTGCAGATTTGGACAGTTGCTTGGCATAATCAAGACAATAGACTGCCTGAGTAATGTTAAAGGCATACATCTGCTGAATGTATTTTATCGGTGTAAAGCCAAGAACAAGAATATCCTTCTTGATTCCGAACTTTCGCAGTTTAATTGCTTCGTTGATATTGGAGACCGCAAAACCGTCGGCACCGTTATCCTCGTAAAGCTTGGCCAAAACATTGGCACCGTGGCCGTAAGCATCGGCTTTTACTACCGGCATAATGCTTCGACCGTCGGCAATCTTTTTGATATTTTCAAAATTAAAAAGTGCATCGTCAAGGTCAATTTCGGCCCAGGTTCGTCTTAAAAAATCCATGATGTCCCTCTTTAAAATAAGAATTTGGATATATTTATTTTATTATACATCATTGTGACAAATTTTTCTACACTTATTTTATATAATAGTTCTAATACAAGTAGAAAACAATATAAACTTCTTGCAAACTGTAAAAATCTTGCAAAGAAAAACGGCTGACCGTTTGGTCAGCCGTGTGAAAAGGGGAATTAGCAGCAACCGTTGTTGTTGCATCCGCATCCGTTATCGTTGCCACCGCAGCAGCAGAAAACGATGATGAGAAGAATGATGATCCAGCAGCAGTTACCGGAACCGAAACCGTTACACATTAAGAGGTCCTCCTTTCGTGTCTTCTAAGCCATACTATGAGAAAACTGTAAATTGTGTGAATGTAAATAATTTGTGAATTTTAAAATTAGACTTTGACTTTCTTTGACTTTTGTGTTATAATATGCTCAAAAGACAAGGAAAGAGGTAAAAATATGAGATTAAGTGATTATATAGCATCCGAAATTAACCGCATATTGGATGAATCGGATGGAATTGCCGAAATTCAAAGAAACGAGTTTGCATCGCGTATCGGATGCGTTCCGAGTCAGATTAATTATGTTTTATCTTCAAGGTTTATCCCCGAACACGGATATATTGTTGAAAGTCGTCGCGGTGGGGGTGGCTATATTAGAATTACAAGAGTACGTCTTGACGGAAAATCAGCGTTGATGCATCTTGTGAATTCAATAGGCGAGAATATTGACGATGCAACAGCACGAGTGGTGCTTGAGAACTGCTGTAATGCAGGAATTTTGAGCAAAAACACTGTTAAGTTGATGTACTCAGCCATTTCTATTCCTGTAATGCGTGAGATTCCCGTGATATTGCGTGACTCTGTCCGTGCTGCCGCATTAAAACAGATGCTTTTATCCCAAATTTAAGGAAGTGACAAAATGCTTTGCCAGAAATGTAAACAAAATAATGCTACCTCGCATATTCATTATGTCCGAAACGGTGTTGTAAGAGATATGTATTTATGCAACACTTGTGCAACTGAGTATAAGTCAGAAAACCTTTATGACGGTGATATTTTCAATATGCTATCGTCACTTTTAAACAACGGTGCAGAAGCTTCAAATTTGTCAAATATCAAACTGAAATGTGACTGTTGCGGTGCCGAATTTAACGAAATTCGGCGCACAGGTAAGGTGGGTTGCAGTAATTGCTATAAGGTTTTTGAAGCTCAGCTTTCACCTATAGTTGCACGCATCCATAAAAACACCGTTCATATAGGCAAAAAGCCTGAAAATATCGAAGATACAGTAGATATTAAGCACGAGGATTTTTCAGATGATTGCAAATACAAAGAGCCTACAATAGCCGATTTAAGACGTGAATTAAATGAGGCTATTGAAAAGGAAGAATACGAAAAAGCGGCTGTAATACGCGATAAAATTAAGGCGATGGAGGAATAAGCAATGCTTTGGTATGAATATAACAATAAAAGTGTAGCATTGAGTACAAGAATCCGTCTTGCACGAAATATTGACGGAATCCCGTTTCCGTCTAAACTGTCGTTGTCTGAACTCAACAAGAACAACCGTATGATTTGCGATGCTATAAATCAAGCAGATTTAGGGATAAATCTGCGAGAAATTGAAATGGATTCATTGGGAGAACTTGAGGCATACGCAATGGTCGAAAGACATTGCATAAGCCCTAAATTTGCTGCTAACCGTGATGGTAGGATTCTGCTTTTGTCTGACGATGAATCGGTAAGTATTATGATAGGCGAGGAGGACCATATCCGAATTCAGGTGTTGAAATCGGGTGAAGCTTTAAAGGAAGCCTATGCCTTATGCGACCGCATAGATACTGCTATTTCTAAGAAACTGAAGTTCGCTTTTAATGAAAAGTTTGGATTCTTGACCGAGTGCCCGACCAATCTTGGAACGGGCTTGAGGGCATCGGTTATGCTTCATTTGCCTATGCTTGAAGCAAACGGAGATTTACGCAAAATTGCCGAGCTTACCTCAAAATTAGGCTTGACCTTCCGTGGCTTCTACGGTGAAGGCAGTGATTCAAAATCGGGCATTTATCAGCTTTCAAATCAGGTTACTCTGGGTGTTTCCGAAACATCGGTGCTTGATTCTTTACAGAATGTTATTTCAGAGATAATAGACATTGAACAAAATGCTTTGAATAAGGTTGATAAGCAAGCATTGTCCGATTCCGTATGCCGTACCTTTGGTGTTTTAAAGTATGCAAGACGACTCAATACCGACGAGATGATGGCCTACGTAACTAAGCTTATGTCAGGCTTACGTGCAGGGGTTATAACCTTGCCCGAAACGTTGAGTCTTATGAAGATATTTATAGAACTTCAACCTGCAATGATAAAGCGTATAAAAGGTGAGATTTCACCGAATGAACGCGATATTTTCAGGGCAAAATCTATAAGAAATATTCTGAAAAATATTTAATTATAGTTTCGTTTTTACCTTTTGGAAAGGAGATAATTTTATGAAATACAATTTCGGCGGATTTACTGCCAAGGCTAATAACGCATTGAATATAGCTATCGCAAAAGCAGAAGAATTCGGTCACACCTACGTTGGCAGTGAGCATCTGCTTTTAGGTCTTTGTTCGGTCGAGGATTCTGTAGCTTTTCAGTTGCTTTTTGAAAACGGAGTGGATAAAGAAAAGATAACCGAACTTATAAAATCAAATATCGGCACGGGTGCTGTGACTAAGCTTTCACCCGAGCATCTTACTCCGAGAGCAAAGCACGTCGTTGAGGTTGCAGTTTCCACTGCAAGAGAAACAATGGGAACCTATGTCGGCACCGAGCATCTTTTGATTGGTGTTTTAAGTGAGGGTGATAATTACGCTATAAGATTTTTGAAGGAACTTTCTGTCGATGTCGGAATTTTGACCGAAAGAGCCGTTGAAATAGCAAGTTCTGATACCGATATTCCTAAAAAAGACAGTGGTCCGCGCAAACCATCACCCAAAGGCGATAAGAAAAGCACTAAAACACCCACGCTTGATAAATTTGGACGTGACCTTACCGCAATGGCAAAGGACGGTAAAATCGACCCTGTTATTGGACGTCAACAGGAGATAGACCGTGTTATTCAGATACTTTGCCGCAGAACCAAAAATAATCCCTGCCTCATAGGTGAGCCCGGTGTAGGTAAAACAGCGGTTGTCGAAGGTTTGGCATTAAAGATAGTCGAAGGTAATGCACCCGAAATTTTAAAGGGTAAGCGACTTGTTGCACTTGACCTTACGGGAATGGTTGCAGGAACAAAGTATCGCGGTGATTTCGAGGAGCGTATCAAAAATGCAATCGACGAGGTTCTCAACGCTGATGATGTCATTCTGTTTATTGATGAAATTCATACCATTGTTGGCGCAGGTGCTTCGGCCGATGGCTCAATCGATGCCGCAAACATCTTGAAACCCTCGTTGGCAAGAGGTGAATTACAGGTTATCGGTGCAACCACCCTTGACGAATACCGTAAAAATATCGAAAAGGATGCAGCCCTCGAGCGACGTTTTCAGCCCGTTATCGTGGGCGAGCCATCCGAGGAGGATGCGGCAGAGATTCTCAAGGGCTTGAGAGAGAAGTATGAGGCTCACCATAAGGTGAAAATCACCGATGGTGCTATTGATGCCGCCGTTAAGCTTTCTTCACGCTACATTGCCGACAGATTTTTGCCCGACAAGGCAATCGACCTTATCGACGAAGCAGCATCAAGGGTAAGACTTAATGCATCGGCAACACCTGATGATGTTAAAGAGCTAGAAGATGAAATCAAGAAAACAGAGCAAGACAAGGATGATGCTATATCCAATCAGGAGTTTGAAAAAGCAGCAGAGCTTCGTGACAAAGTGCGAGAGTTGAATCATCAGTTGAATGATTTAAAAAATGCTCATTCAAACAATTCTGTACCATATTCAGAAGAGGTTACAGCTGAAAATATCGCCGAGCTTATCTCATTCAATACAGGTATTCCTGTAAGTCAGTTGACCGAAGAGGAAAGCGAAAGATTGCTGAAATTAGAGGGCGTATTGCATGAAAGAATCGTTGGTCAGTCCGAGGCTGTAACCGCTGTTGCGAAGGCTATCAGACGTGGTAGAGTTGGACTAAAAGACCCTAAACGTCCTATCGGTTCGTTTATATTCTTAGGACCTACAGGTGTTGGTAAAACTGAGCTTTGCAAGGCCTTGGCAGAGGCAATGTTCGGCAGTGAAAATGCTATTGTACGTCTTGATATGTCGGAGTATATGGAAAAGCATACCGTGTCCCGTCTTATCGGCTCACCTCCCGGATATGTTGGCTTTGAAGAAGGCGGACAATTAACCGAAAAGATTCGCCGTGCACCTTATTCGGTTGTCCTTTTCGATGAGATTGAAAAAGCACATCCCGATGTGTTCAACATCCTTTTACAGATACTCGAGGACGGTCGTTTGACCGATTCGCAAGGACGTACTGTAAACTTCAAAAACACCGTCATAATTATGACGTCAAACCTCGGCGCACGTCATCTGACCGAGAAAAAGCAGTCATTGGGCTTTACCGAAACTGCAAGTGATGAAGGCAACGTTAAGGAAAAGGTATTAAATGAGCTTAAATCGGCGTTCCGACCTGAATTTTTGAACCGTGTTGACGATATTATTGTGTTCTCAAAACTTACTAAGGACGAGATTTGTGAAATTGCTGAAAAGATGCTTCTAAATCTTAAAAAGCGTCTTTCAGACCTTAATATCACAATCGAATTTGACCAATCTGCCATCATTGAAATTGCCGATTCAGGCTTTGACCCAATCTATGGCGCAAGACCGTTAAGACGTTCGATTCAGAGCAGAATTGAAGATGCTTTGAGCGAAAGGATTCTTGACGGTAGCATCAAAAACGGTGACAGTATCAAATGCTCATACTCGGATAAACTGTTTTTGTTTGAAAAAGTTGACTGAGTTAATATGTCAAGCACGAAACCGCCTTCATACAATGTATGGAGGTGGTTTTATGATATCTGTACTTATTCTTTCGGGCTATTCAGATGCATCGCTTTGCACTAAAAGTGAGATTTTAGATGAAATCAGTGAAATTTACATTCCGTTGCTTTTAGGTGTGCTTAGATATAACGGAATTGTTTGTGAAGCAATCAATCCAACAAAGCTTGAACGCTTGTATGATTTGCAGGGTAAAACAAACAGCAATCTGATATACGTACCGTTTTTCTCGTGTTGTGAAAACAATTCGTCGGATGTTTCTTTTATTTATACCGATTCAACTTCGGGTTCAAGCACGTCGTTTAGAATAGCTACAAAATTGCGTAATAAAAGAGAACGTGAAAAAGATAAGGTTGTTTTCGTTAATGCTTTAAATGAAGGTCATTCTTTGAGAAAATACACTCCTGTTATCGTTGATAACGTGAGATTTTTAAGTACCGCATATTCCTGCGATAACGTTGAGAAAATATATACTTTAGTAATTTCCGCCGCCGAAAGTATAGCCGAATATTACGGTATAATTTTCCGCGACCCTGCAACCACATAAATTTACTCTTTTAATGTAAATAATGCTTGAATTGTGACACAATAGGTGGTATTATAAAAGTGTATAGTTATGCCTATTTTGTGGAATGATAACTTCAAAACACTTTTTGGAGGATTTTGATGTTGACACAAAATAATAACGATACCAATTCTGAAAAATCTACCGAGAACAATTCGGTTTGGGAACAGATTGAAAACAGTGGCTCGGTAACTCCTGATAAGGGCAAACACTGTATTCATTGCCTTACCGTAATCGGTCAGATTGAGGGCCACGGTGTATTGCCGTCCGATACCAAAACAACCAAGTATGAACACGTAATACCGCAGTTGATTGCAGTAGAGGAAGACCCCAAAATCGAGGGTATGATGATTGTGCTTAATACCGTTGGCGGTGACGTTGAGGCAGGTCTTGCTTTGGCTGAGCTTATAAGCGGTATGAGTAAGCCTACCGTATCTCTGGTGCTTGGCGGTGGACATTCTATCGGTGTTCCGTTGGCAGTATCGGCAAAATGCTCGTTTATCGTTCCGTCAGCAACTATGACGGTGCATCCCGTCAGAACAACAGGTCTTGTTTTGGGAGTTGAACAAACTTTAAACTATTTCGAACGTATGCAAAATCGAATCACCGATTTTGTTGTAAAAAACTCAAAAATCAAACCCGAAAAGTTTGAAGCTTTGATGCTCAATACCGATGAGCTTGCAACCGATATGGGTTCGGTGCTTGACGGAGAAATGGCGGTTGAATGCGGACTTATTGACCGTATCGGCAGTTTATCTGATGTTATTAACGAGCTTTACAGAATGATTGAAAAGGCGTAATTTACGCCTGCTACATACAAAAAGGTTTAAGGAGAAAAACAATGGCAAAGAAAAAACTTAAAAAGAAAGAAAAGGCAGTGGAGAAGAAGACATCCTCGGGTAATTCTACTGCTAGAAAGCAGGTTGCCTCGGTGCTCGTGTTCACTGTTGCTTTACTGTTGTTTCTTGCGGCAATAATACCCGGTTCGGGCGGATGGAATGCGATACATAAATTTGTGTTGGGTCTGTTCGGATTCTTTGGGTATTCAATTCCTGTAGTTATGGGCGTTGCCGCCGTATATCTTGCAATGGACAAGCTTCACGGAAAGGTGCTTGTAAAGATTGTCGAGCTTTCCTTCTTCCTTTTGCTTGTATCTTCATTCGTACATATTATCGGCATTGCTCCCGAAGTAGAGAATTATTCAGCAAGCTTCGGTCTTGCTTGGGAAAAAGGTCGTGCATCGACGGGTGTATTCGGTGCTTTGCTTGGATATCCCTTGTTTGCTTTACTTGATAAACCCGGTGCTTGGATATTCTGTCTGCTTTTGATTTTCGCAACATTTATGCTTATGACGGGAACAACACTTATCGCTTTGTTCAAGGCTGTGAGTAAGCCCGTCAAGAAGATTGAAGAGGTTGCCGAAATGGCTTTTGAGCCTAAGTCTGACCGTGAAAGAGATAAAGCAAACATTGATATTCCGCTTGACGGTGATGCTCCCAAAAAACCTGAAAAGGAGCTTACCGTAGAGGAACACAAGGAAAATGTAATTGCCAAATACCGTGAACTTGATAAGGACGAGGCTACGGTTGATATTCGTTCAAGCTCTAAGAAGGCATCTGTAAAATCGGTTGCTGCTTCAAAGCCTGATATTGATGTAACTGTTGCTGCTGTTTCTGAACGTGCTGATGAGGAAATGCCCGATGAAACACCCGCAGGCAACGTTGCTGACGTTATCAATAAGGTTAATTCCGAGGCTGAAACTAAGTCTAAAGGTATTGAATTTACGGTGCCTGAGGGCAGTGCCATTACCTTTGATACAGGCAATAAGGAGTATAAATATCCTCCCGTATCCTTGCTTTCTGAGCCTACTCCTGACAGCACCAAGAACATAACTGCCGAGCTTGAGTCGACTGCTACATTGCTTGTTGATACACTTCGCAGTTTCGGTGTCGAATCGAGAATTATTAATATCAGCCGAGGACCTTCGGTAACTCGTTATGAGCTTCAGCCTGCCGCAGGTGTTAAGATTAGCAAGATTACTAATCTTGCCAACGATATCGCTATGAACCTTGCAACCTCGGGTGTTAGAATTGAAGCACCTATTCCTAATAAGCCTGCTGTCGGTATCGAAGTTCCCAATAAGAACACAAGTATCGTTAAAATCAGAGAAATTATCGATTCTCAGGTATTCTCTGCATCTAAATCCAAGTTATCGGTTGCACTTGGTAAGGACATTTCGGGTGAGCAGAGGGTTGCCGATATTTCCAAGATGCCTCACGGACTTATCGCAGGTGCTACAGGCTCGGGTAAATCGGTATGTATTAATTCGATAATAATGAGTATTTTGTTTAAAGCAACGCCTGAGGAGGTCAAGCTATTGCTTATTGATCCCAAGGTTGTTGAGCTTGGCATTTACAACGGCATTCCGCATCTTATAGTTCCTGTAGTTACCGATCCCAGAAAGGCTGCAGGTGCACTTGGCTGGGCTGTAATGGAAATGGAAAAAAGATATAAGCTGTTTGCCGAAAATGACGTCAGGAACTTAAGCGGTTACAATGAACTCGCAGAAAGGCGCGAGGATCTTATGAAAATGCCGCAGATAGTGATTATAATTGATGAGTTGGCTGATCTTATGATGACGTCTCCTCACGAGGTTGAAGATTCTATCTGCCGTATAGCGCAAAAGGCACGTGCCGCAGGTATGCACTTAATAGTTGCTACACAGCGGCCTTCG
>JAZTYO010000037.1:0-8712 GCA_045636945.1 Acutalibacteraceae bacterium | reverse complement strand
AATATTCATGAAAATGACCCTTTCCGTTCACCACATAAGGTTGCGGTGTCCTTCGAGGGTCATTATATTATGTGATAGCATCAAACTCAACCTACCGCCGTTTTCACGGCGTATCGTTGCGAAATGTAATCTGTAGAGGTTACATTTTACAACTCTACCAAGAGTAGAAATGGCTGTTTCAAGTGGGATTATCAACCGTTTATTTCGGTTACGGCACCCATAAACACGGGCAGGTTGGTCGAGTTGTCGATAATCATATAGACAAACGGACGGTCAAGAGTTACGGTCTTTTGGTCCATCATAGCGCATTCGTCTTTCATCTCAACCTTGGTAACTGCGCCTGCTTTGGTGCCTTTCTCGTCAACCGAAATAAAGGTTTTATGCAGAACCTCACCGACGTAAATATTACCATTGGAGGAACGTCCAAGTTTGGTGAAATCGGCTTTGTCGTCACTGAAAGCATCAACCATACCAAGCCCGGTCAAAGCGTTGTTCATTTTAAGCTCGTATTCGTAGCTGAACCTAGGGGTGGCTGCCACAACACCGTAATACTGTGGATTAGAAAGTGTGTTCTTTAAAGACTCTGCCGAAAGCGAATCGACATAATCGTATAGGTCAATGCCCTCGTTGGGAAGCAATGCTGCAAAGCTGTATTTTGAGCCCTTGTAATTCTTCAAATATCCCGTGGCCTTGCCGTCGGAAAGGTAACGGCTTTCCTCGGAGCGCATCATCTTTACATCCTGCTTTTCACCCTTAATATTGGTAAATTTTCCGTCATAAACCGAATATTCGTTATATATTTCCTGCCACTCAGCATCAAAGGTGATGGCATTTATGAGGTACATAACGGTATCGGGGTTGATTTCGCCCAAAATCTTGTCAATCATACCGTCGGTGTTATCCTTGACCCAATTATTGATATCCTCTAAAGTGGTATCGTCAAAGGGAGCTTTATAGGCATCTGCGCCGTAGTAATCGGCATTGGTCTGCAAAAAATCTTTTTCTACGGTCAGACGGTTTGCGTCGTCCCTGAACCAAATGGAATTGGCAACCTCGAATTTGGATTTTTCGGTTGATGGAAGATTTTCAATATAGGTGTGAAGATACTCGTTCAACTGCTCTAAGGTAATTTCGCCGCCAAGCAACTTTTCCATTTGTGCCTTGGTCTCACCGTCGGCGCCGTTGGCTGTCATAGCCAGCGCAAGTTGAATCGACAAGGGTGAAATAAGAGTATTTTGATTCTTGGTTGCATTTGCCGAAGTCTTGAAAAGCTTCACAGCAAGGTCAAATTGGTTGTCGATAAACGCATCGTCAGCCTCTTTGCTTTCAACCTCGTTTGCGGCAATGCCTTCCATAAGGTCGGCGGCCTTAACTGTGGTACCGCATCCGCTGAAATTCAGTAACAGCATCGCGGTCATAATAAAGCACACAAAACTCAACCATAAATTCTTCTTTTTCACAAAACCGACCTCCTTTTAAATTTATTATACACAGTTTTTATAGATTTTACAAGCATTTAATGCCAATACCATAGGGTCTCATCACGATGCGACCGAAATAGGTGATTCGTGAATTGCACCACAGGTTAAATGTACAAAAAACAACCGCAGTTTTCACCACGGTTGTTTTGGTAATTACATCTTGTTTATAGCGTCGATGAGCATTGTGCGGAGAGTCTGGGGGTCAACGTTGCCCTTGAGTTGCTTCATACACTTGCCGAACAGAGCCATAATGGCCTTTTCCTTACCGCCCTTGAAGTCGGCTACGGCCTTTGGATCGCCTGCTATGACCTCGGTAATAACCTTATCAACAAGGCCTGTGTCATTCGACATTACAAGGTCGTTCTCCTCGGCATACTTCACGGGGTCAAGGTCAGAATCCTCAAACATTGCATCGAGAATCTTCTTAGCATTGGCACGGCTCACCTTACCGTCAAGCACAAGGTCGATAAGTTTTCCGAGCACCTTGCCGTCTAAGGTTAACATCTCGTAAGACATACCCTTGGCGTTAAGAACTCTTGTAACCTCGGAAATGACCCAGTTGGCGGACTCTTTTGCGTTGTTGCAAACCGAGTAAGCACCCTCAAAGCATTCGGCAATGGCGATACTGTCGGAAAGACGGGTTGCATCATACTCCGAAAGACCAAGTTCCATATACTTTGCACGTTTTACCTCGGGGAACTCGGGGAGTGACTCCTTGATAGAATCAAACCACTCGTCGTCGATACAAACTGGCATTACGTTGGGGTCGGGGAAATAGCGGTAGTCACCTGCGGTTTCCTTGGTACGCATTGCATAGGACTTACCCTTGATATCGTCCCAACGGCGGGTCTCCTGACGAAGCTCCTCGGTGCCATTTTCGATAGCGTCGATGTGACGGGCAACCTCGTAGTCGATAGCACGCTTAATAGCCTCGATAGAATTCATATTCTTCATTTCGGCACGAACACCAAGCTTGTCACTGCCCTCGGGTCTGACCGAAAGGTTTACGTCGCAACGCATTGTACCGTGAGCCATTTCGCACTCGGCAACCTTGGCGTAACGTAGCAGGGTTTTAAGCCTTTCAAGATAGGCTTCAACCTCTTCTGCGCTTGAAAGGTCGGGCTGGCTGACGATTTCGATAAGCGGAACGCTGGTACGGTTAAAGTCTACGTGGGTGGTATCCTCGCGGATATCGTGAACTAGCTTACCTGCATCCTCCTCCATATGAATCTGCTTAATGCGGATCCCCTTTTTGCCCTTGGAGGTCTCGATTTCAACAAGACCGTTTACAGCAACGGGTGCAAACCACTGTGTGGTCTGATAAGCACCGGGAAGGTCGGGGTAATAATAGCTCTTTTTATCAAAGGTGGTGACGCGGTTGATGTCACAATTAAGCATCATACCGGCCTTCATACCAAAATCAACAACACGCTTGTTGACAACCGGCAACATACCGGGCATACCGCAACAAGCAGGGCAAACGTGCTCGTTGGGATCGGTGCCGAAGGAATGAGCCGAGCAGGAACAGAAAATCTTGGAATTCGTAGCAAGTTCAACGTGAACCTCAAGTCCAATGACGGTCTCGTAATTCATATTATTTGCCCTCCTTTTCCAAAGCTTCGGCAAGAGTGAACAGTTTTGCTTCAGAGAAAATCTTGCCAATCATCTGAACACCGCTTGCAACTACTGCGGGAAGTCCCGTAATGCTTGCAGGTGCGGTGTAGAAGTTTTCAGTGAATGCGATGTGCTTGTCGGCTTTAACCACATCCTCGGTGTAAGCCATTTTAGAACAAGCAGGCATTAGAACTGCGTCAAATTCCTTGAACAGTTCGTTAAAGGCCTCGACAATCAAACGGCGTGTACGAAGTGCTTTATCGTAAACCTTCATATAGTTATCGGTCGAAAGTGTCTCCGAGCCGAACAAAATAGCGGTTTTAATCAACTCACCGAAGCCTTCCGTACGGCTGTTCATATAAAGCTCGTCAAGGTTTGTGAAATTAGGTGTGCGATAGCCGTATTTTACACCGTCGTAACGCGAAACGTTGTTACAGGTTTCGGCGCACATCAAAATGTTCCATGCAACCTTGGAGGCAACGATAACACTATTGCTTACCTCGACAACCTCAATACCGTTGGCCTTAAGCGTGGCAACTGTAGAATCAAGCTTCGCCTTAACATCAGCATCGATTCCGTCACACATATCAACGAGAACGGCAACCTTTTTTGGTGTTGCAGTGTCGGTCACATACATAGATTCGGGAAGGCTTGTGCCATCCTTGGAATCATAGCCTTGAACAGTTGCCAAAGCCTTTCGAAGCTCGTCAACCGATTTTGCCATAAGGCTTACTGTTTCACCCGAGCAGGCGGTGGGGATTGTGCCATAACGGGAAACGGTGCCGTAGGTCGGCTTAACGCTGACAAGTCCGTTTTGTGCAGCGGCACGGCGAACCGAACCGTTGACGTCCATCATCAAGGCAACATCGGCCTCGTCTGCCTTTAAAACCTCTGCCGAAGCGCTTTTGATAATACCGTCTGAAACAAGAGCGCCGTTGAATGCGGTTTCGCCAAGCAGGTCGATGTTGAACTCGCCAACCTTTGCTTTACCGACAAGGCCATAGCCTTTAGAGGTGAGTCGGTCCAAGGCCTCGCTATTGAAAAGACTCTCAAAGCCTTCAAGCATTTTAGAACCTGCGGTAGTGGGAATACCCTTGGTCAGAATCATATCATCCGCGACAACGCGTTTTGCGGCGGAACAGTCTACTTTTATGTTATACATATCTTCCGCCTCCCTTTACTCCATAACCTTGGGTACGCACCAGTAACCCTCGTCGGTTTCGGGTGCCTGTTTCTGCAGGTCGTCACGTTCAAAATTCTTTACAATCTTATCCTCGCGGACAACGGTCATAACAGGAATAACGTGCACCATTCTTTCTGTGTTGGCAGTATCGATTGCTTCCAAAACCTTGTGCTCACCCTCGCGAGCCTCAAAGAAGGACAAAACATGTTCTTTTTCGGACTCGGTCAGCTTGAGCTGGTTAAGCAATTCAAGTCTGCGTAAAATTTCTCTATCCATATATAGGACTCCTTTTGAATAGGATGAATTAATCTCTTACCTTAACGTGAACTTCGCGGAGCTGCATTTCGGTAACGTCACCGGGTGCCCCCATCATAAAGTCCTGAGCATTACCGTTAAGCGGGAATGCGATAACGTCACGGATGGTTTCTTCCTCGGCAATAAGCATAATCATACGGTCAACACCGGGAGCCATACCTGCGTGGGGAGGTGCACCGTAATTGAATGCGGTGTAAAGTGCGCCGAACTTGGCTTTTACATCCTCCTCACCATAGCCTGCAATTTCAAATGCCTTCTTCATAATCTCGGGGTTGTGGTTACGCACAGCACCTGAGGATAGCTCAACACCGTTACATACAATATCATACTGATAGGCAAAAATCTCAAGCGGGTCTTTGTTAAGAAGTGCATCCATACCACCCTGAGGCATCGAGAACGGGTTATGAGTAAAGTCAATCTTACCGGTCTCCTCGTTCAATTCATACATCGGGAAGTCAACGATGAAGCAGAACTCAAACGAATCGTTCTTGATAAGTCCAAGCTCGTTGGCAATCCAGGTTCTCATCTCGCCCGAAAGCTTGTTGATAATGTTGGCGCTGTCGCTGATGAAGAACAATGACTCGCCCTCTTTAATGCCGACAAGCTCGGTCAATTCGGCCTTCTGAGCCTCGGTGAGGAACTTGGCGATAGGTCCTTTGTACTCGCCGTCTTCAAGGGTGATATAGCCGATACCGAACTTCATACCGATGCTTCTTGAATATGCATCGATAGCCTTTTCAAAAGCTTTTTTGCCGTCACCGTCGCCATCCTTCTTAACAAGGTAATTAGCAACAATACCGCGAACAAGCTTGTTCTTGAACGGAACAGTTCTGCCGTTGATGGTCAAAAACTCATTTTTAGCGAAGAAATCGGTCAAATCCTGAATAAGGAGAGGGTTGCGAAGGTCGGGCTTGTCGGTACCGTATTTGAGCATTGATTCCGCAAAAGTGATACGCTTGAAGGGTGCTTCTGAAACCTTTTTGCTTGAAAACTCCTTAAAGGTGTTGGAAATAACGGTTTCGGCAACCGAGAAAACATCCTCCTGAGTTGCAAAAGCCATCTCAAAATCAAGCTGATAGAACTCGCCGGGTGAACGGTCCTGACGTGCATCCTCATCTCTAAAGCAGGGTGCAATCTGGAAATAACGGTCAAAGCCCGAGGTCATAAGCAGCTGCTTGAACTGCTGAGGTGCCTGAGGCAGGGCATAGAACTTGCCCTTGTGCTTACGGCTGGGAACAAGATAATCACGAGCGCCTTCGGGAGAGGATGCGGTGAGAATTGGAGTCTGAATCTCCAAGAAGCCCATATCCTCCATCTGACGGCGGAGATAAGAAAGAATCTTGGAACGAAGAACGATATTATTGTGAATTTTGGGGTTTCTTAAATCGAGATAGCGGTGCTTCAAACGAACGTCCTCTCTTGTTTCGTGAGAAGCCTCAATCTCAAAGGGAAGATTGTTGTTGCAGGGACCCAAAACCTCAATCTTGTCGGCCTTAACCTCGATAAGACCGGTAGCCAGCTTGTGGTTTACGGTTTCGGAGTCACGCTCGCAGACAACACCGTCAACCGAAATGACGGTTTCCTTGGACATTCCCTGAATCATACTGTCGTCGGATACGACGATCTGTGTTACTCCATAGTGGTCGCGAAGATCAACGAAAAGGATTCCGCCGTGGTCACGGACGGTTTGAAGCCAGCCGGTAAGAGTAACCTTCTGGCCGATGTTTACTGTGTTCAGTTCGTTACAGTTGTGTGTTCTCAACATAACATTTTCCTCCAAGTACTATTATATTTCGTTTATAAGCGAGATAGTCAGGACAAAAAAACAAAAAGCCTTTCGCCCCCAAAATGGGACGAAAGGCAAAACTTCCGCGATACCACCCAAATTGACCGATAAACGGTCCACTCGATTACATCTTGACGCGATGAACGGCGGGTCTAATCACCGAAAAACGGCTTTCTTCCGCGGGCTCAGGAGTGTTTTTCTCAGGATGCTCTTTATCGGCTCACACCAACCGCCGACTCTCTGAAAATTGCTATCCGATACTCGTTCCATCATAGCCCAAATATTTTATTTGGGAAATATTATACCACCCAAATCCCCAAATGTCAATATTTTCAAAAAATTATTTTTATATGTAAGGGGAGAAAAGAAAAAGCGACAGAGTCACTCTGTCGCTTTCAAGGTCAACAAAATTTATATCAGTTGGTCAGATAGTATTTTACAAGATACTGCAACAAGGTATCACGGTCAATCTTTCTGATAAGATTACGTGCATTGTTGTGTGTGGTGATATAGGTCGGGTCTTCCGACAGAATATAACCGACTATCTGATTAACGGGGTTATAGCCCTTTTCTTTGAGCGCGTTGTAGACCACAAGCATTATTCTTCTGACCTCTTGCTCGTTTTCGTTGCCGAGGCTAAAGGTAATAGTGTTCTGATTGCTTCCAAAACTCATAATTTAATGCGCTCCTTTCCTTGTTTCTTTAATTGTACAATATAGTTTCCCAATTTACAAGTGAAATTTGCAAAAATTCATATTATTTTACAATTTTTCAAGTCTTGCAAAGTTGGCCATAAGCTTTTTAGTACCTTTTTCGTCAAACGCAATCTCCAAAAGCGTATCATTGCCCATAGGCTTGGCCGAGAGAATCATACCCTCGCCAAAGACCTTGTGCTTGACCCTTTGGCCTACGGTGAAGCCACCGTCCGAGGCCTTGGGCTTGACGGTGGTTTGTGATTTTTGAAAAATGGTACTCTTGGTTTTGTTGCTTTTGGGGCGAGGGCTGAAATAATCGTCATACTCCGAACGGCTGTCACTGTAAGAGTTGTACCTCGAACCCGAGCCGCCGTAGGATGAGTTGCCGTAAGACGAGCCACCCCAAGAACTGCTATTCTGCAAAGTGCCGCTTGAATAACGGAACTCGGCACTGCCCATTCCAAAGGCCGACATACCGCTTCTAACACTCTTTATGTTGCAAAGCTCTTTCGGTATTTCCTCAAGGAAGCGTGACGGCATATTTCGGCTTGTCGTACCGTAAAGCATTCGGGTATATGCGTTGGAGATGTGAAGATTTTTGCGAGCCCTCGTTATGGCAACGTAGGCAAGTCTGCGTTCCTCCTCGATATCCTCTTCGGTGCCGTATATTGACTGATTTCCAGGGAAAATACCTTCCTCAAGTCCGACAAGATAAACGTTGTTGAACTCAAGGCCCTTGGCCGAGTGAATGGTCATTAAAACCACGGCATCGGCATCGGGGTCAAACTGATCAATATCGCTGATAAGGGCAACCTCCTCCAAAAATCCCGAAAGACTTGGGTCGTCGTGCTCTTTTTCATACTGCGCAATGCTGGAGGCCAATTCCTTAACGTTGTCAAGTCGGTCGGCACCTTCCTTGCCCTCGGCAATAAGTGAAAGGGTATAGCCCGATTTGTCCAGCATTTCCTCAAACAACTCGATCAATGAGGAGTTTTGGGCAAACTCGGTCAACTTTTCAATCATCTGACAGAATTCTTTAAGCTTTCTGGCGGCACGTTGCAGGGGAGGGAAATCCTCGGCTGTGTTGAAAACCTCAAAAAGCGTAAGCCCCGTCTGGTCGGAAATTTCGATTGCCCTTGCTACGGTGGTGTCACCGATACCTCGTTTAGGCTCGTTGATGATACGTGTCAGGCGGACACGGTCACCGTGATTGGCAATAACGTTGAGGTATGCGATAACGTCCTTGATTTCCTTGCGGTCATAGAATCTGTGACCACCGACAACACGGTAGGGTACGCCCGAACGTGCCAAAACGTTTTCAATCGAGTTGGACTGTGCATTCATTCGGTACAAAACGGCATTGTCGGAGTATTTTCCGCCCTTTACCACCGAGTTTAAGATCTGGTCGACCACGTGCGAAGCCTCACTTTGCTCATCGGGTGCGGTGTAAACCTCAATTTTCTCACCGCCGTCGGCATCGGTCCACAAGTTTTTGCCTTTTCGTGCTTTGTTGTTGGCAATGACGGCATTTGCGGCATCAAGTATAACCGAGGTTGAACGGTAATTCTGCTCAAGACGGATAACCGTCGAATCGGGGTAGGTATCCTCAAAACTTAAAATATTTTCAATGGTAGCACC
>JAZTYO010000036.1:0-56235 GCA_045636945.1 Acutalibacteraceae bacterium | reverse complement strand
ATTACAACGCGGACACTTTTGCTGGCATTGTTAAGCATAACGTCCTGATATTTGGTGTCAAGCCTTTCGGTTTTGGTCAGCACCTCACCGCCGATATTATCGCCATCTAACTTCACCTTAACGGTATGCTCCAAGGGTGATACATCCTTGATTACGACGACCTTTCCCGATGCAGAGCCTTTTAAGGCATTGCTTATAGTTTCGAGGTCAATCGTTTTTTGTGCCAGTACTTCGACATATTTCTTTGAGGTTTCGGAAGCCTGTTTTGCTTCTTTGCAATAGTTTTGTGCATTATTAGCATCCACCATTGCCGAATTTGCCGCTAAAGTAGCAGCTTTTGCACCCTCACTTGCTGACTTTGCCGCTAAAGTAGCAGCTCTTGCATCCTCACTTGCTGACTTTGATGAGCTTCGACAAATCTCCATTGCCTGCTCTAAAACACTCGGTCTTGTGTCAGCAACATCAAACGGCACCTCTGAACGGTCGATATCAAACCCAAAAACCTCACTTTTGACAATAGCCTTTGGCTCGTCGTTTTCGACAATATATCCGACAAGCTGGCACTGTGCTCTCGGCGGACACATACACTCCTGCGGTACCTTATAGACAACTCCGTCCTCCGAGCGGAGGATGTCGGTGCTGTAATGTCCGTCAATCACAACCCTGAAATAATGAACCTGCGAAAAGACCTCTTCAGCATCATCTGTAAAATTAAAAACCAATGTAGCTGCATTGTGTTCACCGCTGTAACCCAGCTGCTTTGTATCGGTCGTTACTTTACCGTTTGCATCAACGGTTATTAAAAATTGTCGCATAAAAATCTCCTTTTCTTCGTCAGGATATAGCTTCCCAAATACACTGTAACGTGATACAACGTTGCAGCAACAATCTGTCAACCCCCACACACTTTACAAATTGTATTTTTGTTTCCATAATCACCGTCTTTAAAACATTATGTAAACAAAATAACCTGTGAAGTTGTTAGACTTATCCACAGAAATATCAACATTTCAGGCGATTTTCGACTAAAATTTCGCATTGATATCGCCTTTTTATTGGGGATAACCTTGTTAATAACGTGGATTACTAAACGTATATAAATAATCACCATAAAAAATTATGTCAATCTTTGTTGATTAGTGTAAGCCGAAAACACTGCTGTTTTCACCTAAAAATAAGCATTTTACAACAATCGGTTAAACGAATTCGCGTTTAATAAGTTTCTCTTTTCAAACCAATCATTTCAGTGTATAATAATTATGTCGGTGTTCTTAAAAGTCGTGTTTGACAATCTTATATTCTGACAACAATTATGTACCGTTTATTTTAAGTGAGGTACCTATGAAAAAATACGTTTCTTTAATTCTTGTTTTGTGCTTGGTTATTTTGAGTTTTTGCTCTTGCAGTCGCAACGTCTATCCCCTATCCTCTACCCTGATTATGATGGACACGGTTGTCACCGTGACAATTTACGACGGTGATGACGACGTTTTGTCGGGTGCTATGAAGCTTTGCAAGCAATACGAAAATCTTTTAAGCCGAACAATCGAGGGCAGTGACGTTTATGAGATAAACCATTCTAGTGGTCAACCCGTACAGGTTTCGGACGATACTGCCGAGCTTTTAAAAACCGCGTTGGACATTGCCGAAAAATCTAAAGGTGCGTTTGACCCTACTGTTTTACCTTTGGTCGAGCTTTGGGATGTCACCAACTCAAAAACCGTACCCTCCGACTCCGACATCCAAACTGCCTTGCAATCGGTAAACTATAAAAACATAAGTTTGGACGGCAATACCGTCACCGCCAAAAATGGTGCTCAGCTTGACCTTGGCGGTATCGCAAAAGGCTTCATTTCCGACAAGCTGAAGATTTATCTCAAAGAAAACGGTGTAAAAAGCGCCATCATAAATCTTGGCGGAAACACCTTACTCGTTGGCGATAAAAATGGCAAGGATTTCTCGGTTGGTGTGCAAAAGCCTTTAGGCAAACAGAATGAACTGTCGGCAAGAATCAATATGTCGGACAAAACCGCCGTAACGTCGGGTGTTTACCAACGGTACTTCGAGCAAAACGGCAAAATTTATCACCACATTCTCGACCCAAAAACAGGCTACCCAACTGACAACGGTATTTATGCAGTGACAGTATTGACCAATTCATCTACCGTCGCCGATGGACTTTCTACCGCCTGCCTTATACTCGGTATAGAAAAAGGCGCCGAGCTTGCAAAACAATACGGTGCCGAGCTTATTTTCATTGACAAAAACGGTGAAATCACCTTGACCAATGGATTAAATCGTGAATCAGACAACCAAGACATTATAATCAATTTTAAATAATGTTATAAAAAGAGGGCGAACACATAGGTTCGCCCCTACTTTATTTCTTAGCCTTGTCCATTGCTTCTTTGATAAGCTTAACATAGTTTTTTACGGCAATAGTACATCCCGAAACAGTATCGGTCTTGCCGTCGTTTTTGAGTTGCACCGACTCTACGCCTTTGTTCACTACGTGCTTTTCGAAGAACGCAATCTCCTCGTGCCAATCATACTGTGCACCGCCTGTCTTCATATTGTACTGACCACTTTCCGAGTGATCTTTTTTTGTACCGCCTGCTTTAGAGTCAGCATCACAGTCAACCGAGTAGAGCTTGCCGTCCTTGATAACAACCTTGACAACATCCCGATAACCCTGATCGTCATACTTACCGTCGGCAGCCTCGTACTCGCCGTCCTTATACTCCACCGGCTTGTTGGCACTTTCCGACCCGTTGGACACCATATCCTTACCGTCGTCCTTTTTACCACAACCGACAAACGCAAAACACATTGCAAAGCTCAAACACAAACAAATAATACCTTTAAAAATCTTCATATATATTCTCCTCTTGATTTATTTGGTATTATTTTTCGTTTGTGTTTTATTATTATTAAAGGAATTTTTAACCAAAAAAGCCGAGCAGGAAATGATATGCACCCCAAAGTGACTAACTTTTGGGGTGCATATCATTTATACTGCGGCTTTTAAATGGATTATTATTTTTCGGATTTAGGGTATTTATTTTCTTCACTGTTAAGGTAATCTTTAACCTCTTTAAGACCCCCACCAATGATTTTTTCGGTACGCTCTAAGGAATCCTGCGACTTCTTTTCACTTGAATCGACCAAATCAAAGCTTTCCTTCCAATCGGTATTTTCGGTATCAAGCGGAATTATCTGATATACTCGTTTACCCTTTCTTGCCGAATCAAACATATTGACCCAGAATGGCAACGCATCGGCAGCTTCAAGCACTACTGTTCCGTCTGAGTACTTTGCAAAGGTAAACTCAAACAGCATGCCGTCCTCGGTGTGACCTGTTTTGAGGCTCATACTTTCCTTACGCTGATTGGAAACCGTATTACCCAGCGAATATACACACACCGTTTTATGCTTGGAATCGTTTTTAGAGGTCAGTAATTCAATAGGCTGAACAACGTGGGGATGGCTACCGATTATAACGTCGATACCAAGGTCACACAGCTTCTGTGCCATTTCCTCTTGGGTTTTATTTTGCTTTACCTGATACTCGTCACCCCAATGAATAAACAGTACTAAGCCTTCAGCACCGTCATCCTTCATTGATTTAAGCTGATGCTCAATTCTTTCGTAAAATTCCTCAAGCTTGCCGTAGCTGAATGTATTGATACGGTCTGCCGCATCATCCTTCAAGGTCATACCGTTCAAGGTTACGTTATCGGTATCGTTGGTTTCGTTGGTATAGCATATCATACCAAGCTTGATACCGTTGATATCCTTTACGATATAGTTTTTATTCTCTACATTTTTAACGGTACCAAGAGCATCAAGGCCTTTGTCACCTATTATCCCGAGTGTTCTGTCAAAACCGTCAGAGTTGGTATCATAGGAATGGCTGTTGGCTGTAAGTAGCATATCAAAGCCTGCAGTTTTCAAAGAATCAACTATCTCGTCGGGACAGTTGAACTTGGGCGAACCGCCGTACTTATTGTTCTCACCGTTAAGCGTTGTTTCAAGGTTGGCAACCGCGTAATCTGCCTTGGACGTATACTCTGAAAGGTATTGGAATATATCGTCGAAATTATAACTGCCGTCATCTAGCTTTGCGTTGTTGATAATAGGCGACTGAATAAAGAGGTCACCCGTTGCAACCACCGTTGCGGTCGAAACCTTGGTTATAGGCTTAGGCTCCTGAGGCTCGTTGCTTTGATTGTCAACACTTGAGGTTATATTAGACACGGTATCCTTACCGTTGGTATCAATGTTGCCGTCCAAGATAAAATCCTCGATTACCACAACCGACCCTGCCGCAATGGCAACAACGATAGCAAAGCACATTATGAACATAAAAAATCGTGCTACGCTGTTTTTAGCTTTACGTCTTTTAAAATTCTCCGACATAACAATACTCCTAACGCTCACTTTTTCTTGATTTTACCACACAAGCCGACAGTTTTCAACAATTAAAGAACAAAAAAGTCCTTCCATCAACAAAAGTCAACGGAAGGAACCTCAAATTTTAGAAATCGAGCTTGGAACGGATGAACTCGTTGAGCGAATCAACGGGAACACGAATCTGCTCCATAGAATCACGCTCACGAATGGTCACGCAACCGTCGGTCTCACTCTCGAAGTCGTAAGTGATGCAGAACGGAGTACCGATCTCATCCTGACGGCGATAACGCTTACCGATAGAGCCTGCATCATCGAAATCAACCATAAACTCTTTTGCGAGTTTCTGATAGATTTCGCCTGCCTTGTCGGAAAGCTTCTTGGAAAGAGGAAGAACTGCAGCCTTGAAGGGTGCGAGTGCAGGATGCAAACGGAGAACAACACGAACATCATTCTTCTCAGCATCAACAACCTCTTCGTCATAAGCCTCGCAAAGGAATGCGAGCAATACGCGGTCACAACCCAAGGAAGGCTCAACAACGTAAGGAATGTACTTTTCGTTGGTTTCGGGGTCGAAGTATTCAAGCGATTTACCGCTGGCCTCCTGATGACGGCCAAGGTCATAGTTAGTGCGGTCGGCAATACCCCAAAGCTCCCCCCAACCGAACGGGAACATAAACTCGATATCGGTGGTAGCTTTTGAATAGAAGGAAAGTTCCTCCTTCTCGTGGTCACGCATACGGATGTTTTCTTCCTTGATGCCAAGGCTCAACAACCAATTCTTGCAGTAGTCCTTCCAATAGTAGAACCACTCAAGGTCGGTATCGGGCTTGCAGAAGAATTCGCACTCCATCTGCTCAAACTCACGGGTACGGAAAATGAAGTTACCAGGAGTAATCTCGTTACGGAAGGATTTACCAATCTGGCAAACACCGAATGGCAGTTTTTTACGGGTGGTACGCTGAATGTTAGCGAAGTTTACGAAAATACCCTGTGCAGTTTCGGGACGGAGATAAACCTCGTTCTTTGCATCCTCGGTAACACCGATGAAGGTCTTGAACATAAGGTTGAACTTTCTGATATCGGTGAAATTCTTGCTTCCACACTCGGGGCAAGCAATGCCGTTTTCCTTTATGTACTCGGACATCTGCTCAAAAGTCATACCCTCAGCCTTGCCGCCGAAATCCTCAATAAGCTTGTCTGCTCTGTGACGTGCGTGGCAATCCTTACAGTCCATCAAAGGATCGGAGAAACCGCCGACGTGACCCGAGGTAACCCAGGTTTCAGGGTTCATAATGATAGCCGAATCAAGACCTACGTTATAGGGAGATTCCTGAACAAATTTCTTGAACCAAGCCTTCTTTACGTTGTTTTTGAGTTCAACACCCAAAGGACCGTAATCCCAGCTGTTGGAAAGACCACCGTAGATTTCACTGCCTGCATAGACAAAGCCTCTGCCTTTGGCAAGGGCTACAACGGTGTCCATATTCTTATCTTTGTTAAGCATAATAACCCTCCAAAAATCGTTTTCTTGCAATAAATATTATTATCTTCCAATTATATATCATTTTTGAAATTTGTCAAGACTTTAGCGTAATAAAACTCTAAAATCGCCTAAGCCCGCAATTACTTAAACACCCACTCATACATTACGGCTAAGCATTCACGGAAGCCGTTGGGTATCACAGTATAAAAAGCACCTACGCTATGGCAATGCGCCGTATTGGTGACGCCCTCGCTTTCAGCAGTCATTTCGGCACGGTAGATATGGAAATCGTCGGTCACAAAGACGACCGAATAATCCTCGTTATAAAAATAATCGTCGAGAATTTCTTTGGAAAATCTGAAGTTTTCGGCGGTGCTTGTGGACCTGCCCTCTTCGATAATCTTCTCAAACGGAATATCCTTTTCCAAAAGATAGCGCTTCATTGCCAAGGCTTCGGTTATATCTTCCTGAGGGCCCTGACCTCCGCTGACGACTATCACACAATCGGGGTTTTTCTCATAATACTCAACTGTTGCATCAAGTCGGTTACGTAAAGTTATGCTCAACGATTCACCGTGAATACCTGCTCCTAAAACTATCACGGCATCCTCGGTGTAATCTACGGTATCGGTCTTGCCGTAAATATAAACAAACGACATCAAAACCAAAACAAACGAAACACCCAAGGCCAAAATGCACTTGATTATAACGTGCACCTTATGGCGAAAAAAGTTATAGAACACACCCACGCCGAGAAAAAACAAGCCTGCGATCCAGGTGCAGATGCAACCGATATTGAAATTTGACACAAAGGTTACCAACAAAGCGTTGGCCGTAACCACTATACCGATTACAAGTAAAAGCATTCTGAAAATCTTATGCAACCAGTTGTTTTTCATCAATTTCTCCTAAAATTCATAACTTAAACTCTGCCACAATGGGTAAGTGGTCAGAATATATTTCATTTACCGTAACACACGAAACGCACACAAGACCTTTATAAAGTATGTAATCAATCTTTCTGTCGGGGTTATCTGAACGGTGTGTATTGGTGTTGCCTTTATCCAACTTGGTGGTATCCTTCAAGCGTTGGAACAACGGTTTCAGCATCTCGTTGTCGGGTTGCATATTAAAGTCACCCATAACAACAGTTGGAATATCACTTTGGTCAACAAGACGGCAGACCGTTTCAACGGCACTTTGCTTTTCACCGTCGTTAAGACCAAAATGAGAAGCAATGACACAGATATCCTTGCCCTCGACCTCAAAAACCGCCTTTATTGCAATACGGTGCTCAAAACGTGGTTTATCGTTATTGTGGTCGGGTATATCCACCTTTTCAACCGACTTAAATGGATAACGGCTGACAATAGCAAGTCCACAATGGTTTTCACCGCCTGTTTTTATAGCTTCACCAAAGAAGTCATAAAACCCAAGACCTTTGGCGATTGCACCTGCCTGATCGGTATTCTGTTCTCTCAGTCCCTCGTTGTAAACCTCGTTAAGTCCGCAAACGTCAACGTTTTGGCTTTTTATCGCTTCAATAAACAGCGGAATACTATTTCCTGCTTCAAAAAGTTGTTGGCATGCTGAATATTAAAGGTCATTATTCTCATTCTGAAAACACTTCTTTCAAATCAGTTAACAAAATTTCTGTTATCTTACAACAACTGCAACACCGTCAGGAATTGCGGTAACGGTGGCCTGCTCTTTACCCAGAATTTCTCTTGCCTTTTTCATTGCATCATCCAAATTCTTGGCAGGAATCATATGCATCTCCTCAACCGTTTTATCATCCATTTCCGAAACATAGATAACACTAGCTTTCAAGAGGATTCTGCTCAAAATCTGGGTCATCCACTGGTCGGGCAAGGTTTCAAGACGTCCACGGCTCATAAGATCAGCCATAATCTTGTTGATATCGGGTTCATCCGCCATCTGATGATAGAAATGGTCGCCACCGACACTGTCGTTGCACTTGGCTATCATAATGATAACACCGCCGTCCTTAACGGTGGCCTCACCTGCCGTCATACCCTTTATGGACTGATAAACGTTCTGGTCAAGAGGATATCCGCCGTTAGTGGTCAGTACAATGTCGGCAGGCTGTGCCTTAGCACCACACTGCTCACAAAGGAAATCAACACCTTTTTTGTGTGCCTCAAAAGTATCGCCTGCAACGGCATAAATAGCCTGCTTTTCGGCATTGAGTACAACATTGACAACGTATTTAAGTCCTGCTGTTTCGGCTGCCCAAAGCATATCTTTGTGAATGGGGTTGCCGTCCAAAATTCCTGTTCTTGCATTATCGTCGGCAATAAACTCGGCACAGTGGTTGGCGAGAACCGTCTTTCGTCCGCAAACACCGGGCAAAACGCTCTTTCTTCCACCCGAGAAACCTGCAAAGAAATGCGGCTCGATAAAGCCCTCGGCCACAAGCAGGTCGGCATTGACGGCAATAGAGTTAACCTCACAGTCACCGCCCGACGGAAGCTTACCCAAATTGACCAACTTTTCACTCTCGTCACAATCGTGAATATAGATATTGACCGAGTTTACTATATCCTCACCGAACTTTGCAACCAACTCATCGCGGGTGGTGCCGCGGTGGCATCCCGTTGCAATCAAAATGGTAATCTCGGCATCGGGGTTGCCCTCTTTTATTTCCTTGAGCATCGGCGGAATAATAACCTTGCTCGGCACGGGACGGGTGTGGTCACTTGCAATGATAACTATGTTTTTCTTACCCTTTGCAAGCTCACTCAAACGGGGTGAGCCAACGGGGTTTTCCATAGCAGCTTTAACCAATTCTTCGGGAGTGCCCAAGGGCTTGTACTCCTCTATCGACGATTCTAGAACACCGATAAGCTCGCTCTCGTTAAAATCGTACTCCAAAAACTCTTTTCCGTAAGGAAATTTTACATTAGCCATTTTGAGACCTCCTGAAAGTCGTATTTATAACCGCTACCCACGGTGGAATTAACAAAAGTTGTAAAATTATACCGGGCAATGCATCGGCAAAGCCACCGACCCAAAACATTGTCAGCGTAAACGTTTTACCGCTGACACCCAACAATATTGTCTTGGCAATACCCCATACAACGCGCCCTACAAGCATTGCCGTAATAAGACTTATGTAGATACTTAACAGGTTTTTCTTTTTAAGTATCATATACATAATTCCTATTACTGCCCCGTATGCACAAAGTTCAACCGCCATCCAAACGGCTTGGGGATATATCGTTGGCATACCGAAGGTCACCGACCTTAAAAACGGTAGTATCAGTCCGATAAATCCGCCATATTGCCAACCGCAAATAAGTCCGCAAAGCATAACAGGAATATGCATCGGCAACAAAGTATCACCGATTTCTTTTATCTGTGCCGTGAACAACGGCAAAACCATACCAAGTGCCAGAAGCACCGATGAAAGTATCATTTTCTTTATAGCATTATTTTTCATTCATAAGCCCCCATGTTATATTGATAAGAATATTATACCACATACCAAAAAGCAACGCAAGTATATACTGAATTACAAAAATAAAATACGGCACCCAAAACTACATTTGAGTGCCGTAAAACTTATCAAATACCTGTTACCGAATCGATAGGTAACGAAACAACAGTGCCGTTAGCCTTAGAATTGATTCCGCATTTCTCACCGATTTTAGTCATAATATCCTTTTTGCGCTCGTTATCGGTGATAATCAGAACGATGTCCTTTTCTTCCTGAATACCAAGTCCCCAGAAGCCTGCCGTTTCCTTGCTTCCGATACTGTGGCTGTGCAAAACGGTACCACCGCCAGCACCTGCTTCTCTTGCGGCATCCATAACCTCACCGCTGAATCCGCGGTTGACAAAAGCAACCACCAAAGCATTTTCGCTTCCCGTCATTTCGTTTTCACCCTTTCTCCGTATTATTTCTTTCGAATTATCAACTGTACTGTTCATCATATCGGCCAAAAGTTTGGAGGCACCCGTCAAAGGTATCGTGAACGAGATACCACTATTGACGGCATCAAGTCCCAATTTGGAATGAAGCAATTTCAACATTTCTCGGCCAAATTCCTCGGGTACAGTGCTTAGCAATACGCCCTTATCAACACCGCCAAAGCCCAAGGTATCCATAATTTCACTCGATGCAGTACCCTCTCCACTCAAACGGTACTGAATGGGCATTGCGCTGTTTGAAAACAGCGTGGCCGCCTTGTCACAAAGTTTAGGAGTAGCAATGAGCACAAGCAACTGATAACGTCTTTTAATATTCTGTTCTGACATTGCTACACCTCCTAAAACTCAACAATGCTGTCACTGTCGGCAGTAATACCGGTTGCAGGTACAACCGTTTTCTGAACCTTGTCGGTCTTGAAGCGGTAAACAAGACCCATAATCTGAATTGCTATAAGCGGTGTTAAGGCAACCAAGGCAACAACACCGAAGGCATCGGTCATAACATCTCCGCCAATGGCAGTGCAAACACCGATACAAAGCGGAAGCAAAAAGGTCGAGGTCATAGGTCCACTGGCAACTCCGCCCGAGTCGAACGCAATACCGACAAAAATCTTTGGTACAAAGAACGACATCACCAATGCTATAACGTAACCCGGAATGATAATCCACTGAATAGGAATCCCAACAAGAATTCTCAACATTGCAAGGCCTATACTGCAGGCAACACCGATAGACATACTGCGGTTCATTGCCCTTACCGAAACCGCACCGTTGGTAACGTTTTCCACCTGATGATTGAGAACCTGAATAGCAGGCTCAGCCTTGACTATATAGTAACCGATAAGCATTCCGATAGGAATAAGTATCCAGTTGTAGGAAAGCTCTGCCAATGCACTGCCCATAGCCGAACCGACGGGTGCAAAACCGACATTTACACCGCAAAGGAACAGTACAAGACCACCATAAGTATAAACCATACCCATAATAACACGTTTGACTTCACGCTTGGGGTAACGTCGTGTTATAAGCTGAAACAAAAAGAACACTGCCACAATGGGCAAAAGCGATATTGCAACCTCACCTATGTAATGCGGTAATTCAAAAGCAAACAGCTTTGCAACGTCGCGGGTTGTAAAAACCTCGGCAATGCTGTCTGGTGTAAAGGTTGTATCAGGTTCAAAGAAAAATCCTAAAACAAGCACGGCAAGAATAGGACCGACGCTTGATAAAGCAACCAGACCGAAACTATCGCTTGAGGAGTTTTTGTCGCCTCGAACCGAAGCAAGACCAACTCCCAAAGCCATAATGAACGGTACCGTCATAGGACCGGTGGTAACACCTCCCGAGTCAAAAGCCACGGCAATAAATCCTTTAGGCACAAAGAACGAGCCGACAATAAGTATTGCATAGAATACCAATAATATCTTAGAAAGGTCTATCTGATACTTGATACGAACGATGGCAATGGCAAGGAATATGCCGACACCTACGGCTACGGTCAGTATCAAAGCAAGATTGGGTATTGACGGCACCTGCTCGGCCAAAACCTGCAAATCCGGTTCCGAAACGGTTATTATAATGCCCATCAGAACGCCAATCAGCAATACCATAAGTATGCGTTTGGTTTTGGAAATCTGAACACCGATACCTTCACCGATAGGGGTCATCGACATCTCGGCACCAAGCTGGAAAAATCCCATTCCGAGTATCAGCATAACTGCACCCACAAGGAACATTACCAAAGGTCCTAACTCGATAGGGGCTATGAAAATACTAATGAGCATAACGATGCCGGTTATCGGCAAAACCGCTGTCAGTGACTCTCTCGTTTTTTCTCTCAGTTTCGGATTCAAGCACCCATCCCCTTTCTTTTTTATTAACTTTAACATTTTACCATATTTCAGGAATTATAACAATATGCTTTTTGAAAATTCATATTTTTTTAATTTTTCCTTATCTATCCGACAAAAAAGCAACACATCCCTCCTTGTTCGAATCCCTCCTTTTTTGTTTTGAAAAGGTTGTACAAATTCGATACCATTTAAATTTTTAACCCATGTGTTTGAGCCACTACATATTGTTTGTAATTTGTCGGCATATCCGACACCGAAATTATTCATTATTCATCAGCGAAGCGATTTCATCATTCAATATTCATTGAAAATCCTGTCGAATGAATGATGAATATTGAATAATGAATAGTGAATAACACAAAACAAAAAATCCTGCCGACAATAATCGACAGGATTTTCGTTTTGGCGGAGAAGGAGGGATTCGAACCCTCGAACCACTTTTAGGTGGTTACACGATTTCCAATCGTGCGCGCTCGACCAACTACGCGACTTCTCCATAGTCCTTTTGGTCACTTGGCTATTATAACAACACTTCTAAAAAAAATCAAGTATTATTTTTATTTTATTTCATATTTTTTAGAAGTTTTATAAATTTAACACTTTAAACCTTGAAAAATATAATTTTTGACTTGTAATTTTTCTCGAAATATGTGATAATATCAATGTTATTTTACTAATGTGTAAAATAAAGTCTGTTTTGAGAGGTTTTTTATGAGCGAAAACACTACTATTGAAAAAAGAGGCAGTTTTACAGGTAAGCTCGGTTTTGTTCTTGCTGCTGCAGGTTCTGCGGTCGGTTTGGGCAACATCTGGCGTTTCCCCTATCTTGCCGCAAAACACGGTGGAGGCATCTTCCTTTTGATTTATATCATTTTGGCCGTAACCCTCGGTTTTGCTTTGATGTCGGCCGAGATCCTTCTTGGACGTAAAACAGGCTTGAGTGCCATCGGTGCTTTCAAAAAGCTTGACAAACGCTTCTCTTTCGTTGGCATCCTTGCCGCTATTATTCCGTCCATCATTCTTCCCTACTACTGTGTTATCGGTGGTTGGGTAGCAAAGTACATCGCCGTTTTTGCCACGAGTAACAGTTCTGCCGCCGCAGACGGTGGTGGTTACTTCGGCAGTTTTATTTCGGGTACTGCACAGCCAATAGGTTGGTTCTTAATATTCCTCGGAATAACTGCTATTGTTGTTTTACTCGGTGTTGAAAAGGGTGTTGAACGTGTTTCAAAGATTATGATGCCTTTGCTTGTCGTTATGATTGTCGGCATCACCGTTTACGTTCTTTGCCAGCCCGGTGCAATGTCAGGTCTTAAGTACTACCTTGTTCCCGACTTCAAGCATTTCAGCGCAACAACCGTTCTTGCCGCAATGGGTCAGTTGTTCTACTCTATGTCTTTGGCAATGGGTATTATGATAACCTACGGTTCTTATATGAAGAAGGATGTTAACGTTGAATCTTCGGTACATAGCATTGAACTTTTCGATACCGGTATTGCCTTCCTCGCAGGTCTTATGATTATTCCTGCTGTTGCAGCTTCGGGCGGTGAGATGGGCAAGGGTCCCAGCCTAATGTTCATAGCTTTGCCCCAGATCTTCGACGGTATGGCAGGTGGCACCATTATCGGTCTTATCTTCTTTGTTCTTGTCTTCTTTGCCGCAATCACATCGTCGATTTCACTTATGGAAACCGTCGTTTCAATCGTTAAGGATAAGTTCAAACTCAACCGAACCGTCAGCTGCATCATAGTACTTGCACTTTGCCTGCTGCTCGGTATCCCCTCGGCACTCAGCAACGGCGGTATCTTGAGCGGTATCAAGATTATCGGCTACGGCTTCCTTGATTTCTTCGATTTCATCAGTAACAACGTATTGATGCCGATTGTCGCCCTTATCACCTGTATATTTGTCGGTTACTTCCTCTATCCTGTAAATTCCGTTAAAACACCAAAGTTGAGTTGTCGTAACAAATTTTTAAATATTTTGCTTACAATACCCAATGCGATAATATGGTATTTCTGCTATATTATTTCTCCCATCCGTCCTCTTGTGGATGAGGCAGAGGCCGACGGTAACAAGTTCAAGTCAAAGATCCTATTTACCGTAGTTATTAAGCTTATCGCACCCATCTGTATCGTGCTTATCCTCGGTTTCTCAATTCTTGAGGCTTTCGGCGTAATTAAAGTTTAATCTTATAACTGACTGCCCCGACGTCACCGTATGACGTCGGGGCAGTTTTTATTTTATTCTTTTTATAACGTAATGCTCATAAAGAAAATTATCTACAACCTCGCAAAGATGACATAACTCCAGCTCACTTTTATTTAGTACGTCAACAAGCGCCTTAATACGTCTGCGATTCTCTGACAATGAACTCAAGGCTATGGTTTGATCTCCGCAAAAGCCTTCTATACCATACATCGTTGTCGGTTTTGATTCAACGTCTTCAACAGTGCGTATTACTCTGTAATGTGCCGATTTGTGATTCATTTTACCATTATTCATAACAACACCTCATATATGTGAAAATTGTTCCCAATACAATATTACACGTATATGAGGCAAATGTCAATAGTTTTGTGAATAATTTTTACTTATTTGTGAATTATTTTCAAGTTATCGTGTGATTCTATCAACTCATCAGCACGAGAATAAGCATGGCTGTACACTTCAATAAGGCATGCCCCGTCATATCCATCCGATTTCAGACGTTCGAAAAGACGATTAAAATCAAAGTTACCGTTTCCCGGTAAAAGGCAATCGCCCTTATCTGAGTGGTCGCTGATATGCACGTTTATGATGTTGCCACGCATTGCTTCATACATAGCATCAACACCACAACCGTCTCTTACAGTCTGCTTCACGTCGAAGGTGAACTTTATCTCATCATTGGTCAAACGGCGTATTTCGCGTACGTTTTCGGGTGTTGCGGCACGATAACGATTAACGTTTTCCTGACAGACAGACGTGCCGTATTCATATGCTCTGTTATTCATCTCAACTAATCGTTCGCAGTACAACTCCATAGGAATATGACCTATAAGGCTATCGCCGTGCAAAACAACCGTTTTAGCACCAAGTATTTCGGCGGCTCGATAGTATTTTTGATAATATTCAAATGAATCTCTGTAACGTCGCTCGTAACCGGAAAAGAGAAAATATGGCTCACCCACCGAACCGCAAGGATGCAATGATACAATCTCAATACCATAATGCTTGCGTATGCAGTCGAGCTCTTTAATAAAAGAAAGATTGAGCTCAGAGGGGCTGTTGAAAAAGATTTCGGTAGCAGAAACACCGTTTTCTCCCAAAAATTCCAATGCCTTCTCGGTTTCAAGCGGATAAAGGCTTGCGGAGGAAATACCTATTTTCATTGTGCTCCTCCTTTTGGTGTGACGTACACCGTTTTGTTGGTTTTATAAATAACCATACCGGGCTTTGCACCGGCAGGCTTTTTAACATATTTTACCCTTGTATAGTCAACGGGAACCGAGGAAGATTCTGCCGCTTTGGAATGTTTTGCGGCAAGCTCGGCCGCAAAAAGCACGGTGTCGTCGGGCAATTCCTTGCCCTCGGAAAAGACTATGACGTGTGAACCGGGAATATTCTTGGTGTGAAACCACATATCGGAGTCGTCGGCAATTCGCAAAGTCAGTTCATCGTTCTGACGGTTGTTTCGGCCAACCAACACTTTAAATCCGTCGGGAGAGGTAAACTCCAACGGTGCCGCAGACTTTTGCTTTATTTTTCGGTCACCGCGGATACGGATATACCCTGCCGAGGCAAGTTCGGTCTTGATTTCATTAAGGTCATTAACCGTTGTGACACGGCTAAGCTCATCGGCTACACTTTCAATGTATTTCAGTTCGTTTTCGGACTCGTCTATAAGTTGTCCCAACATTGCCGCAGCGTTGCAGCATTTTTTATATTCCTTAAAATACCTTCCCGCATTTTGGGCAGGGGTCAAAGTTACGTTAAGAGGTATGCGAACGGTTTTAAGCTCAGGGTCGTAATAGTTCTGCACGTCAATATACGGCACACCGCGTTGCACTGCGTGAAGATTTGCTTTGAGCAGTTCACCGTATATACGCCACTTTTCCCCTTCGGCACACTTTTCCTGTTCTTTTTTACGCACCTGAATTTTCTTGGCAGTACGGGTAAGCAGGTTGTTTACAAGTTTAAAAATCTCATTTGCGGAGCTCCTGATACGTTCCTTGCGGTCACGTTCGGTATAAACTGCATCAAGCAGTTCAGAAAGACTGTCAAAAACCACCTTTTGTGCCGACGAGCCGTATTGAGCAATATCGGTATACGAAAACTCGAACGGTATTCCCTTATCATCAACCAAGGCAGTAGGTTTGACGTTATTGAAACCGTCATAAAATTCGGTCAGCACCTTCGTTAATGCCGATTGCTCAGTTTCTGACAATAGGTTTGCGTATTTATCGGTATCGATTTCGGAGCGTACGCAAATTTCACGCGCAACAAGCGGTGAAAATCCGTCAACCACCTCAACCAAAGCCTTACAGAGAGGTGCCGATGCCGATTTTACGGCATCAACCACCGTATCAATATCGGTTTCTAGCAGGTTGAGTTTTGTCTGCTTTTCGGGCAGAGTATAGATAGCACCGGGTTGAATCATTCTACCGCCTGCTTCGATATCCGAACGGCGTAAGGAGTCGACTATCCTACCGTCAGGGCCTACCAAAATGAGGTTGGTCTGCTTGCCGATAAGCTCGGTCACAAGCTTCAGGCTCACACGGTCGCCCATCTCGTTGACACCGTCAAACAAAAGTGTGACAATTCGTTCAAAGCCGTTGTCCTCAACACCCTGGAACCTTGCTCCCGACAGATGCTTTCTCATAAGCATACAGAACATCGGCGGTTCAGACGGGTTTTCGAATGTATTCTCGGTAAAATTAAGTCTTGGGGCTGCCGGACGGATGCTGATAAGCAACCTTTTGCCACCAACTGCTGAGCGCAACAATAACACCAGTTCTTCCTTTGAAGGCTGGTGTATTTTGTCAATTCGGGCATTTTGCAGCCCTGAATCCAACTCACGTTTCAGTTGATAAAGATAAATTCCGTCAATTCCCATTATAAATTTTCTAACAGTCGGTCGATACCATCCATAGCGGTACAAAGCATTGTGTGGGTATCCTTTTTGGACTCGACCGTGCTTATATCCTTAGCTAATTTTTCGATAATACGGCGTTTGCGTTTTATGTAGGTAATCTCATCGTCACCGAGGTTCTCCCCCAAACGGCCGACAAAGTAAAACAATGGGTCGCATTCTGTAACCTCGTTGGTAAAGACAACCTTCATAGCGGTATATATTCGGTTGTGGGCCGAAACTGCCTCTTCCCTTACTATTCTAAAACCGTTTTGGCAAAGATACTCTCTTAAATCCTCAACCGCTGTCATAGGCTGTAAAATAAGCTCATAACGTTGATTCTTTATCCAAGGTGAGGATGTAAGAATTTGGGCAATCAAGTCACCGCCCATACCGGCAATGACTACCGTATCAACCTCATCGGGGGCCACGGCATTAAGTCCGTCATCTTTGCGAAGGGTAATGCCCGAAACGCCCGATTTTTCTATTGTCTTTTTAGCGTTTTCCAAAGGTCCGTCACTAACGTCACAAGCGAAAGCAACAGACGAAATTCCTTCCTTTATAAGAAACACCGGAAGATAGGCGTGGTCGGTGCCGATATCAGCAACCCTATCTCCCCGTCTTATCATTCCGGCTATTCTCTGTAATCGGTTATCTACGCTCATTTGCTCTCCAGATAAGCGTTGATTTTTGCGAGCAATGCGTCACAATCGGTACCGTGAACCTTGCAGGCATCCTCGATAGACTCACCGCGTGAAGCAGGACAGCCAAGGCAGTGCATACCGATTTCAAAGAAGAACTGAGCAGTTCCTCTATCCATATCAAGAACGTCACCGATAACCATTTCTTTTGTTACTTTCATTTTGAATTCCTCCAAATATTTATAATAAAGTTTTTACACTATGTGTATTAGTTTATTCCAAAGTCGGCAAACTTTTCCTCTGCAAAGGATTTAAACCAGCAGTAGATAGCCTCACCAAGCTCGTGGTAAACGGGGTCTCCGTCGTGCGAGCAAAGCATTGCAAAGGTCTGACCCATACGGCGGACAACCTCGGTCCCTCTGCGGTAAGCAAGATAGTAGAACGAGAATGCCCCCGAATCCGAAACTGCTTTATAAATGTCGGGTGACAGTTTTTCGAGTTCGGAATTAAAGCTGTTCTCGGCCGCCTGATGCACAACCTCGCTCATTATGTTTTCCTCCAAAACCACAACAGTGGCAAAGGTCATCATAACGCCTCTTTGAACCGAAAGATTGCCAGTATCTCCCTCGTCTTCTTCGACGGGAAAGCTATCAAGCTTTGCAACAACCTCTTTTGCAAGAAGTTTTCCAAGTTCTTTGGCCTTTTCGAGATTACCCTTGGCACTTTCTCTTGCGTACTCATCCATTACCTTTTCGTGCTCATTCTTCTTAGGCTTGTCCTTTCCAAGAGAGGCAATTTTGATATCCTCATCAAACATTTTGTCACTTGACCTTTCTTTTAAAAAATTAACCGTTTTGCTTGACTTCCTTCAAAGCCGAAGCTAGCTGGTCTGGACACGATGTGGACTTAAATCCACACCTGATACCCTCCAATCGCTCGATTACGTCGTCAATCTTCATTCCGACGACCAACGACGATATACCTTTAAGGTTTCCGTTGCAACCGCCCATAAACTGAACCGATTGAACAACATCGTTTTCTATCTCAAAGGTAATGGTGCTTGAGCAAACACCTTTGGTTTTGTAAGTATATTTCAATTCACTTCACTCCGAAAAATTATCTGTCCTTGAACTTGTTGCTTCTGATAGGATGACGAAGCTTTCTCAAAGCCTTGTTCTCAATCTGACGGATACGTTCACGTGTGACCTGGAACTCGGTACCAACCTCTTCAAGGGTATGGCAACGACCGTCCTTGAGTCCGAAACGAAGACGGATAACAGCCTCCTCACGGGGAGTAAGGCTCTTCAAAACAGCATCGATATCCTCGTTGGTGATGGTCTTCAATGCGGCATCATCAGGAGCAAGGGCTTCTTCGTCACGGATGAAGTCCATCAAACGGCTGTCTTCCTCGGGGCCGATAGGAGTTTCCATAGAAACGGGCTCCTGAGCGACACGCATAATCTCTCTTACTCTTTCAACCGACAACTCCATCTTCTCGGCAATCAGTTCCTCACTAGGCTCGTGACCGTTTTCGTGGAGAAGCTGGCTCTGAATTTTCTTCAAACGGTTGATAGTTTCGACCATATGAACAGGAATACGGATAGTTCTTGCCTGATCGGCAATAGCACGGGTGATAGCCTGACGAATCCACCACGTTGCATAGGTAGAAAACTTAAAGCCCTTAGTGTGGTCAAACTTTTCAACCGCCTTGATAAGACCGACGTTACCCTCCTGAATAAGGTCAAGAAAGTGCATTCCGCGACCGACGTAACGCTTAGCGATACTTACAACAAGACGAAGGTTGGCTTCAGTAAGACGCTTTTTAGCCTTGACATCACCGTCACCGATACGCTTGGCCAAATCGACCTCCTCATCGGGAGAAAGCAACGGAACTCGACCGATTTCCTTCAAGTAAACCTTGACAGGGTCGTCAAGTGAAACGGTATCCATCGAAGTAACGGCTTCTTCAAGTTTTTCAACGTCCTCAAGCTCAGCCATTTTAAGATCGTCGTCGGTAGGTTCGTCGAAATCGAGGTCCAAAAGCGGAGGCTCAAGTTCAAGATTTTCAAGATTATCGGGAATATCGTCAAGGTCGAGGAAATCGTCCTTAGGCTCGGAATCGACCTTGGTATAGTTATCCTCAATAATACTTTCGGTATTAAGCTCGTCCATCATATCGATATTCTTGTTTTTAGTATTTTTCTTTTCCATTTTTATTACCCCTATTATCCCTTCCGGTCAGACCGGTCTTTTCTTTTTTGCATCACTCAAAGCCTTCATTGCTTCGGCCCATTGAGTATCGTCCATTTCTGAAACGCTTGGCTCATCAGCCGCCTTGCGTTCGGCAAGAATTACCTTTATACTATCCTCCAAAACCTTTTCGGCATTCTCATTGGCAGTGCCGACCGTCAGCATTTTGGTGATATATCCAATTTCATCGGGTGAAAAGCTTTCGCCCAACAAAACAAGGTCAAAACTATGTCCCGTTTCGAGAATTCCAACTACCCTTTCGAACAGTTTTCGGTTAAAGTCGGTCAAGAAGTCGCTTGAATCCAGCTTCAGCTTGGTGCTTTCCAACATATCGGGATGCCGTACAAGCACCGCGATAACCGCTTCCTCTGCCGCAGAGGCCAGCTTGTACTTGGCCTTTTGCGGATTGACCTCGTTTTTCTTAGGCTTGGTCGGCGTCACAAGTTCACTCAACTCACGTTTAACCTGTGTATTACGGCGTTTATCCTGCGATAGTTTAACTATATTAAGCAAGCGTTCCTTAGAAACCCCATACTTTATCGACAGCTTGCCGGTATAAAGGTCAATAGCAATCGGATCATTGGTCGCAGCCAAGACCTCGCAAGCCTTATTGAGATACTTCAGCTTACCGTCGGTGGCGTCAAGCTCAATGCCTCTTGCCGCAGTGATAAGCTTGTACTCCAACGAGCTTAATGCACTGTCAAGCAGTTTTTGAAATCTTGCGTTGCCGTGTTTTTTTATAAACTCATCAGGGTCCTTACAATCGGGCAATCTCAAAACCCTTATATCAACCCCAACCGATTCGAGTATGCTTATCGCACGGTCGGTAGCCTTTTCGCCTGCCGAGTCGGCATCCATTGTCAGAACGACCTCTTTGGTATACCTTGACAACAGCCTTGCCTGTTCCTCGGTGAATGACGTTCCAAGTGCCGCAACTGCCGTTTCAAAGCCTGCCTGATGAAGTGCTATGACGTCCATATTACCCTCAACAAGTATTGCCTGCTTTGAACAAACCGCCTTGGCATAATTCAAGGCAAACATATTGTGGCTTTTTTTATAAACCGGCGTATCCGACGTGTTTATGTATTTACCGCCCTGTTTTTCATTGCCCGGCATAGCTCGTCCGCTGAAGCCGATGACCTTGCCGTGAATGTTTATTATCGGGAACATTATACGGTTGCGGAATCGGTCGTAGGTTATATTTTTGCCGAATCGGTCTTTCTTTTCAGACCTGCCGACCAAATCAGCCGCCGATATAACGTAATCGGTAAAGCCCTTTTCCCTCAAATGATTGTGAAGTGCGTGCCAATCATCGGGTGCGAAACCAAGGCCGAAACGCTTTATGGTTTTAATATTCAAGCCTCGACCTAAAAAGTAGTCAAGTCCTGCCTTGCCCTTTGGACTCATAAGCACCGAATGGAAAAACCTGCCTGCTTCGGCATTAACGGCGTATATGTCGTTTTTCAGCTTCAGTTCCTTATCATCTTTATTGTCCTCAGGCATCCGAAGGCCCGCCCTATCGGCAAGCTTACGGATAGCATCGATATAATCAAGGTTTTCAATCTGCATTGTAAAGGTGATGATATCTCCACCCTTACCGCAACCGAAACAGTAATATGAGCCGTTTTCGGGATATACCGTAAAAGAAGGTGTTTTTTCATTATGGAAAGGACAAAGACCTACAAGGTTGCTTCCCCTTCTTTTCAACGCGATGTAGGGCGACAAAACCGATTCGATATCATTGCGGTATTTGAGTTCCATCAAAAACTCCTGCGGTAACGCCATACATCTCACCCCTTTTTAAAATATATCACACATCCTGTCCCAAATTTAGGACTTGAGAAAAGCAATAACTTTCCTCTTAACTTATTATTCGCAAATACTTTTTAAAATACTTTAATTTTCGTCAAAAATTAATAAAAAATCTATCAAACCTCGGCGTAACCCGTAGTTAAAACCTCAGGTGTGAGTCTTCCACAGAAAATGTCGGCAAATTTCGGGACGATTTTTTCATAATCCTCGGCGGTTATCGAGAATTTCACCGTAACCTCGTGGGTAAAATTGCAACCCGTAACCTTGCCACCGCAGTCGCGGATAACACGTTCAACCTGGCTATGGTCGTAATAAGGACAACTAACCGAACACTCATAGCACTCACGCATCAAAGCAATTCCTGCCGACTCTACTGCCATTCTGGCAGCGGCAGTATAAGCCCTCACAAGTCCACCCGTACCGAGCAGAATTCCGCCAAAATAACGCGTGGTAACAACACAGCAATCAACCAAACCCTGCTTTTTGAGAACCTCCAAGGTCGGCATACCTGCCGTTGAATGAGGCTCACCATCATCCGAAAACCTTGCGATATTGTTATTTCTTAAAATATAGGCATAAACGTTGTGTCTTGCGCCAAAGGTTTGGGATTTGCGTTGGTTGATAAATGCAATAGCCTCTTCCTCGGTTGTGCAAGGAATAACCGAGCCTATAAACCTTGAACGTTTTTCTTCATACTCGGCCTCGGCCGCAGTTCTGACCGTTTTGTAGCTGTCCATCTTGTCACCGCCTCGATTTTATATTTTCAGAAAAGTAAAACCGCAGTTGCAAAGTACAACTGCGGCCAAAGATTTGAAACAATTATTTAGCATCCATGCCAAAACGCTTTTTAAATCTGTCTACACGACCACCGGTATCAACAAGCTTCTGTCTGCCGGTAAAAAACGGATGACACTTGGAGCAAATATCCAAACGGATATCTTTCTTTGTCGAGCGAGTTTCAAACTCAGCTCCGCAAGCACACTTTATAACAACTGTCTCATACTGCGGATGAATACCCTCTTTCATGTTGTCACCCCTCTCCTTTTCTTCACATCAGTAAAGGAATAATACCACAACTTAACTCAAAATGCAAGCATTATTTTCAAAAAAATATAATTTTTTTCTCAATGGAAAATATCAGATATATTTTTACGTGCTTTTTCGAACATTTCGACCACCTTAAACCGTGCTTTATAGCGTTTTGGTTGCTCAACTATTTCAGCAGCGTCTTCCTTTAAAACACCTTTAAAGTCTTTATTTTCACCCGATGCGGCAGGCAGACAAATGCTTGGAAACATAACGCACCACCAGTTGTGACCCTTACCCTCGCCTATTATGACCCTCAAAGCCTCATAGGTACCTGCAGGCAGAGAAAACTCATCGTAATCCCTTGTTTCAAACCAAGTTTCGGCAACCTCAACCTTAACCGAATAATCAAAACCGTTATCACTTATAACCTGCTGTGCAACCTTTTGAAAATCAGCAAGGTGGTTTTGAGCCTCAACTACCGTTTCCTCCTCGGTAGTGCAGTTTTGGAACACCTTTTCCGATTCAATCAGCAACGCATCGCGTACTTTAAGTTTCAATGCTTGGTCCTCTTCGCTGTCGGAATTAGCCAACACGTGAAGTCTGAGCACGTTTTCGCGAATCTCGTCACACCTTGCGTCAAAACCGCAGATGCTCAAGGTCAACACAAGCACTAATGCAACAGCAACAGCACGTATGGCCGCCGAACGGTCGATATTTTTGGATATTTTTTTAAGTAAAGACATAAAAACACTCCTGCCATATTTTCTTTGTGAGGAAAATATTGGCAGAAGTGTCAAGATTTATTCAATTATTTCAACACCGCATTTACAAGGTGTTGCCACAAAGGTTTCAAAGCCTTTGTTTTTAAGTGTTTCGGCAATTATTTCGGCAGTTTTTCTCTCCTCGGTTACGGTTATTACCGAGGGACCTGCTCCCGAAAGTCCACAATACAAAGCATAATTTTCCTTTGCTATCGCTTTGGCCTCGTTTAAAGCATCGGCATCGCAGACCGATTCAAAGCAGTTGTAAGCACCCTTCAATGCGATTTCCAAATTCCCCTGCTTCAAACCGTTTATCATACCGTTTGTATCGGGTCTTTTGCGCTGAGAGTTGGAATCCAAAGCACGATACATATCACCCGTTGAGGATTTTTGTCCCTTTTTGGCAACAATAATGAAACACTCGGGCAAGGCATCAAGGTTGGTCATAATCTCGCCGATGCCCTCGCACAGCTTTGTTCCGCCCAACATACAAAACGGCACGTCGGCACCAAGCTGCAATGAGATTTTTAAAAGCTCGTCTTGTGTCAGCGGTCGGTCACAAAGCTCGTTCAAAGCCACAAGCGTTGCGGCGGCATCAGCACTGCCTCCGCCAAGTCCTCCTGCCAACGGGATATGCTTTTCAATAAAAATCTCGGCACCCGATTGAACGTTTCCTTTTTCAAAAAACAACTTTGCCGCCTTAAAACACAGGTTATCCTCACCGCAAATCGAATCGTTTGAGCAAGTGACCGAAATTCCGTCGGAAAGCGTTATGGTCAGATAATCGCACAACGATACCGATTGAAAAACCGATTCCAAGGTGTGATACCCGTCGGCACGTTTACCCGTCACATCGAGCGACAAATTAACCTTTGCGTTAGCTTTTATCTTCATTTTATCTCTTCCAAAAATTCACCGATTCGGCGCAATGCTTCCTTGATATGGTCAACCGAGTAGCAATAGGATGCTCTTACGTGACCTTCACCGCTTTCCCCGAAAGCGTTACCGGGAACGATAGCAACCTTTTTGGAATAAAGCAATCGTTCACAGAATTCCTCGGACGAAAGACCCGTTGACTTGATGCTTGGGAAAGCATAGAAAGCACCTTTAGGCTCAAAGCACTCAAGACCCAAAGCGTTAAATCCGTCAACGATAAGACGGCGACGCATATCATATTCCTCAACCATTGCCTCAATATCGGGACGACCGTTTTTTAGAGCCTCGATAGCGGCATACTGCGAGGTTGTCGGTGCCGACATAATTGCAAACTGGTGAATTTTGGTCATCTGCTGCAAAATAGGTTGGGGACCGCAGGCAAAACCCAATCTCCAACCCGTCATAGAATAGGTCTTGGAGAAGCCGTTGATAACAACCGTTCTTTCCTGCATACCGTCAAGCGATGCGATGGAAACGTGCTTTTTACCGGTATATGTAAGCTCGGAATAAATTTCATCCGAAATAACAGCAATATCGGTACCTCTCAAAACCTCGGCAATGGCCTCAAGGTCGGAGCGTTCCATAATAGCACCCGTGGGGTTTCCGGGATACGGCAGTACAAGTAATTTTGTACGGTCGGTTATATGACTCTTAAGTTCTTCGGCAGTCAGTCTGAACTGATTTTCTGCCTTGGTGGGAATGATTACAGGCACACCACCTGCCAATTTTACAATAGGCTCGTAGCAGACAAAACTCGGCTGAATAATCAAAACCTCGTCGCCGTGGCCAACAAGAGCACGGACAGCACCGTCGATAGCCTCACTGCCGCCAACCGAGATAAGCACCTCGGTTTGGGGGTCATACTCACAGCCAATCTGCTCCTTCATATAGCCGCTTACGGCTTTACGAAGCTCCATAATACCCCAATTTGAGGTATATTTGGTCTTGCCGTCCTGCAACGATTTTATACCTGCCTGTCGGATGTGCCAAGGAGTCTGGAAATCGGGCTCACCGACACCCAAAGAAATGACGTCATCCATTTCGGCGGCAATATCAAAAAACTTTCTGATACCCGACGGTTTGATTTCAAGTACCGTGGGGTTCAACAATTTATTATAATCTATCAAAACGAAAACTTCTCCCTATCGTCTTTTACGTCGCCGATAAGCTCAATATCCATTTCCTTATAACGACGCAAAATGAAATGTGTTGCGGTGGAAACCACGTACTTCATAGGTGCCAACTGCTTGGCAACGAACATCGCAACCTCTTGGAAGGTCTTGCCCTTAACGATAACGCAAAGGTCATAACCACCCGACATAAGGTAAACGCTCTCAACCTCGGAATATTTCTTGACCTCCTCGGCAATCTGCTCGAAGCCAACATCAGGCTGGGGCTCAACCTTAAGCTCGATAATGGCCGAAACCATTGCACTATCAAGACGTTCCCAGTCAATAACCGCCTTATAACCGCGGATAAGACCCTCTTTTTCCATTTCATTAACCTGAAGTTTAACGTTGTCCTCAGTAAGACCTGTCATAACCGAAAGCTCGTGCAAGGTGTATCTCGCGTTTTTGCACAGTAATTTCAACAATTTTACGTTCATAATTTTTCTCCTTAAACCATCCTAAACTATCTTTACAGACAGTGGTGTTCTGTGTTGATAAAGTGTAACAAACTTAAAGCCTGCCTCCAAAGCCAAGTCGTAGGCATCGGCAATTCGGTTGCCCACGTCGTAGGCACTGTGGGCATCGGAGCCTACGGTGATATACTCTCCGCCAAGCTCACGGAATCGTTTTGCAATTTCAAAATCGGGGTGGAAGTTATAGGCTTTGCCGTTCATTTCAAACGGCTCGCATTTGGTGTTTATCTCCAAAGCCTTGCCGTTCTGAGCCAATAATTGCAGTATCAGCTCGATTCGGTCGCGGTACTGCCAAAAATCAAAGTTGGCCAGCTTTTCGGCAGGAAAATATCTCAACGGGTATGTAAGGTGTGCAAGACTGTCAAAACCGTTCCACTGTACCGTTTCCAAAATTTCATCAAGGTATCTCGGAATCAGTAACTCGGGTGCATTGTTTTCTCGGTTGCAATCGTAATATCTGAAGCTCTTCTTCTTGCCTTTTATACGGTGAACCGAAGCCACAACAAAGTCGAACTTATTCTTGAGAACGTCCTTGACCGCATCATCATCTCTTGCAGGCGAACCAAGCTCGATACCGCATGACACAATCAACTGTCCGTTAAAGACGTCGGCAGCTTTTTTAACCTCAAACGCTGCCTGACGGCAAATGATGTTCTGTTTATCTTTATAATAGTCGATGATGTTGCAATGATCGGTCACGGCAATGGCACGAAGCCCCTTAGCCACCGCCTTTTCACAAACGAGTGTCACCGAATGGTGTGCATCGTGCGAATTATCGGAATGGACGTGCATATCTAAAAGATTTTTATAAGACACCCCAACACCTCCAAAGTACACTTATACACAGTATATAATATCACTATTCTCAAAAATTTACAAGATATTTTTAACAATACAACAACCGATTAAGATTTTTTTAAAAAGTAAAAGGTTTGAGATACTCCTCAAACCTTTTGTTTTGCTTATTTTACTTTATTGATTCCCGAAATATCGGTCACCTTTTTAATTGATTTCACCCTCAAGCTTTCTACAACGGGTTTCCAACCGCAGATACGCTGACTCTCGTAACCATACTCAACCACACCTGCGATCGTCAGATTTGATGCACCGCTATATGTATATTCAACAGCGTAATAATACTGATGAACTTGTTCAGACTCCTCCACGTCGGGGCCGCCCTTTAGATAATCGTAATAAATAATGAACGTGCCTTCGCTATCTTTATAACCGATCACCTCGTGTGAGTAGTCTCCGGGACCACCCGCCGCAGGGTCAGCACAGTAGAAATATCCGTCGGAATAGGTCTGAGTTCCCAATGAGCACTCATATTTCCCCTGCTGCTTCAGTTTTTCAAACTCAGCATCACTCATAAGGAAGGTTGTGCGGATTGATTTCAGCATATCGGCCTCGGAAATCTTAAAATTCCACATATCAATGGCTTCGCCATTAGCTCCCCACCAGCTGCTTTCGATTATAAGATTATAACTTATCGAACCGTCGTCGTTGATTTCGGCTTTTTGAAGTCCGTCAATGCCGGATACGCCCGCACTCATGGGATAAATGTTTGACTGTGCAAAATTATTCTGTCCGCAAGCCGTACACTTTTCACCCGAAACGGTATGCTTTTCAAGTTGAACCCGCTCACCGCAATCAGCACATACCTTGGCATGGTTAATCATATCATACTTTGAACTGTCAATAATATTTTTACCTGTGGAAACAGGCTTTGCTTTGATGTTTTTATGCACACATGCTGTGTTTTCATCGGGCACAGAGGTCGTGTTCGAGGTTGTATCCGAGGTAATATCCTCGCTTTGGGTCGGTTCCTCGGTGTTGGTATCGACCGCCACGGTGATTTCCGCTTTAATATCAAGCTCGGTCAACTTATCGCTTGCCACAGTCTTGATATCCTCCAGAATCTCGGCGGCAGCAACAGTGTTATCCACAACCTCGGTTACCTTTATATCAATTTTTGCATCCGCCTTTACAAAACCGCTGTCATTAGCAGCAGAGATAAGGTTGCAGACTACGGCTTCAACCTTCTGCTTTTCAAAGGTTATTTTTGATTCAATGGATTTTGCATCCTCATTGACCGACTCGACAGCCAAAACAATGCCGTTTACGTCAAGATAAAGTTTAAACTGAGGGTTAATTGTAACCAAAACAACCGAAGCATAATTTTCGGGCTTTTGAAATGCGGTTTCAACCTTCGACGAACCTACAGTCGATGAAACGTCAGACGATGTGCCGTCGCCACCACAACCGACAACGCAGGAAATTAGAAGCATAACCGCCAACATCAAGCATAATATTTTTTTCATAAACATCTCTCCTACGCAATTATGTACTATGTTTATGATATATCCACGCAACGAAAAAATCAAGTGCAAAATCACTTGCGCGCAAAATTGTAAAAAAATAAAAATTTTTAAGTTTGTTTTCAAAAAAAGTGGGATAATAAACTCATAAAACAAATATCTTACATAAATGGGAGGTATTGAAATGAAGAAAACTACTAAAAAAGCCTTAATCATCTCAGGTGTTACCACTGTAGGCATAGCCACCGTTACCGTAGTACACCGTTTTATGCTAAAATATCTTATGAGAATTGCACTTGACCGCAAAGCACCGAAGGCTATCGACCGCCACAGGGATAAATTTATAGGGTCAAAAGAAACCGTACGACTGTTAAAAAGCGTTTCATCCGCCTCTGATAAACTGAAATACGGTGATTGTGAAACGGTATCTATATCCTCGCACGACGGCATTCGTTTGGTGGGTCACTGGCACGAATGTGAAAATGCCGGTCGTATCATTATTGCGATGCACGGTTGGCGTTCGTCGTGGTCGCAGGATTTTGGTGCGATATCCGACTTTTGGCACGACAATAACTGCTCGGTGCTTTATGCTGAGCAACGAAGCCACGGCGACAGTCACGGCGATTATATGGGCTTTGGCATTTTGGAGCGTTACGACTGCTTTGAATGGATAAAATGGGTTAACCAACGCACCGACGGCAAGCTGCCCATCTACCTTGCAGGAATCTCGATGGGTGCAACCACCGTTTTAATGACGTCGGGCTTCAACCTACCCGAAAACGTAAAAGGCATTATTGCTGATTGCGGTTTTTCCTCACCAAGGGCAATATGGAAGCACGTTATTGAACGGCATTTGCACCTGCCCTACGGGATATACAAAAGCACCGCCGAGGATATGTACCGACAGAAAAACAAGGTGTCAATGGATTATGCCTGCTCGGATGCTTTGCAAAACTGCCGTATTCCCATTTTGTTTATCCATGGTTCGGACGACCGATTTGTGCCGATTGATATGACCTTTGAGAACTATAAAGCCTGTCCGTCACAAAAGGAACTGCTTATAGTGGTGGGCGCTGAACACGGTATGAGTTACCTTGTAAACAAGGAACTTTACGAAAATAAAATCAAGAATTTCTGGCAAAAATACGATAGATAAAACCACTCGGGCGGTCACAGTTGACCGTCCGAGTTTTTTTTGTTATGCTCATTATTTTGCAGGTATTTATGTGGGGTTGTTCCGGTGTATTGCTTGAAGATTTTAATGAAATAACTGACACTTGAAAATCCGCATTCAAGAGAAACATCCAACACATTCCGATAATTTTCTGAAAGTAACTCTTTTGCACGTTCAACACGGTACCGAATGATATATTCAGCAGGCGTTTGTCCGGTATGCTTCTTAAAAAGACGTATGATGTACGACTTGCTATAATGCGCAACTTCACAAAGTGAATCAAGTGTGATTTGTTCGGAGAAATGTGTGTGAATATACTCAAAAAGCTGATGCTTTGCGGAAAAATCGTGCTTTTCAATGTTATCCTGCTCCTTGTACTCGCCAAGTTCAAGGAAACGAGCAAACAAAGAGCAGAAAATCGACTTCAATCGAAATTCGTATCCAAAAGGTTTATTATTGTAGCAATCAATTGCCTGCTTTAGAAGCGTAATTACCTCGGTTCCGAGCTCACTATCCTTTGAAAAGAAAGTAGGAAATGCAAGCCTTTCAAACTCCTCACCAAACTCATTCCCCAACCAAAGTTTCGGATGAACCACAATGGCATTTACCGATTTTCCGAGGTCAAGATGTAACGAATGCAGTTTGCCACCCCGTATCATTAATGCATCATCCTTATTCAGGGTCAACTGTTGCCCATTGACGGTACATTGCGCTCCGTCATTATTAGAAACCAAAAACTCATACTCATCGTGCCAATGGTATCTAACGTAGGAGGATTTGTATATTTTCATTGGCAAACTTCCACTTCTGTGGACCACCGATTCTCTGTAAAGTGCGTCTTTTGTCATTTCAGCCTCATTGTTCAATATAATGATGTTTTTAGCAAATATAATGATAGAAAATGTTACATTTGTATGATATTATTATATCACAAGCAAATTCTGCAGTCAATACAGCAAATAAGGGGGATATTAACCATGTTACCAACAAATTCAATTCTCAGTAAAGACTATGTCCGCGAAAACGTTGTATCGGCAACGCTTGTCGCCGTTGAAAACAACAGTTTACTGCTCAAAACAAACGCGGTCATCAAAAATTTTGCAAAAGCCTCATCAGACGACGATGAGATGTTTGCCCGTATGAAAGAATCTGCGCAGGGTGAAGTTGCAACAGGCAGATTGCTCATAGAGGTATTTAAGCAAGACTGTTTGCGTGTCCGATTCTTTAAAGGTGAAGAAATCGGAGAAAACAATACCCCTATGGTAACAGGAAGCCTTGATGTTGGCACAAACATGCAGGTAAAAGAAGAAAATAATACTGTTACGGCTTGCTGTGGCAACCTTGTTATAACCATAGCACTAAACCCCTACAGTCTTACCGTATATAACACCTGCACAGGCAAAAGCATCAAAGTCGGCGGTTTTGAAAAAAACTTTTTCAATGTTCGTGATTCGCTTAACACCGGTCTTTGCTATATTAAAGGGGAAACTGTGCCCGTTGCGACTGAAAACTTTGCACTTTCTTCCCACGAAGCTATATATGGCTTTGGTGAAAAGTTTATAAAGCTTAACAAAGTTGGTCAGACCATTGAATTTGATACCCAGGACGGAATCGGAATAGGAACACCTAGAACGTATAAAAATGTACCTTTCTATGTCTCCACAAACGGTTACGGAGTTTTCTTCAACCATTCTTCATACATGACCTTCTTTGTGGGAAGTATGTATGCCGGTGACATTCAGGCGACAATTCAGGACAACTTCCTTGATTATTACATCTTCACCGGAAGCATTAAAGATATTATCGGCAATTACACTTTGCTTACCGGAAGATCATCTATGCCTGCAAAATGGAGCTTTGGTTATTGGCAAAGTAAAATAACCTATCACAGTGCCGAGGAATTATTGGATATTGTACATAACATGCGTAAAAAGCAAATTCCTATGGACCTTATACATGTCGACACGCATTGGTTCAAGACCGAATGGTTCTGTGACTATGAGTTTGACAAAGACAGATTCTCCGACCCAGAAGGTTTAACAAAGGAACTTAAAGAAAACGGTGTTCATCTTTCACTATGGCAGTTGCCCTATGTGCGTTTTGGCTCAAGGGCTTTTGACGAATTCAAAGCGGTTGACGGCTTTGTAAAAAACAAGGATGGTGAGATGTACGACCTTCGAACCCTTGGCGCGATTTTACGCAACAGTCCTGACCCTGTCGGAGTTATAGATTTCACAAATCCTAACGCAATAGAGGTTTATAAAAATATACTCAGAAGACTTTTCGATGTAGGCGTAAGTGTCATAAAAACCGATTTTGGCGAGGCTGCTCCTTCGGACGGTGTTTATTATGACGGCACTCCCGGATATAAAATGCACAACCTCTATCCCCTGCTTTATAACAAGGTTGCATATGAAGTGACCTCTGAATACTTCGGCGATGAAGCGGTAGTTTGGGGAAGGTCTGCCTATGCAGGTAACCAACGCTACCCGCTTTATTGGGGCGGTGATAGTAGCCCGAATTTGGCAAATATCATACCCCAACTTGTTGGCGGTTTGTCCTTTGGCATGTGCGGTTTCCCGTTCTGGAGTCAGGATGTTGGCGGTTTTTTAGGACGTACCAATGGCATATTGTTGATTCGTTGGATGCAGTTCAGTGTTCTTATGTCACACATAAGAATACACGGCGGTGGCGACCGAGAACTGTATAAATACAGCGATGAATGTATTGACATTTGTAAAAAGTACCTCGATATGAGATATTCGCTTCTCCCCTACCTTTGGGCACAGGCCAGAAAGTGCTGTGAAACGTCACTTCCTGTAACCAGGGCTTTAGCTATGGAGTATCAAAACGACCCCAACGTATGGAATATTGAGGACGAATATATGTCGGGTGATTCTCTGCTTGTTGCTCCCATATACACAGAAGATAACAAGCGTAGCGTTTATCTGCCTGAGGGCGTTTGGACCGATTGGCATACCGGTGAGCGTATTGTTGGCGGAAAATGGATGGACATCGTTGCCGATTTGGATATACTGCCGCTTTATGTAAGAGAAGGCTCTGTTATTCCCGTTGGTCCTCGAATGAACTATGTCAACGAGAAAAATATCGACAGTTTAGAAATCAGAGTATACCCCTTTGAAAGCGATGGCAGAACACAAATAGATGTAGAAACCTTTGATGACGTGATTCCTGTTATGTACGAAGCAAAGGATGGAAAACATACCGTTTACATCCCCGAAACCGATATAAAACTAACAGTTAAATGTATGAGTGATTCGACCGTCACAGTGGTTAAAAGCAAATAAACAATTAACACTGAGGACTCTGAAAGTACAAAACGTGTTGCTCAACAAAACCGTGAAAATTCAGTAAACAAAATCAAGGCTTGAGGAACTAATCTCAAGCCTTGATTTTCATATCTTCTTAATTTTTACAGGTTTACCGCACATGCTTACATATTCAATCAAAGACCTTGTGCCACGGCTTTTACCATCCCAAAAGCAAATAGCGAAATCGCAAACCTCTGCCATTTGCTTGTTCCTTTTTGGCCCTGCACTTCTGCCGTATTTTTGCCAATCGGCAGGATGTTTTTCAATTTGAAAACCGTTATCTTCTGCATACCTTTCTCCTAACGCATCGGCACCGCTTGCACACCCCGAAACGATGATTATATTGTTTGTCTCTTTTATTCTCGAAAGACAAAAATCGATATACTCCCTTGCCTCATCATAATTATCATAATCCCTACATCCTGCTATAACCACTTTCATATTAACAAAACACATCCTCATATCTGCCATAATCACAGCGATTCACCTCGTCGATGAAGTCATCGAGTGTTTTGACTGCCATAGCTCTTTTCTTTGCCATGTTTGATACCTCCGATTAAAATGTGGATTCGTAAAAGCTTATGAGGCTTATTGTTGGGTCAAGTCTGTACAGATGCCGTAACAATACGCTTTTGCTTTTTACGAGATAAAAAAAGACCGCAGTTAAGCGACATATCATCGCTGCCTACGGTCATCTGTTTCAAATTGCACTCAAGTTATCAATAATCTCTTCAACTTTCTTTCTCTTGATTTGTGCTCTTGTACCATTCCATAATATATAGTCCGCATTGGGGTTTTCTGCTATGAGTTGTCGGAGTTTATTCTCGCCAATTCAGAAATAAGCGGCTACCTCCTCAATGGAAAGTGTGTACTTTTCCCATACGGGTATCTCTATCATGCTACTCACCTCCATTCCTCATACAATCAACCTGTGCTTTAGCAAACAACCTCCTCAAAGACCATCAAGCAGATTAGGCAGAGCACGACAATATTGGCTTACAACATGGTCATTCTTGATGGAATGGCAATCTTGTAAACCTACATTGTTATGACATGGGAGCAGTAATTGTATAAGCGTGGTGTTGTTTAGCGGTATCTTTAACTATGTGATTCTCCGAGTTCCCATTTAGAAACCGCCGTTCTTGAAACAAAAAGGCGTTCGGCAAGTTCTTCTTGAGTAAGGTTTTTCTGCTTTCTAAGTTCTTGTAGTTTTTCGTTAAAATTCATAGTCTACTCCGAAAAAATAATTTACCCTTAAATTATACCACTCTGCTGCTAAAAATTCAATAATCTACAAAAACCGCCTATCTTTCGATAGGCGGTTTTAAATTTACGCTTTACCTGCAGAACCAAAGAGTTCCATTTTGCGTTTTACCGATTCTTTAATTTTTTCAACCTTTAGATTTCTAATTTCAAGGTAAGAAAGGCCCTTTTCCAAGCCTTCATTCATAGCTTCTTCTCCGGCAAGGCAAAGGTCGGTAAAAATGTTCATTTTAGCAATACCGTTTTTAATGGTGTTTCTAAAATCATCATCGGAAAGACCACTGCCACCGTGAAGAACAAGGGGAGTGTCAACTCTGCCGCGGATTTCACTCAAACGCTCTAAATTAAGTTTAGGCTTGTTTTTATATACGCCGTGAGCAGTACCTATAGCAATAGCTAAAGCGTCTACGCCGGTTGCCTTAATATATGCTTCGGCTTCATCTGCGGTTGTGTACATTTCCGAATTAGCACCATCATCGGTAGCGGCTTGGCCCACATGGCCGATTTCGCCTTCAACCGTAGCACCGTAGGAATGAGCAATTTTAACTATTTCACGGGTGTTTGCAATGTTGGTGTCATAGTCTTCGGTAGAACCGTCGAACATAAGTGAAGAAAATCCTAGTTTCAGTGCTTCAATGCATCTGTCAAAGGTAAGACCGTGGTCGTAATGCATAACAACGGGAACCTTTGCTCTTTTGGCAGCCGCCAAAATAGAAGGTGCAATAAGCTTAAGTTCACCAAAGGGTAAAAGAACTTCGGCAGTTCCGATAATTACGGGTGAATTTGTTTCTTCTGCTGCGGCAATTACGGCTTCAAGCATATCGGAATCGGTTGTATTAAAAAGTCCAACGGCATAATTGCCTTCCTGGGCTTTCTTTAAAACGTCGTTTAAATTTGCTAACATATTTTTTCCTCTCGTATTTTTAAAGTTATATTTTTTGGTTGTCAAAAACGGATTTTTATTTGACAAATTAGCAAAAAATATGATATAATCGTCAAAACCGATGATACTTTGCAATAAATTGGTAGGTGATTTTATGACTAATGATTTAGAAATTAGTACAATTAAAGGGTTTGCAATAAATGCAAATAAACTTAATGTAACTAAAAATTCGCCAATAAGAGTTAGTTCTCCCCACATTCACGATATGTGTGAAATATATATAAATATATCGGGCAATGTATCTTTCGTAGTTGAAAAAAAGTTATACGATATTTCTCCGGGGGATATAATTATAACAAAACCTTATGAATATCATCATTGTATTTATAACGATGATATCTCTCATAAGCATTTCTGGATAATGTTTTCGCCCCACGAAAATCCTCTTCTTTTTGAATTTATGCTTAAAAGAAAACGCGGCACCAACAACCTTATAAGAATTAGCGAACCTAAACGCAAAAAAATACTGGAACTTTGCGAAAAGCTAACAACATATAATCTTTCTTCTATTGCAACTATCAACTGTTTTTTCGAAATTATTTCTTATATCGAACAAGGCTACCAAAATAATGACGCATTGGCGCCAAACGCCAACATACCTTCCCACGTAATGGAAATTTTCGATTTTGTTAATAAAAATCATAAGCAAATTAAAAATGTTAACGAAATTTCCTTAAAATTTGGGGTAAGCGTGGCAACCGTTGAACGCTATTTCAAGGGCTACCTTTCGGTAACTCCAAGAAAGTATATCGAAAGTTTAAAACTGGCAACGGCCTGTAAATTGCTCCGCCAAAATCATACTGTAACCTATGCCTGTTTCGAAAGCGGGTTCGACGACTTTTCGCATTTTATAGCAAAGTTTAAAAAAGAATTTAAAACAACCCCGCTTAAATATAAAAAACATATTTTAAATCAAACAAATGAAATTTAAAAAAAGGAGAACCATCGGTGCTATCTGATGGTTCTCCTTAATTTTAAGGGAACACCTACTAATCGTTTACGTCAATAAGTATTTTAAAGGTTTTTTCTTTTCTCTTATCTAACATATCTAAAACATAAGGAATTTCTTCAAAGTTAAATCTGTGAGAAACCATACCCTTTGTGGTAATTTTGCCTTCGCCCATAAGTTCAATCATTTCTCTATAGTCGGTAGGAACATACATAGTTGTGCCCGAAAGAGATAATTCGTGTTGAACAAAGTCGGGGAGTTTAGGAATAATGTATTCGTTTTGTAAAACGCCAATAACTACTACTCTTGAACCTCTCTTTGCAACATCGAGAATGTTGTTTAGAACGTGGCCCTTTTCTCCAACACAGTCATAGAATACGTCAATACGGTCTTCAATGTCTGCTATAGATTCGGTCTTAACGTCGATAATTCCGGTAGCGCCAAGGCTTTTTGCAAGACCAAGTCTTTCGGAATCCATATCGGCAACATAAACCTTTCCTGCGCCTAAAGCAAAGCAACTTTGCATACAGAAAATACCAATAGGACCGGCGCCAATTACTAAAACGGTTTCGCCCTTTTGAATATGTCCGCGTTTAGCACCATGGTATGCAACACAAGCGGGTTCTACAAGAGCAGCATCGTCTATGCTCATGGTATCGGGGATTTTAATTGCCATTTCGGAAGAAATGCAGAAATAGTCGCACATTGCGCCATCTGCTTCTGCACCGGTACAACGAAGTTCTTCGCAGAAGTTGTAAATCTTGTTTTTACAAGCGTCACACTTGCCGCATACAAGGTGGGGAATAACGGTTACACGTTCGCCAATTCTGTCGGCTGAAACGTTTTTACCCACTGCTTCAACAACGCCCGAAATTTCGTGTCCTAAAACAACGGGGAAGGTAACATACGGGTGAAGGCCTCTGTAAATTGTGGGGTCGGAACCGCAAATACCAATTCTCTTAACCGAAATTCTAACTTCGTCATCTTTAGGTTCGGGAATAACGTCTTCGGTAAGTCTTAATTTATAAGGTTCGTCAAGAACAATTTTTCTCATAATAATTCTCCTGTAATTTTAAAATTAAGCGCCTCTTACGCCTTCAATGTTTAAGAATTTACAGAACATAGCTAATGCATCGGCAACCTTGGGGTCGTGAATGAGTACGCCATGGTGAATAACGCCAACATCTATCATCTTTTGTTCCCAATCTTCAACGTCATTTACCTTAATCCAAGCGTAAGCGCCGCGGGTCATAGGTCCAATGTTAACTGCTTCGCCGGTACCATAGAAAATGCTAAACTTACCGCCGTATTCAACCATACGAGCGCAGGTAACGGGGCCGTCTTTCATTCTGAATTCCATAGAACCGTGGCAGGTTGGGCTCCAAAGACCAAGTCTTTCGTTCATCATAAGGCTCTTCTTGCAGTCGGCTGCGCAAAGTTCACAAGCAGCGTTTCCACAGTGCCATGCTAACCAAACGTTGGGTTCGGTGGGATGTAGGTCGGTCCAGTCAATAAAGTCGGCAGGAGTTTGGTTTAGCGCCAGGTTATTAAGAATAAACATAGTAATAGCGCCCATAGTATCTACTTCGCAACCTACAGAATAGCCTTGGGAGTTAAGGCGGGAGAAGGTAGAACAAGCAGCAATGTTATACTTGTGTTGTAAGGTTTCCCAACAGCTGGAAGCAATAACCTTACATTTGTGTTCTTCTGCAAGTTTAATAAGGGTAAGTTCAAAACGAGCTTGGTTTAAAATAGCGTTAGGAATTTCGTCTGAAATAGTGTCTGCTCCTGCGCGAATTTCGTTTGCAACTCTAATAACGTCGGGGTCGTCCAGTGCGATAGCGTCCATATATTCGTAAGCGGTTGCAAGGTCTACGGGGCAAACAGTTTGAGCAAACTTGTTCATTAAATCTTCTTCGCTATAGAACTGGGATTCAAATTTAGTAGGTCTAACACCAACCTGAAGAATTCTTGCGCCAACAAACTTAGAAATAGCGTAGCAAGCGCGAGTAAAGGTTTCAACCTTTTCGCTGAAAATAGCGTCTTCGGGATTGCAGGTAGTAATGTGTTCAAACTTAAAGCCTCTGCGTTTAAGAGCAGAACAGGTCATAAACTGACCACACCAAGTATCGGTAGCACGGTTACCAAACTGTGAGTAAGGGCCGCTCTTTGTAGCAAAGTGAAGAACGGGAATATCTTTGCGCATTTTAGCCATAAGTGCGCTAACGGCAATTTCTAAACCGAAGTTCATGTTGCCAATAATAATACCTTGAACGTTTTCTTTGATAAAGAGTTCTGCGGTTTTAATTCCTTCTTCAACGCTGCCTACGCAACCATCTTCGGTAAGTTCTTCCGAAGGAACAACAATTTCAAGTCCGGGGATTTTAGCAAATGCTTCAAGACAACGGGCACGCATTTTGCCGGCAAGTTTACCGGTGTATGAGTTACCATCCCAAGACTCCCAGGTTGAAGGTACAAAACCAATTTTAACTTTTTCCATTATAATACTCTCCTTTGAAATAATTTTTATAAAATTAGGTTTTTAAAAAACCTATTATTTCTTTTGCAACGCTTTCGGCATCCAGCCCTTGTTCTTTATAAAGATTATCGGGTGATGCAGATGAACCATATTTGGTAACGCCTTTAGCAACAAAGTGGCAATTTACCTTATTCTCAAGAATAAGTTTTGCAACCAAACCGGCAATACCGCTATGAACAATGTGGTCTTCATAGGTTAAAACAAAACCGGTTTTAGCCGCCTCTAGAACCTTTTCTTTATCGAGTTTAAGGGGAGTGCTTAAATTCAAAATGCCAATATCTATGTTGTTATCGCTTAAAATTTCGGCCACTTTTAAGGCTTTGTGCGCCATATTGCCGTAGGTTATAATAACGCCCTTTGTTCCGCGCTTTAACCATTCACCACGGCCATATTTAAAGCCTAATTTTTCGCCCTTTTCGTTGCATAGAATAGGCATTTTAGAACGGCCTGCAATAACCGCAACCGCTTTTTTGCTGGAAGCGGCATAGCGTACGGCCGAAACGGCCTGGTTTGCGTCGGCAGGAACAATAACCTCAAAACCTAATAGATTAGACATTAAACTTAAATATTCAACACACTGGTGGGTTTTGCCGTCTTCGCCTACGTCTAAACCTGCATGTGTAGATAAAAGTTTAATTGGCGCCTTATTTAAATCGGCCATACGATTTTGGCTATACGTTTCGGCAATATTAAATACCGAAAAATCCGCCTGAAAAGCTATAATTCCGCTTTTTGCCATAGCCGCTGCAACCGTTGCAGAGTTGTGTTCTGCTATGCCGCATTCAATAAAGGCTTTTTCTCGGTTTGCCTTAATTCCCGAAAGTTTAACCGAAGCTTCCAGGTCACAGTCGAGCGCGGCAAACGGCACTTCGGGGAACTCAACGGCCAAATCGGCAAGTGCCTTTCCTAAACCGCTTCTTACGTCTACGCTTTCTCCGAAAGAATATGGGGCAGACTCGGTATAGTCAAGTTCAGGGTAAGGGTGTAAAATAAATTTTTTACCACTAAACTGCTTTAAAACCGATAATTCTTCATCGTTTAGTTTAAAGCGTTCAAGGCTCAACTCTTTTAAATTGTTATCTATTAAAGTGCCGTGAAAATTATAATCATTTTCAATTTCGGGAATACCTTTTCCCATAACGGTGTTTGCAATTATACAGGTAGGGGAGTCTATATTTGAAACAGATTCTTCAATTTCTTTAAAATCGTGTCCGCAAACTTGTTTTACCGCCCAACCACACGAAGAATATTTATCATATACCCTTTGTGCGCTAATGTCGGCAATGGTTCCGCTTGCCTGCAAACCGTTAAAATCAACTATGGCAACCAGGTTATGAAGATTATGCTTAACAGCAAACTCTCTTGCCTCTTGAAGTTGGCCTTTTTCTTGTTCGCCGTCGCCCATAACAACGTATATTGTGCCGGGCTCGTTTTTTAACTTTTTAGCTAAAGCAAAACCGCAACCAACCGATAAACCCTGCCCGAGTGCGCCGCTGCACCATTCAATTCCGTCTACCTTTATCGAAGGGTGTCCTTCATACGGGGCGGCCTTTCTAAAAGAAGCAACCGCATCTTCTATGTCAAAATAGCCCGTATTTCCCAGTACGGAATATATTGCTGCAGAGGTGTGTCCATGGCTAATAACCAGTCGATCTTCGCTTTCCATAAAGGTGCGAAGAAAGGCGTATATGTCTACCGACGATAACGAACCGCCAATATGGCCCGAACCCGCATTAGAAATCATTCTAACAATGTCAAACCTGCATTTTTTAGAAAGGATTTCTAAATACTTTAAATCAACCTTTTTCGTACTATTCACCTTACTTTTGGAAAATTTCTTTTTCGTAGTTTTCAATTTCTTCTTTACCGTCTAAAATTTTAAATAAAATTTCATAGGTTTTTTGCTCGTTTGGAAGAATAGAATCTACCATACCGGTTTCTCTTGCATTTATAATACCGCAAGGTAGGCAGTTGCCGGGTTCAAGCCCTACAACATATTCCTTTTGGTTTAACATCTTCCACTCATTGAAATATGGTAATTGGTCTTTACGGTATTCAAGAGCAAGCCCCATTTCAAGTTGGTCATTTACAAAGGCAAGTTTAACTAAACCGTTTTCGCCTTCGTTCATATCGTGAGAATAGCAACGTTCGGCAATGCCTAAAACAGGATCGCTAAACTCAAACGCTTTAGCCTTTTCGGCCTCAGCTTCGGGCGAAAGCCCTGTTACAGTTTTAGAATTTGAAACAAAGCGGCTGTTTTTATCAAGCAAGGGGTAACCAACATTTATATGATAAAGCAACATTACCTCTTGGGGTAAAACGTTAAGGTTAGAAACCGTGTCTTTCAGTTTAAACTCTTTGCTGCCAAGAGTTGTAGAAATTTCTCTTCTAAGGGTTAGGTGTTCACCGTGTAAAACTGCTTCGCGCATAAGGCCCGAAACCTTCATAACATATTCGCCGTCTACAAAGTCTTCGAAAACGCTAACCTGTTCTGCAGCACAGTTGGAAATACGGCCGTGAATACCATATTCGCGTTCGCCGATTACGCTATGAGTAACCTTTTGAGGGCCGCCAACGTTAAGCAAACCACAGGTTGTTAACATACCTGCAAAAAAGTTATGCAACCAGTTCATGCCGTTGCTTTCGTAATAGTCGGGGGAAACAACCCCTGTTTTCGACATATAGTTTACGGGGCAACCTCTGTATTCGGTCCAAGCAATGTCCATACCTCTTCCGGGAAGAACGGTAAATTGCAAACCTGCGCCGGTTTTAACCTCTACTGCTTCTATGCCTTTTGCCTTTCCGTCGGCAAATACGTATCTTTTAATACCGCCAATCTGCGAAATGTTGCCGTATTTGGTTTTATCAATGTTTTTATAATCCCAATATTTCATACTGTTCACCTTAAAGTTCTACAACGCGCTTTTCTTTATGAGATTTCAGTGCGGCAGTAAGTAGTTCGTGAGACTGCTTTGTTTCTTCAAGGGTAAAGCAACCGAACTCAACCTCTTCGCCGGTAAGTTCCTTAATAAAGGAACACCACATTTGTAAAATGGCATCGGTAAAGCCAAATTCAAAAATACCGCCGGTAATGGTTGCAAATTGAGGTTTGTAGCCAATGTTTAGTTTACACCAAGCCTGTTCTTTGCCAACTGCCTGGGTATAAGAGAAAATATTAGGTTCGTTTGTAGTAAATTTAGCGGAACATTCAAGTCCGTGAATTTCAATATACCATTCGTCGGTAGAACCGGGAGACATACGTTTGGTTTCTACAAACATGGGGAAACGGTCGTTGTTTTTATCTACTGTGTTGCAAACAAGTGTTGCGTTGTCCCAGGTTTCGCAAGGAACAATGTTTCCCTTGCCGTCGGGTCTTTCGGTAGCAATGTTTGAAAGCACAGCATATACATCAAGAGGTTTCCAACCAACATGGAAGGGAACGTGTTGGGTATGAATTCCCAAGTCACCCATACAACCGTATTCACCGTTGATGTTAATCATACGCTTCCAGTTAATGGGTTTGGTAAGGTCCATATCACTACTGTGATTAAAACCAATTTTAACCTCAATAATCTTTTTGAATCGGTTTTCTTTAATCCATTTAATAAGTTCTTGACAAGCGGGGTAGAAGGGGAATTCACTCGCACATCTAACAACTACTTCGGGGTGATTTGCTGCGGCTGCTAAAATCTTTTCATTTGCAGCATAGTCTATACCAAAGGGCTTTTCTCCAAGAAGATGTTTACCTGCGTTTATAATATCGCTGTAAACCTCACCGTGAAGATTATGGGGAAGTGCGCAGTAAACTGCGTCTACGTCTTCTCTTGCAAGCAATTCTTTATAGTCATCGGTAGAAAAGATAATCGAACTAAAATTATCGGTAAACCATTTAATAGCGTCGGTGTTGCGGTCGCATACTGCAACAATTTCGGGAACGGCAATATCGTCGGTTAAATGGCACCAACGTGCTGCTGCCGAAGCGAATTCACGGCCCATAAGACCGCATCCAATAATTCCAAATCTAATCTTTTTACTCATGTTAATCTCCTTCGTATATCGATTTTACTGCATTATACATTTTTTCGTATTTATAAAACAGTTCGCAATATTCGTCATGCCTTTTTTGGTTTGGCATAAACACACTGTTGCATCTTACCAAGTTTTTAACTGCGGTAGGTATATCGCTGTATACCCCCATAGCAACGCTTCCGAAAATAGCCATAGCAAGTGTTCCCGTTTGGGGAATCTCAAGCCTTTTAATCGGAATTCCTAACATATCGGCCTTTAACGAGAGTATTTTATCGCTGTTCGACATACCGCCTGCTACATACATTTCGTTTAAGGTAAAACCTGCTTTTTCTAAACATTTTAAATTTACCTTGATTTCGTAGTTTAAGCCCTCAATAACGCTTCGTGTTAAATCTTCGCGGGATGTTGTAAGGTTTAGTCCTACAATTGCGCCTACCGAATTGTCGTCCATATACGGAGTAGCCGCACCGGCAAAGTGGGGCATAAAGAATATTCCTGTAGGCTTATCACCAATATTGTTAAGCAATTGGTCATAATCCTTAATGCCAATAATTTTTCTATACCAATCAAATGTAGTGCCGGCAGTTTTGTTAAAGGCGTATGTAACATATTTGTTTTCAAGCATATAGGGAATACAAGCAAGGTTGGAACTTCTCATAGTGTCGTTTAACATTGGTCTGTCAAAACAAGGAACAACACATTCGTTAGAACCCATGCCGTCTAAGGCGATTCCGTCGCGAATGATACCTGCTCCAAGTGCGGCACAACTTTGGTCGTGCCCTCCGGCTAATAACTTAACCGATTTAGGAAGTCCCGTAAGTTTTGAAGCTCTGGAATCGATTTCGCCAACACAAGTACCCGAAGGAACAAGGGTTGGAAGCAAATTCTCGTTTATATTTGCAAAACCCAGAATTTCTTTCGACCAACATTTGTTCTTTATGTCGAGCATTTGGGTTCTTGCGGCAAGTGAATAGTCGGTATGGAAATCTGCCCCTAATTTAACAAGTATAAAATCTGCAAACATGCAAAGTTTATAAGCCTTTTTGTAAATTGCAGGGTAGTTTTCTCTAATCCATAGTAATTTGGGAAGAGAATACATAGGATTAAGAGTGGTTCCGGTTATAGAATAAATTTTGTCGTTTTGCTCTGCCATATCTTTGCACTGCTTAGTTCCTCTGGGGTCACTATACGAAAGGGAACTGCAAAGAACGTTGCGGTCTTCGTCTAAAAGAACAAACATTTCTCCAAACGAAGTAACACTAACGGTAGCAAGTTCGGCTAAATTGTGTTTTTGTGTAATATCATTTATAGATTCAACAACAGCGTTGAAAATGATATTGGGGTCGATTTCAGAAAACTCATTGTTATACGAGAATGAATAGGGCCGGTAGGCCGAATATTTAAGGGTTCCGCAGTTGTCAACAACCGAAACTTTACAGCCCGAACTACCAACATCTATACCCATAAACAACATCATTATCATCTCCCTCTGTGTTAGTACTATTATAATATAACATATATAATAGCAATTTTTATTTGAATTTTCGGCAAAAAACATTGTATTTTCATCACAAAAACAACTATTTTAATTTTAGTTGTTGTTGGCCTTTGAATTTAATATAAAATATAACACAAAACCGCCTACCTTTCGGTAAGCGGTTTTTGTTTTTAAGCCTTAATTATTTAGCAGCCTCTTCAACAGCAACTGCACAAGCAACAGTCATACCAACCATGGGGTTGTTACCTGCACCGATAAGACCCATCATCTCAACGCACTCTGAATCAGTAGATAAAAGACCTTTTCATAACATAGCCCGAAAGCCTTGTTATAACTTGCTTTTTGACACTATTTGATTATAAAATTCGTCCCACTAAACACATCGTTTTGAGTTTTCTTAACCACATTATAACGTGTTTTGAGGTGTTTGTAAGCGCGTTTATTTAACAAATTAAACTTATAAGAAAAAACATTAAACATTTTAAGAATAATATGTTATAATATATTTAATCTAAAAATGTTAGGAGCGTTCAAATATGGAAATTCAAAGAATCGAGAAATTAATCAATGAGTGGGATAAGGTCACAGACAAAGTAATTGAATTTGAAAACCCCGGATATGAAAAGGTTCGTGCACTTTTTAAAGAAACGTTTGAGCTTTTGGATAAGTATGGGAAGGATAAACTTGTACCTAAAGAAATTAGCGGTTTGCTTCTTGAGATGAACAAATTCGGTTGGTGGGTTAGTGATTTGGAAAAAACGCCCTTGCACGATCTGTATCAGGAAATAGTTTCATTAATATTTGATTTGAATAAATGTTTTTTAACTTGCGATTGTGATTTTGAAACCATAAAAGATACTATTGAAAGAATTGTTGGATAAATATTGTTTTAGTATCAGGGAGACTATAATGAGTAGTATTGTTTTACTAAATGAATCCTGTGTTGATCAAAACGTTGATGCTATTGTCAATGCTGCTAACAAAAACTTAGCACCCGGTGGTGGTGTATGTGGTGAAATATTCAGAAGAGCTAACGTTGTGGATTTGATGATAGCTTGTTCTTACATTAAGCGACCGTTACCCGTCGGTTCTGCCGTACTCACAAAGGCTTGTCAGATAAAAAATGCTCGTTTTATTATTCACGCCGTTGGCCCTGATTTTTCAGTAACACCCACCGCTTTCGATAAACTATTCGATGCCTACTATAATTCATTGTGTGTGCTGAAAGAATATCTTTTACATAGTATTTCTTTTCCGTTAATTAGCTCAGGCATATATGGTGGTGATTTAGATAATCCTGTGGCTGAGTCAACAAAACAATGTTTGTTAGCTTATAAGAAATTCATATCCGACTATCCCGACTATCAAATAGATGTAAAGGTCTGTGCTTACAGTCCGGAATCAATGAAAGAAGCAAAATCCGTATTTAACAGTATGATATAATTATTAAAAAATAGCTGTGGCGATGAACCACAGCTATAATTTTATATATTGAGCTTAACTTTATATTCTATTCATCATCCAAATCAACAGGTTCTAGACGTGAACGGACATCATCAGGAATGATATTATAAACCTCAACAGCTCCATCGTTGACAAGTAATGCAATTGTAAGTTCATCATCCCCTCCGTCATATCCTCTGGTTAATGTGAAGTGATAATTTTTATTGGGATCATTCATATTGATGACATTGGTGTCTATTGAAAGGTTATAACCGAGCTTATCAGGTTTTCCTGAGATTTCAAAATTACTTTCGTCAGCAAAGCAGGAAGTATTCTCTCCCTCTTCGTCAATTTCATCATCAAAATCAACTTCGCCAAAACATTCGTACATAACGAGAATGCCTCGTGCTTGAAAGGAAAAACCTTCCTTGAGATTTTCCCAAGCGTCAAAAACATCGTCTTTTTGGCTGTCAATTAAATCAATAATCAACTTTGACATTTGTGCTTTTGCTTCTTCAAAAGTATCAAATTCGCCCACACACACCTTTAGAGAAGGAGCACTCTTTATACTGATAGAATATTTCATAGAATCGCCTCATTCATTATAATTTCTTATAACAACAGCGGCAGTTTAATTTCTGCCGCTGCTTTTGTGTTGACTATCCGCGAACAATTTTCTTAACAACTCTGTTGGGGTATTTTGCCATAAATCTTTGAAGGGCGATTGCTTCGCTTGTAGCGTGAACAAAGGTGGTTCCTTGATTATGGTAAACCGTCCAAAGTACGGCGTTACCCTCGTAATGTGTAAATCCATCCATCATAAATTTTCTTTCCTCCTTATGATTATTACAAACTTTATTTAAAAAGTTTTTCACAAGATTCAACAGTAGTATACTGTCCTGAGTATTGTTCTCTAAAGGTCTGCATAGCGTGATGTTTGTCTCCGGCTTCCACTAAGGCTACACCCCGAACGCCACCATTCATTTCTTTTGGGATATAAATAATTTTCCAAGTTTCCCATTTTCCATAAAAAGCCATAACATGCCTCCGTTTACTTATGAATCAAAGAAAAGACTGCTCAAGTATTCATCTGTTTCCAAATTAAATCGTACACAGAATTTAAGTCTTCAGTGTTTTCATCAAGATGGTTTTCGAGGTATTTCCAATAAAGGTTACAAACCTTATCCGTGTAGTAAGGTTCAGTTTCATAATCCGGCATCCAGCACTCGGTTTTGGCAATCTGACGACCTCCAAAATCGTGTTCAAACGCACCGGACATAATATCAACAGACATAATACTTTCTGCAAATTCAGCATTATAATCTTTTGCGTCAAAAGGATTTTCTTCTGTGAGCTCTTTTGTTTTTTCCTTGAATTCCTCGTTGTTGGAAACAAAATCAAGGATTTCATCCTTTGTGATGGAAGTATAGCCTTCTTCACTGTTACCGTACTTTTCAAAATGCAGGGCTCTTAAAGCAATGGATGCTATTCTGAATGAACCATTTACTTTATGGAATCTATACGTTCCGTGGTCAAGACAAGTTATTAAAACTCTTTTAGCGCCGGGATTAGCCTCAAAAAGCATATTCTTAACAATCATATGAACAATGTCATAGTAAGCATTTAACCCAATATTCTCGTGATTGTTGCTCCAAAGTCTATTCATGCCCTCTTTAAAGTGCTTAAATCCGTGTTGTTCAACAACTTCAAGCACCTTGTTGAATTCTGCAGTTATTTTTTCAACTTCTTCATTGTAATAAAGCGTATATGCTTCTTCCTTCGTGATTCTATACTGATTCAGGGCATCAAGAGTTCTATTTACTTCTTCTATCTTCTTCTGTTTATCCTCCCCGAAGGTATTTTCAGTAATAATGTGGTATAATGGAGAACCCCAATAGCATTCAAGCGCTTTTTGAAGTATTGTTTCATCACAGGGTTCTCCCAGCTGATGTTCAATATGCTTCCTTATTGCATTCACAGTTACTCTGTCGATAGATTTCATCAATCCATAGGCAACCTCATAATATTTTTTTACAGCCGGATCACCTAAAGGATCCTTTGCGTTCTGTGATGATTCAATCGTCTTGTTAATAGCCTCTGTTGCTGTGTCAATAGCACTTTTTAATTTGTCAAATAAACCCATAAAAACCAACCTTTCAAGATTAAATTTGCAACTAAGTGCAGTAGATGTTTAGTAAAAAGTTTACTTAAAAATATTATAGCACTTTAAGACTAATTAGTCAACCTTATAAAACTAATAAATTCAGTTCTTTTATGATAAAATATTCTTATAAGACTAATTGAGGAGTCATAATATGGATGTTGGTAAAAGACTGCTTGAATTAAGGGATAGATGTTGGCTCACACAGAACGGTTTGGCTGAAAAGGCTGGGGTGTCTCAGACGCACTTACGTAGAGTAGAACTTGGTCAGGCTGATATTACAGTAGGGCACTTACAACTACTGTGTGACGCAATGGGTATTTCACTTCAAGAATTTTTTAATATAGAAACAAGAAATGATGAATTGTCTATCGCACTTTCTAAGCTCACACCAAAACAAAAGAAACTTTTGATTGCTTTTATAGAGAGCTTATAAAACATTAAGTGCTTTGTGATTTTAATTCTCTCTTATATTTGTAATAAGAATTCCTTGAAATCTTACAAAGCGTCATTACTTCTGTATCGTTAAGCGTGCCCCCAAAATCGGCGGCATGCTTTTTTATTGTTTCCTTACATTCGATAGATTTACTGGTTACTAAAGTTGTTCCTTTGGTAAGTCCTATCTGTGTACCGTTCTTTTTAGCCTCTCTAATACCTTGACTAATACGTGAATGAAGGTCGGTAACTTCTTTTTCTGCTTGATCGAAAGCTGCTTTTATCTGTTCTTCGGCTATGGCTAAAATAAAATTATTAATAAGTTCTATGTTCCCCTTGAAGAATGAGTCAACGGCTGCGTTACCGGTTTCAATTTTCACATTAAGTAACTTGCTTTTTGTTGCGTCTAAAACACTACTGTTAATTAAGGGCTCATTGAGAAAAACAAGATTTATCCCAGACTCGTAAAGTGTTTTATAATCCTTAAAGCCTTCTTCGCTATTACGGGCCATACGTGAAACACTGTCAAAGACAATGGTATCACCTCTTGTTACTTGTGAAATGAATTTTTCCCAATGCGGACGGTTCTGAGTAGTGCCGGTATAGAACTCACGAACAATAGTTGCATTAGGATAGACAGCTAAGATATTTGTAATCTGCCTTGCAATTCTTTGATGTGTGGTTGAAACACGAGCATATCCGTAAATCATTGTGTAATGTCTCCCTTCAGTATTGAAACAAACTAAACGTACTTTTGATACTTATATTATGTCGTGTTTTATCTTGTTTGTAAGCCCCCTTTAATACAACTTTTTAAAGTTTTCTTTTAATACTTATATAGGAAGGAATATATCTGTATGGTTGATACTGATTATTTAAATTCTGATGCGGCGTATCGTGAATCTGAAGAACGTTATATAGAGGAAAATTATCCTTCTTGTATTAAGTTCAAGGATTATAATAGTTCTCCTCAAGGTGCCCATACACTTGATGAATATCTTGGTTTTTTAATTAAGGGATATATTAATGTCGAGATAAAGGAAGCACTTGAAAAGCACCTAATGGAACTTCTGGAGGACGAGTGGTTTTATCAATGGCCGCTTGTGCATTGGGCTTATGCTTCAAGGCTTCTGTATGGTGTTGGAACAAGAAAACGTGTCAAACTTGCGGTTGAACTTCTATTGCCAATGGCAGAATCAGGATGTCCGTGTGCTATGTATGACATAGGATATTGCTACATAAATGGTTTGATGGTAGAACAGTCTTATGGGAAAGCTATGTATTATTTCACGAAAGCCAGCAGTAAAGGTTATCTGCCTGCACAACGTGAACTTAGATCTCAATATCTATGTAACGATTATAAAAACTTACCCATTGAATTGAAATACGATTTCCTCTGTGAAATCAAAAATCTTTTTGTTAATGCTCGCGGTGGCTATGATAATTTTAAATATGATAGTCTTGATGAAGAAGATAAAAAGGAATATAAAAAGCTCTGCCGTATGACAGAGCGACTTGAAAAACCTGTTAAAGAAAAAATTCACTTGCGAGAATCAGCAAGTCTGTTTTGGGACGAGGAAGAAAACCCTTACAAAATTGATTTCTAATGTAAAACCTAATTATTATGAGGTGTGCTATGGGCGTTTGGAAAAGTAAACCTAATATATATACAAAGCATAATTTTATTGAAATACCAGCCGGAGATCACCGAGTACAAATTTGTGATGTCAGGGTGGAACGATTTAAGGACGAAAAAAAGTGTTTTGAGATTACTCTCAAAGTATCCGGCTATCATGGGAAACTGTGGTATTATCTATGGTCTAATCCAGAATTTGGATTAAGTTCTACTAAAAGACTAGCGGCATTCTTTGAATCATTTGACATCGAGGACCGTGATCTTAAAAACTATAAAAAATGGATTGGCAAAAGCGGAGCGGTGACGGTGGTGCATGAATATGGTCCAACTGAAGAACTGGAAGATGGTGAATACGAAGCACGAGTTACTTGCTGTCTTAATCAGTTTCAGCAAAGTAGATTGCCTGCGTGGGATGAAAATACTAAAAAATGACTAGGACTATACTAAACATAGTCCTAGCCAATTACTGAGAAAAGTATTCTATATGTTCTTGTGTTTCTGAAACTAATATGTCTATTGGCTCATTTAAACCTAATGTCTGATTTACATACGCATAGGCAGCTCTTATATTACTTTCGTATAACGTCTTCGCTATGCACACAAGCACGTCAATTCGGTTGTCAACATATTCGGAGAACAGACAAGCAATGATTTTTATCGGTAATTTATCGATAAAATAATACGGCTGTGATTGACAAAAGTGTTTTATTTCGTTGTAGTCATCATAGCAGTCCGGAAAACTTTCGTCTGAGTCGTGGCACATTCGATTAAGTTCGCACCACAGGTTATAAAGATTTTGTTTATCAATAAACAAATTGTAATCCGCCCAATAATGCACAAAAAGGCAGTAAAAGAATTTAAATTGTATAGGTGTAAGTTTGCTTAAATTTTTGTATAATGACCGTCGTGCAACGTTTTCAAATTTCGAGTCTACATTCATAACAAGTTCGCTTTCTGTTCTTAGTTTTTGGTATATCTATGGCAAGGTATTTTAAACTTCATTTAATTTAGCTTATTTTTATAATATTATAAGACGTTTAATAGGTCGGGGGTATTTATGATTACTTTAGAGGAAATTGCTGGTAGGCTTACAGACAAAAAAGGTTACGATTTCAATGTAAATAAATTTTCTTGGGAGCCACAAAAAGTTGACAACTATGTATTACCCTCTTTTACTATTAAAGAAAGTAAAGCCAAGGGTGCTGAAACAAAACTAAAAAATAAGTTAAGTAAGGTTTTAGCATTTATTGATTCCGTGAAACATAAACGTTTTAAAACCGGTTGCACCATTATGCCCATAAGTGTTACTAATAAAGATATGCTTGCTATTTGGGGTAATGAAATGGGTGTTTCAAGAGCTATTGCCTATATGATAGAAATTGGATTGATAAGTCTTGAAAGTGATAAATATCAGTTCGGTGCTTACTATGAAAAGGACAACAAAAGTAAGACATATCGTTATTATAAAGAAAATGAAGATACGTTAAAAGAATATTGCGAAGACCACGACATTCAAATGTATGTAGTTAAAAATAAGGTTTATAATATGTCTGAACTTAAAAATGTACATACAGGAATTGATAGATCAAAGGTTCGATTTGCTTCAAGACTTAAACTAATAAAACCTATTGAACTAAGTACGGCAGAATTTGAAAAACAACTCACTTTGTGTTTATATGAGAATTATCCAGCACTAAGATTTCATATTGTAAAGGCCAATGAAATTAATGAAAAATACTATAAAGACTATCCGGAGTTTCGTATTCGCTTTCAACCTAAATTCACTTGGTCTGATGATGGTCTCTATGTGTCCGGTATAGGTATTCGTGCTACAAATTCTATGACTAATCTAAAGACGGAAGACAGGGAAGCTGTCTTAAATGAGTATGGTTTCATACTTAAAAAGGATATAAATGCTTCCGTTCCTCGTATGACGTTATCTTTGAATTCGGGTCATTGGATTGATGAGTCACAAGATATGTATGAGCTAATATATCGTGTTATAGAGCCTGCCGGTTTGTTTACTAAGGAAAAACGTAAGGCCATTAAAAAACTGCATATGAGAGCTTATTTTGATTCTGGTGATAAGTCTGTGGGACATCATACTTGGTTGACTATGGAACAAGACGGTATTGAAAGAGAAGATGTTTGTGATAAGATGTCAGAACTCAGAAATGCTATTATTAAGGCTGAGGGTGGAAAGCTTTATGGTAGTGATATTTTCTATGTAGAGTCTTGTGTTTATCTAATGACACTTTATGATTTATTATCGGCCGGGCATAAGGTATGGCAAGTATATGATTGTTTCTATTCGACGGGGGCAAGAGATCGGAAAAAGGAAGAAGGTCAAGATGAATCAGAGGGAAAATTAATATTTAAAGAAATGATTAGTAACGGTGTAAAACTTAACTTTGAATATTTTTTAAAAAAATATTGGAATAAATGATATATATTTTTTTAAAAAATTTATAAAAAAAATAAAAAAAAATAAATTAATTATTATATATACAATAGCTAACACTTGCAAAAAAGCTGATGATTCACACAAAATCATCAGCTTTCTTACTTATCTTCAATGCACCGCCAATACTTTGTACCGCAACGCACACTCAGAAAAGATATTTAAATATCATATGTTCCGAACTCACGATAAAAATCAGCAAACTTACCCTCAAGGCCATTAGTTCTCTTAGTACTTTCCATAATAGCAAAAACAAGTAAACGGAATTTGTTTTTGAACTCAGGTTCTTCCATTACCATACGGAACAACCTGACAACTTCAGGAACCGGAAGTTTATAAGCTCCGCAGCCAAAGGCACCAAGAACAAGGGCATCTTTTCCATGCTCCACACCCATCCTAAAGACAGTTCGTATTTTATTAACCATAATCGCTTCGCCTTCTGCAGTGAAACTACCATCAGGCGCTCGATATGACATCTCGTTAGCATAAGAATAATCCATTCTGCCTGTAAAGCTCAGTGCAGCCACAGTGATAACGTCACACTTGAAGGTAACATCTCGCAAAGTGTAAAACTTGTCCTTGTTGTTTCGGAAAAAAGTTGTGTTCGGAGTATAGATACCACCATAGTTAAGGTTAAGCGGATAACCAATCTCTTTGGTGGGAGCACCACTCTCACGAACATTGATATACTTGGGATCCCCATACTGATAGAGTGACAACGAAAGGTTGGAACTGCGGCAAAGCGATTCCTCCTGAGCACCCATACCCTCACGATAGCCGCCAGTTGGTCTCTTTGCGGAGGCGAGATTAAGGATTGCCGGATTATAACCTTTAGCAATTAAATGTTCTGCAAGGTCAACACAGTCGATGTTGATACAGCCGGTCAGTGTTTCGGGGTAGCACACACCGATGTTGGTTACATCATAAGCGTCTTTATATAGTTTGGTATCATTGAGAAACGCTCGATAATCACCAAAGCCAATATCTGATATTCCATTCTTCCAATTGTGGAATAACTTTAGATTTTCTTTATAGATTTCCTTGCGTGCATTGTTTTCACCAAAGCGTCCGGTTTTCATCATAACCTGCATTTTTTCAGCAAAGGAAATACTAAAGTCTGACGGTTTGTGTTGGTTGAGTACTTTAGCGGCAGAAACAGGAATTATATCAGAATAATTTTCCTCTGCATAAAAACGCCTACGTACTTCAGTAGAACTGATTTCAGATTTGTTTTCCAGCGAGGGCAATATAACAAATGAAGATTTATATTGACTTAACAATTCATCTGTATCAATTAAATGTTGTAAATCAATTCCGTTACGTTCAAAAACGGCAAAATGTATATTACTTATGTATTCTTTGGCGTCACCAAATTTGGAAATGGAACGAACCTTATCTGCACCTTGAATTTCATAAATTTCAGCATCTGGATTTTGCTTTTGTATTTTAGCGAGAGTTTTATACCGTTTTGGGTTGATTCCACCCATTTCAAATCCCCAAAAGGATAACTTATCCTCTCCATCACAAACCCCTTCGATTATCTCTTGGCGTTCTTCCTCTGTTAGATAAAAAGGATCATCAATCTTAACCGACTTTCTACGAAGATACTGCCCATTTGTCGCCACAAACAGACCTTTATCAGCTTGTAAATATTCAACTGCCACTTTCATTGCAGTAATATGAGCATTAGTCATCGGATTAAATGAGCCAAACAATACAGCAATTTTCATAACCTTTTACATTCCTTTCTAACTGTTAAAATATCTTTATGAGTATATTATAACACATCTTTTATAAAAAGTTTAGGATTTTTAATTACTTCTTTAACGATATATGTGTCCGACTGTAAAACTTATCTAACACGTTAATTTCATCCACCTGTTTTGCCACGTCACTTACTAATAAATGAATATAATTCTGAGTAATTTCTAAACTCGAATGTCCCAACAACTGAGACAAAGAAACTACATTACCACCACTTAAAATCCATTGTTTTGCAAACGTATGTCTATACCTATGAATTCCTGTTGTCTCCACGCCCCGACGTTTATTATATTCATAAAGCATATGATAACAAGTGCTTTTTACAAGCTGCTGACCGAATACATTACAGAACAAGTAATCATCATCCGACTTATGATTTCTATACTTCAAATACTCCCTTAAAATATTAACCATAGTCTGATTTAGCGGCACGATCAAAGGCTTTCTATTCTTAGTAACATTTACATACACGACATTATTATCAAAATCAATATCCTTCACTTTTATATACATCAGACTTCTTTGTCTCACCGCCGTCGAGAACAAGAAATTAGTCATAACCCAAGCCTGATATTCTATAAAAGAACACTTCTTAATATTAGGTTTTTTTAGCAGCAGTTGCAACTCTTGTTCATTGTAAGTCTCAATATGACTTTTATCAACCTTGATCGCCTGCATCTTGTAACTCTGAATATAGCCCTCGTTCATCAGATAATGCATTGTGGTTATAAAGTCCCGCAGATACGAATTAATACTGACATCATTGTTAAGAGTAGAGCGCAGGTGCAGTACATATCTTTTATAAGCATCCTCGTCAATTTCTTCTATGGGCGTATCGGGCTCAAAGAACTTAAAGAACTGAACATAGCTTTGTCTGTAATGATTTATAGTTCCTTGTCTCAAATTCCTCTGCCGACAGTATTCAAGATACTTATTACAACCTTCCTCAAAAGTAAGACCTCTCGTAGCTTTCATTTTCAGTTTGTGCATAGTAAAAAACCTCTCTTTTAATACAAAAAAATATGGACACATCATTTAAGAAAACTCAAAAATGATGTGTCCAACTTTTTAAGTGTTAAATTTTCAAATCAGGTCTTTTACATTTGCCCGAAAGCTTCAAAAAGCCTTGAAAACCCTTATTTTCTAAGAGCTTCTTCGATAGCAACTGCACAAGCAACAGTCATACCAACCATGGGGTTGTTACCTGCACCGATAAGACCCATCATCTCAACGTGAGCAGGAACCGAAGAAGAACCCGCAAACTGAGCATCACCGTGCATTCGGCCCATAGTATCGGTCATACCGTAAGAAGCAGGACCTGCAGCCATATTATCGGGATGGAGGGTACGTCCGGTACCGCCGCCGGAAGCTACGGAGAAGTAGTTTACACCGTTCTCGTTACACCACTTCTTGTAGGTGCCTGCAACAGGGTGCTGGAAACGGGTGGGGTTGGTGGAGTTACCGGTGATGGAAACGCCAACCTTCTCAAGCTGCATAATTGCAACACCTTCAGGAACGTTGTCCGAACCGTAGCACTTAACGTCAGCTCTGGGGCCCTTGGAGAAGGGCTTCTCGGAAATAACCTTAACCTCTTCGGTGTAAGGATCAAACTCGGTCTCAACATAGGTGAAACCGTTGATTCTGGAGATGATGTAAGCAGCGTCCTTACCAAGACCGTTCAAAATAACGCGGAGAGGCTTTACACGAACCTTGTTAGCGTTAAGAGCAATCTTAATAGCGCCTTCAGCTGCTGCGAAGGACTCGTGACCTGCCAAGAAACAGAAGCACTCAGTCTCTTCAGAGAGAAGCATCTTGCCGAGGTTACCGTGGCCGAGACCTACCTTACGGTTTTCGGCAACAGAACCGGGGATACAGAACGACTGGAGGCCGATACCGATTGCGGCAGCAGCGTCAGCAGCCTTGGTGCAACCCTTCTTGATTGCGATTGCGCAACCAACAGTATAAGCCCACTTTGCATTCTCGAATGCGATAGGCTGGGTTTCTTCTACGATCTTATAGGGGTCGATACCCTGTGCGTCACAGATTTCCTTACATTCGTCGATGGAGGAAATACCGAATTCTTTAAGAGCGGCAAGGATTTTGGCCTCGCGTCTCTCGTAACCTTCAAACTTAGCCATTATATGTTTCCTCCTTAATTATTCTTTTCTGGGGTCGATGTACTTAACAGCGTCTGCAAAACGGCCATATGTACCCTTAGACTTCTCGTAAGCCTCGTTAGGCTCCATACCCTTCTTGATGAAGTCGGTCATCTTGCCGAGAGATACGAACTCATAGCCGATAACCTCATTGTTCTCATCAAGAGCCATTCTGGTGCAGTAGCCTTCGGTCATTTCAAGGTATCTTACGCCCTTTGCCTTAGTACCGTACATAGTACCAACCATG
>JAZTYO010000035.1:0-84572 GCA_045636945.1 Acutalibacteraceae bacterium | reverse complement strand
CTGTCCGCGGAACCCGCCTGGAGCAGCTTATCAACAATCAGCTGCTGCGCTCCATGGCGAAAGCGGTGTACTCTGCCGAAAATACCGGTCACTTCGGTCTGGTGATGGAGAATTACGCTCACTTCACTTCTCCGATCCGCCGCTATCCTGACTTGATTATCCATCGAATTCTTTCTGCGCAGGTCAACGGCAGCCCGAGAAAGGTGATTGAAAAACGCTTCGGCAATTATGTTGCCAATGCAGCGAAACATTGCAGCGAGTGCGAGCACAAAGCGGTCAGCATCGAGCGTGACTGCGAGGATTGCTACAAAGCGGAATATATGTCCCATCACATCGGCGAGCGTTTTGAGGGTGTGATTTCCTCCATTCAGAGCTATGGCTTCTATGTGGAACTGCCGAATACCGTGGAGGGCCTGGTTCATGTGAATGACCTGCCGTTTGGCGATTATATTCTGGAGGAAACCATGGAACTGGTGGAACGCATGAGCAATACCAGCTACAAAATCGGTCAGAAAATCATGGTGGAATGTGCCGCTGTGGATGTTTCTGCCGGTGAAATTGATTTTGTTCTGGCGGAAGAATAATTTCCGGAAAGCAGGGACACAATAGAAATGGTTTCTGCGGTGTTTGCCTGCGAATGAACTTCGCAGAACAGGAAACCGAAAGGCTGCCGCCCTGTGCGGCGGCCTTTTTTTACGGAATTCCTTGACTTGTGGCGGGATTTCGTGTATCATAATATAGCACGGTTTGCCGCTGTGGTGGAATTGGCAGACACACCGGACTTAAAATCCGTTGGGATAACACCCGTACCGGTTCGACCCCGGTCAGCGGCACCATAAAAGAGTCAAGCATTAGCTTGGCTCTTTTATATTTTACTCTATCAGTCTGTCAATACCACAAAACCGATATTTTTTCATCGTTATACGGAATTATAAACAAGCCTCTTTTTGTAACGATATAATTACTTCTGATATGTTCATAATCGCTTATGTTAGCAACCAATTTATAGGTGTTCCCGTCAAAGCTATATAATACCTGCGTTTTCTCGTCGGTCTGTGCCACAAAATGAATCAAGCTGTCATCCTGAGAACTGATATCCTCGGGATACCCCTCAATCGAAGTCCGACCGTTAATGCTGTATATCTTTTCGGTGACCCGGTCGTAATAATACACCGTGTCGTTCAAAACAAAAACCTTGCTTATTATCTTCTTTTGAGGCTTATAGCTACCCTCACCTGCGATAATTCTATGTTCTAAGATATCAAGGTCAATACTGTAAAGTGAAAAAGTTTTGCTGATTTGGTCGATATAATAGCAATATTCATCGTCAAATACAGCCTCGCTGAAATCCTCCAAGAACATTTCGACTTCTTTTGTGTCTAAATTGACTCTGAATGCCGAATCTGTGCTGTTTTTTATATAAAGATATCTTCCGTGAAACTTAAAATCAAGTATTCCTTCGGGAAGGTCTATTTTGCTTCCCTTTGGCATCATAGAAACATCCCAAACAACATTAAGACGTTTGTCATTGGCGGAGGTATGCTCAATTACCGAGGTTGGCGTGCAATAATATAAGGTCGCACCGTCATAGCTCAAACCACGAACTTCTCCGTCAACTATTTTGGTAGGTTTGATATCACTTTGATGGATATAGTACATTCCATCCTCGGCAATATAATAAAAATTATATTGACCACTGACTACCGGAAGTGTCCAGGTGTTGACTTTTTTGGATATATTGTGATACCATGCATCGTCTGATTGTTGATTTATTTCATCAAAGGACGATAATACCTCAAATCTTACACTTTTATTGTTGTTATACGCATATCTTGTTTCCGCGACAAGATTTGCATCCTCAGAAACGTCTACCGTACTATACCAAATCTGTTTCTCAACCAATAATCCGTCTACAATTGTTGTATAATAACAGATATTATTATTGGGAACTACGTAGCACACACCGGGATAACTCTCACAATGATATATTATCCCTGCTGATTCCATTTTGTTGATACGTCCCACCCTTAAGACACCTCCGTCTTTATAGGAGTAAACATCAATATAGCTAACGTATCTGTTTTTTAGCATTAAGTCGTCTACTCCGTTATCGTCAATATCCTTAATGGCGAGAAAACAATCATATCTGCTATCGTAATATTCCTCAATCAAAAACTCGGTATAATTACCTAAAACCGATTCTATCATAGGCTCGGACTGTGAGCCTGTTTCCAAGCTTACGGTACTTGTCACATCCGACGAGGCTTCAGAATGTTTTTCTCTTACATATTCAAACCGAGTTGTCGATAAACACACACATACAACCACCGCAACTACCAAAAGGCTTGCAGTTAAAATCAAAAACCACTTTTTCATTTTTTAGATTCTGTCTCCAAAGGATTTTTGACCTGACGTACCGCAATATTTACGGTACATTCTCCCTCATTCAAAATAAAGTAAAAGCTTTCGTCCTGTTCCATAATAGCCTCAAAATACATATAACCGTCAACGTCTTCCTCAAAGGTTGGTATTCTTACCTTTCGCTCGCCGCAGTATACCGAGAAATTTCCCAAAGCGGCTTTATCAAAGTAAATATCAAATGCATAATAGCCATCTCTCGGCAATTTTAAAGCCACAGCTGACGCGGTATTTTCACCTGCAGTCATAGTGCCGTCGGCAGGATTTATCTTGGATTTGTCATCTCCAATAAAGTAGTAATTTTCGCCACTGTATTTAGCGTCACATACTTTAAGGTCTTTGGTTTCATAAACACCATACTCGTTTTTATCACAGTAAAGGTAATACCAACCGTTGATGCCCTGCTGTGCATTGGTACCGAGGTTGTATACTTCACCAAAGCCCCATGCAACGCTATTATCCACGTAGAATTGTCGGTAATCACCCTCAAGGTCTGCCTGAAGTACGATAGAATTTGCAACATCATAGTTTTCAGAGTATCTCGGGTCAACCGCAAAATAGATAAACTGATTTTGTTTAAGAGTGATTTTAAACGAGACGTTATAATTCTTCACCCTCTTGCTGATAAAATCCTCATCAGCAAGCTTTGTGTCATTGGCATACACAAACATGCTTACACCGTTGGAATTGTTGCCGTTAGAATTGGATGTTCCTATATCGCCATTGACGATGCGGAAGGTATAAATACCGTTTTGCGGTGCTTTAAAGCCAATAATCGGGGTGATGTTTGCATCTTTTGAGCCAAAGGACATATCTATACCTTCAGCATTTTTATCACGGTTGGTCGAATTTTTAAAGGCTACAATTTCTCTGTTATCAAAGGCAGCAACCCAACCTCCGCGTTTTTCGGAATAGACACACTCGCTGATTTGTCTGGGTGTTATTTGAAACGTGATATCGGTGTAAGGAGTGTACATATAATAAAAGTTATTTTCGCCTTGAGTTTTGGCAAAACCGTCGGTACTGTCAAGGGTACACCACTCACAGACATTGCCGTATGCCATTTCGTTACCCTCAAGGTTGTAAATATCGTTTATTACCTCTATTGTCTGACGTACCCTTCCGCAAGCAGAAATACCTAATACAACCGCCACAATAATAACGGCCGATAAAATGCGTTTTAAGATGCTCTGCTTACCCTGTTTCATATATGCCAATCTCCTAATTATTTACTGTAATTTCATAATACCAATTCTAAAAAACTATGTCAATAAAAAGCGTATAATTGTAATGATTTGTAACCGTTGTGTAAACTATAAAAAAAGACCGTTGGTTTTCCCAACGGTCTTTAAAAAGCTTATGGATTACTGATGGAGGTCAGGCTCAAAGTCGTGACCGAAAACAGTGTTGGTGTTAGCGGTAACGGTAAGCTCGCCTACATAGAACTCACGGTTATAGAACTTCTCTACAAACTGGTTTGCCTCAGCATCGGAGAAGTACTTAGCCATTGCGCTTGCTTTGAAGGTTGCAAGTGCGTCTGACTTGTTATAGGTCTTTTTAAGGGTATAATCCGTGCTGCTGATAATGATACCAACATACTCGCCCTCGGCAACATTGTCGAGCTTGTAGTTGCCGGTATCGCCAGTCTTAGCAATGTAATAGCCGTTAACAGCTGCTGCGCAAGAACCGTCAGTAGCCTTCTCACCTGCATTTGCAACATACTCAACAGCCTTGCTCATATCAGCACCGCTAAGGGTCTTAGGGATGATGATTACATAAGCATCTTTATCGTCCGGTCTCTCAGTATGATCCCAACGCTTGTTGGTAATGCCACCAACGTTATTATCACGAGCAACAACAACACCGATACCTGCTACAACGAGCTTTGCGGTTGCGGTAACATTACCGTCTGCAGAAGAAGCGGTAACTGTAACCTCACCCGACTTTACGCCAAAGAACTCGCCCTTGGTAGCGGAGTAAACCTCAGCAATGGTCTCGTCAGAGCAAGAGAATTTAATCTCGGCACCTGCAGGTTCAACAGTAACGTGGTTTTTGAACTCGATGTACTCTTCAACGCCTACAGTATAGCTTTCGGCATCAAATTTGATGGAGGTTACACCTGCTACAGCATTATTACCTGCGGGTTGGCTTACACTGTTGGTATCATCGCCACCACAAGCTGCAAATGCGAATACAAGAGCAACTGCCATCATGAGACAAAGCAACTTTTTCATTTTTTATAACCCCTTTAATATAAATGTATTTATATTAATATTAGCATAATATCATAAAACTGTCAATAAAAATCATCAAAAATTAACAAATTTGATTTATTTTGGACAACTTCGCAATACTGCGCACAAAAAAAAGGCACCGTAGGTTAAACGGTGCCCTAAAGTATTAGAATAAGCCGGTAATCTTGCCGTTATCGTCAACGTCGATATTGACTGCAGCAGGAACCTTGGGAAGACCCGGCATTGTCATAATATCACCTGTGAGGACAACAACAAAGCCTGCACCTGCAGAAACCTTGACATTCTTAATAGTGACCTCAAAGCCTTCGGGAGCACCGAGCTTAGTGGGGTCATCCGAGAAGCTGTACTGTGTTTTGGCAACGCAAATAGGGCACTTGTCAAAGCCGAGAGCAGTAAGCTGTGCAATCTGCTTCTTAGCGGCAGGCAGAACGTTGATGCCAACACCACCATATACCTTTTGAACGATTGCGGTGATCTTCTCCTCGATAGTTGAGTCAAGCTCGTAAGAATAGGTAAAGTCACCCTTTTCCTCTTCACAAAGACGGACAACCTCACGTGCTAACTCTTCGCCACCCTTACCGCCTTCTGCCCAAACATTGGACAGAACAACATTGACACCGAGTTCCTTACACTTCTTGATGATGAGGTCAACCTCGGCATCGGTATCGGTCGGGAATCGGTTAACTGCAACAACTGAAGGAAGCTTGTAAACGTTCTTGATATTGGAAACGTGCTTCAAGAGGTTAGGTATACCCTTTTCCAAAGCCTCAAGGTTTTCAGAGCCAAGTTCGGTCTTTGCAAGACCGCCGTGCATTTTAAGAGCACGGATGGTTGCAACAACAACAACTGCCGAAGGAGTAAGACCTGCCATACGGCACTTGATGTCAAGGAACTTTTCAGCACCAAGGTCGGCACCGAAGCCTGCCTCGGTAATTGCATAATCACCGAGTTTCATAGCAAGACGGGTTGCCATAACCGAGTTACAGCCGTGAGCAATGTTAGCAAAAGGACCACCGTGAACAAACGCAGGAGTACCCTCCAAGGTCTGAACGAGGTTAGGCTTGATAGCATCCTTCAAAAGTGCTGCAATAGCACCTACTGCACCGATATCGCCTGCAGTAACGGGCTTTTCGTCATAAGTATAGCCAACGATAATCTTGGAAAGTCTTTCCTTAAGGTCGGCAATAGAGGAAGAAAGGCAGAAAACAGCCATAATTTCGGATGCAACGGTAATATCGTAGCCATCTTCTCTCGGAACACCGTTTACGCGTCCACCCAAACCGTCGGTAACAAAACGCAACTGACGGTCGTTCATATCAACGCAACGCTTCCAAGTGATTCTTCTGGGGTCGATGTTAAGTGTGTTACCCTGATATATATGATTATCAAGCATTGCAGCAAGCAGGTTGTTTGCTGCACCGATAGCATGGAAGTCACCGGTGAAATGGAGGTTGATATCCTCCATAGGAACAACCTGTGCATAACCACCACCTGCAGCACCACCCTTGATACCGAAAACAGGACCAAGGGAAGGCTCACGCAAAGCTACCATAACGTTCTTACCGATACGGCGCATACCGTCGGCAAGACCGATAGTTGTGGTGTTTTTACCCTCACCTGCAGGTGTGGGAGTGATAGCAGTAACAAGAATGAGCTTACCGTCCTTCTTGTCGCTGTCGTTAAGCAAGGAAAGGTCAATCTTTGCCTTATATTTACCGTACTGCTCGAGGTATTTATCATCAATACCGGCAGTTTTGGCAATCTCGGTTATGGGTTTCATTTCGACCGACTGAGCAATTTCAATATCAGTTTTCATTTGTTATACCCTCTTATATTACTTAAAGTATTTAACTGCAGAACGGAACATTCCGATCTCATAGTTACCGAGTACGTTGTTGTAAAGACCGTTGCCGATACGCTCACTGTGACCCATCTTACCGAATACACGACCGTCAGGAGAAGTGATACCCTCGATAGCGAATGCGGAGTTGTTGGGGTTGAAGCGAATATCTGCAGTGACGTTGCCGTTAAGGTCAACGTACTGGGTTGCAATCTGTCCGTTCTTAGCAAGCTCGCGGATAAGTTCCTCAGAAGCAAGGAAGCGACCCTCACCGTGAGATATCGGCACGTTGTAAATATCACCTACATTGGTTTCAGCAAGCCAAGGCGACTTGTTGGAAGCAATACGGGTACGGATGATTCTCGACTGGTGGCGACCGATGGTGTTGAAGGTCAAGGTCGGACAATTCTCATCGGTATCAATAATCTTGCCGTATGGTACAAGTCCCAATTTAATGAGAGCCTGGAAGCCGTTACAGATACCTGCCATAAGACCATCGCGGTTATCCAAAAGGTCGGCAACCTCTGCCTTGATAGCGGCATTACGGAAGAATGCGGTAATGAATTTACCTGAACCGTCAGGTTCGTCACCGCCCGAGAAACCACCGGGAACAAATACTATCTGCGAACGCTTAATAGCATCGGCCATTTTCTCAACCGAACGTGCAATACCGTCGGAAGACAGGTTATTGATAACAATGATTTCAGCCTCTGCGCCTGCATCGTTAAATACTTTAGCACTGTCAAACTCGCAGTTAGTGCCCGGAAATACAGGGATAACAACGTGAGGCTTTGCACACTTGATAGCAGGTGTTTTTCTTTCAGAAGCCTCAAACGAGAAGGCCTCTAACTTTTCCTGCTTCTGCTCAATATTGCAGGAGTAAACGGGTTCGAGCTTGTCCTCATACATCTTGCAAAGTGCATCGAGTTCAACAAAAGAATCACCCATAGTGAGCTTACCGTCGTCAGTGGTGTAGCCAAGCAAGGTGCCACAATCGGTATCGTCGGCCAATTCGATTACAAATGCACCGTAGTTATAGCCGAAGATATCGGACATTTCAACGCCGTCGGAATATTTGAAACCAATCATATTACCGAAAGCCATCTTCATAACGCCCTCTGCAATGCCACCGCCGATAGGAGTCCAGACTGCCACTGCCTTTTTAGCGGTAACAAGGCTATATACCTTATTATAGGTTGCAATAAGTGATTCTGCTACGGGCAAGCCATTCTTATCATAATCAGGCTTGAGAACAACAACCTTGTGACCTGCTTCTTTAAACTCACCCGAAACAACGTCGTTTACGTTACCAACAGTAACAGCAAAGGAAACAAGTGTCGGAGGAACGTCGAGGTCCACAAAGCTACCGCTCATAGAGTCCTTACCGCCGATAGATGCGATACCGAGGTCTTTCTGTGCCTTGAAAGCACCAAGCAATGCCGACAACGGCTTGCCCCAACGCTTACCGTCGGTATTAGGTCTTTCAAAGTACTCTTGGAATGTAAGATAAACCTCCTTGAAGGAAGCACCTGCTGCAATCATCTTGGAAACCGACTCGACAACGGCCAAATAAGCACCATGGTAGGGGCTCTTTTCCATAATGAAGGGATTGTAACCCCAGGCCATAAACGAGCAAGTGTCGGTATGCTTCTTTTCAACCGATACCTTATTAACCATTGCCTGCGAGGGAGTAAGCTGATGCTTTCCGCCGAATGGCATCATAACGGTACCTGCACCGATGGTCGAGTCAAAACGCTCGGAAAGTCCACGCTTTGAGCAGATATTAAGGTCGGTTGCCAAATCCTCCATACCCTTTTTGAAGCAGCAAGGAGTTTCCTTGGTATAATCCATAGGTGCGGCAGGAGTGATATTTATGTGCTTTTCAGCACCATTGGAATTCAAGAATTCACGGGAAAGGTCAACAATAGTCTTTCCGTTCCAGTGCATTTTAAGTCTGGGCTCGGCAGTAACCTTAGCAACAACGGTTGCTTCAAGGTTTTCGGATGCAGCAAGCTCACAGAAGCGTACAACGTCCTTAGGCTCAACAACAACTGCCATTCTTTCCTGCGATTCGGAAATGGCAATTTCGGTACCGTCAAGACCGTCATACTTCTTGGGAACAGCATTAAGGTCGATAGTAAGACCGTCGGCCAATTCACCGATAGCAACCGATACACCGCCTGCACCGAAGTCATTACATCTCTTGATAAGACGTGATGCTTCAGCGTTGCGGAACAATCTCTGCAACTTTCTTTCCTCGGGAGCATTACCCTTCTGAACCTCGGAACCGCAGGTTTCGATAGAACTCAAGGTATGCGATTTGGAAGAACCAGTAGCACCGCCGCAACCGTCACGACCTGTTCTACCGCCCAAGAGGATAACAACATCATCGGGATCGGGAACTTCACGGCGAACGTTTTCTTGGGGGGCTGCAGCAATAACTGCACCGATTTCAAGGCGCTTTGCGGCATAGCCGGGATGGTAAATCTCGTCAACCTGACCGGTAGCAAGACCAATCTGGTTACCGTAAGAAGAATAACCTGCAGCAGCAGTAGTAACAATCTTCTTTTGGGGCAGTTTGCCCTTCATAGTTTCATTGATGGGCTTCAGAGGGTCAGCTGCACCGGTAACACGCATTGCGGCATAAACATAGGAACGACCCGACAGAGGATCACGGATTGCACCGCCGATACAGGTTGCAGCACCGCCGAAAGGCTCAATCTCGGTAGGATGGTTGTGGGTTTCGTTCTTAAAGAGCAACAACCACTTTTCGGTTCCCTCTTCGGTCTCTACGTCAATTTTAACGGTACATGCGTTGATTTCTTCAGACTCGTCTAATTTAGGCAACATACCACGTTTTTTGAGCAAACGGGTACCGATGCAAGCAATATCCATAAGGTTGATAGGCTTTGTACGGTTAATCTCGGCACGAGCATCGATATACTCCTCGTAAGCCGACTGCAACAACTCATCCTCAAACTTGACACTGTCGATAGTGGTCAGGAATGTGGTATGACGGCAGTGGTCAGACCAATAGGTATCGATCATTCTGATTTCGGTAATGGTAGGATTACGCTTCTCAGAACGGAAATAGTCACGGCAGAAACGCAAATCGTCGTTATCCATTGCAAGACCGAGTTTCTTAACCATATCCGAAAGACCTGCATCATCAAGGTCAATAAATCCGTCAACAGTATCTACGGTTTCGGGAATATTGTACTTAATTTTAAGGGTTCCGGGTTTTTCCATTGAAGCCTCACGGGACTCAACGGGGTTAATAACGTATTTCTTAATCTTTTCAACGTCTTCCTCGGTCAAAGCACCCTTCATCATATAAACCTTAGCTGCTCTTACGTCGGGACGGTCGCCTGCGTTAATAAGCTGGATACACTGCGAAGCAGAATCAGCACGTTGGTCAAACTGACCGGGTAAAGCCTCAACTGCGAAAACAATGTAACCGTCGGTATCGATAGCATCAGAGGTGATGTCCAACTGAGGTTCGGAGAAAACGGTGTCAACTGCATAGTTGAACAGCTCTTCCTCGATATTTTCAACGTCGTAACGGTTGATAACTCGAAGCTCTTCCAATGCCTTGACACCGAGGAATGCTCGGATATCCTGCTTCAAAGAGGTTGCTTCGTGTTGCAAACCTTCTCTTTTTTCAACAAAAATTCTATATACCATACGGCAAAATTCCTTTCGGTATTAATTAACACAAATTACTTGAGTGCCTTTAAAGCACGCTGACCGATATCGCTTCTGCAACGTGCGTTATCGAATTTAACCTCTTTAACGGCATCGTAAGCATACGAAATGGCAGTTTCAAGGTTGTCAGCCACTGCAGTAACACCAAGAACACGTCCGCCTGCGGTAAGCAGTTTACCATCGGAAAGCTTAGCACCTGCAACATAAACCTCGGCATTGTGAGGAAGCTTCTCGGGGATGGTCATTTCAAAGCCTGTTTCATACTTTGCAGGATAGCCTTCGGATGCCATAACAACACAGCAAGCAGATTTATTTGAGAATTTAACCTCGGTTTCGGCCAAGGTGCCATCGGCAGTTGCCTGCATAATTGTCAAAAGGTCACTTTCTAAGAGAGGCAGAACAACCTGAGTTTCGGGGTCACCGAAACGGCAGTTATATTCGATAACCTTAGGACCGTCGGGAGTCAGCATAAGACCAAAGTACAAGCAACCCTTGAAGGTTCTACCCTCGGAGTTCATTGCGTTCATAGTGGGCAGGAAAATGGTTTCCATGCAAACCTTGGCAATATCCTCGGTGTAGTAAGGGTTGGGTGCGATAGTACCCATACCGCCTGTGTTAAGTCCCTTATCGTTATCCAATGCACGCTTATGGTCCATTGAAGAAACCATAGGTTTTACAACCTTACCGTCGGTAAATGCTAGCACCGATACCTCGGGACCGGTCAAGAATTCTTCAATAACAAGGTTGTTACCGCTGTCACCGAAAATCTTATCCTCCATCATGGAACGGATAGCAGCCTTTGCTTCATCAACGCTTTCGGCAATGACAACACCTTTACCCAAAGCCAAACCGTCGGCCTTGATAACCACGGGGATCTTGGAGGTTTCAACATATTTGAGAGCCTCATTCATATCTGTAAAGGTTTCATACTCTGCGGTGGGGATATTGTACTTCTTCATAAGGTTCTTGGAGAACACCTTACTTCCCTCAATAATGGCAGCCTTTTTATCGGGACCAAAGCACTTGATACCGACAGCGTTCAAAGCATCAACACAACCTAAAACCAACGGATCGTCGGGTGCTACAACGGCAAAGTCAATTCCCTCTTTAATGGCAAAATCAACGATTTTATCAATTTCCTTTGCACCGATATTAACCAAGGTGGCACATTTCGCCATACCGCCGTTACCGGGAACTGCAAAGATTTGGGTTATCGTCTTATTTTCTTTTAATTTGCGGATGATGGTGTGTTCACGACCGCCACCGCCTACAACCATAACTTTCATTTAGTTCTCCTTTATATGCCCTACTATTAGTGGTGGAACAAACGCATTCCGGTGAAGGCCATTGCCATATTGTACTTGTTACAGCAGGCAATAACAACATCGTCACGGATAGATCCACCGGGCTCTGCAATGTAAGAAACACCACTCTTCTTGGCACGCTCGATATTATCGTCAAACGGGAAGAATGCATCCGAACCGAGTGCTACACCGGTGATAGTATCGAGATATGCTCTCTGCTCTTCGCGGGTGAAAACTTCGGGCTGTTCGGTAAAGTACTTCTGCCAATTACCGTCGGCACAAACATCTTCCTCATTCTGGTTGATATAACCGTCGATAACGTTATCACGGTCGGGACGGCCGAGGGTATCCTTGAAGGGCAGGTTTAAAACCTTGTCGTGCTGTCTTAAGAACCAAGTATCGGCCTTACCGCCTGCAAGACGGGTACAGTGAACACGTGACTGCTGACCTGCACCAACACCGATTGCCTGACCGTCAACAGCAAAGCAGACCGAATTAGACTGTGTGTATTTCAATGTAATAAGCGAAATAATAAGGTCGCGAATTGCAGATTCGGGCATATCCTTACGCTCAGTAACAATATTGGAAAGAAGTTCTTTATTAATCTTAAAGTTGTTTCTTCCCTGCTCAAATGTAATACCGTAAACCTGCTTATGCTCTGCTTCTGCAGGAACATAGTCGGGGTCAATCTTTACAATATTATAGGAGCCTTTTCTCTTAGACTTGAGAATCTCAAGTGCCTCGGGCTCGTAACCGGGTGCGATAACACCATCGGAAACCTCACGCTTGATCATCAAAGCAGTGGTAATGTCACAAACGTCGGAAAGTGCTACCCAGTCACCAAACGAGCACATACGGTCGGTACCTCTTGCTCTTGCATAAGCGCAAGCCAAGGGAGAATCGTCAAGACCTTCTATATCGTCAACAAAGCAAGCCTTTTTAAGCTTGTCACTCAAAGGAAGACCTATTGCAGCCGATGTGGGGCTGACATGCTTAAACGAAGTGACTGCAGGCATTCCCAAAGCCTCTTTAAGCTCCTTTACCAACTGCCACGAGTTGAATGCATCGAGGAAGTTGATGTAACCGGGACGGCCGTTGAGAATCTCAATAGGAAGGTCGCTACCGTCGTGCATATAGATTTTGGAAGGCTTTTGGTTGGGGTTACAACCGTATTTCAATTCAAATTCTTTCATTTTAAACTTCCTCTCAATTACATATTTTTATTTACGATTCTAGACTCGTATTTACCGGTTTCGATATCAATATATCTCACAAACAAGGAAACCTTGTTATCCTCATTGAGGTTTGTCCAGATAAGGTCGGTCAAAGCATCAATATCCATATCTGGCAACTCAAGAGTCTTAGGCTCTCCCTCAAAGGAAGGAAGCGGATTGCCGTCGCACTTATAAGTGTGGATGAACTTTGCCTTACCGCAAAGAGGATTGGAATAAGCGTATGTATATCTCTGGCAGGAAGAACCGTCACCGTCGGCCGACTTGAGAATCGAGAATGCATAGTTCATACCGTCCTTCTCAAGACGGATGATACCCGAAATACGGGGGGTGAAGTTGGGAGCATCGTCCTCAAACTCACGGGTGCGGAGTGCCTGCTCGAAGGTCATCTGCTTGTCCATAAGGTCATAGATAGTATCGGTCTGGTCACCGTTTGTAACAATAGTCTTATTACCAAGCACTCTTACGGGTGCGTAAATAATAAGATGTGGGTCAACCATTTTGCTTTCGTCAAAAGCCTGGGTACGGATACCCTCACCGTCCTCAACAAAGATACGATTACGGCTGTTTTCGCTTCTGCCCATAATGAAGTAAGCAGTGATAGCCTTTTTGCCGTCGGCAGATTTGCCGATCATAATTCCTCTGCCGTGATAGGCTAAAGAATTCAATTCATCTACGATAGTCTTAATTTCCATTTTCCTCTTCCTTTCATTCCTCAATTACAGTTACACTATCTTTAACGGTAATTTTTCCGTCACAAAAAAGCTGAACAGCCTTCGGTAATATCTTCCACTCAGCATTTTCCATAATACGCTTCTGCAAAATTTCGGGAGTATCACCATTCTTGACCTCAACAACCTTTTGCAGAATAATGGGACCTGCATCACACTCGGCAGTTACAAAGTGGACCGTTGCTCCCGAAACCTTAACGCCTTTAGCCAAGGCAGCTTCGTGAACGTGAAGTCCGTAAAAACCTTTACCGCAAAAGCTTGGTATAAGTGCAGGATGAACGTTTATCATTTTGTTTGGAAATGCATCGCAAACGTTTTCGTCCAAGATAGTCATAAAACCTGCATAAACAACAAGGTCAGCCTTTTCTTCAAGAAGAATATCACGCATTGCTTTGCTGTATGTTGCAATATCCGAAAATTCCTTGCGAATCAAGGTGCGGGTTTTGATACCGTTATTTTTGGCTCTTTCCAAAGCGTATGCATCGGCTTTGGAGGCAATAACGCAAGTGATTTTACCCGAACCCAGTTCTCCCCTTTTTTCGGCATCTATCAAAGCTTGAAGGTTAGTACCTCCGCCCGACACCAAAACACAGATGTTTTTTTGTGCCATCAGCAGAACACCACGCCTTCGTCACCCTCGATAATCTCACCGATAACATAAGCATCCTCACCGTTTGCTTTAAGGACTTCGAGAGCCTTGTCAACCTCAGTAGCAGGAACAACAATGCTCATACCGACACCCATATTGTAGGTGTTATACATATCTCTCTCGGGAACGTTGCCTGTGCTTGCAATCAGCTCAAAGATAGGAAGCACCTTAACGGCACTCTTCTGAATCTTTGCAGAAAGACCCTTGGGGATTGAACGGGGAATGTTCTCATAGAAGCCGCCGCCGGTAATATGAGAAATACCCTTTACATTAACCTGCTCGAGCAGTGCCAAAACGGGCTTTACGTAGATTCTTGTGGGGGTAAGCAGAGTCTCGGCAATAGACTTGCCGTCCAAAGCCTCACAAGGCTCATACAAAGAAGCAGGGTTATTATCAATATCGAAAACCTTTCTTACAAGCGAGAAGCCGTTGGAATGAACACCGGTCGAAGGAAGTGCAATAACAACGTCGCCGACTGACATCTTGGTGTTATCAAGAATCTTCTTCTTATCAACAACACCAACAGCAAAGCCTGCAAGGTCGTAATCCTCTTGGGGCATCAAACCTGGATGCTCGGCAGTTTCACCACCGATCAAAGCAGCACCCGACTGTACACAGCCTTCTGCAACACCGCCAACGATCTCGGCGATCTTTTCGGGATAGTTCTTACCGCAGGCAATATAGTCGAGGAAGAACAACGGCTTTGCACCGCAGCAGATGATATCGTTTACACACATTGCAACGGCATCAATACCGATGGTATCGTGCTTGTCCATCAAAATTGCCATTTTAACCTTGGTACCGCAACCGTCGGTACCCGAAACGAGAACGGGCTCCTCCATTCCCTGAATATTAAGGCCGAAACAACCGCCGAATCCACCGACATCATCAAGGCAACCCTCGTTCTTAGTGCGGGCGATATGCTTCTTCATCAATTCTACCGACTTGTAACCGGCGGTAATATCAACACCGGCTGCGGCGTAGCTTTCAGATCTTGAATTCTTCATAGTTTTTTATCCTTTCAAATGTCCGTATTATTCTTTGCCGTTCCAGCAATAGGTACATAATTTGCAGGGCTCAAGGCCGATAGCCTCGATAATACCCTCTAGCGATTGGAACTCAACCGATTTCAGATGCAGTTCCTTACACATACTCTCACGCAGTTTCTTGCCGCGTTCGGTATTGAAGTCGCTGTATTCCTCAATATATTTGAGTCCCTCCTCACCCTCAAGCTCAACAATCGTCCTACGGGCAATAAGTTCCATCTCGCTTGTGGCTCTTGAGAAGTTGAGGTATTTGCAGGAGTACATAATAGGCGGACAGGCCGATCTGATATGCACCTCCTTAGCACCGTTTTCATAAAGGAAGTCGATGGTTTCTCTTATCTGTGTTCCTCTGACAATCGAATCATCAACAAACAAAAGACTCTTATCCTTGATAAGGTCGGGCACGGGGATAAGTTTCATTTTGGCAACGCGGTTACGTTCCTGCTGTCTTGTCGGAGTAAAGCTTCTTGCCCAAGTGGGAGTATATTTTATAAATGCTCTCGTATACGGTTTACCGCTGGCATTGGCATAGCCAATTGCGTGAGGTGTCCCCGAATCAGGCAAACCGCCGACGTAATCAACGTTCTTGGTAGCACCGGTTTCCTCATCACGCTTGGCCATTATAGCACCGTTGCGGTAACGCATTGTTTCAACGTTCACACCCTCATAGCTTGTGGTCGGGAAACCGTAATAGCTCCAAAGGAATGAACATATCTTCATTTCCTTACCGGGTGTTACCAACTGCTCAATGTTGTCAGTTGTTATTTTAACTATTTCACCAGGACCTAATTCACGTTCCTTATGATAGCCCATTTTCTCATAAGCAAACGATTCAAACGAAACACAGTATCCGTCTTCGTTTCTGCCTATTGAAATCGGCAAACGACCAACACGGTCACGCGCGGCAATAACGCTTCCATCATCCTGCAAAATAAGGATCGATACGGTGCCGTCTATCTTCTCCTGCGCAAATTTAACACCCTCGGCTATTGAATCTTTGCGGTTTATCATTGCGGCAAGTAACTCGACCGAATTGACCTTACCGCCCGTCATGGCATCAAAGTGACCGCCGTTATCAACGAGGTATTCGTCAATAAGCTCCTGAGCGTTATTGATTATACCGATAAAGCAGATTGCATACGTGCCGAATCTTGCTCTTATAAGCAACGGCTGAGGCTCAAAATCACTGATACAGCCGATGGCCGAATTACCGCTCATCTCGTTGAAGATGTTATCAAACTTGGTTCTGAACGGCGAGTTCTGAATGTTGTGAATCTCACGCTGTAAACCGATTTCTTTATCAAAAGCGGCCATACCTCCACGGCGTGTGCCAAGATGCGAATGGTAATCGGTACCGAAAAAGGTATCCGACATAGCGTCACGACGGCTTACAACTCCGAAAAATCCTCCCATATTTACACCTTTACTTCCTTTGGGATTTTAATTTAATTAAACTAAGCGTTGAACTTTTCTTCTACTGCCTTGTTGGCGTTAAGTACCTTTTCGGCACCTTTTCTTCTTGCTTCGTCAAGTTTCTTTGCTAATTCCTCTTCGGTGATGGCAAGCATCTGAATACAAAGCAAAGCGGCATTGACAGCTCCGTTAATGGCAACGGTCGCAACAGGCATACCCGAAGGCATCTGTACGGTTGACAAAAGGGCATCCATACCGTCAAGATTAGTCGATTTTACGGGGATACCGACAACAGGCAGAGTGCTTCTTGCGGCCATTGCGCCTGCCAAGTGTGCTGCCATACCTGCGGCGGCAATAATTGCGCCAAAACCGTTTTCACGGGCCGACATAGCAAACTGTGCTGCCTCATCGGGAGTTCTGTGTGCCGAATAAACGTGTACCTCATAAGGAACACCGTACTCTTTAAGCGTGTTGACTGCCTTTTCTACTACCGGCAGGTCACTATCACTGCCCATAACAACTGCGATTTTTTTCATAAAAACATCCTCCAAATTATCCGCAAAATCAAAAAAGGACAGACTTCCACTTTTAAAATGCGGAGATCTGCCCAGACGGTCGGCAATATATAAATTTCACGTTCCCATTGTGTTAAACCACATTCCGTCAGTAGCGTGAAACCTCACGGAATCAAGTATACCAAAAAGGTCGGTTTTTGTCAATGAAATATCAATGAAATTTTAGTATATATTTTAATATATTTATAAACAAAATTGTACAATTTAACACACACAGCAAAATATCGGTTGTTATGTTAACTATGTTGCCAAGCCAACCCTTAAAAATTCAAACTGTGTTGACCTTATAATTACCCACGGGCGATTCGTGAATCGCCCCCTACTTTTTCAAATCGGTCAGTGAAAAACTCAAGGAAATCAAGCCTTTCACCTCTTCAAATGGAACGTCGCTGTCAAGCAAAACCGATATCCAATGATACTTGTTCATATGGTAGGCAGGCATAATACCGCGATAACTCTCAAACAGACCCTTTGCCAAAACTGGGTCGCATTTGAGGTTTAAGGCATCCACCTCTCCCTCACCCTTTAAGCCTACCTTTTCTTTAGGTGCTTTGAGCAATATTCCAAACCACTTTTTTGATGCTTTGTGACGCAAAACCATGGTAACGAAATCCTCCTTGAAGGGGTTATCGCAAACCGCATCAGGAAGCGTTTTTGCAAACTCCAAAATATCGTTTCTCGTCATTTTGCGTCACCTCGACAACAAAAATTATCGTAAATTATAATTTATTCTACAACACCTAAAATAAAAAGTCAACGAATAAACAAAGGGTGAACATATATACCCACCCATAAATTTTATAACTCAAACTCAACCTTGTAATTCTCAACCCAATAATCGAACTGCACGAGCCAGGCAATAAGCTGAGGTGTTGACATCAACTGACCGAACCATGTTTTATCCTCTCCCGACAACACCGATTGAAGCACGTTTTTATCAATAACGTCAGACAGAATTCCATGCCTTTCGAGTCTTTCACGAAGCATTGCTGTGACCTTTTCGCGGTACTCGGGCGAATGGGTTTTGGGGTACGGGCTCTTCTTTCTCCACAAAATTTTATCGGGAAGATATTTGGTCATGGAATTCCTTAACAGTGCCTTTTCAACACCGTTTTCAAACTTAATCTCCCAAGGCACGTTATAGACGTATTCCAAAATTCTGTGGTCGGCAAACGGCACCCTTACCTCTAACCCTGAATACATACTCATTCGGTCTTTTCTTTCAAGCAGAGAGGTCATAAAATATCCTACCGAAAGGCAGGTTGCAACACGTGACTGACGCATACTGTCACTATCCCAAGGAAGGGTCGGACAGTCGTTGATAATTTTCTTATATTCCTCGGAAAGATATGAAAATCCCTCGTCAGCACGGGCAAAATCGGAGCGGAAAATACCTGCTCGGGCTTTAGGCTCGTGTATCCACGGGAAGAAATCACGGTACAACATTTCGGGTCTGTAAAACCACGGATAACCTCCGAAAATCTCGTCTGAACATTCACCTGAAATGGCAACGGTATGGTTTTCCTTTATCTGCCTGCAAAACAGCAAAAGTGACGAATCAATATCGGCCTGACCCGGAAAATCGCGGGCATCTGTAGCAGGCAAAAGGCAGTCGGCAACCTCCATATTCGGCGCAACAAGCACGGTGTGGTCGGTCATCAGCCAACGTGCCAGATACCTTGCAAAATCGTCGTCACCTTGCGGTTGAAAAAGTGACTGCTTAAAGTTTTCGCGGTTACCCTCATACTCAAAAGAATAGGTCGACAAGGTCTTTCCCTTTTTGCGGTAAATCTCGGCTGCCAAAGCAGTAAGCACCGATGAATCAAGTCCACCAGACAAAAATGTGCAAAGAGGTACGTCACTTACCGTCTGCCGTTTCACGGCATCGGCTATTAACTCGCCAACCTCGCTTGCGGCCAATTTTGCATCACCTGACCAAGGCTTTGCCTCTAAAAACCAATATTTCCAAACCTTTAAACCACTCTCTGAAAACTCGGCACATTCGGCAGGTTTAAGCTCTTTTATATCACGGAAAACACCGCTTCCCTGTAAGGTTACGGGGCTTAAGAATATGAGTTGCCAAAGCCCTTCACGGTCAACCTTGCTTGATATCTTTGGGTTTTGCAGCAACGCTTTTATCTCGGATGCAAACATAAACGTTCCGCTATGTTCGGCAAAGAAAAACGGTTTTACACCAAGTCGGTCACGTGCAAAAAACACCTTTTTTGCATACACGTCATACACCGCAAAAGCAAAAATCCCGTTCAACTTTTTAGGACATTCGTTACCGAAAATAATGTAACTCCAAAGCACCGTTTCGGTATCGCAATTTGTCTTAAAGGTAGCACCGTAAGGCTTAAGTTCTTTACGTAATTCGGGTGAGTTATAAATCTCCCCGTTATAGACAATCACATACTCCCTGCCCTCAAAGGTTGCCATCATCGGCTGCCGTCCGTTTTTAGGGTCCATCACACTCAATCGGTTGTGATGCAAAGCCACTGTATTATCGCAAAATTCCTCGGTAGCATCCGGTCCTCTCGACTTCATAACACTTCCCATTTTAGTCAAAGTTTCTTTCGACGGTCTTTCGTTAAAATCTATCATTCCGCATATTGAACACATACAAAACACTCCCAAACAATATATTCATTCATATTATTTTATGCAGTTTAATTTCAAATTTGACTTGCGTTTTACATTTTGTGTGATACAATAATATCGGTGATAAAAATGAACCTTAAATATGCAGCCTTTGATATGGACGGAACTCTGCTTGATACAATGGATTATTGGCGGAATATCGTCCTGTATTATGCCGAAATGAACGGTCTGCCAAAGCCTGATTTAAGTGATGATGATACCCTTGCGGCATCCCATCTTCCCACGCGTAAGCAAATCAAATATCTGAAGGAACGCTATTCGGACGAAGCGGTCGTCAAGATAAAAAACGAGGACGTTTTCGACGTTTTGGAATATTGTTATAAATCAGAAGCCAAAACAAAACCCGGCGTCAACGAAATGCTTGAGTCTTTAAAGAAAAACGGTGTCAGAATGTGTATTGTTTCGGCAACACCGTCGTATCTGATTGAAATTGCATTGAAAGAAGCAGGAATTAGAGATTATTTCGACTTTTTGTTAAGCACATCCGAATACCCCAAAGGCAAACAAGACCCCGAAATTTTTTACGGTGCTGCAAAGCGTTTTGGTTGTGACGTTACCGAAATTGCATTGTTTGAGGATGCGCTGTACAGCATCAAAACAGCACATTCAATCGGTATGTATATCGTTGCCGTAAAAGAAAAATACGCAACACATTTTACCGATGAAATAAAATTGCTTTCCAACGAATATTACAACGAATTCACCGAATGGAAATTAAATTAAAGGAGTATCGTATGGAATTTTTAAAATTACTTGAAAGCATCCGTTGTCCTGCTTTGGACACATTTTTCTCCCTGGTCACCCATATCGGCGAGGAAACCGTTTTCATAGTTGTGGGAATACTTTTCTTCTGGTGCATCAACAAAAAAGAGGGTTATTTCCTCTTATCGGTAGGACTTATCGGCACAGTTATAAACCAGTTTTTAAAGCTATGGTTTAGAATCCCCCGTCCTTGGGTTAAAGACCCCGATTTTACCATTGTTGAATCGGCACGTGCCGAGGCCACGGGTTACTCTTTCCCCTCGGGTCATACTCAAAATGCCGTCGGTATTTTCGGCAGTATCGGTCGATGGAACAAGGGGTTACTTATCAGAATTCTCTGTATTCTTGTCTGTGTGCTAGTACCGTTGTCAAGAATGTATCTCGGTGTACACACTCCGATGGACGTCGGCACCTCGATAATCATTGCCTTGTTGCTTGTTTTTTTCTTCTATCCTATTATCAAAAGATGTACCGAAAAGCCTGTCGGAATGCGTATTTTAATGATATTAATGGCCGTTGGTGCAATTGCGTTTATCGTTTTTACAAAAAGTTACGACTTCCCTTCCAATATCGATAATAACAACCTTAAATCGGGTATTGAAAACAGTTATAAAATGCTCGGTTGTATCGTTGGTTTGTGGATTTCTTTTGAGGTCGATGTAAGATTTACACATTTTGACACAAAGGCCAGATGGTGGGCACAGATTTTGAAATTCGTGTTGGGTCTTTTGCCTGTATTGGCCATTAAAATCTTCCTCAAAGAGCCCTGCAACGAGCTTTGCTACAAGCTTTTCAACGATGCCTTTGCAGGTGGTGCTCTCCGTTATTTCCTTATAACAATCTTTGCCGGAAGCTTCTGGCCTATGACCTTTAAGTTCTTCAAAAAATTATAAAAATAGGTTAAGCACGAGAAAAAGGCTCATCCGTTTTGGATGAGCCTTTTAATTTAATCAAAAGCATTTATGCTATCCAGCGCTTTTTCAGCACGGTAACGTTGCACGGTGAAGGCAAAAAGGCCGGTATTTTCGGTTTCAATCCGGCTAGTTGACCGCTTTAAATGAACTGTAAGGCTGATATACACCAATTCCTCCGAATTTAAATAGGAGTCCAACTCTTTATTTTCGTCAATCGCCTTTGAAATATCGGTTCCAAGGTTCTTATCAAGTTCCTGCGCCAAGCGTACCATTTCGGGTATTGCAGCATCTCCAAGGTCATATAAAGCTTCAACGTCCACCGTTTTAAGGCTTTTGTCAAGATATCGGTCAACGTTATATTTTGCAATAAAGCCGTCAACATTTAAAAGTGACAATGCCGCAAACAGTACAACACAAACTCCGACCGATGCGATTATAACCTTAAATTTCGTGATAAATTGCTTCAAAATAACAAGGATAAAGACAACAGCCAACACTATCATAAACCATGAGGCATACACCCTTTTCGGTGTTAAGCCAAACTCACCGATATACATAACCATTTTGGCGATTGCTGTGCTTATCAGTATTAGCGTGAACACCGAAAACAACACCGACAAAGCCTTTAAAACCAACGATTTTCCGTTATCATTACGTCGCATAAACACCGACAAAACAATAATTGCAATAAAGTTTATGACCGATACAGTACAAAGCTGGAAAAAGCCTTCACGGGCATAATTTGCATAACTTATATCGTCGGGGAGCACACCCGTAAATCCCGAAATATAGTATTTCCATTGCGATATAAAGAAAACAACGTAAACCAAAAGCAACGGCAAAGATGCCGCCAAAGCAGTAACCGTGGGTAGCTTTTGAACTGCTTTGGAAACCTTTGATGTATTTTCTGCATTAAAGCCTTTGGCAATGTCACCGTCAACCGATGACAAAAACAGACCGAAAAGATACATACCTATCGGTATACCAATTCCTAAGCTGAAAAGATGCAAAAACACATCTACAAATCTGAAGTCGAAGATGCTTTCGAGTATCTCCGAAAAGCCTTCATCGTACGACAAAAGCACGACTACAATAATTGTAGGAACAAAAGCTATAACAAGTCCCAATACCGTTTTGCCGAACACCTTGCCACCGTTACGGGCTTTACCGGAAAACATTGCCTTGAACATAAGCCCAAAATTGCAGAACGGAAGCACAAACAAGGCCTTTATAAAATCGGCCAAAACATAATCGGAAAAGCCTTTTTGCAGGGTATTTCCCATTGCGGAATAAACAAAATACACAAAACCGCAAAGTGCAAACATATAAGAAACGGTGTGCAGAGTTCCGTTCGACGAAAGCAATAGCCCCAACGATACAGCAATACTTAAAACCGCCGATATAACCGACATTTTACCGAAAGTGGCTCCCTGCGTTTTAAGAAATACCGCTGTAACCGTAAACAATCCAACGATTAGTAATAATCCGCCAAACGGTGACGACATAACGGGATATATCCTGCACAAAAGATATCCCACCAACCAACAAACGTAGGCAAAAACCGTCTGTATCGGTTGGAACTCGCGTTCAACCTGCTCGTTTTGAAGCCATTCATCGGTCACAACTTCAGACAAAGCCTTTCCCACCGTTTTTGATGATTGCTCCTCATTGTTTTCCTGTGGCAGATTATCTGCCTTGGTTTCTTCGTTTATAATACCTTCTCTTATCTCGTCCATCGGAAACTCCTTTCCGGGATGATTTGAGTCATCCCTACTGTCCGTCGGGAGAATCTACGTATTCAATGATGTCCTCGACTTGACAGTTCAAAGCACGGCAAATAGCATCCAACGTCGAAAAACGTATAGCTTTTGCCTTGTTGTTTTTCAGAATAGACAGGTTGGCCAAAGTAATGCCCACCCTTTCGGAGAGTTCGTTCAAAGACATCTTCCGTTTTGCCATCATAACATCGAGATTTATAACTATCATATTTCCTACCTCTTTTAAACCGTAAGGTCGTTCTCAGACTTGATTTCGGTTGCTTCTCCGATAACATTTTTGACAACTCTTAAGCAAACACCCAAGAATAATGCCAAAAATGCCACAATGAACGAAAGATAGAAATAATATCCCAAGACACAAAACACTGCACAAAGACCAATACAGCACCAGGAAACACCTCTTATAACCGAAACACTGCATTTAGTGAAAATCTTTTGCTGTCTTACGTTTTTAAGCAGACAGAAAAGCAGAATATCGGCAAGCAGCATCACTGCCAATATAAGATAAGCAATCACCAATACAACAACACGGTCATCAGAAGTAAGGTCGTTACGTACGCTGATACTGTCCCTTGCTTCAATCAGCATATTACTGAGAGTAGGCATAAAAACAGCACCGACAATACAACCGACGAACAACACCGCGGCCATAACGGTCGATAACATAACGGAAATGCGATTAGGTACCTTTAGCATAATAAAACCTCCGAATTTTGGAAATTACAATATTGTATCATTATAATAACACGTAAAAATTCGTTTGTCAATACTTTTTTATTGTTTTTCGATAATTTTCTGTAACAATGGAACACCCACCCGACTTTGGTCGAATGGGTGTTTTGTGGAATAAATATCAGCAAAGAGCAAATTTCTCTTTGTACTCCTCGAATGCTTTGGTATAAGCACTGTTGGGGTCATTCTTAACGTGGTTAAGATACTCGTGAGCCTCAAAGGTGCCGTGCTGTGACTCGATTATAGCAACGGCAACGTTGGAGCAGTGGTCGGAAACACGCTCGTAGTTGGTCAAAAGGTCGGTCAGAACAAATCCCAACTCGATAGTGCAGTTTCCGTGTTGCAAACGTTTTACGTGGCGACTCTTGATATCGGTAATGATACCGTCGATAACCTGCTCGAGAGGTTCGACCGACGAAGCCAATTCAAGGTCGTTTTTCGTAAATGCTTCGGTTGTAATATCGATAATCTCAAGCGTTGCCTCACGAAGCTTGGCAATCTCCTGCTTAGCCTCGTGCGAGAACTCGATTCTTTTCTCGTGTATCTCGCGTGCAACACCGACAAGGTTTTCGGCATGGTCACCGATACGCTCAAAGTCATTTATGGTATGTAAAATCTTAGCAATTTTCTTTGAGTCGGAATCCGAAACGCCGGTACTCGACAGCTTGACCATATAGGTTCCGAGTTGATCCTCGTAATTGTCAAGCCGGGTTTCCATTTCGGATATTTCAAGTGCCATTTTTTCATCATAGTTGCCAACCAGCGAAACTGCCTTGTTAAAGGCATCTCTCGAAACGCCTGCCATTTCGACAACAACATCCAATGAGTTGGTAACTGCGAAGGAAGGAACGGTAAGCAAACGCTCGTCGAGAAGCTTACCCTTCTTCTCGCCGTCCTTTTCAGGAACGATTTTGTTGGCCATTGCCTCAAGCTGTTTGGTGAAGGGATAGAGGATAAGTGTTGTGAATATATTGAATAAACTATGAACGATTGCGATTTCAAACGGAGTTATAGCACGGTCGAGCATCGCAAAATCGACAGCATAGCTCAAAATACAGAACGGGATAAGTACAACGAGTGTACCGATTATATTGAACAAAAGGTGGACAACGGCAACCTTTTTTGCGTTACGGCTTACACCAAAGCTGGAGATAACGGCGGTAACGCAGGTACCGATGTTCTGACCCATAATAATGGGGATTGCCATACGGTAGGTAACACCGCCACCCGAAGCCATAGCAGCAGTTGCGGCGGTCTGCAAAATACCAACCGATGCGGCAGAGCTCTGAATAATACCCGTAAATATTGCACCAAAAGCAACAGCTAAGAACGGATTTTCAAATGCAGTAAGCAGACTCGTAAAGCCTTCCATCTCGGTCAGAGGCTTCATAGCATCCGACATAAGGTTCATACCGAACATCAATACTGCAAAGCCGACTAAAATAGCACCGGTGTTCTGACGCTTCTGCTTTTTGCTCATCATAATAAGCAAAATACCAATCAACGCAAAAATAAGCGAGAAGTTCTTGGGCTGTAACAAGCCTAACAAAAGGTTTCCGTCAGCCTCAATACCTGCAAGGCTTAAAATCCAAGCGGTAAGGGTAGTACCGATGTTCGAGCCCATCAAAACACCGATAGTCTGTCCGAAATTGAGCAGTCCCGAGTTGACAAGACCGACCAACATAACGGTCAAAGCAGACGATGACTGAATTGCAACGGTAATACCTGCACCGAAAATCAAAGCCAAAGGCTTTTTGGACGTAACCTTGATAAGAGTTTTTTCAAGCTTACCCTTGGCCATTTTTTCAAGACCACTGGACATAACATTCATTCCGTAAAGGAAGAAGGCAAGTCCACCAAGAAGCTTTATTACGGCAAATATAATGTCATTTACTCCCATGAATTAGCACCTTTACTTTCTTTTGTTTTTATATTCTTTTTTTAACTTATGGGTGCATTGTAACAAACATAAGTAAAATCCACAACACACTAATGTTAAATCTATGTTAAATATTAATAAGGTGACAAGCAAAGCCCGTTAAGACTCTGCCTGTCACCTTGTTGTTTTACAGTATTATTGATTCGATATTCATAGCAGGAACGGTCAGTTCAATACCGTTTTCAAGCTTTATCTTAATGTCTTTATCGGTATGGTTAATGAACAACTGTGCCTTTTCACCGTCGGTTGCTTCAAAAGCAGTTGAAAGCACAGTCTTGGCAAAGAAATCTCCGCCTGTGTAACGCTTTTTGAAAATAACCTCTTTTTCACCGTCAACAGCCTCGAATTTCAAGGGCTTAATCATCTTACCGTTGTAAAGCCACTTTTTACCCTTTTCCTTATAGAACTTCAAAAGTGTTGCAACGAAATTTATGGTCTTTTCCTGATCCTCAACCTCATCATGACCCCATCTACCCCAATGGGAAACAATCTTACCGTCACCGCGGATAACAAGCGAAATATCGTCACCGCAAAGGAATGCGTGAGAGATTCTGTACAAAATACTGTCAAGCAGGAAGCAGCAGCACTGATTACCCATAAAGTTGTGAACATAACGGTGATATATGTAAGAATAAGCAGGAACCGACGTACCGAATTGGAAGTTTATCTCAAAACGGTTGTCACTGTATCTCAAATTACCAAGATAAGGCTCAGCAGCAGCCGATTCGCAACCGATCTGACGCAAACCACCCAACTCATTCCAATGCGACAACAGTTTCTGCATAGTTTTGGTCATCCAAGCACCCGGTACAGGAGGATGTCCATGGTCCTTACTGTAACAGAAATACTGACTTCCGCCATGATTCTGGTCCATTATCTGCGCATAGTCAATATTGGCCTTCATCAAAGGCTCGTAGGCAGTGTTAAGTATCTTTTCACCCGTTTCGTTGGCGGCACAGATGTCATAACCTGCTCTTTGTGCAGTGCAAATCTTACTCAAGGGCAGGGTCTGGTCGGGTGCTACGCACATAGCTTTGTCATAATTATTGAAGCGGAACTCATTTATAAGGTTGTATTGTGGGTCGATACGGCTGTAAATGGTATAGCCCAAGCCACTGCAATAAACACCGAGAAGGTCGCCGTTTTTGTGAAGTGCATCTGCAAACTCGTTAAACGGCTCCTCACCTCCGTAAGGAGGCCATACGTAAGGCGGTGCCCATATTGCGGTACCCTCCCAATGCATCATAAGTGCCATAACCTTGGTATCGATTTTCTTTTTAAGCTCATCAATATAAGGCAGTGCGTTCATATAAGGGAAAATTCCGCCCGTGTTGTTCACATCAACATCGTGACGTCCCTTTGCAGGGAACAAAACTGTCAAAGGACGTTCGCTGTACCAATCGGGCAATTTGTCGTTTTGCTCAACCGGTACAACGCCCTCGGGAAGGTTCTGCTCAAACCAATCGCGGTAAATTTCGCAGGCATCCTGCCATTCACCTTTAAACACATCGGTGACAAGCGGATAACCCATCTTGAAGCCTTCACCGAAATCACAACCGGTATAGATTCTCACCTGCGTGGTCGCACCGTCGTACTTAGGTCTTACGTCCATACCCTTGGGTGCTCTCATTTTATCGTGAGCACCGATATAAATACCGTCGTCACCAATCATATATGCCATAAACTGCGAGGATAGCATATAAGGGAACATGGTATAGCTACCTTCGGACGGATACTCGGGGTCACGGTAAGAAAACCAGCTTTTTTCCTTTTCCTCAAGGCTGTCGAACAAAACACCCTCGTTATAAGGGAGAAGGAAGCTTCCCTCTCCGTCACGGCCTGTAAGGTAGTTCTTGAAATTATAATCGGCAAGGTCTATCCATTCGATAGCCATATCAGTATGGTTGGTAATCTCAACCGACCACTCAACAAAATAATCGGTATCGGCTTTGCATTTGACGGCAACCTCAAAATCCTCGGGAAAACCTTTGTAAACACCTACGTTGCCGTTTTCGGATTTCACCTTTGCATCAAAGGACGAAAAGTAATAAAATTTTGCATCCTTGTCGAGAAAACGGATGATAAACAAAGGTGCATTGGTTTCGGTCAACAATTCACGGCCGTTGATATTGAAAAAAGCAATACAGCCGTTTTCAAAATCAACCTTTATTGTTGCGTTCTTTTTACTGTGTACAAACATATTATCGCATCCTTATACAAAGTACTTTATTTCGGCTGTTCTTTGCTTCCCAAAGGGATAATCTTTTCAAAAAGGCAGGTGTAATCGGCCGTAACAAGTCGGTCCTCGTGCAATGAGCCAAAATACCAATGATTGAACTTTACTGATTTTGCAAGCTCCTGAAAATAGCCGTTAAGCTTATTGAGTCGGTCAGGCTGACCTTTCCTCAACAACATCGAACTCTTAACCAACAGAGGGGGCTCGTGTGTGATAATATAGTCTACGTTAAGTCCTGCTTCGTCCAAATTACGGGCACCAATTTCAAGCTGAACAGGAGTCGGAAGCTCATCACGGTACCAAATACCCTTGGCATCGTCAAGACGCATTTCACGGTCGTCACTTTCTCCGCCGCCAAAGGTGAAAATCTTCACACCGTCGATATTGAATATCTGACCTCGCATAAGGTGGAAAAGATTACCGCTGATACGGTGGACGTGACCACCCTTCCATATCGTTTCGTGGCAAGAGTTTATCTTGCGGAAGTTTTCGTGAGTACCGTCGACAAAGCAGACCGTAAACTTTCGGCTGCCAAGATAATCTATAACGCTTTTTTCACGTTTACCGCCATTCCAGAGATAACCGAAATCTCCACAAACTATAAGGATATCCCCTGCTTTAAGCTTGCGCCATTGAGCATCGTACAATCTTGATTCGTCACCGTGCATATCACCCGTTACGTAAACCACGAAAATTCACCTCCACAAATTTAAAATACCCCTTTTATTTTGGGCAATTACTTGTTATAATGTATTTAACAAAATCAATTATACTATCTCAAATCATTTATTTCAAGGAGAATTCCAAGTGTTTAAAAAGATTTTTTGTATATTTTTCGTTGTTGTACTTATAATTTCGGTTACGGTTATGCCGAGTTCGGCCTACACACCGACCAATTTCGAGGTAGAAGCTGAGGGTGCTATACTTGTAAATATGGACACAGGCGACGTGCTTTACACCAAAAATGCCGACAAACGCCTCTACCCTGCCTCATTGACCAAGCTGATGACTGCACTCGTGCTTTACGAAAACACTAAGGACCTTGATGCGGAAACCATCACTGTTTCGGAATATGCTATCGACTCCTTGCAGGGTACCGATTCTTCAACAGGCGGACTCAAAGAAGGAGAAATTCTGACCGTTCGTCAGATGCTATACGTTCTCCTGATGTCATCGGCCAACGAGGGTGCTAACGCCATCGCCGAACACGTTTCGGGCAGTATTCCCGCATTCTGCGAAAAGATGAATGCCAAAGCCTCTGCCCTCGGAATGAGTTCAACACATTATGCCAACGCACATGGCCTGCACGATATTGAACACTACACCACCGTCAACGATATGTACAAGCTTGCTACCGCTATACTCTCAATAGACGCTCTTAAAGAAATCGTCAATACTGCACAGTACAAGCTTGTGGCCACAAACAAAAACCCTTCGCGTACATTGACCACCACCAACTTTTTGATGCTTAATAACGGTCAAAAGTGCATTTCGGCAAAATACAGAAATCAAGCGTATTATTACAAGTACGCCAAGGGTATAAAGACTGGCTATACCGATGCCGCAGGACGTTGCCTTATCTCGACTGCCTCCAAGGGCGGATATAACTATATGTGTATCCTTATGAACAGCCCCGTTTACGAAAACGGTCGAAAGATACGTGTCGAATTCGGTGACAGTAAGGCATTATATGAATGGGCGTTCAATGAATTTGAGTATAAAACCGTACTCAACACCGAGGAAATCATCGGTGAAGCACCCGTTGACCTTGCGTGGGATACCGACTACGTGTCGGCCATCCCCGAAAAAAGCCTTTCAACCATTGTTCCAAAGGTTGCCGACAACTCTACCGTTAGTCTTGAAATTACATGGTATCAGAACACCTATGATGCACCTATTACGAAAGGTGAGGTCTTGGGTGAGTGTGACGTAGTTTACGCAGGCGAGGTTTTGGGTACCGTCAGCATCGTTGCTTCGCAGGATGTTGAACGCAGTACACTAATGTATATCGGTCGCGGATTTGGAAACTTTTTCTCGACTGTTTTCAGTCATTGGGCATTCTATCTCGTGCTTGGTATTATTGCAGTAGTTATCATAATTTTTATTGTTTCTTTGGTTATCCTCAACTCACCCAAACACAAGCGTAAACGCAAAAGCAGAAGATATTAATATGACGTTTGAAGAAAGAAAAGCTCAGGTGAAGTCATATTTGGGCAAGGTTATACACATCAGTATCGACCGACCGATAGGATACATTCACAAAAAATGTGAAAAGGTGCTTCATTACCCTATAAATTACGGATATATTCCGAATGTTTTGGGTGGTGACGGCGAGGAACTTGACGTTTATTTATTAGGTGTTACCATACCCGTTACCGAGTATACCTGCAAAGTCATCGGCATTGTCCACCGAAAAAACGACGTTGAAGACAAACTGATTGCTGCACCCGAAGGAATAACATTCACCGCTGAACAAATGGCAGAAGCAATCCATTTTCAAGAAAAGTATTACGATACGTATATCGAGGTTTAAATGTTGACATTTGAAAATGTAAAACCGAATATCTTTGATTCCGATATTTTGGTGTTATTGACGCCGAGTGTTTTCAAGCCTACTCCCGAAAGGCTGAAAGCCCGTGCCGAGAAATATATCAACAACCCAAATGTGCAAATTTTTGCCTGCCGTAACGGTGGAAAATACGTTGGCATTGCGGTGGTTGAGATTATCGGCAAAACCGCAACGGTGCTTGACATTGCGGTTAATGAAACCTGCCGTAACAAAGGCTATGGCTCTGCCCTGCTTTCATTTTTCCTTGAAAATTTCGACATTAAAACAATGACCGCCGAAACCGACGACGATGCGGTTGGATTTTATCAGAAATTTGGTTTTAAAACAGTCAAAACCAAAACCGTATACGACACAAAGCGGTATGTTTTAAATTACACAAAATAAACAGCAAAGCCACCTCGTCTGGGGTGGCTTTAACATTGTAATAATTATTTCTTCCCGTCACTGGTCATATCATCCTGCTTGGGAGATACTCCGAAACGGGCTTTATACATACGGTAGAATGAGGAATAATCCTTGAATCCGCAGGAAATACAAACCTTACCTGACTGCTCGCCAACTCTGATACGGTTTCTTGCCGCAATGAGTCTTTTTATGGTGATATATTCCCAGACACTTGTACCGGTTGCCTTCTTGAAAAGACGGTTGAGTTGCGACTGACTTAAAAAGAATTTATCGCTCAAACGGCTCAACGACAACGGCTCGTAAAGGTTCTTATTGATATAATCTATCAACTGTACGACCGTTTTGGCATTGTCGGTCTGTAAATCCTCGGCACGGTCCTTCTTAACGCAGTATGCTTTATACAATTCACACAGTAACGGGAACAGCTTGGCTTGGGTTTCAAGTCTTATACCCAACGGAGTATCGGCACTCAGACTTTCAAAGCACTGCTGATAAAGTCGGCTTCCAAAATCGTTCTCAGAATAGCGGTTGAGTTTACCCAACGGACGGTCGAAAAAAGGCTTCATTAAAAGACCCTCTGGATCGTAATAATTGAAATGATTCGGGAAAAAATGAATAACCATACGCTCGTACGGCATATCACCCATAACCCTTAAATTATGCGCCTCGGAAGGCTGCATAACCATAATATCACCGGGCTTTAAAACATACTCATTACCCTCAACCATATAACGGCAGTAACCGGAAATGAAATAATACAGTTCCAATCGGTCGTGTGCGTGCATCGGAAATTCTTCGTTTTCGGGATGCTCTGTCAAGGTGTGATGAATGGAAAAATCATCAAATCTTATATCAAAAAACTTTTTCATAAATTGCACCTTTTTTGTTTTTTGGTCAAAATACAATACATTGCCGTATCTTTGCGCAGATTAACAATATATTTTAGTTGATTGTAACACAAAATGCACAGATTTGCAATATACAATAGTCGAAAAAACAATAGTTTTTCGCAAAAATATATTGTATAATGTAAAAAAATGCCTTAGTGCAGATTTTGGGAGGAGTTTTATGAAATTAACCTTCAGATGGTACGGAGATTCAGACCCCGTAACCTTGGAAAAGATTCGTCAGATACCCACAATGTCGGGTATTGTTTCGGCTGTTTACGACGTTGCACCCGGCGGAGTCTGGAGTCGCGAAAGTATTGCCGAGCTGAAGAAAAAGGCCAATGACGCAGGCCTCGAATTAGAGGTTGTCGAAAGCGTTCCCGTTCCCGAAGATATTAAACTTGGCAACGAAAAGGCACCTCAGCTTATTGAAAACTATTGCGAAAACATCCGTCGCTTGGGTGAAGCAGGTGTAAAGTGTGTATGCTATAACTTTATGCCGGTATTCGACTGGTTGAGAAGCGAGCTTGAACATGCTCAGCCCGACGGTGCAAATGCTCTTGCCTATGACCATGCAGAGGTTCTTAAAATGGACCCCTTAAAGAGTGAGCTTTCACTCCCCGGTTGGGATGCAAGCTATACCAAAGAGGGACTCCGTGACCTGCTTAATCAGTATAAGGAAATCGGTGAGGACAAACTTTGGGAAAACCTTGAGGTGTTCCTGAAGGCTGTTATCCCCATTGCCGAGGAGGTTGGCATCAAAATGGCCATCCATCCCGACGATCCGCCATGGGGTATGTTCGGTTTGCCAAGAATCATCACCTGTGAGGAGAACTATGACCGCTTCTTAAAGTTGGTTGACTCCCCCGCTAACGGTCTTACCTTCTGTACAGGCTCTTTGGGTGCTGACCCCAACAACGACCTCGTCAAAATGGCATCAAAGTATGCCGACAGAATCCACTTCTTGCACCTTCGCAACATCAAGTATGACGGTGAGCGTTGCTTTGAAGAGGTTGGACATCCTACTATATGTGGCTCTATCGATATGTTCGGCATCGTAAAGGCACTTGCTGACAAGGATTGGGACGGTTACGTAAGACCCGACCACGGACGTATGATTTGGGGCGAAAAGGGTCGCTACGGTTATGGACTTTTTGACCGTGCTTTAGGTGCTACCTATATTGCAGGCTTGTTTGAGGCTGTTGAAAAGCTTAAATAGGGAGTGACCTATTATTAGATTCGGCGTTTGTTGTACTACTGTTGACCTCTTTTCGAGAATAAAGGCTCTCGGTTATGATTACGTTGAGGTTGGCTTTGCGACCGTTACAACTATGGAGAATGAAAAGTTTGAAAGACTTGTAAATGGTCTTAAAGAAAACGGTCTTGTGGCAGAGACCGCCAACGGTTTCTTCCCTGGTGACACGATTCTCACAGGCACCGATGCCGATCATTCCTTATAAATACCGTTCAGGAAAGCCTTGACATCATTGCCCGTTGCAAGCATCCCAACGTTTGCACTCTGGCAGATTTCTACCACGTATTTGAGAGTGGTGAGAGCCTTGATGCCGTTGAAAACGCAGGTGAACTGCTTATTCACACTCACCTTGCACGTGCCAACGACGACCGTCAGATGCCCAGAACCGAGGAAGATTATGAAGCCTGCAAGGTGTGGGCAAACGCTTTGAAAAAGTGCGGATACAATGCCCGTATGAGTCTTGAGGGAAGCTTCAAACCCGAGTTTTCCGAAACCATTGAGGATGTACTCCCTGCTTTGATAATTTTTAAGGATATTATAGGTTGATTTATTCAGCCTTATAAGAAGGAGAAAAAAGTATGAGTAAAACTGTTGTAATCACAGGTGCAGGCGGCGTTTTGTGCTCCGCTTTTGCCGTACATATGGCAAAGCTTGGCCACAAGGTTGCCGTTCTTGACCTCAATGTTGAAGCAGCCCAAAAGGTTGCCGCCGACATCACTGCAAACGGCGGTGTTGCCAAAGCTTATAAAACCAACGTTCTTGATAAGGATTGCATCCAAGAGGTACACGATGCTATCGTAAACGACCTTGGTCCTTGCGATATCCTCATCAACGGTGCAGGCGGTAACAATCCCAAGTGCACTACCTTACACGAAACCTATCAGGAAGGTGACGACATTGCTGAGGATTTCCTCACCTTCTTCAACCTTGACAAAGCAGGCTTCCAGTTTGTTTTTGACCTCAACATTATGGGAACACTTCTTCCCACTCAGGTTTTTGCCAAGGATATGATTGGCAAAGAGGGTTGCTGTATCTTGAACATTTCTTCAATGAACGCATTCAGACCTCTTACCAAAATTCCTGCTTACAGTGCCGCTAAGAGTGCTGTTTCCAACTTTACTCAGTGGTTGGCCGTTCACTTTGCAGAAACCGGTATCCGCGTTAATGCAATGGCACCCGGTTTCTTTGTAACCCATCAGAACAAGGCTTTGTTGTTCAATGAGGATGGCACACCCACTGCACGTACCGGCAAGATTTTGAATGCTACTCCCATGAAGCGTTTCGGTAAGCCCGAAGAATTGCTTGGCACCTTGGAGTTCTTGACCGACAGCGAAAAGTCTGCATTTGTTACGGGCGTTGTAATCCCCGTTGACGGTGGCTTCTCGGCATACTCGGGAGTTTGATTTCAGGAGGAATAAAAATGTCTGATTTTATAATTAACGCATTTGCCGATGAATCAAGCTCTGAACTTATGGGTCAGATTGATGCATTGAGAAGAAATAATCTGCAAGGTCTTGAAATCCGTAACGTCGGCGGCAAGAACATTGCCGATATCCCGATGGACGAGATTAAAGAAATTGGCAAGACTATTAAGGACAACGGCTTCAACGTATGGTCAATCGGTTCACGTCTTGGTAAAATCAAGATTACCGATGATTTTGCACCCCATCTTGATGAGTTCAAGAGAACTATTGAAATTGCACATACTCTGAAGGCTGACTACATCCGTTTGTTTAGTTTCTATATGCCCAAGGACGAGGACCCCACCCCCTACCGCGACGAGGTTTTCGAGAGAATGTCCAAGTTTCTTGAAGCTAGCAAGGGTAGTGGTGTGAAGCTTTGCCACGAAAACGAAAAAGGCATTTACGGTGACATTGCTCCCCGTTGTCTTGAAATTCATAAGACACTCCCCGAATTCGGTTGCATTTTTGACCCTGCAAACTACATTCAGTGCAGTCAGGACACTTTGAAGAGTTGGGAACTTTTGAAGGACTACGTAACCTATATGCACATCAAGGATTGCCTGGCAGACGGTAATATTGTTCCCGCTGGTAAAGGCGTCGGCCATCTGCCCGAAATTCTTAAGATGTACAAAGCACAGGGCGGTAAAGGTTTGACGTTAGAGCCCCACCTTACTATCTTCAAGGGCCTTGCAGGACTTGAGCGTGAGGGTGAAAAGAGCCAAATCGGTGCATTCCAGTATCCTACCAAGGAAGCTGCATTCGACATTGCAGTCAAGTCCTTGAGGACAATTATTTAATGAGGTGATATTATGCAGTTAGGTGCACAGTTTTACACAATTCGCGACTTCTGTAAAGACACTGACGGTCTTGCAGAATCACTCAAAAGAGTAGCCGATATCGGCTACAAAACCGTTCAGCTCTCGGGCATTTGTGCTTATGACGCTGAGTGGATGAAGGAAGAACTACGCAAGAACGGTCTCACTTGTGTTCTGACACATACACCGCTTGATAAAATCAAGGGTGAAACCGAAAAGGTTATTGCCGATAACAAAACCTTAGGTCTTGACCTTGTCGGCATTGGTGGTTATTGGAGTTTTAAAAACGGCCTTACCACCATTATAGACGAGTTCAAGGATGCCGTTGCAAAAATCAAAGCAAACGGAATGAGACTCACCTATCACAACCACGACCACGAATTTGTTAAGGTTGACGGTAAGGTTATTTTGGAGCACGTTTCCGAGTTCTTCGGTCCCGATGAAATGGCCTTCACACTCGATACCTATTGGGTACAGTCGGGTGGTGCAGACCCCGTAATGTGGCTTAATAAATTCAAGGGTAGAACACCTTGTATCCACCTTAAGGATATGCTTTTCACCGCAGAAAAGGAAAGAAGAATGGCTCCCGTCGGTGAAGGAAACTTAAACTTTGATGCAATCCTCAAGGCAGCAATCGATAATGGCGTACAGTTTGCACTTGTTGAGCAGGATAACTGCTACGGTGAAGATCCGTTCGATTGTCTTAGAAGAAGTTATCAATATTTGAAGGCTCAGGGCCTTGAATAATTGGAGGTATAATTATGGCAGACAAAATCAAACTTGGTATTTTAGGTATCGGTAATATGGGTAGTGACCATGCAAAAAGCATCGCTCTCAGCCATACCAACGAGGAAATCGAACTTGTTGCTGTTGCCGATGTAAAAGAATCTCGCCGTCAGTGGGCAAAAGAAACACTGCCTGAATCGGTTAAGATTTTCGACTCGGCAGAAGCTATGCTCGACAGTGGTCTTATCGACTCCTGCTTAGTTGCAGTTCCCCACTATGATCATCCCAAATTTGCTATGGAATGCTTCAAGCGTCGTATCCATGTTCTTGTTGAAAAGCCCGCAGGTGTTTACACCAAGCAGGTTAAGGAAATGATTGAGGCAGCAAAGCAAACCGACACCACCTTTGCTATGATGTTTAATCAGCGTACCAACTGCATTTACAGAAAGATGCGCGAGCTTGTTCTGAGTGGCGAATATGGTGAAATCAGACGTACTAACTGGATTATCACCAACTGGTACCGTTCTCAGACATATTACGATTCGGGCGATTGGCGTGCAACCTGGTCGGGCGAAGGTGGCGGCGTCCTTTTGAATCAGTGCCCCCATCAGCTTGACTTGTGGCAGTGGATCTGCGGTATGCCTGCCAAGATTCAGGCTCACCTCCACTTTGGTAAGTGGCACGATATCGAGGTTGAAGACGATGTTACCGCTTATGTTGAATATCCCAACGGTGCAACCGGCACTTTCATCACCACAACCGGTGATGCACCCGGCACCAACCGTTTTGAGATCACTCTTGACCGCGCAAAGCTCGTTGCCGAAGGCGATAAGCTTATGATATGGGAACTTCCCGTTGCAACAAGCGAATTCACCAAAACTGCACCCACCCCGTTCTCAAGCCAAAAGGCAGAGTATCGTGAGGTTGAGACCGATGGACAGAATCCTCAGCACAGAGGCGTTAGAGATGCATTTGCGGCTCACATTCTCCACGGAACTCCTCTTATCGCAGGCGGTGAGGAAGGCATTAACGGACTTACCATCTCCAATGCAATGCATTTGTCTGCTTGGACAGGTAAAATGGTTGACATTCCCTTTGATGATGAGTTATACTATAATGAGCTTATGAAGCGTGTTGCAACCTCAAGACGTAAGACCAACGTTACCGAGGTTGTTGCAGATACAAGTTCTTCGTATGACGGCACAAAGTAATTTGTGCTTCGTTTGTATTGCCTCACTTTTGAGAAAAATACATATCTAGAATAGTTCATCCGTAGGGGCGAACTGTGTTCGCCCAAAAGGTGTCACAGCCGCCCCTACAAATTTTACAGAGGTGTTTTATGGAAAAGGTAAGAGTTGGAGTTATAGGCTTTGGTAATATGGGCTCGGCCCATGCCAAGCATATCTATGACGGTCTTATTAACGATATGGAATTGGTTGCCGTTTGCGATACCGACCAAGCAAAGCGTGAAAAAGCAAAAAATACTTTTAAAAACGTTTCGGTTTTTGCATCGCACGAAGAATTGCTTAAAGCCAATATCACCGATGCCGTAATCATAGCAACACCTCACTATTTCCACTGTCCTATCGCCATTGATGCATTTTCTGCAGGTCAGCACGTTTTGAGCGAAAAGCCTGCAGGTGTTTATACCAAGCAGATTATCGAAATGAACGAGGCTGCCAAGAAAAGCGGTAAGATATTTGCCGTTATGTTCAATCAGCGCACCAATATGCTTTTCAAAAAGGCTCACGATATGGTGCAAAACGGTGACTTGGGTGAACTTAAAAGAATGGTGTGGATAATCACCAACTGGTACCGCACACAGCATTATTACGACTCAGGTTCTTGGAGAGCAACTTGGGCAGGTGAAGGCGGTGGTGTCCTTTTAAATCAGGCCCCTCACAACCTTGATATCTGGCAGTGGATTTGCGGTCTGCCAAAACAGGTCAGAGGCTTTTGCTCGGTTGCAAAATACCACCACATTGAGGTTGAAGACGATGCAACCATCTACGCCGAATATGAAAACGGTGCAACTGGTATTTTTATCACCTCAACGGGTGAAGCTCCCGGTACCAACCGCCTTGAAATCGGCGGTACAAAGGGTAAGCTCGTAATTGAAGGCGGCAAAATGACCGTTACCAAGCTCAAGGTCGATGAACGTGATTTTTGCTTTAACTGTGAGGATAATTTCGCATCTATTCCTTCGAAAACCGTCGTTATTGAGCAAACAGAAAAAGATTCTGCTCATATGGGTATTCTGCAGAATTTTACAAATGCGATTTTGCACGGTGAAGCACTTATCTCCCCCGGATACGACGGTATAAACGAAGTACAACTTTCTAATGCCGCTTACCTTTCCTCTTGGAAGGATAAATGGGTTGAAATCCCCGTTGATGCTGATGAATATTACGAAGAGCTGCACAAAAGAGCAGAAAAATCCGAGCTTCACGAAGGTAATAAAAACGATAAACACGCCGATATGAAATATAGCGAACGCTGGAGCGTAAGGTGGTAGTTATGTTTATTTCTGATAGCATACAGAAAGAAATCTACCGTGTTATTGAAAAATTGCAGACAGTATCCACCCCTAAATGCCGTGAATTATGCCATTGTGACCGATACTCATTACGATACTCAACAATCGATCGAAACACCCGAGCTTGTTGACAATTCCGTGAAAATAATCCGCCTTTTGGCCGAAAAGTATGAGCGCATTCGCTTCGGAAACGGTCTTGATAAAACCGTAACAGCAGAATAAAATTAAGTAATGCACATCGAAATACGATGTGCATTTTTTTGATAATTCCATTGATAATAAACTCAAATTTATGGATTATTTCAGCTGTTTTAGATAAAACCGATAATCTACCCTAAATACCTTGTAAAATATAAAATTTTAATGTATAATGTAAGAGAATTTAAGAACTCATTATACATAAACGAGGGTATTTATGAAATCATTTACAGTTGGCAAAAACGATGCAGGCTTAAGATTGGACAAGTTTGTTGTTAAAACTGCTCCCCTGCTTCCCACAACCTTGCTTTACAAATACATAAGACTCAAACGCATCAAGGTTGACGGCAAACGTGCCGAAATCAACACCAGACTGCAGTTGGGGTCTTTGGTTGAAATGTATATAAACGACGAATTCTTTGAGCCAAAGTCACCAAAGTATGATTTTATGTCGGCATCTAAGGTGCTGGATATCGTATATGAGGATGAAAACATCCTGCTTGCCGATAAAAAGCAGGGTTTACTTGTTCACCCCGACGAGAATGAGTATAACGATACGCTGATTGCCCGTATACAGCGTTATTTGTATGAGAAGGGTGAATATGACCCTGAGGCCGAAAACAGCTTTAAGCCCTCATTAGCCAACCGTATTGACCGTAACACAGGCGGTATAGTAATTGCCGCTAAAAATGCCGAGGCTTTGCGTATTTTGTGCGACAAGATTAAGACTCGCGAGCTTGATAAACTCTATCTCTGCGTTGTTCACGGCACTCCTAAAAAAAGAGAGGATATTTTGGAAGGCTTCCTTGAGAAAAACGAGGATAAAAATCAGGTTTATATCAAGAATAAAATGACCATAGATACCAAAACCATCCGCACGAAGTATTCGGTTATGGCTTCAAATAATAATTTATCACTGCTCAAAATCGAACTTTTGACGGGACGCACACATCAGATAAGAGCACATATGTCCTCTATCGGACACCCCTTGCTCGGTGACGGCAAATACGGTGTAAACCAAAAGGATAAGGCTATGGGCTTTAAGTATCAGGCCCTTTATTCCTATAAATTGAAGTTCAATTTCACCTCTGACGGCGGAATTTTGGAATATTTAAACGGCAAGACCTTTACAGTTCCCAAGGTTTGGTTTGCCGACCAGCTCTTCCCCGACACCAAGTATTAAATAACTGTAATCACCCAAATTAAGGAGTGACATTATGGAATTTAACGAAAAATTGCAGGAACTCCGACAGCAAAAGGGTTTGACACAGGAAGAATTGGCTGAACGGTTGTTTGTATCAAGAACCGCTATCTCGAAATGGGAATCAGGCAGAGGTTATCCAAATATAGATTCACTTAAATCAATCAGCAATTTTTTTGGTGTCACGGTTGACGAGCTTTTGTCGAGTGACGAACTGTTGACCATTGCCGAGCAAGACACAAGGCTTAAAGAAACCTATTTAAAAGATCTGATTTTCGGTCTGCTTGACCTTTCGGTTGCTGTATTCCTATTTCTGCCCATCTTTGGGCAAAAGGTGAACGGCGTAATTGACGAGGTTTCCCTGTTATCATTAACCGAAATCGCACCCTACTTAAAATTCGGCTATTTTGCCGTTGTATTTTCGGTCATCGTCTGCGGAATCCTGACCCTTGCACTGCAAAACTGCACGAACGGTTTCTGGACAAGCGCCAAAAGTAAAATATCTTTGATACTGAACGCAGTTGGAACCGTTCTGTTTATTATCAGTTCTCAACCCTATGCGGCGGTATTTTGCTTTATATACCTTATAATTAAAGCGTTAATGCTGATAAAACGACGCTGACACGAAAGGTGTCACGCTTGTGACACTTGGTTTCTTGTAAATCACAAAACCTTCCCTTATTGTTTTATTAGGGTAATCCCTAATACACAAAAGGAAGGTTTTAATTATGAAAAAAGACAGAAAGACAAGTTTATTAGTTTCAATAAGCTCGCTTATTTCGTTCGTTTTATGGACGGTTTTGATTAGTTTTATTGACGTCAAAGCCATCGGGCCAAACGGTTCATCGGTCGGTTTTGCAACAATAAACGAGTGGTTTCACGAACTGACGGGTGTGCATCTTACCGTCTACAATATTACCGATTGGGCAGGATTAGTACCAATAGCATTTTGCTTAGGCTTTGCAGTATTGGGACTTGTTCAGTGGATAAGGCGTAAAAGCATTCTGAAAGTTGACCAAAGTATACTCGTTCTCGGTGGCTTTTATATTCTCACAATGGCGGTTTATGTCATCTTTGAATCGGTAGTAATTAACTACCGTCCGACGCTAATCAACGGGTATTTGGAGGTGTCTTACCCATCGTCGACAACACTTTTGGTAATGTGCGTTATGCCAACCGCAATAATTCAGTTAAACAGCCACATAAATAACCAAACGTTCCGGAAGATTGTTTCATATTCCATAATGGCGTTCACGGGATTTGTGGTAATCGGCCGAGTTATTTCAGGTGTGCATTGGTTGACCGATATAATCGGCGGCGCATTGTTAAGCATCGGCCTCGTTATGATGTATAGATTTGTTATTAATATTAATAAATGATTGTTTATTGTCTGGGGGCGATTCGTGAATCGCCCCTACAATTCACTTGTGCATATAAAAACAGACTCTGCGAAAACGCAGAGTCTGTAAATTTTGAAATAATCGTAATTATCTCTTGGAGAACTGGGGTGCACGACGTGCGCCTTTGAGACCGTACTTCTTACGCTCTTTCATTCTAGGATCGCGAGTCAAGAAGCCTGCCTTCTTAAGCTCGGGACGGAGCTCCTCATCAAACTGGAGGAGTGCACGGGAAAGACCGTGACGAATAGCACCAGCCTGACCGGTTACACCGCCGCCTGCTACACGGCAAACGATATCGAACTTGTCAAGGTTGCCGGTGAGTGCCAAAGGCTGACGAACAATGAGCTTCAAGGTTTCAAGACCGAAATACTCTTCGATATCACGGTCGTTAATGGTGATTTTACCGGTACCATTATAAACGCGTACACGTGCGACAGAACTCTTTCTTCTGCCGGTTCCATAGAAATAAGGCTTTCCTTCAAACATCAGTATGTCCTCCCTTCAAATTAAAACGCAATCTCTTCGGGCTTTTGAGCTGCGTGTACGTGCTCAGCACCCTTGTAGACGCGAAGTCTGGTAAGAGCCTGTCTGCCGATAGTGGTATCGGGAACCATGCCCTTAACAGCGAGTTCCATTGCAAACTCAGGTCTCTCTGCCATAAGAGTAGCATACTGAACAGCCTTGAGGCCGCCAACGTAACCGGTGTGACGATAGTAGAACTTCTTCTCCAACTTCTTACCGGTGAGAACTGCCTTTTCGCAGTTGATGATGATTACGTGATCGCCACAGTCAACATGAGGAGTGAAAGTAGGCTTTACTTTACCGCGAAGAATATCAGCAGCCTTTGCAGCAACACGTCCAAGGGGCTTGCCTGCAGCGTCGATGATATACCACTTACGGGTAACTTCAGCGGGTTTTGCCATAAAAGTATTCATAACATTAACCTCCGAATAAATTTTCTTTTTTCAGCTTTGATATAATACCACAGCCAAAACGACTTGTCAACACTAAATTTTCAAAAATTCAAAATAAATTTGCAACGCTCTTGATTTCTCTCATTTCCTCATTTTTTCTCTCATTTTCTCATTAATTATTTTTAAAAAATATTTTGAAAATAATTGTATTTACATTTCAATCTCAGGGTGGTATAATGTTCATATATTACGCGTTTGGGCAAAAGAAGGGTTTTGTTGAGGTTATTTATTGTAAGGCACGGAGAAAGCGAAACCAATTTAAATCATATATATACGGATCATTCCGATGCACAGCTTACCGATAAAGGTCGTGCTCAGGCAGTGGCTATAAGACCTTTTTGGCCAATATTAAATTTGACGAGGTATATTCCTCCGACCTTACAAGAGCCTTTGAGACCTCACAGCTTGCCCTCCCCAACTATACCGCCACAAAAACGCCTTAATTGCGTGAATTCTATATAGGCTCTTTTACCGGCACACCTATCGATAATGTTCAACCATCTATTTTGGGCGAAGATCTGTGTCAACAAATCAAATCCCACGACTTCACCCATTTTGGCGGTGAGAACATCACAATGGTTGAAAAAAGAATTAAAGAATTTTTAAACAGTTTGAAACCAATGAGGACAAAAACGTTATTGCGTTTGCCCACGGCGGTTTTATTATGGCAGCTCTTTATTCCATTATGGGCGAAAAAAGCATAAAAGCATCGCTTACGCCAAACTGTATGATTGCGGTTTTTGAGTATCGAAAAGGTAATTGGGTGTTTTCAAGCTAGGTGAATCCTTCTATCTTTATAAAAGATTTCAGAGCACATAACACAGACGATAAAATATTATAATTTTCGAGGGAAATATGGGATATTATTTGAATCCTGCAGAAATGACGAGTATGTTTGCCGTGCCACAGTCGGTTGCGGACAAGCATCTACGTCTTGCCTCTGCAGAACAGTTGAAGGTGCTGTTGTGGTGCCTTAAAAATCTTGACAAGCAATTTGATATTACCGCCGTTTGTGACGGTTTAAAGCTTAACGAATACACCGTTCGTGATGCACTTGACCATTGGTGCGAACGCGGTGTGCTTTGCAGTACCGTTGAGGTAAAGCCTGTTGCGGAGCTTGAGAAAAAGAAATTTATAAAGCGTGCTGATATAAAGCCCAATCGTGACGAGGTCACCAAAAGAGGTAATGAAAACCCCGATATTGCGTTTATACTCCGAGAAACTGAAATGGCATTCGGGAAATTCCTTAGTGAAAATGCCAAGTCAACACTTGTATGGATATATGACGATTTAGGCTTCAGTGTTTCGCTGATTATGATGATAGTCAATCATGCAAAAAATGAAAACCGCCTTACCATCAACTATATAGAACGTTTAGCAGTTGAGTGGGCAAATGACGGCGTTTCCGATATAGAATCTGCTGAGCAAAGATTAATTCTTATGCGTCGCAGAAAGTCGGCATGGCATCTTGTTGAAACGGCAATGGGTATTGACCATCGCTCCCCCACCAAGGCCGAGCTTGAAATGGCCGATACCTGGATCAATGAGTGGAACTACGGTCATGATATAATCCGCGAGGCTTATGAGGTTTGTATCAACACCACGTCCAAATTTTCAATACCTTACATAAAAAAGGTAATTTGCGAATGGCACAAGGCAGGAGTTAAAACGGTTGAGGATATTGCTACTTTGAACACCAAAAAACCTGCCAATACCAAGGGTGACAATAAAAATGATTATTCCGATTTTATTGACAGTCTTGTATCACAAAACGAGGAGGACTATTAAATGGCTTTTTCAAACGAAGTCTTGCGCGAAGCCTTAAAGCAGGTTTTGGACAAACACAAAAAGGCACAAAAAGCCTTTGAAAGCCTCAAAGCCGACGTTTATGCAGCTCACCCCGAATTGACTGACATTGATACAAAAATGCAGATGAAATCCTCCAAAATAGCACTTTTAATGTTCTCGGGTAATACTGCTCAGGCCGAAAAGTTACATACTGAGGTTTTTGAACTCCAGACTCAAAAGAACAAGATTTTAAAGCTTGCAAAGATGCCTGAATGTCCCGAATACTGCTGTTCAAAATGCGGCGACACGGGATATGTAAACGGTGCTATCTGTGACTGTGTAAAGTCTATTGCCGCCGATTTGAGCTATACCTCTCTTATCGGTGATATGCCGCTTGATTCTTCGACCTTTGAAAATTTTGACCTTGGTTTTTACAGCGAAGAAAAGAACGAAAAAGGTGTTTCTCCGAGGAAGCAAATGACTGCAGTGCTTAAAACCTGCCGTGAGTTTGCCGAAAACTTCCCCGAGGGCAAAAACCTTTTGTTCACAGGTAGCAGTGGCCTCGGCAAGACACACCTTTCGCTTGCTATTGCCAACGTTGTGTTGAAAAAGGGTTGCCGTGTCATCTACGGCTCGGCGCAGAATCTCATAAACGAGGTCAACCGTGAGGCCTTTGACCGTTCAGGCTCGACCGAAAAGATTGACAGCCTCAACTCTTGTGACCTGCTTATTTTAGACGACCTTGGCACCGAGTTTTCAACACAGTTGAGTTCTTCTACCGTGTACAATATCATTAACACAAGACTTATGAAGGGCCTTTCCACCATTATCAGCACAAATCTTGACATCCGTCAGATTAACGATACCTATTCGGAACGCGTCGCATCCAGAATTATCGGCAGTTACACAATCTGCCCTTGTTTTGGGAATGACATCCGTCTTATTAAGGCAAGAAAGAAATAAACACAACGCACATAACAAAAACCGCACCCAAAAGGTGCGGTTTTTCATTATACATTAAATTATCATTTTTCCTCAATGGCCATAACCATATCAACACGGCGCTGATGGCGTCCGCCCTCAAACTCGGTGTCAACAAAAAGGTCGGCCAATTCGCAAGCAACACCAGGACCGATTACACGTCCGCCAAGGCACATAATGTTGGCATCATTGTGCAAACGGGTGTATTTTGCCGAAAAATGCTCGGTGCAAACTGCAGCTCTAATTCCCTTGACCTTATTAGCAGCCATAGACATACCGATTCCCGTTCCGCAAACAAGGATTCCTCTTTTTGTCTCACCTGAGATAACTGAACCGCAAACCTTGAGTGCGATTTCGGGATAATCTACCGAAGCACCGTCAAAGGTACCAAAATCCTTGACATCAATGCCTCTACCCTTGAGGTGGTCGATAATGGCGTTTTTAAGTTCAAAACCGCCGTGGTCACAACCGATTGCCAAAACATCTCTGTTTTTAAAGCTCATTTTATATACTTCCTTTCAGATTTGCTTCCTGTTTTTTCTTTAGTTCACGTTCTGCCTGAGGCAAACGCAAATATACGGGTAAAAGCGTATCGGGGTCAACCTTATCGCCCACCAAAGCCTTTTTTTCGGCCACAAAGCATACGCTTGATGCTCTCTGCAACTTCATATGTTCGGGTGGCAATTTTATAGGAACACCCTTGCCTTCGGTTGTTCTCACAAACAACTCAGCACCGTCACCTACCGCAAAAATCGGTGTTTCGGGTGATTTATTATAAATTTCGGCAAGATCGTTAAGGCACTCGTCAATCATTAAAGCACGGTCGTCGCAAAGCCTTATAATCACACCGTCTTTTACTTCAAACAAAGCGTTATAAACCTGATTGCATCTCGCGTCCATACATGCACAGACAATGCAATTCTGCCCGATAAGGTTATAAGCCATTGATTCAAGCACAGATACCGGTATACAAGGCTTTTCATCGGCAAAGCAAAGTCCCTTTACGGCACTGATACCGATTCTGACACCCGTAAATGATCCCGGACCTGCCGTTGCGGCAACAACATCGATATCCTTTAACTCCAAGCCCGACAGCTTCAACACCGATTCAACCATCGGCAAAAGTGTCTGTGAATGGGTTGTTTTAAGGTTCAAGAAAAACTCACCTTTGAGTTTTCCGTCCTCTAAAACTGCACACGATACGGGTGTGGCAGTACACTCAATTCCCAAAATCCTCATACTAATCCTCGATTGTTATTCTTCGTTCGTTTTCGGAAAGCGTTTCGATAGTAACCTTAATAGTCTCCTCAGGCAATGCGGAAGTAATGTTCTCACTCCACTCAACCATCAGCACTCCGCCCATTTCGAGATACTCGAAGTACCCAGTAGTATAAAGGTCGTCCCAACCTTCAACACGGTACATATCAAAATGGTAAATATCAAGCCTTCCGCCAAGATACTCGTTCACAAGTGCAAAGGTGGGCGAATTGACCTCACCGTCATAGCCTATACCCTTGGCAAAGCCCGAAGTAAAGCAGGTCTTACCTGCTCCCAAATCGCCCTCGAAGGCAATAACAGTACCTGCCTTAACCGTTTTTGCAAATTCGGCGGCAAATTCTTCGGTTTCAAATCTTGAACGTGTCACCGTCTGTGTTTTACCCATCAGAACCTCCCGAAAACGATGTTATACAACAGTTTTAACACAGTATAACACATATTTCAGGAAATTTAAAGTCTTTACTTGAACTATTTTTATATTTAGGGTATAATGATTAAAATGTGATTTTGATACTTTGGTATCGGAAAGGAAAAGTATGAGAATAATTTTCCGTCGCATAGCGGACTACATCCGTGAATGTGATAAGTTTTTGTATATAACATTGCTCGTAACAACGCTTTTTGGCTGTGTTATGGTGCTTTCAACAACATATAATTACTACGGACAAGACTTTGGCAACTTCTTTACACAGTTGGGCGCTATGGTCTTGGGTTTCGGTACAATAATTGTTATCAGCAACTTCGACTATAAGAACTTCTCCCGTTTTTGGTTTCTGATAGCTTTGGTGGGCTTAGTTCCTGTCGGACTTACGTTCTTTATCGGTTTTGCACCGGGTGCTACCGATGACAAGGCCTGGCTTATGCTCCCCGGTAACATTTCTTTCCAGCCTTCCGAGCTTTTGAAAATTTGTTTTATCTTGACCTTTGCATATCACTGTCACGTTTTAGGCGACCGTGTAAAGAAGTTCTTACACGTTATACTTTTGTGTATCCACGGCGGTATACCCGTTGTGCTTATCCATATTCAGGGTGACGACGGTACAGCCCTCATATTCGCAATAATGTTTGTTGCAATGATGTTTGCGGCAGGTGTTAAGGCACGTTATTTCATTATTGCCATAACGCTTGTTGCCGTGGCGTTGCCGTTTGTTTATCTCTATGTAATGAACGAAGATCAGCAGGCACGTATAAATGCCTTGTTCTTCGGTGCGGAAAGTGACTATCTCAATACCCTTTATCAGCAATACCGCGGTCGAATAGGTATGGCCAACGGAGGTGTATTCGGGCAAGGCCTTTTCAACGGCACACTAACCCAAAGCGGTGGTATCCCCTATGCTTATAACGACTTTATTTATACCGCTATCGGTGAAGAGTTGGGTCTTGTAGGTTGCCTGCTTGTGCTTGTCCTGATTTCTGCAATAAGCATCAGAATTTTGCGTATCGGCTTCCGTTCACGTACTAAATTAGGCTTGGTAATTTGCACGGGTGTTTTTGCAATGATTGTGGCTCAGACCATAATCAACATAGGTATGTGTCTATGGCTGTTGCCTGTTATCGGTGTTGCGTTACCCTTCTTCTCGGCAGGCGGTACAACTCTTTTGTGTACCTATTTAGGTCTTGCCGTTGTAATGAGTGTTCACATCCACCGTGACTCAGGTTCAATACGATTAAGAGATAAAAACCTACATTCAATCGAATAAAAAATTTGCCGACTCCTTGGTTATGTCTATTGCATAGCCAAGGAGTTTTATTAATCCTGAGCAATACCTCATAAACAACTCCTTTGCAGTCTGAAGCACGTTTATCAACGGGAAATATACATCTTTACCGAATACCGTTATATAATCCCTGCTATCGACCGAAAAAGCCGATATATCAACACCGTAGGCATCGCGTTGGATAGAAGAATATGCCTTTCCCATAAATAAAATTGCTACTACTGCACAGGTCAATATAAATAACGTTACGGTCATCGACCTCAAGACTATCCGATTCTTTTTGCTTATCCTTTTCAATTTAATGTTCCTTACTGTGAATTTAATAAAGTTGCCAACGACCTGCCGACCAACTCGGCTGAGTATAACGCTTGCTCCATAGTATTAGCATCGCTTCCCACCTCAATCAATATTGACCCCTTGGTGAGATTCTGATTGTATTTTGCCGACCTCAAAAGCATAGCCCTTGCAAACTGAGGGTATGTACTTTCAAACGTATATTGCAGTTTGGCTGCAAACTTGAAATTTTGCCGCCAATCGGGATAATTTTCTATACTACCTGTTTCACTGCCCATAACAAGCATTACCTGTGCTGCCTCTTTTCCGTTTACCGATACAACAGGTGCAATTCGGTCGGATTTGCCACTCAAAATCGAATCGCGATGAACGTCTATTGCAATCTTTATCGTTGGGTATTTCTCAAGTATCGTCTTGACAGTATCGGCCGAACGGTTATAACTACCCGAAAATCCCGGATGGTCGTGCAATGTTTTATCGTGTACTACCGAATAACCTGCCTTCCTCAAACGCTCGGCAATAACCTCCCCTATTTTAGCGATATTCTTTTCGGTATCGGTGGTACGAGGCTCGTCGTGGTCGGTGTAATATTCACTTTCGCTATTCATAAAGCCCTCTGTTGTGTGGGTATGATATATTAAAATTTCGGGTTCTTGCGATTTATTGAGTTCAAAATCGAGCTTTGATTCGAGGTCAGACGCAATATCCACCTTGGCACCGCTTGTATTTTTAACGTAAACGCAGTCGTAATGCGTATTTGCACTGTACGGTGACAAGGTTTTCTTTATAATATTACCCATAACCTTTTGCTCTACCGCGACGGTTGTCGACTCCGATACCGTACCCTCTGTATTAGTATTCGGCACTTCTACGAAGCGGTCGGTTACAGTACCTTGGGCATCTTGGGTGTTTTCAGGTGCAACATCAATACTTTTGTTATAAATACTATGCACACCGTCGGGTGCCGCCACCATAAACGAAAGTAATGCAGCCTTACCGAATAATGCTTCAATACCGACACCGAAGGCACTTATTAAAACAAGGCAGGCTGTCAAAACTACCGACGTGATTTTTAGAAATATTTTGAATCTATCCATAGCATTACCCTTGCTTTTCATATAGAACTTCAAAATATTTATATGCAAAAATCAAAAATTTTAGACGCAGGACGATAGCAGTTCAAATGCATTTTCGGGCTGTAATGCCACGTTTATTGAATATGATATTATCTGGCTTGACTTTTCAATCATTCGGTCTATATCACGGGGTGTCACTATCAAGGGCTCGTGTTCCTTGCAATCCTCACCAGTAAGGTCAAAGCTCAAGGTCGATGCATCAACAACGGTCGGCACACCGACGGTGACGCACTTTACTCCCAACGTTTTTTCGGTTAATTCTGCACGCGAATTACCAACACCCGAACCGGGTGCTAACCCTGTATCACTAAGCTGAACAGTACGTCCAAGCCTTGAAACCTCACGTGCCGCAAGTGCATCAACCATAATAATAACTTTGGGATTAACCCTTTCAACCGCACCTTCGATTATTTCCTTGGTTTCTATTCCCGTCTGACCCAAAACCCCGGGGCAAACAACCGACACCGAAGCCATATGAGTCAGTCCTAACTGCTTTCTTAAATCCTCGGATATATGACGTGTGGCAAAAACACCTTCGGCAGATTTTGGTCCCAATGCATCAGGGGTAACGGTTTTATTTCCGATTCCAACAACAAGAATATCTCCCTCAACGTTACCCACAAGACCTCTTATTTCGGCAATAAGCAATTCACGAAGCATATCGGAATCAAAAATGTTCTGTCCTTCGGGTGCTTCAAGCGTTACGTACTTACCCATAGGCTTGCCTATTTCCTTGGCAGCTTGGTCATTCAAGATTTCAACATTAGTAACCTCAATCCCCTCAACATCGTAACGTCTGACCATAATATCTCTCTCGTTTTCGGTCTTATCGGCCATAAATTCGACCGCAATATCGGTTCTGATACCCATTTTAATGCTCCTTTTTAAAGAAATTACACAATTATATTTTGTTTTTTAGTGTTCTAAATATGCAGAATAAAAAATTTTAAATTTCAGTTAAAAAAGTGTTGCATTTTTACAACCGAAGTGTTATTATATATTCACTGTGGACGTTTGTGTCCGCGATGTATCAATTCAAGGAGGTGGAACTATGCCTAACATTAAGTCCGCCAAGAAACGCGTACTCATCGCTGAAGCTAACCACATGCGTAACCAGAGCATCAACTCTGCTCTCAAGACTGCTATCAAGAAGGCTGACGCTGCTATCGAAAACAACGCTGCTGACAAAGCAGAGGTTGTTAAGGTTGCAGTTAAGAAGATCGACCAGGCTGTTACTAAGGGTATTCTTCATAAGAACACCGCTGCTAGAAAGAAGTCTGCTCTCGTAGTCCGTCTTAACAAAGCTAACTAATGTCTTACGTATGACGAAATAACGGCTGTCGGAAATATCCGACAGCCTTTTTCGTTTTTTATTCTTCGGTTTCTTCAAGTGCCTTTTCGGCCATTTCCAAATCCTGCTTTTCTTTTCTGCGACGTTGAGATTTCTTCAAGTGTCTTTTCGGCCATTTCCAAATCCTGCTTTTCTTTTCTGCGACGTTGAGATTTCTTCAAAGGACGGTCGGTCGGGAAAAGTTCTTCACCCTTGTAGTTGTCCATAATTTTGTCAAAGTCCTCAAGGCTAAGCTTGACCTCTCCGTCCTTACTGTGTACCTTGTAAAGCTCGCTTGTTATCTTGTCGTAAGCCTTGGGAATCTGCAAACGGTATGTAACGAATATCATCAAACCAAGCATTACCGAAACCAATGCCACAAGCATTGAGGGTATTGCCAATACCCAGAAAGCACCCGATGCACCGGTATTGAAATTATTTACATTACTTACGCTGTAAAATGTTGTAAAAATAACAACACACTCGATACAGCCAATCAGCATAAACGGTATACACAGCTTGTACCTCAAAAGGAAGAAGTTGGCCACCAGAACAAACACACAAACTATCATTGTGATAAGATAGGTTCGACATTCGTTGTATAAGCCTTGTCCGTCGGCAGTGTTTACACCCTCATACTCAAGCATCAGCACGTAACTGCCAATCATATTGGTAAGGCAGGTAAGTATCGCGCCTATAGCGACAAGGTAATACAAAACCTTTAATACCTTGACCACCGTATCCTTGGTGGTTTTTTCTTTATTACCCTTCACCGCCAACTCGGCATAGTGACGGATATTTGCATTTTTCATTTTTGTCAAAATAACTCACCTTTTAAGACTTTTTTTATATCAAATATTGCCAAATCACCTATTAAATGATATACTTATTTAATAGTACATTTAAACCACTTATTTGTCAAGTTTTTTCAGGAGTTGATAGTATGTATATTATGAAATTGAAGCCTGCTTTCAAGGATTACCTTTGGGGAGGCACAAGACTGCGTGACGATTACGGATTAGACTGCGACCTCGATATTATAGCTGAGGGTTGGATGCTTTCCTGCCATAAGGACGGCAACTCGGTTATTGAAAACGGAAAATTTCAAGGTCTTACCTTGAGAGAGGCCATTGAAAAAAGTGAAACCTCGATAATCGGAACTAACGCAGAGGAATTCGAGGACTTTCCTATTCTTATAAAGCTTATTGATGCCAAGCAGAATCTGTCCATTCAGGTGCATCCCGATGATGAGTATGCCTTGAAGGTTGAACACGAATTCGGCAAAACCGAAATGTGGTACGTTGTCGATTGTGAAGAAGGTTCATACCTTTACTATGGTTTTAAAGAAGAAACCTCCAAGGAACAGTTTAAAAGCGCTATCAAAAATAACACTCTGACCGATATACTAAACAAGGTTGAGGTTAAAAAGGGCGATTGTTTCTTTATCGAATCGGGTACGGTACACGCTATCGGTGCAGGTTTACTGATTGCCGAAATTCAGCAAAACAGTAACACCACCTACCGTGTTTACGATTACGGACGTGTCGGTGCAGACGGAAAACCACGTCAGCTTCACACTGAAAAAGCTCTTGAAGTCACCGTGACAGCACCGCCGAAATACCCCGTTTTGCACGCAACCGACGATTTGGAAACCACTCTTGCCGACTGCAAGTATTTCAAGGTCAAAAAGCACAACTTGAACGGAAATATCGAAATCAACGTAGACAGCACCTCGTTCTCCTCCCTTTTGTGCGTTGAGGGTCAGTGCGCCGTAGGTGATGTTGAGATAAAGGCCGGAGAATGTGTGTTTATACCGGCTAATTTCGGCAGTGTTATCATTTCAGGTAATGCAGAATTGCTTGAATCAAGAGTTTAAGAGGTTAATTTATGTCAACACTTAATATTGTTTTGGTCGAGCCCGAAATCCCGCAGAATATGGGCAACATTGCCCGTACCTGTGCCGCAACGGGTGCAAGATTGCACATCGTAAAGCCCATGGGATTTTCGATTGACGACAAAAAGCTTAAACGCGCGGGGCTTGATTATTGGTACCTACTTGATATTACCTATTACGAAAATTTGGACGATTTTTTCTCTAAAAATAACGGTCAGTTTGCCTTTTTCACCACCAAAGGCCGAAAGACCCATTCGGATGTAGAGTATAGAGATAACTGTTATCTGTTTTTCGGCAAGGAAACCAAGGGTCTGCCCGAGGAACTACTGTTACAGCATCCCGACGAATGTGTCAGACTCCCTATGATAGGCGAAGCACGAAGCCTTAATTTATCCAATACCGTATGTGTCGGAGTTTATGAGGTTTTGCGCCAATGGAACTACCCCGAACTTCAAAACCAAGGCGAATTGCATAATTACAAATGGGATAGTAGCAACGAAATAACTTGACTTGGTTAATCTTAATAAATACAGCACTAAAATTTTCACTAAATTATCTAAATAATATCTTGAAAAATCTTTAAAGATGTTATAAAATAAGATTGTTCAAAATTTGACAATAATTCTGAAAGGAAGTAATTTTCATGTCAGTATTAAACAAGAAAACAGTTGACGACATTAACGTCAAAGGCAAGCGCGTTCTCGTTCGTTGCGATTTCAACGTTCCTTTGAAGAACGGCGTTATCACCGACGAAAACAGAATCGTTGCAGCTCTCCCCACCGTTAAGAAGCTTATCGCCGACGGCGGTAAGGTTATCCTCTGCTCTCACCTTGGCAAGCCCAAGGGTGAGCCCAAGCCCGAGCTCAGCCTTGCACCCGTTGCAAAGCGTTTGAGTGAGCATCTCGGCAAAGAGGTTGTTTTTGCCGCTGATGACTGTGTTGTTGGCGAGAATGCAAAGGCAGCAGTTGCCGCTATGAAGGACGGCGACGTTGTTCTTCTCCAGAACACCCGTTACAGAGCTGAAGAAACCAAGAACGGTGAAGTTCTTTCCAAGGAACTCGCTTCTCTTTGCGAAATCTATGTAAATGATGCTTTCGGTGCAGCCCACAGAGCACACTGCTCTACCGTTGGTGTTACCGAGTATGTTGAAGAAGCAGCAGTTGGCTACCTTATGCAGAAGGAACTCAAGTTCCTTGGCGGTGCTGTTGAGAACCCTGAGCGTCCCTTCGTTACCATCCTTGGCGGTGCAAAGGTTGCAGACAAGCTTCCCGTTATAGAGAACCTTCTTACCAAGGCTGACACCGTTATCGTTGGCGGCGGTATGGCTTACACCTTCCTCGCAGCTAAGGGTTACTGCGTAGGTACTTCTCTCCTTGACGAAGAGAAGATCGAGTACTGTAAGGAAATGATGGCTAAGGCAGAGGCTAATGGCGTAAAGCTCTTACTCCCCATTGACTGCACCGTTGGTAAGGTATTCCCCGATCCTATCGACGGTCCCGTTGAGGTTACCGTTGTTGACGCAGATAAGATTCCTGCAGACCATATGGGTCTTGACATCGGTACCAAGACTGCAGCTTTGTATGCAGAGGCTGTAAAGAGTGCTAAGACCGTTGTTTGGAACGGACCTATGGGCGTATTTGAGAACCCCACCTTGGCAAAGGGCACTATCGCAGTTGCTCAGAGCCTTGCAGATACCGATGCTATCACCATCATCGGCGGCGGCGACTCTGCAGCAGCAGTTAACACCCTCGGCTTTGGCCCCAAGATGAGCCACATCTCTACCGGTGGCGGTGCTTCTCTCGAGTTTCTTGAGGGTAAAGAGCTTCCCGGTATCGCAGCTGTTAACGACAAATAATTAGACCTTAAAATTTATCAAACCGCGGCTAGGGTACTCCCCTTGCCGCAGTTTGTATGTAAAGACTTAAATATTTTTTATAATTTGGAGGATACTAAAATGAACAAAGCTACCCGTGCCGCAGTTATCGCAGGTAACTGGAAAATGAACAAGACCCCCGCAGAGACTACCGCTCTCATTAACGAGATGAAGCCCCTCGTAGCAGGCGCTGATTGCAAGGTTGTACTTTGCGTACCTTTTATCGACATTCCCGCTGCAGTTGCAGCAGCTGAAGGCTCGAACATCGAAATCGGTGCTGAGAACGTTCACTTCAAGGAGAGCGGTGCTTACACCGGTGAAATCTCTGCACAGATGCTTGTTGAAAGCGGTGTTAAATACGTTGTTATCGGTCATAGCGAGCGTAGACAGTACTTCGGCGAGACCGATCAGACCGTTAACCTTCGTACTCTTGCCGCTGTAAACGCAGGTCTTACCGCTATCGTTTGCGTTGGTGAAACCCTTGAACAGAGAGAGCTTGGCTATACCGAGACCCTTCTCAAGTTCCAGACCAAGATGGCTCTTACCAACGTTTCCAAGGAACAGCTTAATAACATCATCATTGCTTACGAGCCTGTTTGGGCTATCGGTACCGGTGTTACCGCTACTGCTGACCAGGCAGACGAGGGCAACGGCTTCGTTCGTGAGGCTATTGCTGAAATGTATGGCAAGGACGTTGCGGAGACAGTTACCGTTCAGTACGGCGGTTCTATGAACGCAAAGAACGCTGACGAACTCGTTGCAAAGGTTAACGTTGACGGTGGTCTTATCGGTGGCGCTTCCTTGAAGGCTGAGGACTTCTCTATCATTGTTAAGGCTGCAAGCAAGTAATTTATTAGACTATAAAGGAATTTCAAAATGAAAAAACCTGTTGTTTTATGTATTATGGACGGTTTCGGAATCCGTGAGGTAAACGAAGGCAACGCCATTTACTCTGCAAAGACTCCGAACCTCGACAAGCTTTTCGCAGAAAACCCCTTTACCACCATTGGTGCTTCGGGTCTTGACGTTGGTCTGCCCGACGGTCAGATGGGCAACTCCGAGGTTGGCCACACCAACATCGGTGCAGGCCGTGTTGTTTATCAGATGCTTGTTAAGATTTCCAAGGACATCAAGGACGGCAAGTTCTTTGACATCAAGCCTTTAATTGATGCAATGGAAAACTGCAAGAAGAACGATTCTGCACTTCACCTTATGGGCCTTTTGTCTGACGGCGGTGTTCACAGCCATATTGAACACCTTTACGGTCTTTTGCAGATGGCCAAAAACTTTGGTTTGACTAAAGTATACGTTCATTGCTTTATGGACGGACGTGACGTTTCCACCACCTCTGGTGTTGGCTTCATCAAGGATTTGCAGGCTAAAATGGTTGAAATCGGCGTTGGTAAAATCGCATCAGTTATGGGCAGATACTACATCATGGACCGTGACTTTGCATGGGACCGCGTTGAAAAGGGATATGCCGCTATAGTTTACGGCGAGGGCATTAAGACTGCTGACCCCGTAAAGGCTATGGAAGAGTCTTATGCTAAGGACGTTACCGACGAGTTCATCGTTCCCACAGTTGTTGAGGGCGGTGCTACCATCAAAGCTAACGATAGTATTGTTTCCTTCAACTTCCGTCCCGACCGTGCAAGACAGTACACCCGTACCTTTGTTGACCCCGATTTTGACGGATTCGAGCGTAAAAACGGTTTCTTCCCTGTTTCTTACGTTTGTATGACTCAGTACGACGAAACCATGCCCAACGTTACCGTTGCCTTCCCTCCCGAGGAGTTGAGAATGACCTTCGGTGAGTATATGGCAAGTAAGAAGATGACTCAGTTGAGAATTGCTGAAACTCAGAAATACGCTCACGTAACCTTCTTCTTCAACGGCGGTGAGGAAAAGACCTTCGAGGGCGAGGACAGAATCCTCATTCAGTCCCCCGATGTTCCTACCTTCGATTTAAAGCCCGAAATGAGTGCTTATGAGGTTTGCGACGCAGTTGTTGAGCAAATTCTTTCCGGCAAGTATGACGCAGTTATTCTCAACTTTGCAAACTGCGATATGGTTGGTCACACCGGTATTTTTGATGCTGCTGTCAAGGCTGTTGAGGCTGTTGACGAGTGTGTAGGCCGTGTTGTTGAGGCTACCCGTCAGATGGACGGCGTTGTATTTATCACCGCTGACCACGGCAATGCCGACTGTATGGTCGGTGAGGACGGAAACCCCTTCACTCCTCACACCACCAATCCTGTTCCATTCTGTGTTGTTGGTTACCCCTGTGAACTGAAGGACGGCGGTCGTCTTGCAGACATTGTTCCTTCTATGCTCACTGTTCTTGGACTCGAAAAGCCCTCTGAAATGGATGGCGAAAGTCTTATAAAGTAAATAGTAACAGCATTGTCAATGTAAAACACCGTGTGATAAATCACACGGTGTTTTTATCTAAACTTAATATATAAAATATATCGTACAACACCGAATTCTATATATATTAGAGTTATATGACATAATTTGACATTTTTTGTCGAATTTTGTTGACACCCCGACCTTCGCAATGTATAATAGCCTTGTAGAATAAAGGGGGTTGTCATTGTGAAAGCAACAGGAATAGTAAGAAACGTAGATAGCGTCGGTCGTATTGTTTTACCCTCCGAATTGCGAGAGTTGTTCGGAATTAAAAAGACAGGCGGGTTGCTTGAATTGTACGTCGAGGATGATAAAATCATACTTCAAAAGTACGAGCCAAGCTGTATCTTCTGTAAGTGCAGTGAAGATATAATATCCTATATGGGCAAAAACGTCTGCAAAAAATGTGCAGAAAAACTTAACAAGGAAACCAAGTAACCTACATAAACAAAAAGGACTTCCATACGTGAAGTCCTTTTTCCATTTCATATATTATTTTTCTTTGGCAAGACCTAAAACTGCCTCAAGCTCATCCGCCGAGCCTGTTACACTTTCAATCATAGCGTCAATGTGACTGTCGTATATTGCCGAAACAATACCGTCAGACAGCGTAACCTCCTGCTGTTCACCGGTCTGCATATTTTTAAGTACACAGCGGTCGTTGGCTAATTCGTCATCGCCGATAACGGTACTGAAACGGGCACCCAATTTATCAGCATATTTCATCTGTGCCTTGAGTGAACGACCTGCAACGTCGGTTATAGCGGTAAAGCCTTCATCTCTCAAATCCATACAAAGCTTGGTTGCTTTAAGACTTGCAGCCTCACCCATAGGTGCGATATAAATATCGGGGACCTTGACCTCGGGGAACTCGGTGCCCTGACTTGCCATAACCATAAGCAAACGCTCAATGCCCATTGCAAAGCCCAAGGAAGGCATTTCGGGACCACCCATCTGACCTACAAGGCCGTCGTAACGGCCACCGCCACAAACGGTAGACTGTGCACCGATTTCACCCGAAATGAACTCGAAAACGGTCTTGGTGTAGTAGTCAAGTCCGCGAACAATCTTGGGATTAACGGTAAAATTTAATCCAACTGCATTAAGATGCTTCTTAACGCCATCAAAATGTGTGTTACACTCGTCGCAGAGGTAATCTATCATAATAGGTGCCTTGTCGGCAATCTCCTTGCAGACAGGCGATTTGCAATCTAAAATACGCATAGGATTTCGGTCAAGTCGGTCCTTACAGGTTTCACAAAGCTCATCCTTACGGGAAGCAAAATACTCCTTCAATGCGGCATGGTATTTAGCACGGCACTCAGGACAACCTATTGAATTAATCTCAAGCGAAAGGTTCTTGATACCAAGGTTGGTCAATACCGAATTAGCAAGCAAAATCATCTCGGCGTCGGCAGCAGGGTCCTTTGCGCCGAACATCTCGGCACCGAACTGATGGAACTCTCTCATACGACCTGCCTGAGGTTTTTCATAGCGGTAGCAACCACCGATATAGCAAGCCTTAACAGGCAATGCACCGTTGATAAGACCGTGTTCAATAACCGAACGGACAACACCTGCAGTAAACTCGGGACGAAGGGTAATCGAACGGTCACCCTTGTCGGTAAAGGTGTACATTTCCTTTTGAACAACATCGGTAGTTTCACCAACGTTTTTGGTAAATACCTCGGTATACTCAAAAACAGGTACTCTTATCTCTTGAAAACCAAAAAGACCTGCCGTTTCGAGCATCTTTTTCTCAACAAACTGCCATTTATAACTGTCGGCGGGTAAAACGTCAGCCGTACCCTTAACAGATGTATTAAACTTTGCCATAATTTCCTCCGAAAAAGTTTTTTATTACACACAAAATCCTCGCTCATAAGAGCAAGGATTTTTTTGATTTTAACTGTTGTGGATAATGTCTCTCCAGTCGAGGTCTCCTCTTTCAAGACCGTGGATGAGCATTTCTGCCGTCGCAATATTGGTTGCGATAGGGATATTATGAACGTCGCAAAGACGCATAATATTGGTTTCATCTGGCTCAGACTCGCCTTTTCTTGCATCTCTGAAAAGCAGTACCATATCGATCTCCTCACAACCGATTCGGGATGCTATCTGCTGTGCACCGCCTTGGTCACCGCTTAAAAATCTTACGATATCAAGTCCGGTTGCCTCCGAAACAAGCTTACCTGTGGTACCGGTGGCAAGAATGGTATGTCGGCTCAAAATACCGCAATAAGCTATACAAAACTGAACCATAAGTTCCTTTTTGGCATCATGTGCAATCAACGCAATGTTCATTTTTTTACCATCCTCACCTTTATATATTTTTTATTGCAGGAAGCGGAGAGTCTTTTCCGTCAAGCCTGGATGCAATTCTGAATATCGCCGCAGCCGCCGTTCCAATTAAAATCGGACCGCCTGCCGCCTCTATGTTTTTATCCTCAGGGACTATTCCCAAAAGCCTTGCCGACGCAGTATCAATAATTTTGTCGATATTAACACAGCTTCCGTCATTCAGCTTCGGTTTAAAACGGTTGATAATAAGCCTTGGAACGATTCCGTTAGGCTTTAAACCCGTTACAAGATTGCCCGTGTTACGTACCGCAATTTTATCAGTGGTCACAACCGAGATAAACTGTGCCGTATTAGGCAAGCCCTTAAGCCGTTCGGCAGGAAGCTGACCCTTGGTGTCAATTATAACATAATCAAACTCGTCCTGAACCTTTAAGGCAAACCGTCCTAAAGCCTCAAGGTCCAATGCCTCGGAAGATAACGGTGATGGTATAACCCAAACGTTTTTCAAACACTCAACTGCTACCATAGCCTCTTTGTAATCGGCATTATCCATCAAAACGTCACGAATATCAAACACCGTTTCACTGTCGGTAGAAAGCATAGAATCAAGGCATCTTGCACCCTCATCGGCATCAATAAGCAGTACCTTTTTGCCTTCGTTTGAAAAAGCCGATGCAAGACCGACGGCTACGGTCGACTTACCGCTACCACCTTTTGATGATATCAAAACCACCGTCTTACCCAACTTTTTTCACCCCCACTTACAATCGGAACGACAAAATATTCCAATTAATGATATATTATCATATTTTTTATATGTTGTAAAGTAAAAGATTTGCTTAAACTCAGGTATTTTAAGACTTTTGGGATACCAAACTTACGGCAAAAGCTGATTAGGCTTATCATCCTGCTCGGGGTCGCTCGAGCCAAAGAAATACTCGTCCATAATAGCCTTAGCAACAGGACCAGTAGAAATACTCTTTTCACCGTGTTCAACAACTATTGAAACAGCAATTTCGGGGTCCTCATATGGTGCGAACAATATCAAAACGCTGTTATCGAGACCCGTAGTCTGTGCAGTACCGGTTTTACCGCCAATATTTATTGGATAATCGGCAAAGTAAGCACTTGCAGTACCCTCCGAAGTAACCGATTTCATACCCTGCTTAACGGCAGTTATAACAGCATCTGAAGTGTTGATGGTATCGTATATCTCGGGAGTCATCTTGAATACCGACTCGTTAGTTCCTGCAGTTCTGACCGTCTTTAACAAGGTTGTTTTATATCTTGTACCGCCGTTTGCAATGGTTGCGGTGTAGTTAGCAAGCTGAATCGGAGTAAATGCATTGTCCGACTGTCCGATAGCGGCTGCCAAGGTCATACCTGCGTACCATTGAGTACCCACTTCTTTGGAATGTTCGGGACCTGCAAGAATTCCTGCCGACTCACCAAGCTCTATACCCGTTTTAATACCAAGTCCCATTTTCTTAGCATAGGTATTAAGGTCGGTTATGCCAACCTGACGACCGATATCGAAAAAGTAGTAGTTGCAGGACTGCGAAATGGCAGAAAATACGTTGACTGTCTTATGGTAGTGCATACACGACGGCTGATAGTCGTCGTAATATTTATACTTCTGCGAACAGAATATTGTGTCATACGGCTCCATAATACCCTTGGAAAGACCTGCTACAGCAACCATAGGCTTAAACGCCGAGCCTGGAGGATACGTACCCCTTAAAGAACGGTCAAACAACGGATTATTAGCAACGTCACCGCTAAGGTAATCACTTAAATTCTCCAAATCGTAGGACGGATAATTGGCCATAGTCAAGACCTCTCCCGTCTTGACGTTGGTGATTACAACCGAGCCACCCGTAATGCTTTGACCTTTGGAGTTCAAAAGCTTGATATTATCAGCCAAGGCATCCTGAGCAACCTTTTGCAAGGTGGAGTCTATTGTAAGAAAAACCGTATTACCCTGCACAGGTTGTTTGGTGATTTCGGTCTTGACAACATTACCCGATTTATCGAAATAATAGGTCATTTCACCGTCCTGACCCTTGAGATACTCCTCAAAAGCCTTTTCAACGCCGCTTTTTCCGACATAATCGTTATAAGAGTAACCCTTGCCCTTTAAGGTTTCCCATTCCTCGGCAGTTATCTTACCGATTGTACCTATCGCATGGGGTGCGAGCTGTGAATCAATATATTTACGGTATGAAACAACGTTAATCTCGATACCCCTGATATGGGTAAAAGATTCAGCAACTGTCAACATAAGCTCAGTGGGAATATCCTCGGAAAAGGTAAACGGATTGGAAACCGAGAAATCGGCGCGTTCCATAGAATAACGAACACCCATAATGATACGCTTGTCCGCATCGTTATAGGTTTCAAGGCTATAGCGCTCAATCATCTCGTCATAACAGTTTTCAGCCGTAGCATAATCGTTAAGCTCCAGCTTTGATTTAAGCCTTAATGCAGCTTTTTCATCGGTGAAATCATACGGAGCTTCGTTTGTCATAGGCAGATTATCGGTCCATTCGCAATTATACTGCGTCAACAGCTTTGACAATGCAAGAATAGTATCGTTATAATCAGCCTTTTTCATATATGCGCTGTTGAAAACAATGCAATAACCGTCGCGGTTGACGGCAATGGGTCGACCGTAGCAATCGACTATCTCCCCTCTTGTTGCGGGGATTTTAGTCTTGATTGCCGTAAGATGGGCATTCTCTAAGGCGAAGTCATCGGCTGTGACTACCTGAAAGTTAGCAGCTCTGAAGCCAAAAATTGTAAACAGAACAAGCATCAGCGATACCATAACTACAATTCTTGGATTTTGCTTAGGTTTAACACGCACGGGTAGTCACCTCCTTTGAAAAATTGTCACCTACTGACGTGTAGTGCTAACGGGAATCTTTTTGAAAAAGAAATCAAGCGGAAAATACATCAACACACCAAACACTGCCGTATAAACCGACGAAGGCAATGAAAAATGTGTCAGAACAAACATCGTTGCAGGGTCTGAGAAAGCATATACAATGACCCATTTTGCAAAGAAATATAGCACCGATGAGCCACAAGCCAAAACTGAGGCTGCCGCAAAATTGCGGTTGAACAGATAGGTTATGAAAACACCTGCAAAGAAACCAACCAAGGTCAGCAACACGGTATTATACATAAGCACCGACGAAAAGATATCGGTCAACGCACCCATCAGCAGTCCAAACACAGCACCTGCATACTGACCGAAATAAAAGCCTGCATATAAGGTCAACGGCAATATCAAAACCGTCGAAACTGTGCCAATCTGTAGAGTCATCATACCGGTTGACTGAAGCAATATAATCAAGACACCTATGATGATGTATATAAAAAAGCTTATAAAATATCTTAGTTTAGCCGACGTCATAGCTTACTCCTGTTCTGGACCGACATAGCCCTGACCCGAGAAGTAGGTTATGACCATAACCTCTTTTATATCGTCAAAATCAACTGCCGTGTCAATTTCGGCATAAAGCGAGGAATCTTTGCTTTGCTGTTTGATATCGTGAACCTTACCGACAATAAGACCCTTTGGGAAAACGCTTCCGCCCGAGGTCACGATATAGTCACCGATAGACACGGTGCATTCACGTTGAATATTGTAAATATAGCACCTGTTATCGACACTCAGGTCTGCCCTACCCGAAACAATACCCTCGTCCTGAGTACGGCTGTCCTTACCGCCTGCCTTAAGGTCGGGACTCAAAACGGTCGTTACCTTTGCATAGGTCGGTGCAATCTCACTGATATACCCTACAAGACCTGCCTCGGTAATGACAGGGTCGTGCAGTGCAACACCGTCAAGCTGACCAACGTTTATGGTAAAACCTTTATACGGATCGGTATAATCTCTTGCCACGATGGTAGCCGATTGGAAAAGCATTTCGGGATTCTTTTCCTTAATACCGAGATACTGCTCATACTGCTTGTTCTGAGCCTCGGTTTCCTCGTATTCCGTAAGCTTTTGAGAAAGCTCGGCATTTTCCGATTTCAGACGGTCAATCTCGGCCATAAGCTCTTCATTGTCGTCCATTGATTTGAAAACACCTTCAAACCAGTCCGATACACTGCTGAAAGCCTTTTGCACCGGTGTAGCAATAGCTCCGAAGAAGCTGCTGACCGGCGAAGAAACCCGACTGAAGATTGAGATTACAATAACGATCACGATAAGCACAGACAGCGATGCCGCAAATATTTTAAAATTTCTGCTTCGCAAGAAAAAGCGCATTTAAACTGTCCCCCAAATGAATTATCTGTATCTTTTACCTCTTTTAAACACATAAGTGTCAAAAGTAAGATTTGATTCTATCTTTTTGCCGATACCGAGAGCAACACAGTCCTCAGGGTTCTTAGCAACGGTAACGTTCATACCCGTTTCGGTAGCGATAAGCTTATCAATATTACGAAGGTTAGCGCCGCCACCTGTAAGCACGATACCTTTATCAATAATATCGGCAGCAAGCTCAGGTGGAGTCTTTTCAAATGTGTAACGAATAGTGTCGATTATCTGATAAAGCTGGTCGGATACTGCTTCGCGTACCTCCTCCGCAGTAACAACAACGTTTTTGGGCAGACCGTCGACAAGGTTACGTCCCTTAACCTCGACCGATTCCTCATTCTCGTACTCCATAGCCGATCCGATACCGATCTTAATCTGCTCTGCAGTACGGTCACCGATAAGAAGATTGTGCTTTTTACGGACGAAGTTGATGATGGCCTCATCAAGACTGTCACCTGCCGCCTTGGTCGACTGCGAGGTAACAATATCGCCCAACGCGATAACTGCGACCTCGGTAGTACCGCCACCAATATCAACGACCATACTTCCCGAAGACTGATTAACCTCAACGTCGGCACCTATAGCAGCAGCCAAAGGCACCTCTATAAGGTCGACCTCGGATGCACCTGCATGGCTTGCGGCATCGAAAATAGCACGGCTTTCAACCTCGGTTACGCCCGAAGGTACGCAAAGCATAACACGGCAACGAGAGAACAACGAGCCGCGAAGTGCGGATTTTATAAATTTACGGAGCATAGCCTCTGTAACGTCAAAGTCGGCAATAACACCGCCCTTGATAGGCTTTACAGCAACAATAGAACCGGGAGTTCGGCCGATCATTTCCTTTGCGGCAGCACCAACTGCAACAACTCGGTCATTTCGCACATCGTATGCTACAACCGACGGTTCTCGCATAACGATACCCTTTCCCTTAATACCAACACGGGTATTGTCGGTTCCGAGGTCGATAAAAATATCTCTTGTAAACATAAACACCCTCCAAAAAATGAAGTTTTACTCAAAAACAAAGCCAATAACCGCCAAAACGTGCAATCCCAACACTAAATGCAATTATACAGTATATATTATATAATATATATACATAATCTTCAAGGGGTCTTAAAGAAAATTTACAAATTTATATAAAAGAAAAAGAGGATGGCAAATGCCACCCTCTGAAAATCTATAACGTCAATTATAATTACAGCATTAATTCTGCAGTTTTCATAGTCTGCTCATACTCACGGCAAACAACACCTGCCGACTTGAACATCATTTTAGCTGCTTTGGTCATTTCGGCATCGGCATACTTATCGGAAAGATATATAACCTCGGCAATGCCCTTCTGGATAATGGCCTTGGCACACTCATTACAAGGGAAAAGTGTTGTGTAAAGGCGAAAGCCCTTCATAGAGCCACCGTTAAAGTTCAGAATTGCATTAAGCTCGGCATGGCAAACGAACATATACTTGCTATTTAAAGCATCGCCTTCTCTATCCCAAGGATACTCGTCATCGTCACAGCCGTAAGGCATACCGTTATAACCAACCGCCATAATACGGTTTTCGGCATTGACAATACAGGCACCAACCTGCGTGTTGGGGTCCTTGCTTCGCTGTGAGGACAGCAAGGCAATACCCATAAAATATTCGTCCCAACCAAGATAATCGCTACGCTTCATAAAATCATTATCCTTTCATCACTTAGAAATAGTATATTTTATACGTAGTTTAACAACTCTTCAGCCTTTTCGATGACGGTAGAAGCACCGCACTCCAAAAGTTCCTTTTTATCACGGAAGCCCCACAAAACACCAACAGTAAACATATCGGCATTCTTGCCCGTTTCGGCATCAACACCGCTGTCACCCACAAAAACACACTCGTTTGAGGTGACTCCAAACTGTGCCAATACCTTATATACCATCGAAGGGTCAGGCTTTGGTATAATACCGTCACATTGACCCGTGACAAAATCAAACATACCGTCGCCGAAATATTCCTTTACTACGGCGCGTGTCATAAAATCTATCTTGTTGGAAACGACCGCAAGCTTCATTCCCCTGCTCTTTAGTTCATTGAGAAGGTCAACAATTCCGTCATAAGGACGTGTGCACTCCCCCGAATGAGCATTGTAATACTCAAAATAAAGCTCTCTAATGTTTTTGAGTGTTTCCTCGTTGCGTTTATCCTCGGGCAACGCACGGGTAATCATCATATCGGTACCGTTTCCGGCAAATAATTTATATTTTTCTGCAGGATGTGTGGGCAATCCGTTTTGTTGTAATGCATAGTTTACGGCATTGGCCAAATCTTCGTATGTATTAAGTAAAGTACCGTCAAGATCAAAAATAACGGCTTTTTTGGACATTGCTCACCATTCCCAACACATTTTCAATGCTTTTTCGTTATATTATACACCACTTTTTAAAAAAATGCAACAATTACCTCAAAATTTTGAAAATATTAGTAAAAATGCCAAATTTGAAAAAAAATTGGAAAACTTGAAAATAATGCTTGCAAAATAGGAAACTTTCTGTTATTATATTACTCGCGATTGTATGTAACTATTTAAAGGAGGTGCAGACTCATGGCAAAGTGTGACATCTGCAGCAAAGAAATCACATTCGGTATCAAGGTATCTCACTCACACAGAAGAACCAACAGAACCTGGAAGCCCAACGTAAAGCGCGTTAAGGCTCTCGTAAACGGCACTCCTTGTAGGATTTACGCCTGCACCCGTTGCCTCCGTTCCGGTAAGGTTACCCGTGCTATCTGAGATTGATACACTACAATGTAAGAAAAGTAAGAGAACAAGCCGTAAGGTTGTTCTCTTTTTTCTTTTTTATTGGTAATTGTCGCGGTAGATAAGCTGTTCTGCCGTTGCCCTGAGCTCCTCGTCACTTGAAATACTGCTTCCTGCCTGCAGGATGGATTCCTGGACAAATTTGGGCAAACCTTGGAAATACTGACTTTCTCTCGGGTCATACTGCTTGTTTTCGTTTTCAACGGGTATCATAATATCACCTCTTTTGTGATATTATTTTACCCTTTATTAATGTATATATAATTTTAAAAAATTTATTGAAAATGTTTTTTAGATAAATTATAATGTGTCTATGATGTAGGGCGATTCACGAATCGCCCGTGGGTCATTCGTGAATGACCCCTACAATTTATTCCGACAGGAGCCTACTTTATGTTATTCATCCGCCGTGCTACAAATAACGATATACCTAAAATAAACGAGCTTTTGTGTCAGGTATTAGAGGTTCACCATAAAGGCCGACCCGATATTTTTAAAGGTGACACGAAAAAGTATACCGATGCTGAATTGGGCTTGATCATTGCCGACGACAGCCGTCCGATATTTGTAGCCGTAAATGGCAGCGAGGTTTTGGGATATGCCTTCTGCGTTTTCCAACAGCACGTAAACAACAATATTTTAACCGATATTAAAACGCTTTATATCGACGACCTTTGCGTTGATGAAACCAAACGCGGTTTGCATATCGGCACAGCACTTTACGAATTTGTATTGGAATTCGCAAAAAGCTCAGGCTGTTATAATGTAACGCTCAATGTGTGGTCGTGCAATCACAGTGCATTAAAGTTTTACGAAAATCTAGGTTTAACACCTCAAAAAATCGGAATGGAAAAGATTATTTAAAAGTTAAAAGCAACCGCATTTTATGGTAACTGCGGTTGCTTCTTTATTTGAAAATATTATCTCAAAAATCCATTAACAATCTGTTCCTCAGCCTCAGCCTCGGTAAGTCCAAGGGTCATCAACTTGATAAGCTGTTCACCTGCAATCTTACCGATTGCAGCCTCGTGAATAAGGCTTGCATCAATGTGGTTTGCGTTTACCTTGGGCACTGCACCAACCTTTGCATCGTCCATAACGATAGCATCACACTCGGTGTGGCCGTTGCAACGGTTGTTGCCGTTAATGTTGGAAATAAACAACTGACGCGAGTTGTCCTTGGCAACCGAACGCGAAACAACGTGTGCTGCACAGTCTTCACCGTCCATATCAACCGAGAAATCGGTTGTGGCCGACTGATTACCGTGGGTCATAATCTTCTCGCCGATAATAAGGGTTGCCTTGTCTTTCAAAACTGCGGTAGTGGTACGGTAGGTCGAGTCAACGCCCTTAATCTGTACCGTTTCCATTTCGACGTATCCGCCTTCATCGACGTTTACAACGGTAGTAGGATTCATCAAACGCTCACCGTTGCCGTCACCCGAGCCGTAGTGCTTTTCAACGTATTTGAGTTTTGCATTTTTGCCGACGTAGAAGGTATGGATACCGCTATGCTCGGTTGTTGCGTCACCGTCATTATGAATTCCGCAACCTGCAACGATAACAACATCAGCATCCTCACCAATATAAAAATCATTATAAACGGTCTCGCGGATTCCTGCCTCGGACAAAAGCACAGGGATATGCACACTTTCCCTCTTGGTACCGGGCTTGATGATGATATCAATACCAGGTTTGTCGGTCTTGGTTACTATATCAATGTTGGCGGTCGTCTTGCGGTCGGCACTTTCACCGTTGGCACGGATGTTATATGCACCACTCGGTACGTCGTGCAAATCGGCAACCTGCTCCAACAACTGTTTCTGAATACTGTCTAATGCCATAAATTTCTCCTATAATTAAAGTTTACCGGTCAAAACCGAGCAAGCAGCCGAGGATGTATCAAGCAAGGTGGGTAAAATTTCGTCCTTTTTACCGTCACCGCTGATTTTACCGTCGGCAATTACAATAATGCGGTCGGCTATGTTCAGAATTCTCTCCTGATGAGAGATGATAAGAATAGAGCCGTTGATTTTCTCACGCATTTTTTCGAAAACCGCAATAAGGTTTGAGAAGCTCCAAAGGTCGATACCTGCTTCAGGCTCGTCAAATACAGTCAATTCCGTACCTCTTGCCATAGCCATTGCAATCTCGATTCTTTTAAGCTCACCGCCCGAAAGGCTTGCATTGACCTCACGGTCAACGTATTCACGGGCACAAAGGCCAACCTCGGACAGGTATTTGCAAACCTCTCCAACGCTCAAATCCTTACCGCTTGCCATTGTAACAAGGTCCTTAACCGTGATGCCCTTGAAACGTACGGGTTGTTGGAAAGCGTAGCTGATACCCATTTTTGCACGGTCGGTTATCGACATATTTGTGATATCCTGACCGTTAAAAAGAATCTGACCCGATGTTGGGATATAGATACCTGCAATCAGCTTTGCGAGGGTGGATTTGCCACCACCGTTGGGTCCCGTAAAAGCAACAAAGCCCTCGTCGATGGTAAGACTTACATCCTTGATTATATCTTTTGTGCCTTCGTCATTCTCAGCACTGAAGCATACGTTTTTAAGTTCTAACATCTTAACCTCCATAAAGCGGAATTTTTTTTAATATCCGCTTTATATTATTATACATATTTTTCTAAATTAAGCAAGTGGCAAAACGGCATATTTTCACACATTTTGATATAATAATTCGTTTTATTTTCCCGTTGAAAAATTTGTCGATTTGAGGTATAATGTTTAAGTAATTTGTATTTTCAGGGTGAATTTTATGAGAATGAAAAGATTAAAGCATCTTGACGACCGCAAATCGGCCGTTGGAGGCTTGCTTATTTCGGCAAAATCCGAGGACCTTAACTTTGCCACCGCAGGTGATAAAAAGGATTATCTCGACCTCAAAGAATGGTTTGGAACAGAACGTCCCTTATGGCTTGAAATCGGTTGCGGAAAAGGTCAGTTTGCCTGCGAATTAGCCAAGCAAAACCCCGATGTCAACATAGTTGCGGTTGAAAAAAACACCAACGTTATCGTTCAGGCCTGCGAAAAGGCTATTGAAATGGGTGTCGAAAACGTCCGATTCCTGAAATGCGGTGCCGAGTATATCACAAAGTACTTAAAGCCTCATTCGGTCGAGCGTTTGTTTCTGAACTTCTCGTGTCCGTTTCCTAAAAAGAGTCACGCAAGCCACCGATTGACAAGTTCAACCTTCCTTCCGCTTTATAAGGAGTTGTTGACCGAGGGTGCCGAGATACATCAGAAAACCGATAACCGTCAGTTGTTTGAGTTCTCGTTGGAGCAGTTGTCCGACCACGGCTTTGCACTCAAAAATATTTCATTAGACCTTCACAACAGTGATTTCGAGGGCAATATAGTAACAGAGTACGAACAGCGTTTCGTATCTCAGGGCTTTCCTATTTACCGCCTCGAGGCGTATATAAAAACCGAAAAATGAGGACACTTTAATGTCATATTATAACGACCACGCAAAGTACGGTGATTTTTTCAACGACCATGACCCCGACCGTAGAAACCGCCAACAAAACAACCGTCCAAACAAGCATAAACGTCGCTTAAAGCCTTGGTTTAAGACCGTTTTGGCGGTAATTGCTATCGCCTTGGTGGTTTTGATAATCACACTGTCGGTATCAAAATGCTCCGACGGTGACATTGATACGGCATCCGACAATCAATCGACAGTATCGACCGGCAACGCCTCGACGGTCAACACTTCGCCCGAGGATTCGGTCAACCGTCCCAAATCTACCGAGTACACCGTGACACTCGGAGGTGAGATTGAAAGTACCCACGCGATACTTGTCGACACCTCCGACAACACCATTCTTGCTCGCAGAAATGCTGATAAGGTCATCTATCCAGCTTCGATGACCAAGGTTATGACGTTGTTGGTAGTGGCCGAAAACATAAAGGACATCACCGCAACCTTTAAAATGACCTCGACCATAATCGACCCGCTATACACCCAAGGCTTGACGTTGGCAGGCTTCTGTCCTAATGAAGAGGTTAGAATAATAGATATGATTTACGGTATGACGCTTGAATCGGGTGCTGAGGCGTCGGTTGGACTTGCCGTTCATATATCGGGGTCTGAACAAGAATTTGTCAAGCTGATGAACGAGAAGGCTCAGGAATTAGGACTTAAAAACACTAATTTTACCAACGTCAGCGGTCTGCACGACAAAAACCATTATACTACCTGTACTGATATGGCGGTCATAATGGAGGCGATTATAAAGAACGATTTTTGCCGTGAGATTGTTTCGACCGAGTATTATAACGTTGCTAAAAACGCATTCCACGAGGAACTGAAATTCCATAGCGGAATGTTTGAAAAAATGCACGGAAACGAGCCGGAGGTTGCCGAAATTAAAGGTGGAAAAACAGGATATACAAGTCAGTCGTTGTACTGTCTCGTCAGCTTTGCAACAACCGATGATAACCGAGATATAATATGTGTCACTGCTAAAGGCGAACAAAAATACTCCCCTATTTACGATTGTATCAATTTGTATAAAGACTACACCCATCCTCAGAAATGATATATATAAACAAGGTGAAGTTCAAAATGACTTCACCTTGTTGTTTTCACTTGTGCCGTAGGTTTGCCTGTAGTTTAGTCTTTTTGTTTTTACAATTCACTTACCACTTGACAAATCGGCTGACTTAGGTTAAAATAATCAAGCATCATTAAATCTAATAGATTTCGGGGTGTGGCGCAGTTGGTAGCGCGCGACATTTGGGATGTCGATGCCGCAGGTTCGAACCCTGTCACTCCGACCAAACACGAATAATCCGAACCTCCGTCTAATAGGCGGTGGGTTCGGATTTTCTCTTTCAATAGACTATCCAAATTTTAACTTAAAAACAAACGGAGGTTAGTTTAATGAAAGACTTTATTGAAGAATTCTATTATGGCAATATCGACCCGCAAGCACGTAGCACAAGGTGCAATAAAGCGGTTAGCAAAGAAATGAGTGTGTTAAGTGAAACGGAGGAATACTTAACGGCCAAACTCAAAGGTGAAGAAAAGAGCAAATTCCTCGACCATGTGAATGTGTGGAGCATAGTCAACGGCAAATCCAATCTTGATAGTTTGATCGTTGGTTTTCGCCTGGGTGCCAAGTTCACCTACGACGCCTTCATCAGCAAACATTCTCCCTTTAGCGATTTCTTGTGGGAGGATAAGTGATATGGAAAAGTACATTTTCGATAAACCCAATGGCTTGTGGTATGAACTCCAAGGTGATTATTACATTCCCTGCTTCACTCTGCCGGAGATTAAAACAAGACAAATTGGTATATGGGGTATGCGTCACCAGGATTATTTTTGATTTGCGACTTTGTATATTTCTGTAAAAAGCGAAAAAGTAGCAATGAGAAAATATGGGAGGAAAATATAATGTTTAAACACGAAAAAATGCTTTTTCATCCCGTAGAGGTTGAACGTGCAAATCCGCAGTATGCGGCACTTTTACAAGAACAGCTTGGTGGCGGAAACGGTGAGCTTAAAGCGGCTATGCAGTATATGTCACAAAACTTCAGAATCAGGGACCCCGAAATCAAAGATCTGTTTTTAGACATTGCCGCAGAGGAATTAGGTCATATGGAAATGGTCGCACAGAACATTAACCTTTTGAACGGTCACGACGTTGATGCCACTAAAGTGCCCTCAGGTGAGATTCAGTCACACGTGATCCTTGGACTTAATCCGGGACTTATCAATGCTTCAGGCTATTCGTGAACGGCAGACTATGTAACCGTTACGGGTGACCTTTGTGCCAACCTTTTGAGCAACATTGCATCGGAACAGCGAGCCAAGGTGGTTTATGAGTATCTTTACCGTCAGATTGAGGATAAAAAGGTACGCGAAACCATAAATTTTCTGCTCAACCGTGAGGAGGCACACAATCAGATGTTCCGCGATGCCTTTAACAAGGTGCAGAACTCGGGCTCTAACCGCGATTTTGGTACAACCAAGGCGGCAAGAATGTATTTTTCGATGTCCGGCCCTGGTCCTAACGCCTTTGCAACCAATGATTGCAAACCCGTATCATTTGAATAACCACAAAAATATGCACCTCCAAAAGTGTCTAACTTTTGGGGTGCATATCACAACGCTTCAGCGGTTTGTTTATAATCTCTCATTTGTAAAAAATTTTAAGGTGTTGGGGTTTGACTCACCGCAAAACATTGTTTTCAGTTTTCACTGTTGCGGAATTCGTGCTTCTCATAATAGCCGATAAGCTGACCTTTTTCGTCACGCAAGGCCACCATATACACGTCCTTGTTCTCTCTATCGTCGTGCATTGTAAACACAACATTATTGTTTACATCTTCCTTAAACCAGGCTATAACACGGTCGATTTTGGCATTTGAATCGGCATTGTGGCAAACCTTGATGCTTTTGCCCGTCAAATCCATACCGTAACGCTCTTTAGACGACCGATTCATATAGACAACCATGTGTTCCAAATCACAAATAACCACAGGTGCCTTATCCTGCTCGAGTACGCTTTTGAAGAATCTCGAAATATCCATATCAATATGAAAGCAACGGAGCCGAACCGTCATCCTCCGCTTTTTCTATCGACAGAATCTCGACGGTATAACCCGGGCCATCCTCCGACGCGACACGAACGGTATCACCCTTATGCTTGCCTAAAACTGCGAGTCCCAAGGGGGATTCCTTACTTATTCTGCTCTCAAGCGGATTGCAACGGACGGTGGTTACTATCTGTACCTTTTCGGTTTCTCCGTCCTCGAATTTAAGCTCGACATAGTCATAGAGTCCGACTTCATCATCCTTCGAGGTATCCTCGATAATACGGGCTGTTTTTATCATTTTCTCGAGGTATCTCATACGACCCTTATTTTTATTCAAGGCCTGTTTTGCTGCCTTATACTCAAAATTTTCACTGAGGTCGCCGTGCGAACGTGCAAGCTGTACCTCGGCAATCTGCTCGGGCATCAAGGTCAGCTTGCGGTAGTCAAGCTCCTCCTGCATTTTCTTTATATCAAGTGCGGTAAGTTCGTTGTTCATTTGCGTTCTCCTTGAAATTTCATCTCACAAAATTCGTCTGAATGGGTTGCTCTTTTTCGGGGAGTCCGTACTTCTCCTTGCCTAATGCAATACTCTTCATCAAAAAGACCATATTGCGTGCTAACGTTCTCATACTTTGCAAGCCTTCCTCATCGCCCACTGCGTCACCAATATTGCGTCCGTGAACGCTGTTCCAATACTGACCCGAGGCAACGGGCATACCGCTTACGGTGAAATACTTATTAAGCTCGTCAAAGGTTGTAGAGCAACCGCCTCTGCGACCGACGGCAACCGAAGCACCAACCTTCATTGTTTTGGAAAACGGAACGCTGTAAAACAGACGGTCAAGTAAGGATATTAACGTACCGTTGGCCGATGCGTAATATACAGGACTGCCTATTACAAGCCCGTCGCATTCCTGAAATATGGGTGCAAGCTCATTAACGATATCGTCAAAGGCACATTTACCGTTTTTTCGACAGGAATAACAGGCAACACAGCCTCTGATAGCCTTATCACCCACCTGAACACACTGAACCTCAATACCCTCGGATAGAAATACCTTTTTCATTTCGTCCAAAGCAGTTGTGGTGTTACCGCCCTTTCTCGGACTTCCGTTCAACATCAAAACCTTCATAACATCACCGTCAATTCTGTTTTCTTACAATCTTATACTCGTCATCAAGGTGGAAAAATGGGCAACACTTATCCTTGGCCGAGATGTATCGCATATAGTCGTCCTCGTCCATATCGGCCATACAAACATAGCCCTCACAGTCCTCGTCATAGGCATAATTTGCACACATATCGCAGTTAGTGGTTGACATAATTCCGCTTCCTTTTCCCTAATATATGTAAATATTATCACAAAATCGTAACATTTTCAACCAAAAAGCCGTTTTTGACGTCAGTAAAATTACAATATTGTTATAAATGTTGCAGTTTTAGAAGTTTTATTATAAAATATTAGGGCTAAAAAAGAATGTTAATTTTTTATATATTGAGGAGTAGAAATATGAAAGCGTTAAAATCACTTATATGCTTTGCGGTTGTACTTATGTTGCTTTGTGTACCGTTTGCAGCAAGTGCCGTTGAGGGAATTCCCAACATCACGGCCCTTGACAATAATTCCAACAGCTCGGACACTTCGAGCGAAGAATCGACCGAGGAGTTTTCTTTAACCTTTGAATGTAAGGTCAACGGCAATGTTCCCGAGGATGCACAGTTTGTGTTCTCGGTTTCGGAAGCGACCTTGATTTTTGATGATGAACGCGATATGTTCGTCACGGGTCAAGCCACCGCACTAGAGGACTTCACCGTCAGCACCAAGGACGTAACCGACGGCAAGAAAGAATATATCTTCCCCGAAAAGGTAACTCAAGGCGGTTTCTATTATGTGTTCACCCTTAAAAGTTGTAGTGACACAACCGTAGTTGCCGATACCACCGAGGTTCGTGTTTCCTTCTTCGGTGCCGAAAGCATTAAGGCTGAGGCTTACAGAGGCGGAACTCCCGTCGAGGATATGTCGTTTGTAAACGAGCCCTCGCTTTTCACCTTCAACTGTGTTCCTGCCGCTAAGGTAACCATCTCCACCGAGGGTTGCGAAGTCTTTACCAAGGTATATGACGGCAATCTTTCGGCTGAGATTTCGGACAAGCATTTCAAATTGGTCGGTATTCCTGAGAGTGACGATGTCAAGCTTACATACGAAAAGGCTGAGTTTAATTCGGCCGATGTAAAGACTGCCTCCAAGATAATCGTCAACGGTTTGAAACTTACGGGCAAGGATGCAGGTATGTATGTCCTTTCGGTCGATTCGTTTGAGGTCAAGGGTACTGTTACAAAACGTCCTCTTACCGTTACTGCCGACAATCTTGTAATGACCTTAGGCCAGAAAGAGCCCTCGCTCACTTACACCCTTTCAGAAGAGCTTATTGAAGGCAACAAAGCAGTCGGTACTCTCACACGTACCGAGGGTACTACCGTTGGAAAGTACGCCGTAACACGCGGAACACTTTCGTTTGGTGATAATTACGAGGTAACCTTTGTTGACGGCTCACTCACAATTTCAAACTTCACGTTAGCCGAGCTTAAGGATTCGGCAACATCTATCAAGGTTTCGGGCTACTTTGCTCCCGATTCAACCCTCAAGATTACCGCACTTGACCCTCAAAGTGCCGTATACACCACACTTGCAAACGAAACAAGTTGGGGCGACATAGTATCAAGCTATGATATTATTTTCGAAAGCGCAGGTCATGACGGTCATCTAACTATTTCAATTCCTGTAGACAGCAAGTATGAGGGTAAAGAGCTTGCAGTATATCAGCAGATGACCAACGGTTCTATCGCCTGCTACAAGCTTACTGCCGTTGGCGGTGTTATCACGGTCAAGACCGATGAATGCACGCAGTTTATGCTTGTCGCCGATAAAGAAGAGATCCCCGAAGAGAAATCGTCTGTCGGTATGACAATTTTGAAAATCATTATCATTATCCTTGCGGTTATAATCGGACTCGCTTTGGTAATCGTTCTGTTCTTCTTCGCAATGATATTCTTCAACAAGACCGAACAACTTAAAGCTATCATCCGTTCTATCCGTCGTTTGCTCAGAAAATAGTATTATAGAATCAAAAAAACAATAAAAAGCGGTGGCAAGAGCACCGCTTTTTATTGTTTTGGTATAAAGACTTCAAATATGTAGGCTTTAAAGCCTGACATATCTTCATCGAGGGCTTTTTGAGATTCAAACGTCCATCCGACAGGGAAAGCTCCAAGACCTGTAACCAATCTTCTGAAAAGGTTTTTTCGGTATTTGTGCTCGTACGATACAAAATCAGGACGTGCCAAAACGTTGAATATAAGGCAACCCAACAGTTTTTTGTAAAACTCTTCACCTTTGAAGGCACTTGCAAGCTGGCCTCGGCAGATATCCTTACGGTGCTTTTTGTACCAACGAAGCACCGTGGGATAAAACGATTGAATAAGGTATTTGCCGTTGTATTTTGAAAGAATCTCATTCGCGGCATTGCAAAGGTCGTCACATTTCAAAGAAACGCATTTGAACTCAATAAGCAACGGTACCTTTCCGTTTACGGTATCAAGACATTCCTGCAAAGTGGGAATTTCACAATCGGTTCCAAGTAAACGCAGTTGCTTTAATTCGGCAAGAGTTTTTTCCTCCACCTTACCATCAACTCCACAAACACGGTTCAAGGTGTCGTCGTGGAAAACCACAACCTCACCGTCCTTGGTAAGGTGAATATCTATCTCAATAGCGTAACCGAATTCCACTGCTTTTTTATAAGCCTCAAGTGAATTTTCGGGTGTGTTTTCAGACAGACCGTGAAGTCCTCTGTGGGCAATATAGAGATTATCCAAAATCTCAAGGTCGGGGTGTTTTCGCAGGCTTGGGAAAACCAAAAACAGAAACAATGCCAAAATCACCGCAACAACACCCAACGAAATATACAATGCTAACACTGTTAGTCCTCCACGTCAAAATTTTCTAAAACAGATTTCTTGGTCTGAGGTTTGGAATCGCCGTGACGGACGAACAGCATTGTGACAAACGACAGTGCCGAGAACAAAACGGCATATGGGAAAAGTACCGAATATCCCCAACCGAGGTTATCGATAAGGAAGCCCGACAGAAGCGGTGTGGTAATCTGTGCTGCCATTGAGAAGGTGTAGTAAAATCCGGTGTATTTTCCAACGTCCGAGCCACTGCTCATTTCGACTACCATTGGGAACGAGTTGACGTTTATTGATGCCCAGCCGATACCCACAAGACCGAAAAGGGCATACATCACAGGGGTCTGTATCTTGATGAATATTGCAATGAGATAGCAAACCGTCATTAAGGTTATGCCAAGCAATACCGCCTTTTTACGTCCGATTTTTGATGAAAGGAAACCAAGGGGTACAAAGGCTGCAATAGCCGCAACGGTTGCCACAAGCAGATAGCTAGACGAGGTTCCGAGGTCAGCGCCCCAAATTTCAACACAGTAACGTGAGAATGCGGTTGTAACAGCATTATAAGCCATAAACCAAAGGAATACCGATAAAAGTATAAGAATAAGGCTGACTTTAACGTCCTTAGGCATTTTACCGCCAACGGTCACTTCTTCCTTTTCATCCTCAACGTGGGGCAATTTATTCTCGCGAATTGAGAAGGTCTGCACAAGTACCGCAACCAGCATAAAGCCTGATATGACAATAAATACAGGCAGGAACGACTGGTCCTCCGAATATACCGAGCTTCCATCGGCCTTGGTTTCGGATTTCATCATAAACATCATCACAACGGTGGTAAAAATGCCGCCGATGTAACCGACAAGGTTTATAATAGCATTAGCCTTACTACGCAAGGGCTTGGGCGTAACGTCGGGCATAAAGGCAACGGCAGGCGTACGGTAGATAGCCATAACAACGAGAATAGCCATCAGTACTAACATAAAGCCCCAGAAATTTCGCATCTCATTGAAAACTCCGAGTACAACGAGCAGTATTACCGAAGCAATAGTACCGAATAATATATACGGTGTACGTTTGCCAAGCTTTGTGTTGGTTCGGTCGGAAATTGCACCGAACAAAGGCAACATAAAGATAGCAAGCACGTTGTCTATTGACATAATAGCGTTAGCTGCAAAAGTTTTAAGTCCGAATACGTTTTCGAGCAGATAAGGTACAACCTGGTCGTAAAACTGCCAAAAAGCCAAAATTGCCATAAAGCTTAAGCCAATCAAAACCGTACGTTTATAATTAAGTTTCATACTGTCCTCCGTTTTTTCATTTTGAAACTATACTTTTATTATACCACAATTATTCGCCTATTCAAGCATTTTCCCAAAGTAAATTATTGTTGTAAAATGTCGATTGCCGTGATATACTTTGACTGAAGTATTCTAAAGGAGTGAACACAATGAGTGGTGAAGCCAAACATTTTTTCTCAGGGCGTAACATATACCTCGGTGTGTCACTTCTTATTTTTATTGCCCTTATGATAATTGGTACCCTCACTTTGGGGCCTAAAATCGTTGACATTGCCCGTGACCCCGAAAAATTTCAACAGTTACTTGGCACAAGCCCTATAAAAAGCTCACTTATCTTTTTAGGAATCCAATTTGTTCAGGTTATTTTTGCTTTTATACCGGGTGAATTCGTAGAGATAGGTGCAGGTTATTCCTTTGGTTGGGTTTGGGGCACGTTGCTCTGCCTTTTAGGTGTTGCGATTGCTACGTTTGTTATTTTCAGCCTCACAAGACTTTTAGGACGAAAATTCACCAGTATTATGATAGACTCCAGAGACCTAAAAAAACTGAAATTTTTAAAGGATAAAAAGAAACTTATATGGATGTTTATGTTGCTGTATTTTATACCAGGTACTCCGAAAGACCTTATCACCTATTTTGCAGGCGTTACCAAGATAAAATTCGGAACATTTATGATAATCAGTACCTTCTGCCGACTACCATCGGTACTGACCTCTACCTTGGCAGGCGATGCCATTGTCGAGGAAAAATATATTCAATCGGTGATAATTTTTGCTATAACAGGTGCGGTTGCCATAGGCGGATATATCCTTTACAACCATCTGTCAAAAAAGCATTCCGACAAAAAAGCCACTATGCATAAAGAGAAAAACTAATATATGCCATATCTCCGATATTGATCAACAGATTCTCTTGACCCTTGCTTCATATAAAATCACGAAACTTTTTCAATACAATAAATTCCAATTAAACTGCTTAAGGCACTGTGAAAAAATCAAATTGTGATTTAAGAATACACTTGGCTTTGTGAAAAGAGGAATAAAAATGGTACAGCTTCACGTTTACCCCGGCGATAAAAAGGACATCATCCACATTCCCGCAGGGCAGATGACTACAGTTTGATATAACCTTGTAGGGAACGGATTAATCCGTTCTGCGGAAGGCATAAACACCTTCCCTACATTATCAAAAAAGCAGAGGTTTCCCTCTGCTTTTTCTTTAAGTATTTAAAAGGTTAATTAGTATGCAACGCCCTGTGCGATCATTGCTTCGGCAACCTTCTCGAAGCCTGCGATGTTAGCACCTGCTACGAGGTCATCGCCAAGACCGTATCTGTTGGCAGCCTTGATGGAGCTTTCGAAGATGTTGCTCATAATGGTGTGGAGCTTTGCGTCAACCTCATCGGTGGACCAGCTGTAACGCATAGAGTTCTGGCTCATTTCGAGACCGGAAACGGCAACACCGCCTGCGTTAACTGCCTTGGAAGGAGCAACGATAACACCGTTAGCCTTAAGATAAGCAATGGCCTCATTGGTGGAAGGCATATTGGAAACCTCAACATAGTACTTCACGCCGTTGGCAACAATTTTCTTAGCCTCTTCAACGTCAACCTCGTTCTGGGTTGCGCAAGGCATAATGATGTCAACCTTAGTGCCCCAAGGCTTCTCGCCCTTGAAGAACTGTACACCGAACTTATCGGCATAATCCTCAACTCTGTTGCGGCAGGATGCACGCATCTCGAGCATATAGTTGATCTTCTCTTCGGTTGCAACACCGTCGGGATCGTAAATGTAACCGTCGGGGCCCGAAATGGTAACTACCTTACCGCCGAGCTCGTTAATCTTCTTAACGGTACCCCATGCAACGTTACCGAAACCTGAAACTGCAAAGGTCTTACCTTTGATATCGTCGCCGAAATACTTGAGCATTTCAACTGCATAGTAAACAGCACCGAAACCGGTAGCCTCGGGACGGATAAGCGAACCGCCGTAGGAAAGACCCTTACCGGTCAAAACGCCTGTGAACTCGTTGCGGAGTCTCTTATACTGACCGTAGAGATAACCTACCTCACGTGCGCCAACACCGATGTCACCTGCGGGAACGTCGGTATTTGCACCGATGTGCTTGGAAAGCTCGGTCATAAAGCTCTGGCAGAAACGCATAACTTCGCCATCGGACTTGCCTTGAGGATCGAAGTCGGAACCACCTTTACCGCCGCCCATGGGGAGAGTGGTAAGAGAGTTCTTGAAGGTCTGCTCGAAGCCGAGGAACTTCATAATGCTCTCGTTAACGGTGGGATGGAAACGAAGACCGCCCTTGTAAGGACCGATAGCAGAGTTGAACTGAACTCTAAAACCACGGTTAACCTGAACCTGACCGTTGTCGTCAACCCAGGATACACGGAACTTGATAAGTCTCTCAGGCTCAACCATTCTTCCAACGATGTCGAGCTTTTCGTACTCGGGATGTGCATCTACAACCGGCTCGATAGACTCCAGAACCTCTTTAACGGTCTGGTGGAATTCTGTTTCACCGGGGTTACGCTTTTCCATATCAGCGTACACTTTGTTAAGATACTCGTTTTTAAACATTTTTATTTCCTCCAAACAAAAGTTTATTAACAGTGTAATTATACTTTAATTAAATTGCTCTGTCAATGAAAAAAGTGAAATTACAGGCGATTTCTGTCATTTTTAGGCTTTTGTAACATAATCAAAAGCGTTAGCACTGCATTTCAGTGCTTTATCACATTAAAACTTTATATTATTAAGTTTTAATACTGCCTTTACCCTACAGTTTTGATTAAATGAACAGATTTCAAAGCTTTACTTAATTTAATCAAGTTCTTTAAGGCCTGTATACAATTCATAGTATCTGCCTTTAAGCTCTAACAGTTCATCGTGGGTACCGCGTTCAATTATCTCGCCCTTTTCGAGTACCATAATAGCGTTCGAATTGCGAACTGTGGACAATCGGTGAGCAATAACGAAGGTGGTTCTATCCTTCATCAGTCGGTCCATACCGTGCTCAATGTGGCGTTCAGTACGGGTATCGACCGAGCTTGTTGCCTCATCGAGTACAAGTATCGGTGCCTTTGACAATGCGGCACGGGCAATATTAAGCAACTGTCTTTGACCCTGTGAAAGGTTTGAACCGTCACCCTCAATCAACGTTTTATAACCGTCCGACAAACGCATTATAAAGCTATGAGCACTTGCTGTTTTGGCGGCGGCAATAACCTCCTCATCGGTAGCGTCAAGGCGTCCGTAACGGATATTTTCCATAATAGTTCCGCTGAACAAATGGGTATCCTGCAAAACCATTGCTATATTCTTACGCAACTCGTCACGGCTATATGCCCTTATATCAACACCGTCAATGGTAATACTGCCCTCATCCACATCATAGAAACGGTTAAGCAGATTTGTGATGGTGGTCTTACCTGCTCCCGTTGAGCCAACGAAGGCAATTTTCTGACCGGGTTTGGCATAAAGCGAGATGTTTTTTAGGATAACCTTATCGGGATTATAACCGAAGGTAACGTCCTTAACCTCTACAAAGCCCTTCATCGTATCACCGTTCTTGGCATTTTCGGCATCGAGCAGTTCGGGTTCGGCATCCATGATACCGAAAACGCGTTCTGCACCCGCCAAAGCGGCAAACACAGTGTTAATCTGCATTGAAAGCTGATTTATAGGCATTGAGAACTGACGCGAATAGTTAGCAAATACCGTAAGGTCACCAGGGCCAAAGCCTGTAAGGCACATCAAAACACCGCCGACACCTATGGTAATTGCATAGCTTATCATACTGAGGTTGTGCATAATGGGACCCATTATGCCGCCGTAGAACTGTGCCTTGAACTGTTTGTCACGCATATCGTCATTAAGCAGTTCGAACTCGTCAATGCAGGTTTCTTCGTGGTTAAATACCTTAACGACCTTCTGACCCGTAACGGTTTCTTCGATATAGCCGTTGACAGCTCCCAAAGCTGCCTGCTGACCCGAGTGGTATTTTCTTGATTTCGAGCCAATCCAAGCACCGCCCTTGACAAAAAGCGGAATAAATACAATGGTAATCAAGGTCAGCCAGATGTTGGTGGTTATCATAAACACCATTGTTCCGATAATAGTGATAAAGCCCGAAACAACCGAGGTCAACGAGTTATTAAGCATAACATCGATGTTATCAACGTCGTTGGTAAAACGGCTCATTGTTTCACCCGTAGGCGTAGAGTCAAAATATCTTGTGGGCAGTTTCATCAGCTTTTCGAAAAGCTCGTTACGTATCTTTTCGGTTGCATTTTGCGAAACGGTCAGCATAATTCTTGCCTGCAGGTAGCTTGAAAGCACACCCAAGAGGTAAACGGCAAGCATTATAAAGATTGCGGTAAATACATAAACGGCAACCTCGGCAAAGTCGCCCAAAGAAACAATCTTTGCAAATACGGGTATCTCACTGACCTTCGAAATTATGTTGTCTGCTATTTTACCGATTGGGGTAAAGCTTATCTCAGCATCGGGGGCTACTGCCTGAGTTATGCGGTTGATAATAGGTGCCAGCATATAACCGCCGATAAGCGAGGTCAAGGTGCTTATAAACATACAAAACAGTACCAGCACCAAACGGAATTTATACTTTGCAACATAACTCCACAAGCGTTTAATTGTAGCGCTTATGTTCTTGGGCTTGCCGTGAGGCATAGGGCCTCCCCTACCGCCTCTCGGTCCCATAGGCATACCACGTTTTTCGTTGGCTGCCTTTTGGTTATACTGTCTTTGGAGGTCTTCCAATGTACGTTTAGCCATTGTTCTTTACCTCCTTTTCCATCTGCGAGTAGTAAATCTCCTGATACTCGGTATTACTCTCAAGCAAATCCTTATGTGTACCGACACCCGTAATTCGTCCGTCATCCATTACGACGATTTTATCAGCCTCGATTACACTTGAAATACGCTGAGCAATAATAATCTTGGTAGCATCGGGAATATCCTCACGGAAGGCACGGCGGATGCTGGCCTCGGTAGCGGTATCGACGGCACTTGTAGAGTCATCGAGAATAAGTATCTTCGGTTTCTTAAGAAGCGCTCTTGCTATGCAAAGTCTTTGCTTCTGACCGCCCGAAAGGTTCATACCGCCTTTATTAAGCATAGTATCATATCCGTCCTTAAAGGTTGATATGAATTTGTCGGCCGCGGAATGACGAGATGCGGTTATCAATTCTTCATCAGTTGCATTTTCGTCTCCCCAATAAAGGTTTTCTCTGATGCTGCCCGAGAACAGAAGGTTTTTCTGAAGCACCATACCTATTCCATCACGGAGATTAACGAGTCCATAATCCTTTACATTTACGCCATCAACAAGAACCTCGCCCTCGTCAACGTCATAAAGACGCGGTATCATAGAAATCAATGTGGTTTTACCGCAACCGGTTGAACCTATAATACCAACCGTAGCACCTGAGGGAATATTGAGGTTGATGTTGTCAAGAACAGCCTCTTCATTATTCTTGTAATATCTGAAGCTTACGTTTCTGAATTCTATACTACCGCCTTCTACCCTTTTTTCGGGAAGAGCTGCCGCAGCATCATCGATATCTATCTTTTCATCAAGCACCTCGCTTATTCTCTTTGCGGATGCCATAGCACGTGAAGATGTCATAAGAAGCATCGTTACCATCATGAGCGACGAAAGAATCTGTGTGGTATAGGTTATAAACGCACTGAGGTGACCGATTTCCATGCCGCCGGTAATACCGTATTCACGAAGAACGATACCGTGACCGAACCAGATTACCGCGATTACAGTAGCGTACATGAAGAAATTCATGACGGGGCCCATAAAGATCATTACCTTGACGGCGCGCATTCCGGAATTTTTAAGATCGGCATTATCCGCCTTAAATTTATCTATCTCGTACGACTCTCTGACAAAGGATTTAACAACACGAACGTTGGTTACGTTTTCTCTGAC
>JAZTYO010000034.1:0-16180 GCA_045636945.1 Acutalibacteraceae bacterium | reverse complement strand
TCCCGGCTAAGGCGGGGCCAAATCGCGCCCCGCCTTAGTTTTTTGCTTTTTAGAAATGTTGAGATGCGTATTGCATCGTAATGCGGATCTGAGCATTTTAATCTGATAGAGAAAGAAGAGGAGGCAGATCGTGGCAAACAGAGCAGCTATCGAACTGAAAAATATCACCAAGACCTTTGGTAGCGTTGTGGCGAATAAAAACGTCAACCTGGTGGCCAATCGCGGCGAGATCCTTTCGATCCTGGGCGAGAATGGCAGCGGTAAAACAACGCTGATGAATATGATCTCCGGAATATATTTTCCTGACGAGGGACAGATCTTCATCGACGGTCAAGAGGTTGTCATTTCTTCACCGAAGGATGCTTTTGATTATAAGATCGGTATGATCCACCAGCATTTCAAGCTTGTTGATGTTTTTTCGGCTGCTGAAAACATTATTTTGGGACTTGAGGATCAGGGCAAGTTTGATATCAATGCAATCACCAAAAAGGTCCGGGAAATTTCGGATAAATACGGTTTTGATATTGATCCCAAAAAGAAAATATATGAGATGTCGGTTTCTGAAAAACAGACCGTTGAGATAATCAAGGTTTTGTACCGTGGTGCAAACATTCTTATTCTTGACGAGCCGACCGCCGTTTTGACTCCGCAGGAAACCCAAAAGCTTTTCAAGATCCTGCGCTCGATGCGTGATGACGGTAAGGCTATCATCATCATCACTCACAAGCTGCACGAGGTTTTGTCGCTTTCCGACCGTGTTGCGGTTCTCCGCAAGGGTGAATATATCGGCACGGTTAATACCGCCGAAGCCGATGAGGCCTTGCTTACCGAAATGATGGTCGGAAAAAAAATTGACCTTAACATCGAACGCAGCGAGCCTGTCAACACAGAGGACCGTCTTGTGGTCCGTGATATCACCTGTATGAGCCGTGAGGGAATCAAACTGCTGGACGATGTCAGCTTTACCGCACGGTCGGGAGAAATACTCGGTATTGCAGGTATTGCGGGAAGCGGTCAGCGAGAGCTGCTTGAGGCTATTGCAGGTCTGCAGCACCTCAACGACGGTGAGATCCTTTATCACGATCCCAAAACTGGCACGGTTGAAAATCTGCGTGATAAAACCCCGATGCAGATCCGTGACCTCGGCGTAAGACTTTCATTTGTCCCTGAAGACCGTTTGGGAATGGGCCTTGTGGGGAATATGGACATCATTGATAACATGATGCTCCGCAGTTATAAAAAAGGCAGAACGGTTTTTGTTGAGCGCAAGGCTCCCAAAGAACTTGCCAATAAGATCATCAACGATCTGCAGGTGGTAACTCCCGGCGCCACGACCCCTGTTCGCCGTCTTTCGGGCGGTAATGTTCAGAAGGTGCTTGTCGGACGTGAGATCGCCGCTTCTCCCACAGTTCTGATGGCGGCTTATCCCGTCAGAGGACTTGATATCAACTCATCCTATACGATATATAACCTTCTTAACGAACAGAAGAAAAAGGGCGTTGCCGTGATCTTCGTCGGTGAGGACCTTGATGTTCTGATCGAGCTTTGTGACCGTATTATGGTCATCGGCTCGGGACGTATCACCGGAATTGTTGACGGACGCACCGCCAAAAAGGAAGAAATAGGAATTCTGATGACCAAGACCGAAAGGAGTGACGATGATGAACAGTAAAAGATTGGCTCAACACAGAGAACCGTTGTTACATATCACCAAGCGTGATGCTCCTGTGTGGTATCTTGGTATAGTCGCAAGAGCTGTTGCCATCGTTGCGGCCTTGGTCGTTTGCTCGGCGGTCATCGTGCTTATGACTGGACTCAATCCCTTTGATGTTTACACCAAGATGTTTGAGGGAAGCTTTGGTACCGAGCGTAAGATGTGGATACTTTTGCAGGAGATAGCAATGCTTTTGTGCATTTCTCTTGCTGTTACACCTGCTTTCAAGATGAAATTCTGGAATCTGGGTGCAGAAGGCCAGGTGCTGGTGGGCGGTCTTGCCTCGGCGGCCTGTATGTTTTACGCAAAGGACAGCCTGCCCAACGGAGTGTTGATTCCGCTTATGCTTGTTGCAAGTGTCATTGCGGGTATTATCTGGGCGGTCGTGCCGGCGATATTCAAGGCTTATTGGGGCACAAATGAAAGCCTTTTCACCCTGATGATGAACTATGTTGCAATGCAGTTGGTTGCATTCTTCATAATGGTCTGGGTGCCCAACGGCTCAAGCGTTATGGGTATTATCAACCAAAAGAGCGAAAGCGGATGGTTACCTCAGCTTTTAGGTCAGAAATACGGTTTTAACATTCTGATCGTTGCACTTCTTACGGTTGCGTTGTATATTTATTTGAAATACAGTAAGCAGGGCTATGAGATCTCGGTCGTCGGCGAAAGTGAAAACACCGCACGCTATATCGGAATCAATGTCAAAAAGGTCATTATCAGAACCCTGTTGGTTTCGGGCGCTATTTGCGGTATTGCAGGCTTTTTGCTCGTTTCGGGCACCAATCACACCATTTCAAAGGATATTGCCGGTGGTATGGGATTTACCGCAATTATGGTTTCCTGGCTGGCAAAATTCAACCCTGGTATGATGGTCGTCACTTCTTTCCTTATTGTGTTTTTGGAAAGAGGCTCGGGTGAGATCGCGACGGCATTCCGTCTTAACCAAAGTGTTTCCGATATTCTGACGGGAATAATAATTTTCTTCATTATCGGTTGCGAATTTTTCATTAATTATAAGATCAATCTACGTTCAAAGCATAAGGAGGGATAACGGTGTTAAATACGATTTTTGCATTTATCAATGCGGCTATCATTCAGGGAACGCCGTTGCTCTTCGGTGCCACGGGTGAGATAATCACCGAAAAATCAGGCAACCTAAACCTCGGAATCCCCGGTATTATGTATGTCGGAGGCATTTCGGGTATCATCGGCGGATATCTTTATGAGCATTACGTTGAAAATACCAACGCTGCACTTTGCATTCTGATCCCCTTGCTCAGTTGTATGCTTGGCTCGCTTATTATGGCGCTGATCTACAGCTTCCTTACCATAACCTTGCGTGCCAATCAGAATGTCACGGGTCTCGCATTGACCACCTTCGGTATTGGTATCGGTAACTTTTTTGGCGGCTCGTTGTTGAAGTTTTTCGGCAAAAGCGGTTCGATCTCGCTTATGGATTGCGGTGCGGCCTTCAAAAAGTCGCTGCCCTTTGCAGACGACCTCGGCCTTTTCGGCACAACGTTCCTTTCATTCGGCTTTATGGTATATCTTGCTATCGCCATTGCCTTTATAGCATCGTTTGTGCTTAACAAAACAAGAGTGGGACTCAATCTTCGTGCAGTTGGCGAAAGCCCTGCCACGGCCGATTCGGCAGGTATTGATGTTGTGAAATACAAGTATCTTGCAACCTGCATCGGTGCGGTCATCGCAGGCTTCGGAGGCCTGTACTTTGTTATGGACTATACCGGCGGTGCCTGGACAAACAACGGCTTTGGCGACCGTGGATGGCTTGCCATCGCTATCGTTATCTTTGCGATATGGAAGCCTAAAATGTCCATCCTTGCGTCATATCTTTTCGGTGGACTTTACATTCTTTGCGTTTACATCCCCGAGCTTTCTGCCAGCAACAAGGAGCTCATCAATATGCTCCCTTACGTTGTAACGATATTGGTGCTTATCATCATAAGCATCCGCAAAAAGCGTGAGAATCAGCCTCCTCAAAGTCTGGGATTGTCCTATTTCCGTGAAGAACGTTAAGAATTGGCGTTTACCACTTGACAGAAAAGCGTTGCTGTGTTAAAATTAGTAATGAATTAAAGCGGTTTTCCGCAATGCAATTTTTAAAGGAGTAATTACAATGAGCAGAATCAAAACTATCGAAACCAGAGATATGAATAAGAGCGTTAAGACCGGTGGCTGTGGCGAGTGCCAGACTTCCTGCCAGTCTGCTTGCAAGACCTCTTGCGGTGTTGCAAACCAGAAGTGCGAGAACGCTAACAAGTAATTTTAGTTCTTAAAAAATGCCGCCTTTATCGGGGCGGCATTTTTGTGTAGCCAAAGCATTTAAACTTGAACCAACCTTAAAAGGTGGTTTTAAGGCATCTTTTGGCTCTTTGTCGCACATAAGCGACAACTTTATGTGCTCCGCATCACCAAAATCTACTCATAAAACCGCACGTTTAAGGTCAAAGAATTTTGTAACAAGAGTATTTTTTGATGGGCGAGGCAAAAACGCAGTAATTCCTAACGGATTTACGAGTATTTTAACAAAGCCACAGCAGAAAATACTTGTCCCAAAATCTGATTCAAGTTTGAATGCTTTGGCTATGGAGATATTTATGGTACATTGCTATAAACTGAACGGTTATAACATCGTGCTTGATACTTGCTCTGGCTCGGTGCATTCGGTTGACGAGGTTGCTTACGACATTATCGAGATGTATAAGACCAACTCGGCCGAAGAGATAACCGCATACATATTAGATAAGTATAAGGATCAGCCCGACGTCACCAAGGAAGAGGTAGAAGAGTGTTTAGCCGACGTTGCCGAGCTTGAAAAGAATGGCAAGCTTTTTTCAGAGGACGTTTACGAAAACCTTGCAATAGATTTTAAGAACAACTCAAATGTTGTCAAGGCAATGTGTCTGCACGTTGCTCACACCTGTAATCTTAACTGCTCTTACTGCTTTGCAAGTCAGGGGAAATATCAGGGTGACCGTGCTTTGATGAGTTTTGAGGTCGGTAAGCAGGCTTTTGATTTCCTTATTGCCAATTCGGGTACACGTAAAAACCTCGAGGTTGATTTCTTCGGCGGTGAGCCGTTGATGAATTGGGACGTTGTAAAGCAGTTGGTTGAGTACGCAAGAAGCGTTGAAAAACAGTACAATAAGAATTTCCGTTTCACGTTGACCACCAATGGCGTTTTGCTTGACGACGAGATTATCGACTACCTCAACAAGGAAATGTGCAACGTTGTTCTGAGTCTTGACGGACGTCAGAATGTTCACGACCATTTCAGAAAATACTACAATGGAAAGGGAAGTTATGAGGACATAGTTCCTCTGTTCCAACGTCTTGTCGAAAAACGCGGCGGTAAGGACTACTATATGCGTGGCACGTTCACCCACAATAACGTTGATTTCACCGAGGATATTTTCCATATGGCCGACCTTGGCTTTAAGGAGTTGAGTATGGAGCCTGTTGTATGTCCTCCCAATGACCCGTATGCCTTGACCGAGGAGGATCTGCCCAAGCTTTTCGAACAGTATGAAAGATTAGCGGTTGAGATGATTCGCCGCAAGAAAAAAGGCGAGGGCTTCACCTTCTATCACTATATGATAGACCTTACCGAGGGCCCCTGCATTTATAAGCGTATTACGGGTTGCGGTTCGGGAACCGAGTATATGGCGGTTACTCCTTGGGGTGAATTATATCCCTGCCATCAGTTTGTCGGCGACCCCAAGTATAGTCTTGGCGACGTATGGAAGGGAGTTACTAACAAAGAGGCTCAGGATGAGTTCAGAAGCTGTAATGCCTATGCCCGTCCTGAGTGTAAGGATTGCTGGGCAAAACTTTATTGCTCAGGTGGTTGTGCTGCCAACTCTTACCACGCAACGGGTAAGATAAGCGGTGTTTACGAGTACGGCTGCGAGCTGTTCAAAAAGAGAATGGAATGTGCCGTAATGATTAAGGTTGCCGAGGCTGACCAATGAAAACGCCGATAGTTGACTTTGTTAAAGCTTATGCCGAAAGCAACGTTGCCCGACTTCATATGCCTGGTCACAAGGGCAAAGAGCTTCTTTGTGGGGAACAGTATGACATCACCGAAGTTAGCGGTGCTGATGTGCTGTATTCACCCGAGGGCATTATTTTAGAAAGCGAAAATAACGCTACCAAGCTTTTTAAAACGGCTCACACCTTTTATTCTGCCGAAGGCTCGTCTTTGGGAATAAAGGCAATGCTAAGTATTGCGACTCACGGCAAAAAGCCGTATGTGTTAGCGGCAAGAAACGTTCATAAGGCGTTTCTATACGGTGTTGCATTGCTTGATTTAAAGGTTGATTGGCTTTATCCCGATACGTTGGACCATATCTGCAGTTGCGTTATCTCACCCAACGCTTTGAATGAAAAATTGCAAGGTATGCATGAGTTGCCGAGTGCAGTTTACGTAACGTCACCCGATTATTTCGGTAACGTGCAGGATATAAAGGGTCTCGCTGAGGTTTGCCACAAGTTTAATATGCCTTTGTTGGTTGACAATGCTCACGGTGCTTATCTTGCGTTTTTGGAGAAAAGCAGGCATCCCATTCACCTTGGCGCAGATATGTGTTGTGATTCCGCACACAAAACCTTGCCTGTGTTGACGGGTGGTGCATATCTGCATATTTCCGAAAACGCCCCCAAAAGTTATTGTGATAATGCTCGAAGATTTTTGTCGGTATTTGCATCAACAAGTCCGTCGTACCTCATTATGCAATCGCTTGATATGTGCAACAAGGTTTTGGACGAGAGTTTCAGAAGTGATTTATCAGATACTGTAAAAAAGGCAAATCAACTGAAAACCGATCTTGAAAGCGTTGGTTGGAGTTTTAAAGGTGATGAGCCTATGAAACTCACCTTAGATTGCAACAGTTTTGGTATTAGTGGTGAGGAAATTGCTGATATTTTGCGTCAAAACAATATTGAGTGCGAATTTTGTGACCGCGACGTTGTTGTTCTGATGTTTACACCTTTTGTTGACGATGCGGTCTATGAAATCCTTAAAACCGAGCTTTCATCGGTTAAGAAAGGTGCGACAGAGCCACAAGCTGTGTTGCCTTTATGCAGAGGTGAACAGAAAATAAGCATCAGAGAAGCACTGTTCTCCGAGCAGGAAACTGTGTCGGTAGAATCGGCGGTTGATCGCGTTTGCGTGGCACCCAACGTTTCGTGTCCGCCTGCAGTACCGCCTGTAATGAGTGGGGAGGTCATAACCGAGGAAACACTCAAGGTGCTTAAATACTACAATATAAGCAAAATAGATGTTGTAAAATAACCGAAAGACAGTTGTTCTAAAATTTGACAACTGTCTTTTTGTTATATGCGGAAAGAATAAAATATTAATATATTTTAATATTTTCTGTAAAATTTTCTAAAACGATAAACCACAAGATATTGTGTTTGATTAAAAAATTGACAACAAAATATGCAGATTTGCTATTGACAAAACGTGTTTCGTTTGGTACAATACTCATACACCGAAAAAACTGACTATTTATCTATATATTTTGAGGTAAAATCATGAAAATTATTAAACGAAATGGATCAGAGGCGATTTTTGAGCCAATAAAAATTGAAAACGCTATTGCGAAGGCTAACTTGGCTACCGAGGGTAAGCCCGAACTTATCCCCGAGCAGATTCATGCCATTGCCGCCATTATCGAGAACTACTGTGCAGGCATCGGCCGAGCATTGTCGGTTGAGGAAATTCAGGAGTTGGTTGAAACTCAGCTTATGAAGCACGGTGCTTACGAAACGGCCAAGCGCTATATTCGCTACCGTTACACTCGTAATATCGTTCGTGCCTCCAACACCACCGATGACAAGATTTTGTCGCTTATCGAGTGCAATAACGAGGAAGCTAAGCAGGAAAACTCCAACAAAAATCCCACCGTCAACAGCGTTCAGCGTGATTATATGGCAGGTGAGGTCAGCCGTGATATTACCGAGCGTATTCTTCTCCCTGAGGAGATTGTAAAGGCTCACCGCGACGGCATTATCCACTTCCACGACAGTGACTATTATGCCCAGCATATGCACAACTGCGACCTTGTAAATCTTGAGGATATGCTTCAGAACGGCACCGTTATCAGCGGCACTATGATTGAAAAACCGCATAGTTTTTCGACTGCCTGTAACATTGCTACACAGATTATCGCACAGGTTGCCTCTAATCAGTACGGTGGACAGAGTATAAGTTTGACACATCTTGCTCCTTTTGTTCAGATTTCGCGTGAGAAGATTCGCAAAGAGGTTTTGGCCGAGCTTGAATATGCCGAGGTTCAGATGCCCGAGGACAAGATAAGTGCTATTGTTGAAAAGCGTTTGCGTTCCGAGATAAACAAGGGTGTTCAGACCTTGCAGTATCAGGTTGTAACATTGCTTACTACCAACGGTCAGGCTCCTTTTATAACAGTTTTTATGTATCTTGGTGAGGCTCGCAATGAGCAGGAGAAAAAGGACCTTGCAATGATTATTGAAGAGGTTCTAAATCAGAGAATCGAGGGTGTTAAGAACGAAGCAGGCGTTTACGTAACACCTGCATTCCCCAAGCTGATTTACGTTCTCGAGGATGACAATATCACCGAGGATGCACCATATTGGTACTTGACCGAATTGTCGGCCAAGTGTACCGCCAAGCGTATGGTTCCTGACTATATTTCGGAAAAGATTATGCTGAAATTAAAAATTGACCAAAACGGTAACGGAAACTGCTACACCTGTATGGGATGCCGTAGTTTCTTGACTCCTTGGGTCGACGAAAATGGCAAGCCGAAGTACTACGGTCGTTTCAATCAGGGCGTTGTTACAATTAACCTTGTTGATGTTGCCTGCTCCGCCTGTACGGAAGGCAAGGAAGAGGAAAAGTTTTGGAAGGTTTTGGATGAGCGTCTTGAGCTTTGTCACCGTGCTTTGCAGTGCCGTCACGAACGTCTTGAAGGCACTTTGTCCGATGCCGCACCTATTTTGTGGCAGTACGGCGCATTGGCAAGACTCGAAAAAGGCGAGCCTATCGACAAGCTTCTCCACGGCGGTTATTCCACTATTTCCTTGGGTTATGCAGGCCTTTGGGAATGCGTCTACCACGTTACCGGCAGAAAGTTGACCGAGCCGCAGGGCGAGGCTTTTGGTATCAAGGTGCTTGAAAGATTGAACGATGCCTGCCTTAAATGGAGAAATGCCGAGAATATCCACTATTCGCTTTACGGCACTCCGCTTGAGTCGACCACCTATAAGTTTGCTAAGGCTTTGCAGAAGCGTTTTGGTATTATTCAGGGCGTAACCGACAAGAACTATATCACCAACTCTTATCACGTTCACGTAACCGAGGAAATAGATGCTTTTGCCAAGCTAACCCTTGAAGCCAAGTTTCAGGCATTGTCACCCGGCGGTGCTATCAGTTACGTCGAGGTTCCCAATATGCAGGATAATATCGAAGCTGTTCTTGATGTTATGAAGTTTATCTACGACAACATTATGTATGCCGAACTTAACACCAAGTCCGACTACTGTCAGGTTTGCGGTTTTGACGGAGAAATCCGCATTGCCAAGGACGATGGTAAGTTGGTTTGGGAGTGTCCTAAGTGTGGCAACCGTGACCAGGCCAAGATGAACGTAGCACGACGCACCTGCGGTTATATCGGTACTCAGTATTGGAATCAGGGCAGAACTCAGGAAATTCAGGAAAGAGTATTGCATCTGTAAAACACAAAAACTTCCGAAGTGAAAGCTTCGGAAGTTTTTCTTATAGCGTTTGTTGTGATAAAAGTTTTATGGCATATTCGGCATATTCTGAGATATATTGCCCTTTTCGGGTGATTACGGCAGGTTGACGTGAACGTACACTGTGCTTTAATGTCAACATTTTAATCTTTTGGTCAGAACCCATATTATCTATAAATTGTTTTGGAAGAATTGTTGCTCCGAGACCCTGACGGCACATTGCCCATGCCGAAGCAAGACCGACAACCTCTACCGATGTTTTAGGGGCTATATTTGCAGAAGCACAGCATTTATCGAAAAGTTGACGCATCTCCTGTGCTTGACCGACGACAATAAACGGAAGGTTCTCACACTGCGAAAGGTCGATTTTGTTGGTGGTATCATTATAACCGTCGATAGAGTTGCATAATTTTTCGGGTACCGCCAGTACAAGCGTATCCGACTCAATAGGTACAACGTCTAGTACCGATTCATCAACGGGAAGGTTTACAATAGCAAAATCATATTTACCCTCAGCAGCACTTTGGCGAAGCTGGTCACTACCTGACTCGTGCAGAACTATTTTTACTTCGGGGTATTTTTCTTTTATCTTTTCGCAAAGCGAAGGAATGAGGTACAAACAGCGGAAAGGGGAGACACCGATGTTCAAAGTACCGCGTTTGCCCGATTTGAAGTCCTCCATCGAGCGAAGCAGTTGCTCCTCATTATATAAAAGCTTTCGCGCTTCCTTCAAAAAATGCTCGCCTGCAGGTGTTACGGTCAGGGGATTGGTGTTGCGATCAAAAAGCTTGACCCCCAATTCATTTTCAAGTGCTAAAATCTGCTTGCTTAAAGCAGGCTGAGTGATGCCAAGTTTTTGTGCAACGTGAGAAATATTGGGATTCTTGTAAAGCTCAACGGCATAACGTAGCTGTCTTGTGTTCATATGCACCCTCCAAAACCGAAATATTATACTATGTATAACCATTGTAACTCTATTTTCTGAAATTTTCAAGTGTTTATATCTTATATTTAAGTTTTCTTTTTATCGAAAAAATGCTTGACAAAATTTCAAACAGGGTGTATTATATAACCGTTAAGTAATGGTATGTATAACTAAACGTGGAAAGGATGGTATCAATGCCGTCATCGCTTATTTATCTTGGCGTAATGCTTGCCGTCATTATAATATGGTTTGCATTGCTTAAGAGACCGGTTTATGAGGGTGTGTTTATAAGCTTTTTGCTTTTGCTCACTATAACAGGTACTTGGGGCAACGTATGGGGTTATATTGATGATGCTTTGTCAACGTCGCTTTTGTACTCTATGGTTGCTTTTGTTGCAATGTCAATACTGCTTACCAAAACAAAGATTATTGATAGCTGTATTGCAATTATCCTGTCGCTTATAGGCCGTTTTGCGGGTGGTGCGGGCTATGCCGCCGTTATTGCAAGTAGCTTTATGGGTGCTTTGTCGGGCTCGGGTCCCGGAAACGTTATGGCTACCGGTGCTATCACCATCCCTGCTATGAAAAAATCGGGATTCCCCGCCGAGCTTGCTGCTAACATTGAAAGTAATTCAAGCTATATGGGCAACATGATTCCTCCCTCATCCAATATCGTTGCGGCTATGGGTGCTTTTGCAGCACTATACCCCAGTGTCAATATGACCACTGGACAGTTCTGGATTGTTCTGTGGGGTATTTCGCTTTGGTTTGTTTTACAGCGCCTTGTGATGGTATGGAGCTTCTGCAAGTATTATAAGGTTAAGCCTATACCTAAGGAGGAGCTTCCAAGCCTTAAAGAAACCCTAAAAAAGGGTTGGAAGGGCATGCTTTTGCCGGTTATTATACTGTTACCCTTTGTGCTTGATTATCTTTTCAAGGACGGTTTCTTTACCGAGCGTTTGGGTGCTGCGGGTGCAAAGTATCTGTCAAGCTCTATCCTTTTGTTTATCGGCGGACTTGCTGCATTGTTTGCATGCTTTGCTGCCGAGGATAAATCGGTTGTTAAGATTAAGAATATTGCCAAAATGTTTGGTGACGGAGTTAAGACCATCGCACCCGCCATTGCCGTTTGTGTATTTGGTTATATGATAGGCTCGCTATTCTCTGACCTTAACGTTGCAGGCGAGATGGGAGACATTATCATAGGTTGGAACTTCGGAAAACTCGGAACCGTTTTGGCTGTTTGTGCCATTACCTGCTTTATGGGAATGGTAATACCCGGTTCTTCTTTGGTTGTTATTTTCGGACCTATGTTTATAACAGTTCTTGCCAATGCAGGCTGTGACCCGTTGCTTGCCGCCGCAATGTTACCTTGTATCTGCGGTGTTATGTGTGGAATCACACCTCCCTTGGGACTCGGTATGTATGCCGGTATGACCTTGGCAGAATCCGACTTTGGCAAAACTTTTAAGAATAACCTTTGGTGGGTTGCTGCACAGTTTATTTTGCAGGTTGTGGTACTTATGGGTTGGTTGCCTATTTTGGGAATGTAAGGAGGCATCGTAATGAAAGAATTTTTTAAGAAAATTTCAAACATGCTGAGAGTTATTTTCGGTTACGGTATTATGGTGTGCCTTTTTGCAGGTGGATTGACCTTCTTTGGATACGTTGCCGCGTTGATAATCGGCGGAGATACTGCCGCCACAATTTGTGAGGTTATCTATAAGCAGATAATTCCAATCATAATTAAGGCTTCTACCATACTTGTTCTTCTGGGTCTTGCCGTTATGTATCTCAACGGAGAAAAGGCACTTACATCAAACAAAAAGAAGTCGTCAAAGCACGAGGGAGAACTTTGATGCTTCGGTAAATATTTTTTACCCTTTTCAAGAAAGCAAAGAGATAGCAGATAAATCTGCGGACTCTTTGCTTTTTATATACTTTACTCTGTTGACATTTTTGGAAAATTAGTATAATGTTATTGTAGTGGAATATAACGACAGTTATGGTACCCAATCGATAAAAAGGTGAATTTATGAATTACGCAAAGATAAATAAAAATGATATAGCCAACGGTTCAGGCGTCAGAGTAACGCTGTTTGTTTCGGGTTGCACACACCACTGTAAGGGTTGTTTTAATCAAGAGGCTTGGGATTTTGATTTTGGTGAGCCGTTCACTGCCGAAACCGAGGCGGAGTTGCTTGAGGCTTTGAGCCCGAGTTATATAAAAGGTCTTACCTTGCTTGGCGGTGAGCCTATGGAACCGCAGAACCAAAGAGTGTTGGTTGAGTTTTTGGCAAAGGTCGAGGGAAAATACCCTAATAAGACGATATGGTGCTATTCGGGGTATACCTTTGAAGAGTTGACGGGTGAATCCAGGGCAAGATGTGAGGTTACCGACCGTATGCTTGCACTGATAGACGTATTGGTGGATGGTGAATTCGTTGAAGAATTAAAGGATATTTCCTTACGTTTCAAAGGGTCGTCTAACCAAAGACTAATAGATTTAAAAGCAACGCTTGATAAAGGTGAAGTTGTGTTGTGGGATGACAAAAAATAACACTTGACTATTTTGAAAATAGTGTTAAAATATAGTCGGAAAATTTTATATTAGCTTTTGGCAATTACCGTGAAAATGGTTTGAGGTTATTATAAAAAGCCTTCCCCGGCGGGGGAAGGGGGGACCAACCGTAAGGTTGGTGGATGAGGCGTTGCTGTGTATCCGTATAACATAATTTGTCGCAAATGCTCAAACTTTAAGAAAGAATATGACGTCGGAGGAAAGGCACTTGTGGTACGACTTTTTGAAGAAGCTACCGATGCCTGTCAAACGTCAAAAAAACATCGAAAATTATATTGTTGACTTTTATATTCCGCAAGCAAAAACAGTGATTGAGATTGATGGGGTACAGCATACGGCTGACGTCCACTATGGAAAAGATCAAGCTCGCGATAATGACTTGAAAAAATGGGGTATAAAAGTTTTAAGATATTCAAACAATGATATAAATAATAATTTTGATAACGTTGTTGTGGATATATTAAATAATATCGGTTTGATGGAGTCTGATTTGAAACTGTAGTTTTGACTACTCATCCGTCAGGCTTCGCCTGCCACCTTCCCTTACAAGGGAAGGCTGAGCATAACGATAGCTTGTCGAGGCGTTCAACCGTTTTGAAATCGTGCTGAATTTTAATTGAAAATTTAACAATCATTTTTGGCAATTACCGTGAAAGCGGTTTGCAAATATTATGAACTGTATCCTGAAATCGGAACAGTATCGGAGGTATTTTTATGTCAAAGAGTAAACAGAAAATCAAAAGTCTTGCGGTCAATGGTGTATTGGCGGCTCTTGTGTGTGTGGTGTCTTTTATCCCGTTACGCACTATGGGGCTTGAAATCACGTTTTCGATGGTCCCTGTAGCAATCGGAGCTTGCCTTTATGGACCGGCATCAGGCGCGGTTCTAGGGTTAACATTCGGATTAGTAAGTTTTATCCAGTGCTTTGGTTATAGTGCATTTGGTGCGGCCATGTTGGAAATCAATCCGATTCTTACATTTATTGTCTGTGTACCGACTAGGGTATTAGCAGGTTATTTGGCAGGTTTGATATTTAAACTTGTAAAAAAGATTGATAAAACAGAGACTGCTTCGTGTGCTGTTGCAAGTCTGTTGGCACCGATATTTAACACCTTATTTTTTATGACGGCTTTATGCTTGTGCTTTTATAACACCGAGACCATTCAGGCCTTTGTAAACAAGCTTGGTGCGACTAATCCTATTGTTTTTGTTGTTCTTTTTGTGGGAATAAACGGTTTGGTTGAAATAATTTGCGGTTTTGTCGTGGCTTTTCCAGCTTCAAAGGCTGTTTCAAAAGCACTCAAAAAACGATAAAAAGCATTAATGAATTAGCGTTGGCAGTTTATTAAAACTGCCAACGCTTTTCGTTATTTATAATGCTTGCAGTAATCAGGAACCGAACGGGTTCTTGACAGTCCTTCAAACCAAACAAAGTCTTCACATACATTTTCATGCGCATTGACAATTTTCCATTTAAGAGTACAAGCACCCGTGAGGGTCTTTTCTCTCAAAACAAAATTAGCACAGCACCAACACTCAACCTCATTTATATTTTCGGACTTTTCATTGTTTTCCAAAATTTTCACCTTTCAAAGCATATTAGGTATACTTGATTTCAGTATACCGAGAACATTATAACACAAAATAATCTTAAAATGTACTTAAAATAAGATTTTTGTGAGGAGATTATGAGAAATAAAGAAAATAAGCATCTTGGAATTGAAATCAATAAGGAAATGCACTATAAACTACATTATATTGCAAAATATGAGGGTCGTTCGGGCAACGGACAGATTTTGTATCTGGTCAACGAGTGCATCCGTAAATTTGAAACGGAACACGGTCAGATAAAGGTCGAGGTTGAAGAAAAGAAGTGATTTGAGACATCGCAAGGGCGAACTGTGTTTGCCCGACTGTCATTCCGCAAAAATTATGATCAGTTAATAAAAAAGCGTTGGTAACGGTTTGTTACCAACGCTTTTTTGAACACATGTGTATTGTTTTATACGTTTTTGTCGTGAATGATTTTCAGACCGTCTAACAAAAGGTTGTCGTCCAAAATAATATCACGGTCGCAATGGCGGACAACTTCGGGTGCAAGACCTCCCGTTGCAACAACGGTTGCGGTAATTCCGAGTTCGCGTTCAATTCGGGTAATCATACCGTCAAGCAACGATGCCTGACCAACAATAAGACCTGATTTGATACAGTCGATTGTATTTGTACCGATGGTCTTTTTTGGGGCTTCAAGGCCAACCGACGGCAACTGTGCTGTGCCCCTTGTTAAAGCCTCCATTGTAAGCTTTATGCCTGCGGCAATCACACCGCCCAAAAACTCACCATTTTTACCGATTACGCTGATGGTGGTGGCAGTACCCATATCAATAACAATACAAGGGGTAGGGTACTTGGCAAGAGCACCGACTGCACCTGCGGCAAGGTCGGCACCTAATTGGGCAGGGTTATCAATCTTGATATTAAGACCTGTTTTAACACCGGGGCCTAAAACTATCGGCTTGATGCCAAAAAGTCTTTGAATAGCTTTCTCAATAGCGCTGCCGACAGTCGGAACAACCGAAGCAATGGCTGCAGAGGTTATCTCACTGCGTTCCAGCTCGTAAATGTGGAGAATATCCCTTATTTCAATTGCGTATTGGTCAGAGGTACGGCGGTTGTCGGTTGCAAGACGTGCCGTAAACTTTAAACACTCTTTATCAAAAACACCGATGGTGATGTTTGAGTTGCCTATATCTACACAAATAAGCATTTTAAAACTCCTTTATTTTGCAAACAGGAAAAAGTATCCCAAAAGTATAATTCCCAAAACAATACGGTAATAACCAAACGGCTTGAAGTTGCGCTTTTTGACGTACTCGGTCAGGAATCGAATAGCGAGCAAGGATACGACAAAGGCTACAACAAGGCCAACCAACAGAATAATTATTTCCAAAGTGCTTACCATCTGAGCTTCACCCGAAACAATGTCCTTCGCATAGGCGGCGCACTTCAAAAGACTTGCACCGAACATAACGGGAATCCCAAGGAAGAAGGTGAATTCAGCGGCGGCGGTTCTTGAAATTCCGATGAGCAACGCACCGATGATTGTAGCACCCGAACGGGAAGTTCCTGGGAATATAGCGGCGATGAGTTGGAAAACGCCGATTATTGCGGCGGCTTTGTATGTAATATTATAAGG
>JAZTYO010000033.1:0-23068 GCA_045636945.1 Acutalibacteraceae bacterium | reverse complement strand
GGTTTTGCATTAACGCTGATTTGCTGTGTGCTTGTAATTTTCTTAACGGGATGCACTCCGAGAAACGAGGCGGATAACACGCCTGACGGAATTTCGGGAAATGCTGCGGAAACAACTGCAGTGAATGAAAATGCAGAAAATGATGATGAGTTTCATACAGACCTGACCAAGATATCTCCGATGATTCTTGAGAATGCAAGCGATGATGTGGTCGCGGCAGCACAGATTGTAATAGACAGCTTTTTGAAATATGAGAACAGTGCCGAGATAAAAGTAAGCGGTAACAGTCAGCGTTTTTTAAATGATATGGCATATGTGATTCACTGCACTTGTCCAATATTTGGCGCTTTTACTGATTTTAATGAGATATCTTCCTATGATGAAGCATCAGAGAGAGTATCGTGGAAATTTTTTATAGATGAAACAGAATTTAACAGTAAACTGCAAGATTTTTATGATGTGACCAAGTCATATTTGTCGAATATAAGAACAACAGATAGTGATGCAATGCGTGCGCTGCTTTTATATTATGCAGTGATTGATGATTTGAACTATGATTATGATTTGCTTGGCGAGAATTATGAGAAATTGAACAAAAAAGAAGCAAATTTCAAATCTTCACCATATTATGTACTTTCAAAAAAAAGTGGTATTTGCACTAATATCGCGCAGGCATATATGTTTTTGTGTACACAAGCGGATATAACTTGTGGAACAGTTTTACATATGGGTGGTAGTGGTATTCATATGTGGAATATCGTTCAAATCGATGGCAAGTTTTATTATTGTGATCCCACCTGGGATGCGAATACCTCGCTTAAATATTTTGGAATCACGTCAGCAGATCGGGCAAGTTGGGCTGGTGAGTATTCGACGGATGGTGGAACAATGCTTTCAATCATTGTTCCTGAAAAATATGATATATCTGATTCTCGGTTCGAAGTATTAAGAGGTAAATTACCAGTAGAAATATCCGAGATAAAAGTAGAGCGAGAATTGCAAACCATTACTTTTGTTGGATATGAATATGAATACGTCTTTGAATGTAAAGGGGATACAAAGGGATAGGTTGTTTTGTGGATTTCTAATTATTAACACAAATTTTAAGCATTGTTTATTTTCGAGTGATGAGTGTGCGGAAATGTAAGAATTTGCCGATAGATTATAACCACTCATAAGGATTTAGTTTCTCCTAAAAAGCGGAAAATGAGATGTACATTTTCCCTGCTTGTTACGGTATGAGACAAAAAAATTAAGAGCTGTGTAGAAATTTTCTACACAGCTCTTTTACTGTCCTTTAGAGTACAACTCTTAAAGGTCGGTTTGTTTATTTTCGTTATACAAGAAAAGCAGGAAAGACGCGAACATCTTTCCTGCTTGATTTTAAATCCTTAACGAACTCTTTCGAGAGATTAGATCTCTGCGAAGTACTTGATGGTACGAACCATCTGGCTGGTGTAGGAGTTTTCGTTGTCGTACCAAGAAACAACCTGTACCTGATAGGTATCGTCGTCGATCTTAGCAACCATGGTCTGAGTAGCATCGAACAAAGAACCGTAGGTCATGCCGATGATGTCAGAAGAAACGATGTCCTCGGTGTTGTAGCCGAAGGAATCGGAAGCAGCAGCCTTCATAGCAGCGTTGATACCGTCAACGGTAACATCCTTGCCCTTAACAACAGCAACAAGAATGGTGGTAGAACCGGTACAGGTAGGAACTCTCTGAGCAGAGCCGATAAGCTTGCCGTTGAGCTCGGGGATAACAAGGCCGATAGCCTTTGCAGCGCCGGTAGAGTTAGGAACGATGTTCTGAGCACCAGCTCTAGCACGGCGGAGGTCACCCTTTCTGTGGGGACCGTCGAGGATCATCTGATCACCGGTGTAAGCATGAACGGTGGTCATGATACCGCTCTGGATAGGAGCGTACTCGTTAAGAGCCTTTGCCATAGGAGCAAGGCAGTTGGTGGTGCAGGAAGCAGCAGAAATGATCTTGTCATCAGCGGTGAGGGTGTTCTCGTTTACGCTGTAAACGATGGTGGGAAGATCCTTACCTGCGGGAGCAGAAATAACAACCTTCTTAGCACCTGCATCGATGTGAGCCTGGCTCTTTTCCTTAGAGCAGTAGAAACCGGTGCACTCGAGAACTACGTCTACGCCGATTTCGCCCCAGGGAAGATCCTTAGCGTCTTTCTCTGCATAGATCTTGAGGGTCTTGCCGTCAACAGTGATGGTACCTGCCTCGTCGTCAGCAGAAACAGTGTGAAGATTCTGACCGACTGCGCCACAGTAACCGCCCTGTGCGGTATCATATTTGAGAAGGTGTGCAAGCATGGAGGGCTTGGTAAGATCGTTGATAGCAACAACCTCATAACCTTCAGCGCCAAACATCTGGCGGAATGCGAGACGACCGATACGGCCGAATCCGTTAATAGCAACTTTAACCATTGGAATTTCCTCCTAAAAAATTATAATTTGCATTAGCATAGATATTTTATACCAACTTGTCCGATTTTTCAAGTGCTTTGTTATAATTTTAACGAGAATTTTACAATTATTTTTTGCAATATTTTGTGCAATATCGCAAAATACAAAAACACCGTGCAAATTCGGTCAGTCTACATTTGGTACGCCGTTTATTGTTATTCTTAATTTTATACATAAACCTTGAAACCTAAATTATTATCTTTTCAACGCTTCTATTACCTTTTCTGCAGTTTTGAGTCCGTCGACTGCCGCCGAGGTTATACCTCCAGCATAGCCTGCACCCTCTCCACACGGGTAAAGTCCTAAAACGGAACTTTCACCCTGCTCGTTTCGGACGATTTTTACCGGTGATGAGCTTCTCGTTTCGGGTGCTGTCAGCACCGCCGAAGGGTTTGAAAAGCCTTTGAGCTTACGGTCAAAAAGCGGTATTCCCTCTTTCAAGGCTTCGGTAACAAATGGTGGCAACACGTCACTCACCTTGCCAAAGGTTACACCCGTTTTAACGGTCGATGTAACCGAGCCATTTGATTGGCCATTGCCCAAAAACGAACCAAGGTTTTCCGAAACAGGCAGACCGTTACCCGCCTCGAAAGCTCTTTCTTCGATTTTTCTTTGGAAATACATTCCGTCAAGCACGTCGTTTTTGAAATAATCGGCTGTTTCAACACCAACGAGCACTGCCGAGTTGGCATTTTTGCCGTTTCGTGCATTATAACTCATACCGTTGACTGCAATGCGACCCTTTTCGCTCGAAGCATTGACCACCTCACCGCCGGGACACATACAGAACGTGAACACTCCCCTGCCGTTGGTGATATGCTCGGCCAAGCGGTAGTCGGCAGCCCCCAAAGCGGGATGCCCTGCAAATTCACCATACTGCGAACGGTCGATAACGCTTTGCAGATGCTCGATTCGAGCACCCACGGCAAAGGGTTTCGGTTGCATTTCAATGCCTTTTTTCTTTAGCATCTCGAAGGTATCTCTTGCCGAATGACCGATGCAAAGCAAAAGATTTTTACAAGGAATTTCCTTCACACCATCGGGACATTCAACTTTTACAGAACACACTTTATTATTTTTCACATCAATATCGGTCAGTTTATGTTGGAATAGCACCTCACCGCCTAATGCCATTATCTCTTGGCGGATGGATTTCACAACGTTGACCAAAACGTCGGTGCCGATATGCGGTTTAGAATTGTAAAGTATCTTCTCCCCTGCGCCGTGGTCGGAAAAGGTTTTGAGAACAACGGCAATCCTCGGGTCTTTAATTCCCGTGTTCAGCTTGCCGTCTGAAAACGTTCCGGCACCACCCTCGCCAAACTGAACATTGGATTGCTCATCCAACTCATTTGTGGCAAAAAAACGCTCTACGTCCAACAATCTGTGGTCAACATCACGTCCTCTTTCAAGCACAATAGGGCAAAGTCCCGCTTTACTCAGACTCAAGGCCGCAAACATTCCGCAAGGGCCAAAGCCTACCACAACGGGTCGGCTGAAATTCCCCGAAACAGTTGGAAAAATGTACGGTTTTTCGGTATAAACGTCGGCATCGTACTTTTTAAGCCTTTTCAAAACCGCAGTATCATTTTCAGTTTCGACCAAAAAGGCACAGTTGAAGCAAACGGCATCCCTACGCCTTGCATCAACAGCTTTTTTGTGAAGCCTTACCGACTTTACGTTTATGTTGAATTTACTTGCAACCACCGATTTTAGATTATCAAAATCGGTATTTAGCGGAATTTTTACGTTTCGAATAATTATCATTTAAGATATTCCTTTATTCCGTTTTTGCAGGCAAAGGCCGAAGCCCACGCAAACGCAAGATTAAAGCCTCCGCAATCACCGTCGACATTCAAGACCTCACCTATTGCAAAGAGGCCTTTCGCTTTTTTAGACATACAAATTTGGAAAAACTGTGCACATTGAGCACCGCCTGCCGTAACCTGCGCGTTTTCAAAGCCCGTAGTTCCCAAGACTTTAAAATCGAACGACTTTATTGTTTTTGCAATTTGGTAAGCAAATTTCTCGGTTATCTGACCGCAGTTTCCGTTAAGGTCGGCGCCTGCACACTTCAAAATGACCTGACCCAAACGCTTGTGCAAAAATCCCGTGAACAACTCAGTCAAAGCACGGGTTTTGAAGCTATCGACACGTGCTAAAATTTCATCCTTCACCTCATTCTCGGTCATATCGGGCACAAGGTCAAGACTTATTGTCATATTGCCACCTTCAAAAAGTCGTGACACCTGCAAAATGGGAGGTCCCGAAAGACCATAATCGCAGAATAACACCTCCCCGAATTCCGTGCGATACCCCAAATTGGACTTTGCGGTGACGTTCGCATCAATTTTGATACCTTTTAGCTGACGAACAACCGTAGTATCGGTTTTTAACTGCACAACCGACGGGAACACCCTTTCAATCTTATGACCCATCGATTTTAGTATCGAATATCCGTCCGCAGTGCCAAGCTTTCCGCCTGCCTGACCGCCGTTTGCCACAACAACCACCCTGCTGTTCAAGGTGTTGCCGTTAAGCACAACCGCAAAACCGTCCAAATCCCTTTTGACATCTTTGACGGTGGTATTGAGCATGGTTTCAACACCAATTTCATCGCACTTGAAACGCAAAGCATCAACCACCGAGGTTGCCTGCAACGACTTGGGGTATACCTTACCCTCATCCCCAACAGTGAACAAAACACCAAGGCTTTTGAAGAAATCCTTTTGAGCCTCAAAACCGAAATTGTTTATGATTTCGGCGGCAAAATCGCGGTCGCCGTGGTATCTGTCAGATGACAAATCAATGTTGGTAATATTGCAACGTCCGTTGCCCGTGGTGGCTAACTTTTTGCCCACACGGTCGGCCTTTTCAATTAGTTTAACCGAGATTTCGGGTGCTTCAGTTTTAAGCATAACGGCCAACGACAAGCCTGCCGCACCGCCACCTATTATAGTAACATCGGTCATTTTCAAACCTCCGAGATTATTTCATTTGAAAGTATACCACATATTTTTTACACCGTCAAATCATTTAAGAAAATTATTGACTTTGAACTTCAATCGGGTGTATTATAAAGAAAACTCTTGTTGGGTGTAATAATATGGAGAAACGTATTAAGTATCTTGAAAATTTTGTAAAAGACTTCGACTATCCTGCCGAGGCTTAGACCGTTTTAAAAATGCTTGTGTCAAAATTTATAAAAACGGCACTGCAACCGAGGTTTTGGAGGATATTCTAAGAACGTATGAATCCGACCTTTGGTTTGACTATGGTTATTTGATAAAAAGCTTCCAAAGGTTGCCGAAGTCACCGAAATCCGTCGGAAACGGTCGATATGGTTCTTCTTATTTTAATGTCGGAGCATATGAAGGAAAAATATATCCAGCGCGGAATCGATCTTGCTATCTGGCACGATTCCTGCCTTGATTTCAAAGCCAAGCTTCACGAGTCTTATGACGTCCGAGGAGTTTGGGGCACCTTTGTATCCGATTGGGTCGGCAGATTCTTCAACCTCACCCGTTTTGCTCTTGGCCGTTTGCAGTTTGAAATAAACGTGGCTCAGGCCGAAGCGGTAAGTCCTTATAAAAATTTGCAGGTCGGTGACCGTTTTGTGGAAATTCATATTCCTGCTCTTGGTCCCTTAAAGCAGGAGGATTGCCGTGATGCATTTATTAAAGCAAGCAAGTTCTTTGCACGTGCCTTTAAGGACGGTATCGTTCCCTTCCGCACAGGCTCGTGGCTGATTGCTCCCGAGCACCGCGATATACTGAAGCCAGACAGTAACATTTTAAAGTTTATAGATTTCTTCTACGTAACACCTCACAAGAAAACCGTTGAGGGTGACTATTGGCGCATTTTCAACACAACCGATTGCAGTGACCCTGATAAGCTACCTGCCGACAACTCACTCCGCCGTGCATACATTAAGGCCATCAAGGAAAACAAAATCCCTTACCTCGGTGTAGGCCTTTTCTGGATGCAGGGTGAAAAATTCCTTTAAAAAGTTTCAAGCCGACTCAAAAGAGTCGGCTTTTATTACTCAATTATCCTCATTGCGTTTTTAAAGCATATTTTTTCAGCGGCCAGAAATCCAATTTTTTTAATTATCGCATCAACCAAAATCTTCATTTCGGATACATTTTGCAAAAACAGCTTGCAATCCATACCGTCAAAATCCGACCCGAATGTCGCAACATCCTCACCGCCGATTTTGATAAAATGTTCAAGGTGGCGGATAATATCCTCAATCGCCGTTTGTTCGGTGCCATTCAAAAAGTGTGAATAAAACACACATCCCACAACACCGCCCGACTCGGCAATCGCTTTTATCTGTTCATCGTTAAGGTTGCGCGAATGCCCCAAAATAGCCGAGCAACCCGAATGTGTTGCCACAAAAGGCTTTTTGCAAAGCCTTTGGACGTCCCAAAATCCGCCCTCATTAAGGTGCGAAACGTCAACCGTTATATCGCTAGAATTCAGTGCATCAACAACCTCTCTGCCAAAGCTTTTCAGCGGCAGTGCATTGAGTTTTCGGTTGATCGAGTGAGGAAACCCTATGCAATTTTCACCGTTATGGGTAAGTCCCAAAATCCTCACACGGTTTTGCATTACCGTTTCAAGCCTTGAAATATCACCCTGCAGAAAATCGGCGTTTTCCACCGTCAGCACCGCCGAAACCTTGCCGTTTTTACGGATTATCTCAATATCGCCCTTTGTTCTCGCAAACTCCAGCACCGCGCTGCTTTTTACCGTGTTTTCAAAAGTCACGCATTGCCTTTTGAAAAACTCAAAGCCGTTGTCACCCGTCACGTCGGTCGGCTGATAAATTGCAAAGCATTGTGCCAAATAATCAGCCGTTTGTAGTCCGATATCGGTGATATGACCGTTGTTTTCCTGCAACGAATAATCCGAATTCTCATAAAACTTAAAAAGGGTGTCGCAATGAAGATCAAAAATCCTCATAAAATCACTCTCCATACAAAGTATTTCAATCTAAATATATGCCCATTCAGGAGTAATTACGTTCTTAGCTTCTGCAATCCGTGGATTAACTTTAGATGTCCGATGTTCTATACTGATTTTAAAGGACGGTGTTTTTTATGGCAGAAATTTTTGACCGAATGAATAAATCTGACCTTGACGAGTGTCTTAACGTTTTGGCAAAAGCCTTTAAAAAGGATGACCCAAACGCCTTTAAGACAATGTTCCCAAGGCTTTTCCAACCCACCGACGAGGCAATGAACGCCCATCACTGCATTAGGGTTGACAGCAAGATTGTCGGTCTTGCGGCAAGCTGTCCGTTGGAGTTGACCTATGGTGAGAATTCGTTGCTTGTTTGTGGCAGCGGTAACATTGTAGTTGACGAAGCCTGCCGAGGTAAGGGCTATATGTCGGTACTTTTAAATCTCACAGCCGAAAAGGACAAGCAGGACGGCTTTGCTTTCAGTTATTTTCACGGCAACGAGGCTCGCTACCGCCGATACGGATACCACAAATGCGGTGCTCAGTGTTCGTTCGACATAAACTCACGTTTCTTTGACCCCGATTTGGATACAGCCTAAATTAAATTTGAAAATCATTTGAAGCAAAGCGACGAAACTCTGAAAAAGAGTTATGAGCTTTATAAAACGCAGTACCACTTTAACCGCAGTTTTGAGGATTATAAGTTAGGACTGCCCTCAAGCTATAATGAAAACACCGCAGTTATCAAAAACGGTGAGTTTATCGGCTATATCGTCAAGGGTGATTATTTAAAGAACGTATATCTTTATGACCTTAACGATTTTGCTACCATTATGAAGGCGTATTTACGGTACAAAAGTGTCTCTGCCCTCGTTTTTTTGTATCCGACAGTGAGTATGAGCTGATGCGGATTGCATTACAGTATTCAGAAAGCCACAAGCTATGGTTACCTGCAAACTTCAGAATCTACGATTTTTAAAAAACGGTTGAGTTTTTCCTAAAAATCAAGCTTCGCAATCCACCTATGAAAGGTAAATTCACGATAGATTCCGACATTTTGGGTAAATGGAATACAGTCGTTGAAAACAAAGAGCCATGTGTAACAGAATTCAGCGGTAAAGCCGATTTCACCTTCAAAGGTCTTGCGGTTTATGATTTCCTTTTTGGCAGCAGCGATGCCTTCCGCTTGAATCTCACACCCGATGCACGGAACATTCTTCCCATTCCCATTTATTATCCGTATGTTAATTAAACCCTAAATCGAGGAGCCAAGCCTTTATGAAATTCACAATGTTTTCCGATTTTCACCACCATCCACAACGTTTTATGCGTGGTACTTTCGAGGATCTTGACGTTATTTTAAAAGCCTCCGAGCAAGCCGATGTTGATTTTATAATCCACGCAGGTGATTTAACGTTTGGCCCCTCCAACCACCTTGATTTTGTAAAAAAATACAACGAATTTCACATTCCGACCTATAATTGCCTTGGCAACCACGACACCGATGCAACACCCGAGGCACGCGATTGGTTGCCACCCGAACAGCTTGAATGGCTTAAAGAAACCATCGCCACCCGGCCCCTGCATTGTAATTTCACACGAAAGCTTTGAACGTGAGTCCGACGGTGTTCACAATCTACACGAGGTTCGAAAGATTTTCAACGATGCCAACTGTCGCAAACCCCACAGTGTTTTGCTCGTGATGAACGGTCATCACCACCGCGATTTTGTAAGAATTTTGGATGGCATTATATATTTTGAGATCAACTCGTCAAACTATGATTGGGTACCAAAGCCTCACAACTGCTATCCGCAGGAGTTACTCGATAAATACACCTCTTTCAAAAACAGTGTGACCTATACGGCACCCGTTTTCGGTATAATAACCGTGGAAGGTACAACCGTCACCTGCGAGGTTGTTTCGAGCGAATTGTTTATGGGTATAAAGCGCGAGGATACGGGCAACAACCGATGTGACAGTGCAGGCAGAACTGCAACCGCAACCGTACAATCATTTAAGATAACAATATAAAATAAACCGCAAGTTTAATTTGGAATAAACTTGCGGTTTATATTTTGATAATAGATTCTATTATAAGTAGCGATATTTCTTTCTTCTTGCGTAAATGAATATTACCGACAGCGCCGCGGCGGCAAATTCAGCAACCACGACCGAAAACCATATTCCGTCGAGTTCAAAAATCAACGGCAACAGCATAACGGCCGCCACCTGAAAAACAACGGTTCGCAAAAACGAAATGACAGCCGAAACAAGTCCGTTGTTGAGCGCCGTAAAAAATGCCGAGCCGAAAATAGCCAATCCCGCGGACAAAAAACAGAACGAATAAATGTAAAATCCGCGAACTGTCATTGCCAAAAGGTCAGGATGACTGCTTGCAAACAAAAGCGACAACGGCTTTGCGAGCAGTATCGACATTATAACCATCGCAATCGAAGAAATGCCTATGATAATCATGCTTTTTTTCAAAAGGCTTTTCAGCTCGTCGGTGTTGTTGGCACCGTAATGAAAGCTTACAACAGGCGCCGTACCCATTGAATAGCCAAAAAAAGCACCCAGGAAAATCATATTGACGTACATCAGAACACCATAAGCGGCAACTCCGTCCTCACCTGCGTATTTCAGCAGTTGGATATTATAAAGCATACCGACCAGCGACATTGAAACGGTACTCATAAGCTCGGACGATCCATTGGTGCAGGCACGGAACAACGACCCTCCGTCATATTTTGTTTTTCCGAGTCGCAAAACACTCGAGTTGGGTCTTGCGAAATAAATCAGCGGAACAATACCGCCGACAAACTGACTTAAAGCACTGGCTGCGGCGGCACCCTCGATTCCCCACTGAAAAACACCGATCAGCACCGCATCAAGCACCATATTCATAACGCCCGTAATAAGCGTCATATAAAGTCCGAGATTCGGCTTTTCGGCGGTAACAAACAACGATTGGAACTCAACCTGCAAGGTAAAAAACGGCAGACCGATAAGCAATATTCGTCCGTAGGTCACACAGTTTTCAAGCAGTTCTCCCTCGGCACCCAACAAAGCCGCAACCGGTCTTAAAACAATCAATCCAACAACCGATATCGCGGTACTGAGTGCGACTGCCGCATAGACGATCAACGAAAACTGTCGATTAGCCTTGTCACGGTCACCCTCTCCGAGGCTTTTACCGATCAGAGCGCTTCCGCCCGTGCCGAACATAAAGCCCACCGTTGACAAAATCATAAGGAACGGCATTATAAAATTGACGGCGGTAAACTCAACCTTGCCGACAAAATTGGACACAAAAAAGCCGTCCACAACACCGTAGATCGATGTGAAAATCATCATCGCAATCGACGGAATCGTGAACCGCAAAAGCTTTTTGTACGTAAAATGATCTGATAACTGAATTGGCATTTTATTATCTTCTTCCCTTAAACCTCGTCGGCAGGTCGGCGGTTTTAACGGTTAAAACAAGCAACAGTATCTCAACCACCGTCATTAAGCTGACCTGCAGTAATCTCCAATACACGGTCGGAAAAATCGGCATGCCGTACTGTATTTTAAGCACCAGCGTCGTGAGGAGCAATCCGCCTATGAATTGAGTCAGCAAAACCGCCGTCACAATTTTCCAGATGCTTTTGGTATTGTGCAACAAAAGGCCGAAAACCAGACCGTTTAACGTGCTGACAGCCAACAAAAACGGCGAAATTCCGAGTCCCGACAAAAGAGCCTGAAAGAAATCACCGATAAATCCAACCATGGCGCCTGCCCACCAACCATAGGTACTTCCGGCCAAAGCCACCGCCAGAAACATGGGTGAAAACTTCAAAAATTCGCCGATTCTAACCGTGAATCCCGAAGGAAACGGCAACGAAAACACCACCGCCAAGGCCGACAAAACGCCTAAGACAGCGACCATTCTGATATGCTGGGAATTACTTTTGCTTTGCATAAAAATACCTCCTATTACATCATCGTTGAAATAATAAGAGGTTTTATTCATCTTACTATAACAGCGGGATGCGAAACCGCTACCGCAGACATTTTCGTCCTTCGTCCTCAAGACAACTCCCCGTTCTTTGAGGCACTTCAAGTCACAAAGGGTTGGCACCCCCCTTGAACTTACGCATCGGTTTCTACTCTGTTTTTATTGTTTTTGCTTACATCTTGATTATTCTAACACAAACCACATGGTTTGTCTAGACTGTTTTTATTCCTTGGATTTTCTTTTTATTATGAATTCGGTTAACGAGAATACGGCGATGCCGACGGAATAACACACAATGTCATTAGGGTCAAAGGTTGAACCAACAATGGCACCCAAAACAGTGCCTTCTATTCCCAATAATTGGTCAAGTTCCAGCATCTGCACAATTTCTACCTTAAAGGAAAACATCATAACCATGAACGGCAACCAATTCCATTTTGGAAATACGATTCTGCCCATTGCACATAACAATGCCGTTACCAGCACATCGCCGACAAACGGACGGATGAAATCATCGTGTACAAACACGCCGATAAACACTTCAACCGCCAACAAAACGGCAGTCAGCACAACATACGGCAACCGCAGTTTAAACCCCTTTACCAACTCAGTTCCTCCTCGGGACGTCCGGGGCGGTTCATAAGGTTATAAATCGCATCCGAAACGGGTGCGTTTTTATAAAGAATATTATAGCACTGTGCCGTCATAGGCATATCTATCATATACTTCTCGGCAAGGTGAACCGCAATTTCAACGGCATAGTAACCCTCGACGGTACCCACCGTTTCTAAAGCCTCCTTGACAGACATTCCACGACCAACAAAATTACCGAATCGGTTATTTCGGCTATGCTCGGACATACAGGTAACGATAAGGTCGCCAAGACCCGAAAGCCCCATAAAGGTTGCCTTTTCAGCACCCATTGCCACGCCAAGACGGGCAATTTCGGCCAAACCGCGGGTTATGAGTGCTGCTCTTGTGTTATCACCGACGCCCAAACCGTTGGCAATACCTGCACAAACGGCAATTACGTTTTTCAAAGCACCGCCAACCTCAACACCGATAATATCACGGTTGGTGTAGATCCTGAAGGTAGGGCCAATCAAAGCCTCCTGCACCTTTTTTGCGGCCTCTTTATTTTCCGAAGCAGCTACAACGGTGGTTGCAACGTGTCTGGCAACCTCCTCAGCGTGAGAGGGACCCGACAGAATAACCGTCGGTTTATCGGGCAGTTCCTCCGAAATAACATCGGCCAACAGCTTCATCGTACCCTTTTCAAAGCCTTTTGCAACGTTAACAACAATACCGCAGTCAAGGCTTTTAAGTCTTGCGGCCGTTTCGCGAACGGCAAAGGAAGGCGTTGCGATTATGGTTATATACGAGCCGTTGACGACCGATATATCGGTTGTTATCTCTATTTCCTCAGGGATTTTAACGCCCTTAAGCAATCTTTCACTTTCACGGGTTAATATGAGTCCTGCCACTTCATTTTCAAAGGGTGACCACAGCTTAACATCAAAGCCTTTACCGAAAGCATGCACCGCCAAGGCGATACCCCAACCACCCGAGCCTAAAACCGTAATTTTATTGCTCATTCGGTTTCTCCTTTTTCTTGACAGTAAGTTTCTTCTCTTCACCGCGGATAAGTCGGCCGATATTGGCACGGTGACTTATAATAATATTGAGAGACATAATAGTTATAAGCAAAACCTGAATAAGCTTGTAGTACTCGGAATCTGCTACCGGTACTGCAAAGAAGAAATTTAATATCGGTAACGAAACCGCAGCGGCCAACGAACCTACCGATACTATTTTGGTTGCAACAAACAATACTATAAATAAGCTTAAAGCAATTAAAGCGGTCTGCCAATTGCACACAAGCCCGATGCCAAGCGTAGTCGAAACACCTTTGCCACCCTTAAACCCAAACCACACGGGATAAACGTGACCGATAATGCAGGCTATTGCACAATAATAAACGCTATACTCAGGGTGCAACAATTCATAGGGCAATGCCGAATAAATATACGGCAACACCCACATTTTTGCAATAAGGCAGGCGAACGTCCCTTTAAAGGTATCTATTGCAAAGGTGCAAAGACCCAGCACAATACCTCTGGAACGAATCATATTGGTCATACCTGCGTTACCGCTGCCCTCTTTACGGACATCGTCACCACCGTGAGCCGTTGAAATGATAACGGCACCGTTGATACTACCGATAAAATAGCAGACAACAATCGAAATCACTAAAATAAACCACGCCATTTTACAATCTCCTTATCTCCAAAAATAGCTGATTAATTTAATTCTTTATTTAAGCCTTGGTCTTACCGTCACCGCGTTCGCGGATAACGAATCTAACGGGTGTACCCTCAAGACCGAAGGTTGAACGAATCTGATTTTCAAGGTATCTCTGATACGAGAAGTGGAAAAGTTCCTCTCGGTTACAGAAGAAAACGAATGTCGGCGGCTTGGTAGAAGCCTGAGTCATATAATAGATCTTCAAACGCTTGCCCTTGTCCGACGGAGGCTGAACACGTGCAGTAGCCTCTGCCAAAACATCGTTAAGCATACCTGTCGAGATACGCATGGTGTTCTGTGTATGAACAAACTTTATAAGCTCAAACAAACGGTCAACACGCTGACCTGTCTTTGCCGAAATAAAGATAATGGGAGCATACGGCATAAAAGAGAAATCCTGCATCAGTGATTTTCTCATACTATCCATTGTCTTGCCGTCTTTTTCAACGATATCCCACTTATTAACCGCAATAATAGCAGCCTTACCCTGCTCCATTGCAAGACCTGCAACCTTGGAATCCTGTTCTGTAAAGCCCTCGGTAGCGTCAATCATAATAACACAAACATCCGAACGCTCAATAGCCATTTTGGCACGCATTACACTATATTTTTCAATATCATCGTCAACCTTGGATTTACGGCGGATACCTGCGGTATCGGTAAAGTTGTACTTTTGACCACCAATTTCGACCAAGGTATCAATAGCATCACGGGTAGTGCCTGCAACATCCGAAACAATAACACGTTCTTCACCGCTGATGTTGTTGATAAGTGATGATTTACCTGCATTCGGCTTGCCGATAACTGCGACGTTGATGATTTCCTCATCGTCTTCCTCGAAATCAGCCTCGGGAATGTATTCAAAAACACGGTCCAAAAGGTCACCCGTGCCGTGGCCGTGTACCGAAGATACGGCAACTGGATCTCCCAAGCCAAGATTATAGAACTCGTAAAACTCAAGCGGTTGCTCACCCAAACGGTCACACTTGTTTACACAAAGAACAACGGGCTTGCCGCTTTTCTGTAACATTGCGGCAACCTCGTTATCCGAAGCCGTAACACCGCTTTTAAGGTCGGTAACAAAGATAATTACCGATGCGGTATCAATAGCAAGTTCGGCCTGAGCACGCATTTTCTTTAAAATAATATCGTCGGTTTTAGGCTCAATACCGCCGGTGTCTATCAGCATAAAGTTCTTACCCAACCACTCGGCATTACCGAAAATACGGTCACGGGTAACACCGGGAGTGTCGTCAACTATTGACAGACGCTTTCCGCAAAGCTTATTGAACAGTGTGGATTTACCAACGTTGGGTCGTCCGACAACTGCAACTACGGGTTTAGCCATATTACCGCCTCCTTAATAATTAATATAGGTCTTATCCGTGCAATGCGTCGAGCAATGACCAGCCATCACTCTCAACCACGGTTATTTTCACGTTAAGTTTGTTTTCAACCTCTTCAACCGTTACGCTGTCAAGGAACATATCACCCTCGTGGCGCAACATACTTGAAGAAATCAGCAGTTCGGTGCCTAAATCTTTACCACTCAATTGCTCGATTATATCGGTTCCGGTAATAAGCCCCGTTACCGTTATTCTGCCGCCAAAAAAGTTGTTTTTTATGGCAACAACATTACACTTAAAATTATGCCACTTTTTTGACACATTGTCAACAATATTTGAAAGCAAAGGATATGCTGCCTCACCCGTGGCAATCATAATATTACGCTCTTTTTCGGGAGAATCATAGTCGTCAAGTGCTTCCTCGCACTCAGATTTCAGCATTGCCCACATTCCGACGCCGTTTTCAAGCTGTAAAAATTCACCATAGAAGTCGGCCTCGGGCATTTCTCTTTCAGCGGTAAGATAAAACTCATCGGCCGCAAACACACGACGTTCACCGTACATTTTCAGCGTTTCTTCGCCAAAACGCTCGGTTATTTCTATAACGTCGGTTGCGGTTTGCTTATTGAACAGTTCGAGTTTACATAACCCCTCCCTATGCCCTGTCAGACCAACGGGCACACAGGCAATACTGCCTATATTCTCGTGTTTTATAAGGTCACTAAGGCTTCTTTCCAGCTCTTTTCCGTCATTCCAACCGGGACACAGCACCAACTGACAGTTAACACTGATACCTGCCTCACAAAGCCTCCACAAAACATCAAGTGACCGTCCTGCAAATCGGTTGCCCATCATTTTGGCACGCAAATCGGGGTTGGTGGTGTGTACCGAAACATTAACGGGACTAATGTGCAATTTGATAATGCGTTCAATCTCGTGCTCGGTGAGGTTGGTCAGCGTAATATAGTTGCCGAATAAAAACGACATTCTCGAGTCGTCGTCCTTAAAATACAAGGACTCACGAAGTCCTTTGGGCAACTGGTCAATAAAACAGAAAATACAGTTATTGCGGCAGGAGTGCTGTTTGTCCATCAGATAGGTCTCGAACAAAAGGCCGAGCTCGTCATACTCACCCTTCTTGACGGTAACTGTACGAAACTCACCATTTTCTGCCTGCAACTTCATTTCAACCGTTCTCTCGTTTTGATAAAAACGGTAGTCAAGCACGTCAACAATTTCATTCCCGTTAAGCGAAACCAAGGTTTCACCGGACAAAATGCCAACCTTTGCGGCAGGCGAACCGTTTTCAACACTTAAAATCTTAACTGCCAAGACCAACACTCCCTTCCGATAGAAATCACTAAAACTTAAAAAATGAGGGAAGGATGTATCCTTCCCTCAAAGCCTTTGCAAAATTATGCCTCAACCTTAACTACTTCGCGATCGTTATAGAATCCGCAAGCAGGGCAAACTCTGTGAGGTCTCTTGTACTCTCCGCAGTGGCTGCACTTTACAAGGGTGGGAGCACTCATTTTCCAAACGTTAGAACGTCTCTTGTTCTTTCTTGCTTTACCGGTTTTTCTCTTGGGAACTGCCATTTTCAGCGCCTCCTTAAATCTTCAGTTAATTCTCTAACAATTTGGCCAATGCAGCAAGCCTTGGGTCAACCTCTTTGGTAGCACAGCCACAAGGACCGTCATTCAGGTTTTTACCGCAACTCATACACAAGCCTTTGCAATCCTCTGTGCACAGGTGTTTTCTGGGCATAGCCAAAACCACCTCAGTGAAAACAAGCTCTTGTAAATCAAGCTTGAAATCCTGCACAAGGATTATTTCGTCATTCTCGTCGTTTTCGAGTTGACTAACGAGAACGCGTTCTATCGGGACTTTGTAATGCTTTACCGCTTCTTCACCGCAACGGTCACAAGGAGCCGAGTATTCGCAATCACACTCTACCGATAGTGTTACAATGCCGGCACGGCTGAATGCACTTCCTTTAATGGAAACGGGCGACTTCAAAGGACATGTCCCATAGAAATCGACCTCACTCATATCGAACCGACAATCGAGCGGAAGAGTCTCGCCGTCATTTACAAAAAGTGACCTTAAATCAAGAATCATACCACTCACCTCAAATTGTCACACAGAATATTATATATACCTAGTCCCTCTTTGTCAAGTGTTAATTTCCCCAAAACACAAGAAAAAGACATTTTTACCGAAATTCACAAAACACCGCACGGATTTTCCCGTGCGGTGTACAGTTTGGCTAATATTCGGATTAGATTTCCTCAGCAATCTCAAAGATTTCTTCGGGAAGTTCTGCCTTATCGGCCGAAACGGTGATAATAAACTCTGCATTAGCATCCTTGGAAAGAACGTCGAGCTTCTTCAAGAATGCTGCAAGCTCAGCATAATCGCGGTTACAGATGCGAAGAATTGCATCAATACCGATGTGGGTAACATCATAGTTACCTGCGCAGATACCCGAAATGAAGCCATAGAATGCATCATAACCCGAAATCTCATAATGGTCGGTATCAACAAGGCGTACACGGTGGGTGATATTCAAGGTAAGGGTGGAACTCTTTTCGATGCAAACAACGTTTCCGTTGGAAGCGTCAGCAGCGGCCGTAACAGCATCAATAAGCTTTTTGGTCTTTCCGCTACCCTTTTTACCGATAATAAGTTTTAACATAGTAACAACTCCTTTATATTTTCACCGCTTGACAGCGGTAATTTCTTAATTGATATTACTTAATTCTTGCCTCGAGAGCAGCCTTGCGGTCTTCATAGCCGGGTTTTCCGAGCATTGCGAACATATTTTTCTTATAGTCCTCAACACCGGGCTGATTAAAGGGATTAACTCCCAACATATAACCCGAAATTGCGCAAGCCTTTTCAAAGAAGTAAATGAGTCGACCGAGGTTTTCTTCATCAGCCTTCTCTACCTCAATAACGAGGTTGGGAACTCCACCGTCGGTATGGGCAAGCACCGTACCTTCAAAAGCCTTTTGATTTACAAAAGACATTGGCTTGCCTGCCAGGAAGTTAAGACCGTCACCGTTCTTTTCATCTTCCTTAATAACGGTATCAGAACCGCAATCACCGATAGTAACAACGGTTTCGAACAGGATTCTACGTCCATCCTGAATGTACTGACCCATCGAATGAAGGTCGGTCGAGAAGGTTACGGATGCGGGGAATAAGCCCTTACCGTCCTTACCCTCGGACTCACCGTAAAGCTGTTTGAACCATTCGGACATCATAGTGAAACGAGGCTCGTAGGAGACAAGCAACTCTATTTCCTTACCTTTACGGTAAAAGCAATTTCTGATTGCAGCATATTTATAGCAATCGTTCTTCTCAATATCGTCGATTGCGTACTCGTCACGGGCCAATGCAGCACCCTTCATAAGAGCATCAATATCACAGCCTGCAACTGCGATAGGAAGAAGACCGACAGCAGTGAGAACGCTGAAACGTCCGCCGACGTCATCGGGAACTACAAACGACTCATAGCCCTGCTCGTCAGCAAGCTGCTTCAAGGTGCCTCTTGCCTTATCGGTGGTGCAGTATATACGCTTAACAGCCTCTTCATGACCGTAACGGTTTTCAAGATATTCTCTGAAAATTCTGAAAGCAATCGCAGGCTCGGTAGTGGTACCCGACTTGGAAATAACGTTTACCGAAACACGCTTGCCTTCACAGATCGCCAAAAGGTCCTGAATCTGGGAACCACTGATGGAGTTACCTGCAAAGTAAATATCAGGAGTGTTTTTGGGAAGGTTATTGTAATATGGGGACTTTAAAAATTCAATAGCAGCACGGGCTCCAAGATAGGAACCGCCGATACCGATAACGATAAACACATCGGTGTCACTTATAATCTTTTCAGCAGCTTTTTTGATACGTACAAACTCATCTTTATCGTAATCAATGGGAAGGTCGACCCAACCCAAGAAGTCGTTGCCCAAGCCCGAACGGTCCTCCAACATTTTATGAGCGGTGGATACATGAGCCTTGATACCGGAATAATCGCCCTCTGCCAAGAACTCAGCAGCGTATCCGTCCTTAAAATTAATAGACATTTTAAACAATCCCTTCAGAAAAAGCTAACCTTGAAAAGTGATTTTAGGTCTACTACACCGAAATACACCTTTCTTTGTAGTTATTATACAATACCTCTGCTACTTTTTCAACATAAATTTGAAAAAGTTTACACATGAAATAGGTTTTTTAACAGTATTTTAAAACTTTCCGCAAAGGACATCTTCTTAATCGACTCTTTTGACGTTATTTTGACAGTTCCAACCTCAACTCCGTCGACAAACACACGGGCAACACCCACCTGTTGACCTGCACTTATCGGTGCTTTGAGGGTTTCAGGCAATTCGGTCTGGACAGTCAAACTCTTAGCCTTACTCTTTTCAACAAGGAAGCTGGCATTCCTTTCGCTTATCGGAGTTACAAAGTCTGAAACGCCACCTTTGACGGGAATATCAACCAATTTTTCCTTATCTGCCCTCACCGTTATAAACGTATAGTTGGCAAAGCCGTAGTCAAGCAATTTTCTTGCACTGTTAAATCGGTCGTTACTTGTTGAGCAACCCATAACCACCGCAACAAGCTCCAAATCCTGCCGTTCCGCGGTAGCAGAAAGACAGCACCCTGCACCCGAGGTCGTTCCCGTTTTAAGCCCTGTACAGCCCTCGTAATATCTGACAAGCTTGTTTGTGTTGACCAATTCCGACTCACCGTTACGCAAAGAATCCATCCACACGGTTGAATATTGTTTTATTATATCATGCTTGATAAGTTCCTTTGACATAACGGCAATATCGTGTGCCGAGGTCAGATGTCCGTCGGCATCAAGACCAGTGCAGTTGACAAAATTAGTGTCGGTCAGCCCCAACTGCCCTGCCCTTTCGTTCATCATAGCCACAAAGCCTTCTTCACTGCCAGCCAAAGCTTCACCCAACACCACGGTGGCATCGTTGGCACTGCCGATAACCGATGCTTTTAGTAGGTCGTGTACCGACATCTGCTCGTTAGGTTCAAGCCAAATCTGTGACCCACCCATTGAGCAGGCGTGAGGACTCGCAGTCAGCATTGTTCCCAGGGTCAATTGTCCCGATTCAATAGCCTCAACCACCAAAAGTAATGCCATAACCTTAGTTATTGATGCAGGCGGTAATTTCAAATGACTGTCGCTTTCATACAAAATCTCACCCGTATTGACCTCCATCAGTATGTATGATTTTGCAGGGATCTCAAGTGTTGCACCGACACCTGCAACCGTTTCGGTTGCATCAAAGGTTATCGGGTCGGTCAAATCGGGCGAGTTAAACTCGGTAACGATTCGGTCGTCGACGGTGTTTTCGGGCATTTCATCAGCCAATGCAACACCCGACAGCGGTAAGATACAAATTGATAAAACAATGCAAAAAATCTTCTTAAAAATACTCATATCCGGCACCCCTTTTTTACATTGTTATGCAGACTGTATAAATAAAAGCACTCCGCTAAAAATTTTAGCAAAGTGCTTTTCATACATTCACTTTTTATGTTTGCGGTAACGGTCCTCCTCACTGAAAACACAACCGCAGTATTTTTGCATATAAAGTTCCAATTCGCGTGCCTTTTCCTGTCCCTCTTTAAAATAGGGTCTGAAATCGCGGTACAAAAAATCAATATTGTACTTGTTTGCCGCTTCCTCTGCCGTTTTAATCAACAATTCGTGGTTCTGATAAGGACTGACAAACAGAGTCGACGTAAATGCGTCAAAACCGTTCTCCGCGGCAAATTTTGCGGTTTGGTCGAAGCGGATTTCATAACAGAATCCGCAACGGTTATCAAAATCGGGGTAAATACCCTCGATAAATTTGCGAAGTCCGTATTCATTTTCTATAATCAACCTGGAATTAATCGACTTTGCGTAATCCACAAGGGTGTTTTTACGCATTTTATATTCCTTCATCGGGTGGATATTGGGATTGTACCAATAAAGCACAGGGTCGATTTCTTCACGGCGCAAGGTATCGATACACATTATAGAACACGGTGCACAACAGGTATGCATAAGTAATTTCATTTATAAACTCCAAAATATGTTTTTAAAAATTATATTATATTTCGAGGTTATAGTCAAGACTCAAGAATTCATTTAATGAAATGATGTAGGGACCGACGGTCTCGCTCTGCGGTGCTCGGTCCCTCGTCGGCGCTGACAGTCCACCGGACTGTCATTCACTCCCGACCCGCACGCTTCGCTACCTCGGCGGTCCGTTTTTTACCGAAACGGGCGATTCATGAATCGCCCCTACAAAAATCATTTGACCCCAATTTGTAGGGAATAGATTTATCCATTCCACAAGCCAAAACAACATCTAACGGCAGGGATAAATTTCTACCCCGCAAAACAACAAACAACAAAAGGAGGGTTCCCCCTCCTTTTTATTTTACTCTCTCGAGCATCTGCAACGGCAGACACGAACGATTGCCCAGATACCGAATGCTACAAAAAGCACTACGGCAAGCACGATGAATGCGGCAAGGTTAGCGAGAATTGTCTCGGCAACTGCGGCACCGACCAAAAGTCCGACAACAGCAAAAAGCAATGCCGCAAGGATTCCGGGTACAAGAAATGCACAAGCGGAAGTGCGACAGGTGTTGCAAGAATTACAAGAATCGTAATCTCTCATAAAAACAGTCCTTTTTTCTTTCTTCTGAGGAAAACCCTCACCACATATTATGCAAAATAACTTTTTGAGGTTCAAAAAAAGCCCTTAGGAAACAACCCAAGGGCTTAACACTTTTAATGTGCTTACTGTTTTTCAGTTGAGGCAAGTACGTCGGCATAACTGTACGAAACCGACTCAGCAAATACCTTTTCACCATCAATTACGGCATACATTGCAACCGTAATCTTGGTGTCAAGAAGGTTTGTATTAACTCCCTCTCGGGTAAGGCCCGTAATAATAAGCTGGTAATCATAAACCTTGTTTCCGTCATCGTCGGTCGAGGTAGCATAAACTATTTCTTTCATACCTTTCGCCAAAACCTTAACCGAAATTGCAAGGTCGCCGGTATAATCAGCAATACTCTTATCGCCCAAAACCTTGGTAGGAACTGCGACAAAGCCCATTTCGGTTGCATTAGCTCTGAATTCCTCGGTGACTCTTGATTTAAAGCGGATACCTGCAGAAACATATTTACCCTGCTTATCGATACCCTCGTTACGGATAGAGCCCACCTGAAGCATCTGAATATCCTGAGGCTTTTCGGTACGGTACTCGGTAATAACAACGTTATCAACGAATGACGAATACTTATCGGCAGAAGCCGTTCCGTTATAGGTAATAACCAACTCAAGCTTTGCATTCTTACCCATTTCGGCAATCGAAGGCATTGTAAACTCAATGGTATGGTTGGTATAACTGTCACCGGTTGTGGTAACGGTAATAGCCTCACCAAGCTTCAGGCCACTGTCTATAACGGCAGCCGACGAGCTTCTTACCGCCATAAGCTGATAGGTAACGGCAGTTCCGTTAGTCATAGAACTTACGCACTCATCAAACGATACAGTATACTTGGTATCAGGCGAGATAATATATCCGAACTGGTCGCCTGTATATGCATAATCATCACGTGCAAAATACAGACTTACAACGTTTTTAGCGGTGGTACCGTTGGCCTTGATTGCATAGTTTCCGCCGAAGCTACGGCTGTAAACTGTAGCGCTTGACGGATTTGCGGCAATGATACCCGAAACACCGTTGGCATTACCGCCGATGTTCTTCTCGGTGAGCAAATTGTCAAAGGTCAAGGAAAATGCCAACCTGCCAGTTGCAAAGCTTGGGTGCATAAACGTCAACCGAAACCTCAAATTTCTCCGAAATATCGGTGAAGTAGAAATTTGCACTTGCAGCAGTTCCTGCCGAATCAACAAGCAAGGTCTTGTTAGAGG
>JAZTYO010000032.1:0-110996 GCA_045636945.1 Acutalibacteraceae bacterium | reverse complement strand
ATTACAACGCGGACACTTTTGCTGGCATTGTTAAGCATAACGTCCTGATATTTGGTGTCAAGCCTTTCGGTTTTGGTCAGCACCTCACCGCCGATATTATCGCCATCTAACTTCACCTTAACGGTATGCTCCAAGGGTGATGCATCCTTAATTACGACGACCTTTCCCGACGCAGAGCCTTTTAGAGCGTTGGCGAAGCTTTGATGCGCATAAGAAAGCGAAACCTCACCCGTGTCACCTTTATCGCCTTTCTCACCCTTTAATGAATTTAACTGCTCAGTAGTAAAATCTTCATAAGTAAATGCTTCACCCTTGTCGCCCTTTTCTCCATCTTTGCCATCCTCACCGTCAACACCATCGCGCACAAACACAGTTTTACTTTCCGTTGGCTTGGTGATGGTTACCTCAATACCACCATCAACTTCTTCAGCATCAACATCGGGAATAGTATCGATTATCTTTTTAGCGGCAGCCTCTGATCTGTTGGCTTCATCTGTTGCTCTGTCAGCCTCTTTTTTAGCAATATTTGAAAGCGTTGAAATGCTTTCGTAATTGCTTCCGTCTACCGAGTGACCATCGGGTCGGTTTTTCAGATTCAACACCGCAGGGAAAGAATATAACTCCATTTCGGTGGTATCCGTCACCTCTGTAATAACCAAATACACCTGGATTTTGCCACCAAAACGTGTTTGCCATTCAGGTATAAGATATTTAGGTGATTCATCACCCAAACGCTCAGGTGCCGTCGAAACAACACCGCCCGAACCGTCATAGGCATCGAAACGGTAAACCACCTCGTTGTCACCGGCAACGTTCTCAATAGCCGTCCTCAATGTTTGGTCAAGCATGAATACAAGCTCGGTAACGTTATGGTCACCTTGAATGCCTGCAAATTGCTGTGCCGAAGGTTTAATACCACCATCCGACACAACATAATTAATTGTTCTGATTGCCATTTTTAACCTCCTTGTTATAAATTCTAATTCAAGTATAACAAGCGAAAATTTTTAATGCCAACCCATATTGCAAAAAAATTTCGGAGGCAGTTTTCACCACCTCCGAACTGAGATTCCCAAGCGTTTGGGAAAGTGATTGTTTTCAATAAAAAGAGCACCCCGAAGGATGCTCTTTTTATTGATGATTGACTTTATATTTAATTATGTTTATCATGATAATAATTGTATACATCGTCAGCGTTATCAGTACATCCCTTTGAACAGGAAAACGCAACAATACCCCAGATTAACAAGCCAAGTCCAATTATGCCTATTAGATAATAACCTATAGATCCCACCATGTCAAAAACTGAGTTAGGAAACATTGGTGCCAAATCCCCTAATTTTAAGCTACCGATTATGCCTACAATCTGCAACACAATCAAAATAACACCTAAAACTATTCGTGCTTTACCTTTTCTCATGCCATCACCCCGTTTCTTAAAAGAAGTGTATCATATGTAACTTGATTTGTCAAGTTTTTTACATCTTGACAAATTTAAAACGAAATATTATCATTTAACACAGAAAGGTGTTGAACGCTAATGGAATTTTTTTATACAATAGGCGGATTTATTCTTGCCGGGATTGGAGCTTTTACTTCTTGTTCTTTTGCGCTTTCACCGGTTACTGATTGGTTTGAGGTAAAAATATACTACCCCAAAAAATATCAAAAAAAATATAACAAAGGAAATGCAATTCGTGTTTTTATTTCTACACCTTTATTTTTCGGAGCGTTTTGTACGTTGTTTACAATGAAAGGAAGTGACATATCTACCGTTTTGGGCTCTATTTTAGGTTGCATAATTAGCGTAATTATGTGTATCATCGGAATTTTAACTCCTAAAGGTTATATGGGAATAATTAAGGATGAGAAAGACAAAGAAGAATATCTCGAACTTGATAAAAAAATATCGCAAACCAACGACATTAGAGAGCGAGATAAATATAAAGAACGTCAAAAAGAAATATTTGATAAATATCTAAAATGATAATCAGTTTAAACAGTCAGGGACCGCAATAAGCGGTCCCTTTTTTATCATTGCACCTGCTCAATATAATAGCTTACAGCGTCATCATAACTTTCGAATCCCAACTCTGCTTTAGATAAGAGATACTCCTCAATAATAAACACCCTCGCCTCCTCACTGAATTTGTTATATTGCTGTCTGGTCATTATCGGGTCACCGTTGGCTTTTTCACCAACCATTTCCGACAAAAGCTCATAATCATAATCTGCAGATACAACCTCAATCTTTGCCAATTTAGCGGAGTAGTCATATATTTTTTTGACAACCTTTGCCTTCTTCTCATCCGAAAGCGTCTTGTACTCCTTTGACTTAAATAAAATCTCAAGCATTTCGGCACTCTGCATTCCGATTTGTCTTTGATGCGCTTGCTTTTGCTCTGCATCAAAACTATACTTTCTACCCTTCACCGTAATGCTGTTCGGCGCAACCCTTGGCATAACCGTTTTATCTCCTGTGCTCTTATAAAGCTCGTAGATCTCCTCTGCGACCTTTCCTGAACTTTTGGGATATTCGTTATATGGAGATGCAAAAGCACGCCACGGGTCTAAATACTGATTATTTTCAACACTTTCACCCAAGACGTTAACCTGCTCGGGCAACAATTTTCTTAACCCGGGTATTTTCGACATAAGCTCATTAATCATTGTTTCAAATGAGCTTGTCGGGTCGTAAGTCACCCGTCGCTTGTCGTCCAAAAAACTCGCCGCCTGAGAAAAGATGACAGGGATATTTACTGAAGGATCGGACAAAGCCATATCGGCCAATCCGGCCAAAACGTTTTTATCGGCAGCTTGAAAGAAATTATTAAGACTTTTCAAAAACGATTGTTGCGTAAATACCGAACCTGCCGCGGTAAACGCATCCCACAAATCCTGTCCTAAGCCTGTAGAAGGATCCTCCCTTGCTTCCATAAACTCCGCTGCTATTGCCAACGTTGAGCCGAACGGCTGAAACCAATCATATGTAACATTAACGCCGAATATCTCTATTGAATACGGCGGAATTCCAGCTACATATTTTTCGTAATTAGCGACGTCCTTGTCCTCGTCACCTTCTCCTGTAAGCTTAACAATACCTAAAGATGCTCCGGCGATAACCAATAGATATATCATAGTTCCTGTGATAGCATTGCTTGCCGCTTTTACGAATTCTCTTTGCATTTGTGGAGTAAACTGGCCGTTCTTCATTGCTTGAGCCATTTCATATGCTTTTACTCCGGCATCCACGAGACCGATATTATTTCCATACTGGTTAACATCCTTTTTAATAGCTTCTGACATTTTGCGGTATTTACCTATAGCGTTCAAAAATCCCAGGGGAGAAAAATCAAAAATCGCTTTTGAAATATTTGCAGGCGTCTTTGTAAACTTAAGCATAAAGTCACCCAATCCGTAAGACGTTCCGTCAATGTGGAAAGAGTTCATATTACGTTTTAGATTGCTGACCATTTTAGCCATCTTACTGTCGTCCTGCCAGGTTCTCTGTAATGCATCCTCGGTCGCGATATCAATCATATCGGGCGTCGGTTCAGTAACGTTGTTTAATCTTAGCTGATTGTTGAGTGACTGCATAAACCACATTTCAAAAAACGGTCGGTCACCAAGCTCGAGACAAAACGATGTAAGGTTATCAAGAGCATTAAGCTTCTTAGCTATAGCGTTTATTGTTTTGAAACGTGTGTGCTCATTGAAGTTCTTACCGCCCGAAGTGATTCCTTCTTTGCGAACGGCGTGGGTTCCGAGCAAGCCGCCTTTTGCTGAACCGAAACCTTCAACAGCGTATCGGTTAAGTTCCTCTTGCTTGGTGTGAATACCTCTCTTAAAATCGTCAAAGGTTTCATATATACCTTTACCAAAAGCTCTCGTGAATTTCATCAGGTGTTCTCTGCCGCTTTTTGTAAATAAATTACCAACAACACCCGACATTCCGGTGGTTCGCACACCTGTCTTCTTGGCAACTAAGCGGTCGATTCCGCTGCCAAAGTAATCCGAGGCGAAATAAACCGGTACCATTCCGAAATTACCGGAAATATTACGAATGTTGGTTTTGACATTAAATAGCATTGATATCCTCTGCCAGGCTCTGAGTGACTGTCCCGATTCAGGCGGTATTTTATCCTGCAGTAAACTGCATATTTCGGCTAATAAAATAGCTTTTGGTCTGCTGTCGTTCGGCATCAATGCAGCTTGCAAAGTCTTACGGCGAATTGTTTCAATTTCATCTGGTGTGAGTTCAAATTTATGCTTGTTATTTTCTAGCCACCTGTCACTCTTAAGCTTTACCATTATTTCATAGGCCTTGCCAAGCTCCTTTTGAGCATAAGCCTGCATGGTATTAGGGTCAAATCGCCCAATAATCGAAAATATCTGCACCTGCTGACCGCTTGCTGTTCCCATTTCACGAACTCTCTCGGCAGCTTTTACAGCCATTTCCGTATTTCCTACTCTTTGATAACGGTCCATAAGCAAAATACCCACTGTAATATCTATCAAGGTTGTTTCATCAAGGCCTTTCTCAAACCAACCCCTAACATAAGTTTCACCGCCTTCGCTGAGCTCTTTCACCGCTTTATTCAGGGTTTCCTTGTTGGAAATCGAGCGGTAGGATTTTACGTAAGAATCATCCTTGAGATCAGCTTTAAAACGCTCATCAAATATGCTTGAATTTTGCATATTCTCATAAAAATTGCTTTGTGCGTTACCGTTACCCGACTTTCTCTGACCGTTTATATGAGGAGTAGTATTTGCGTCCTTAGGTGTTAGCTTTGCAATGCTTATTGGATTTTCTTCACGCTTGCCGTTTTTACGGGATTGGGGCTCCGCTTCACGTTGCTCGGCCTGCTCGGATTCCAAATCCTTTACGCGTTGCTTTTTGCTTTCAAGCTCATCCTTAAGACGCTGCGTTTCCTCAACCGAGACACCTGCACGTTCATTAGCTACCCAATCACTTGCAAAACGCATAGCCTTTTCGCGTGCCTTAGTAACCTTGTCGAAAATTTTGTTAGCTACCATTTCCACATCAACACCGCTAAAGCTCTCTGCAATACTACGAGCTGACGCCAAGCCCTCTGCATATTGCGAGTTAAGCATTGAATAATATATGTCGTCCAGTTTCCCGGCAATAGTGCGTTTGTTTTCGGTGCTCTCACCGTATTGGGATACAAGTTCATTAGCCAATGCCACCGTGTCAAGCTCCTCGGTATCCGTCAACCCTATGGAATATTGGCGATTCTCTGTATTCCTATTGACATTTTCAGAATCATCGGGTATATTAATATTAGGAACCACCACAGAACCGGAATTTGCCGTTGCATCAGGGCTTTTTGCATTGATGAGCTGTGAGGTTCCTTTTTTGTACCCTTCTTTACCAATAAAAGCAGTTACAATATATAATGTTTTTGCTTTAGTATCCGGAACTGCTTGCACTACATAATAAGACTCTTCGCCTATTGATTTTTCATATAAAACTGTATCAGCGGTCTTGTTGTAACCGTTTTTCATATACGAATAAGCCTGTGTCTTCCCGCTTAAGGATAAATCATCAGGAGATTTAAGTACAAATTCCATTTTGGCTATATCATCATCCGAGGATAAGGACTGGTCTGACTTGCCACTTTCACCATGGTCCATTAAGATGTGGTTGATTTGGCGTGCCTCTATTGCCACTTTAAAACCTTTAACATTAACTCCTGTCAACTCTTTAATTTTTTCAGCAACCTCGTCCGAAACATTATCAAAATAAACTTTTTCATTGGCTTTAAAATCTCCTGTTTTGACTTTTTGAATCAGTGATAAAATTCCTGTGTTTACTGTTGCAAAACTATACTGCTCTCCACCCTCGGTGGAGTTTTTATTTTGTTCGGTTGTGGTTTCTGCCTGCGACTGCTTCTGTTCCCATTCTGCCTGCGCCAATTTGCAAATGTTCACAAACTCAGACTCTATACGTTCAATACTGGTAAAACGCTTATCGTTTTTCCTGAATGCAGTGAAAACCTTTTTTAAGCCCTGTAGAATCTTTAAGACAATACGTTTGAATTCCCCGATTGTCTCAGGCTCAACGTCCAATAAAGCCTCTTTAAGCCTCGTCATATCGTTACTGAAAAGGTTTTCGGCAACGAAATCCGCAACTATTTCACGGTTAGCATCCTCTTCTCCGAACTTTTCGGTACCGGGCAACCTACTCTCACGGTATTTGTCCACATAATTCTTGTTCATGGCCATTGTTGCGCTTGTATCGCCCGAGTCCTCATAGCCTTTTGATTTTACCCAATCCTTGAACACTTTGCTACCCATAACACCGTTGGCAAAAGTAAAGTAGGTCTCAAGATTTTTTTCAGCAAAGTGAGTCAGTTCGTGCTTAAAAACCTCTTGAATGGCTTCAGAGCCCTTTAGTTTCGAGTTTAGATAAATTGTGCCGGTACTCTTATCGTGATAACCTTTGACGTTGATCTTGCGCCATCTCATGTGGCCGTCTTTATCCTCATATTCCACCCAATTTTTGGCCTTTACAAATTTCACTTTAGTACCTAAAGCATTGCCAATGTCCTGAACAAATTTTTGTTCTTCGTTTAACTCATTGACTTCTCTGCCTTCAAAAGCCAATTTGAGGCTAGGCTCAGGAATCTGACCTGCACCTTGAGTTTTCTCATCAATATCCGTGTCGACATTAGGTATGTTATCTGCTTCGTTAGACGTTTCGGACTTGTTAAATCCGAGCATAGTGGCAACCTTACTGTTTTGCATTATTTCTATCTCAGATTCTGTCATAGGCGAACCATTTAAAACACCGACTTGAGCTAAAGCAATGGTATCGGCAACATCAGGCGTTTCGCCATATTCAATTAAAACCCGCTTTAAATTCTTGTAATTTTTCTGATTTTTAACTGCAAGATCTTCACCAATAGCCAACGCTATTTGATTATAGATGTCAGGGTCAATATCGTATTTTTTGTTCTCAAACTCTTTTGCAAGTTTAAACGCTTGACTATCTTCATCCATGGACATAGCAAGATTAAACAAAGCGTCGACCGATTGTTCACGCATTGCTGATTGCCAAGCGTTAACACCGCCCATACCAAGTGCCGATACAGAACCAAGCAAAGCGGAATACAAAGCCTCACCTGAGAAAAATTCGATTTTTTCATTGGTGTCGAAAGCAATGTTTTTCCAAGCAGTATCAAGTACCTCTTGCAGGTATTCCTCAAATCCTTCACTTGCAGCGTTTCCTGCAAATTTTAAAACAAATTTACCAAATCCACTTGTTACCTTTGTTGCAATCTTTTCACCGATAGCGTTTTTAACAAGACCACCTGCTTTAGTAACACCGTCGAAAAGGAATTCCATCAACGCTTCAGAGCCACCAACCAAATATCCGTAAGTCCTTGCCTGCTCTTTGGTGTAACCCATATTCAAAGCATCGATGTATGTATTACCTGCAGCAGAAACACCCATCATAACCGCGTTCGCTCCTGTTGCTAGCTTATCGGCACCAAGTGCAGAAAGCAACGTAGACACCGCTGTTGCAGGGAGCATATTACCATAAGTCCCGCTTAAATCAAAAACAAACCGTCCGAATATACCGTAATCCTCTCGCATATACTGCGATTTATAATACGATGAATCGTGAGTGGCATAATTGGAATTCATATCCAAGCCTTGCAGAAAACCTGTCTCCCAGTTTTTAATGCCCGTTTTAAAATTTTCCCATATTCCTTTTAACGGTTTGCCTTTGATTTTTTGATAATCCTCATAGCCTTGGCGCTGACTTAAATCTTCACTGATAGAAGCCAAAAATATGTTTGCTGATTCAGCGCCCTCGGTAGAATAAAGGTAATTATAAATACCAAGTTCGTCATCAGATAACTGTTTTATAAAGGAGTGGATATCATCGTATTCGTGTTGCTCATTAACCAACGATAAAAGTCCATTGTTTATAATACCTGTAATAAGGTTATCAAAATTTCGTCCGTCACCAGGTGCAATGTTGTCATCAATATCCCAAATTCTTTTACCCTCTAAAAGTTCAGGATATCTTTTTACGATATCCATAAACATTGCAACGGTGTTTTGATTGGTAAAATTAGGGTTGTTGCGGTTCTGTTCATAAGCGTTGACGATATCAGCTAAGCTACCCGATTGCACTATATCGTAAATAGAATACTGTTTGCCTCCGACAGTGCTTTTATCCTTAAATTCAGGTACAGTTTCGGGCAACTGATAATAAGATGCCAATTTTTCAAACTTGGTCATACTGCGGTTGTACTCATCCTCGGTCTCGTAACCGCCAAACACCGATTTTTTGTTGTTATATGCGGAAAGAATTTCATCAAGAGACTTGTCCAATGCATCAACGTCACTTGCATTTTCTGAATACCATTCAGGATTGTAAGCCTTGGCATTAGTCAAGACATTTTTGTAATTTTCAACACCAGAAACAACATCTGAATACACATTGTCGGGTGATGAATAAACGTAGGAATCATAACCGCTTGCTGAATTTTTGATAAAATCAGGAATTTTCCCAAGCTCAGTTTTGAAATAATCGTCATCCATGGTAACATATTTGCCATTTGAAAACACAGTTTTGGGCTTCAATAGTTGATTGTTTGCTTGCACAATCGGGTTATTATCCTTATCGACATCTACATATTTACCATTTAAAAATATCGTTCGAAATTTTGGTAATTGATTGTTTGATTGTAAAGTCGATCTGTTGTTTTCCGATATTTCTATGTATCTGCCATCTTTAAAAATTGTTTTACCACTCATAACAAACTCCTTTACTTTTATTCAACACCAAGAATTTCTTTAACCACTTTTAAGGCCTTATTCCATGCTGATGAACCTTCATTGTTTAACGCATTCTTTAGATTGTCACCGGTTTTACTCCAAGTATTCCAATCACGCAGATGCTCTTGTCTGATGAAATAAAGCCTTGCATTGTGGAAAAGATCTGATGCTGTACGTTCTACACCAAATTCATCAACCACAATTGCATCCAAATTAAAGTCCCATTCGTCGTTTGCAACACCCCAAGCGTCCTCAAAATCATCTCCGTCAGGGTCGCCTTCATCTATCACTGTATACTCGTAATCAGCCGGATTTACAGTTCCTGCGTTGTCTCTCAATGTTTTATCGGTTAACGTGTCAGAGCCTGTTACAGCTTTAATAAATTCATTTTTCTCGGATGCCGACCAATCAACACTGTCCAAAAACTCTTTGATTTTCACTACTGCGTTATTTGTTTCAATGTTACGGCTATTCCACAAACGCTTATATTTTGCAACATCGTTGTTTGTATATGCTTTGACCGTTGTACCGTCGTCACCTTTAACTAATCCAAACTCGTTAGCCCAAATATCAAGCGAACTATCCGTGGAATCTAAACCGTAAGTGCTGACATAATTTTGATATAAAGATATTTTAGCGGTGTCACTTAAATCCTTATTTGAGAGATTTGTGATAAGATCACCTCTGGCCTTGGATTTCTTTTCGGCCAACTCCAGCGTCGCCTTATATCTTGCGGTTTCTTCCTCCTGCTGTTTGTTGAACATAGAAGCTGCGACAGATCTGTCATTGGCAGCATATTCACTTTCAATACCTGCGACGGTCGACTGTCTGTTCTGCTCAATTTTCGAAATCTCTTGAGCAATAGCACGGTCCAATTCAACAAAGGCCGCCTGCTCCTGGCGTCTGAGCTTCGCATAATTATTAGAATGAGACAACTGAGACGCCGTCATCTGTGTACGGTTAAGGCCTGAATCTGTTGAGCCTGCATTTGCCATACTCTCTGCAATCCGCCGTTCATTTATTATTCGCTGCACGTTATTCTCGTCAATCGCATCAGAATAAACCGATTCAATATTCTTTTTTTCAGGCTCGTAAGTACCTTTGACACTTTCTACCTGTGCGTCAAACATACCGTGAGCGTTTTTTATGTCGGCATTCTTCTGCTGCGCAGATAATTTTTGCTGTTCTTTTAAGAACTCCTCATATGTTTTACTCATTTTGCGCCTCCTAATTGTTTGTATTGCAACGTCATTGAATCAATTGACATTTCCCCGTTGCAGCTTATTTTCACTCCAAACATTACAGTACCCTTGGTGTAAGGGAATAATCTGCAAGAGTGTATATGCTGAGGGTTGCGTTCATCTGTTTCAAAGCCTTCAACAACTACCGAATGTTCATCATGTATGTCACATTCGGATATAAATTCAATCTTTATAGGCTCGCCGTTGTTGTAACCAAACGAAATATTTACAATCGGCACAGCTTTCAACTTTGACGGTGCACCGAAATTATATAATTTAGTCTGCATGTACGATGGGATTTTTAATGTATCACACCTTATTTCCCAATCACCGTTATATATGAGCTTATTAATCTCATCCGAACCGTCGCTTCCGTCAATATAAGCAAAATTTATTGCACTGTGGCTCACAAGATTTTCATCCGGCTCTGTCGCAACGCAGTAAACCATAATCAGTCGGTCAATAGTGCTGTGCATATCCTCAACTGCCATAGGTAATTCCCAATAGTACCAAGGAATTTTAATATTTGCATCCTCATTCTTTGCATGAGACGAAACATAAATATATCCATAGGAGTTATAGTCCATAACATATAGATGATTGCCAATTTGTAGAATATAGTGACCGTTAAAGTCTACTGCACGCGCGTTATATAAATATTGCTCGTTTTTCAGCCGTTGCTCTATCATCTCGCCGACCTCAAATATTGCTCTTTCGTTATACTGATTTTGTGACTGCAACGTATAAACCTTGCCGTTAAGATTCGTCCATACAAGACGGTTGCGGCACAAAGCCACTGTATCAGGGCAATCGCAACCTATGTAACCGTGTACCAAGCTCAAAGGGAATGTTGCAGACTGTACGGTAAGGTCGATAACATTCTGGTTTATAACCTGCTCAGCTGTAGGCGATTCCTTGGCAACGTATTTTGTCTGATAAGTCTCACGTTCTTTGAATATAACCAAAGTATCAGCTTGTTTGCCAAAGGTTGTAATAGCCTGAGACTTATCACCGACATAAGTATAGTTGTTTTCGGAAAAATACAACGGGTCGTTAAGGTCACTCCATACAACAAGGGCCTGCTCATTTTTATTAGGATTACCGCCCAGGAACAACCTTGTACCGCCGTAAATACCCTCGGCCATACCTCCAAACCACACCGAGTGTGTCATACTTACAACCTTCATTTCCCGTTCAAAGCTGTACGGACCCGGAGCAGTAACCGTAAGATTGTTCGGTATATAATCACCTTTTTCTACCACAGCATAATCCCCGCTGTCATTATCCTCTTTCCAAAAATACACCTCTTGTCTCCACACATGCATGGTATAACCGTCAGTTCCGGGCTTGGTCTCATATCCTTCACCGTTATTTCCTATTACCACCTCGTGTTTGTGTGTATGACCGTCTATAGTGGTATATTCTGCTTTTATCTTCTTACCCACAGCATAATCATAAGGAATTCCATCCTTAGATGATTTTTGAATAGGATGTATCAATGCATATCGCATTGTATTACTCTCTTTTGCTTTATCCACGGTCGAGTACTGCATTTCATAATATCGGCTTAGGAGATTATATCCGTTTATCATAGTTCCGGTAAACACGGTATCCTCGGACGGCTTGCCGTTAATGGCTACTAACGGTGCCTTCATATCTTCTTCCGTAAGTTCAGCAGGCTGCTCGTACTCGCCTGATTCATTTTGCTTTATAACCCAATAATGTGGCTTGTAACTCGCCGTAAACAAATAAACGTTGCCGTTATGCTGAAAAACAAGACAATTATGGACGATACGGTCTGTTGTTATCGTAAATTTACCGAGTTCAATGACCTCGAGCCTGTCCGACACATATTGCATAGTAAACGTGTTTGAGATGTCGTCGTTATGGGTTGTCTTTGCCTCCATAACAACCTGCAAAGTATAAACCTCGTTGTTAACAACTATAACGCATTCAGGGAAACTCCGCACCCTAATTCCGAGTGTTCTGACTAATCCACCTTCATTATCGCTCGTGTGAAGTTTGTTTGTGTTATCATTGGTCATAAGTCTAGGCCTTGTTTTAAGCGTACCATCCTTAAACCACATATTAACGCAATCTGTCAACTGGTTGTCTGCAACCTGCGATAAGCCGTCGCGTAAGTTTAAGCCCCCGGACAGCTTCGTAATATTCAACATATAAGTAGGCGTACTTCTCATTATAGGTAAACTCATAACTTCACACTCCTTTAGAATTCGGGATACGGTATTTCGTCAACAATAGGTTCACTGTGGGACAGCTGCGCAAGCCTTCGGTTATAAATTGCTCCAAAGTAAGCCTGCTTGTCAGCGTCACCTATACTTTCTGCGATTAGGCTCGCAACACCGTAAGGCATTATGTTGTATAATACCCTTTCAGGTAGCTTTATTTCGTCTGACAAAGCTTCAATTTCTTTAAAGCCGTCATTGTTCAAGCAGTAAAACAACTCTGCCATTACCGAGTTTACGGCAGTTTTTGAGGCAATTTGAAACCGCGAATCGGATGTGTTACCTCGGTCGTCATTATAACCGAGAAGAACGATGGCTTTAGATATCATATCTTTGGCTGTCATTACATTACCTCCCCTGACTGCGATTGTTCCACACTTTGCATAGCACTGCGCATCTGCATTAAAATTGCCTTCTGCCGTTCAACAGGCAAGCTCATAAGTTTTTCATAGCCTTTTGGATTTTGTTGCCTATACCTTTCAAGCAGCATCTCATCTGATAAACCACCATAAACCTCGGACGCTTCTTGCGTCTTAGCTCTGATGTCATCCATAAGTCCGGTCTTATCAGGAATAATGCCCTCGGGTACACGTTCAAGATACTGCAAAAAATCAATTCTTTGCGCATTAAGAAGGGCATCCAACGTTCCGATGGAAATAGCCTCACTCCGCATTGTCGAGGCTCCTACGTCAATTTCAGCGTTGATAACAAGGTTTGCGTATCTATCGGCATCAAAAGCAAAGTAACTGATACCGTTTTTATCAACAATTTTCAGCTTACGGTCCCCATACATGTGAACCCAAAAATCAGCCCAGATGCGTGCAAGCTCCTTGATCATATTGTAGAATCGGTTGATATATATTTGTAGTGGAGCCTTGGATGCCTCCTGTAACTGAATAATAGCAGCTGCGTTATCGGGTCGCATGTTACCCAATGCCGCATCGTTTGCACCATTATCAGATAACGTATTATTGGCAAGATTCTCTATGCCTGTTATCAACTGCGCGTTAAACGGTGCAGGCGAAACCGTTCTGACCGCTGACATCATATCCTCGTGTGTACCATATACTTTATAAACCTTACCGGGAGTATTTGAAAACCTCTCGGTAATCACGCTGCCGTTAACAAGGGTTATTGGCATTCCCGAGGTCATCATAGCCCACACCTCGGCAGAAAGTGCTCGATTGATTGCTATTTGATTTGGAATCATGTATGTAATATCACTATCGCCATAAATACTGCCGCGACGGGGTTCCCAACTCATCTTGGCAATGGGATATGATTTTATCTTCATATCATAAGGCTCCCTGATAACAACTGCTTTACACACTTTTGTGCACATAACCTTATATTCTCCGTTGTCGTCATATTCCTTGTAAATCTTGGTTAACACCGTAACTCTTTTAGAGTCGAAAGAACTATTATCGCGGTCGTCAAAGGTTGTCTGATAAATTTCACCATCGTCAGGCTTTATGCTCTCAATATCCTTTTTAGAAACGCCGTATCTCTTTGCTTCACGGCGAACGGCGTCAAGCTCAAGCCTCTGTTCGATTATGATATACGGCTGACGTTGTACGTTGTCGTCAAACGGATTACCGAAAACAACCTGCGATACGTTAAGCACCTCAACAGCAATATCACCCTTGATAGGCATTTGCTTACTCGTATCAGCATAAAGTCCGGTTATGATGGTATCATCCCAATAACTCCACATAATTCCTGTGCCGTCAACACCTGCGTTACGCAAGGCCATCCACTTGACAATCTCAAAACTGCACCTCTCGGCAGTCGTCCTGAAATAAGATGATAACGCCTCCATAACAACAGCAACCTCTTCGTTGCTGATTTCTGCGTTTTTTGGTTTCTCACCGTTCATCATAGCTGTCTTTAACGCATTACGACCTTCAGATGCCTCGGATACAAACGGAATACCCTCGGCAGTATATTTAACCGTTATCGGATTTGCCGCAATGTGTGCGAACTTGAAATCATGCACACGTTTGGTGACGTTTCGACGGACCAAAGGACGTTCTTTGTTAAAACCCGCACCGTGCCAATGGTCACCGCAATAAAATCGTTCGTTGACCTTGGCCTGCTTCGCAATACCGTGGTCACCTATACTGTTCTTGTGCTCAGTTCCTTTTTCATATTCAGAAAATATTTCTTTTGGGGTTAAACGTTCTTTTTTCTTCAAAGTTAAACACCTCTCTTATAGAAAATACCGCCGCCTAAAACTTTAAGCGGCGGTACTTTTGTTAAATTACTTTTTGGCTTTACCCTTATTGGACTTGGTCTTGTCCTCACCGTCAGGACCAACCTCATCCTCATCGATGGTCTTGTCCTCGACCTCTTTAAAGCCAAGCCTTTTCAATCTTTCCTGCTCACGGGGGTCAGCAATCTCAAACGTAACGTTACCGTATTCATTTGTCAGCTTCATATCTTACCTCCGAATTAAACAGGAGTGTAAGCAGCAAAAATATGATCCTTACGAGACTTTTTGATAAAGGCATCATAAAGAATTCTGTACTGCCAGTTATAACCTTCCTTAGGCTGATAGGTTTCGGGGGTAAATACACGAATTTTAGAATGCTTAATAACAACGGAAATGTCCTTTTTGGGGACGACGAGCATTCTGATGTTCTTGAGACCGCCGGCAGCATTGGTATTTGCCTCAAAGCCGAACTTACCGTCTTCACCGTTGTGGAAAACATACGAGCTCTTCATGCGTGCACTCGGCACAGGGATGATGTAGGTATTGTCGAGACGTTTGACACGCAAATCGATACCACCCTGTTTAAAGCTTGCCACATCAACCATTTTCTGAAATTCGTTAGACTTACACATCGCCGAATATGCTACTCGGTCAACAAACGCAAAGTTTTCCGAATCGTAACCGCATACATCACCGACGTTATCGATAAGATCAACGAGCTGTCCAAATGGTGAAGCCTCGCTAAAGTCATCGGTATGTCCCTTTTCAGTTGCAACACCGAAAGCGTTTGAAATAACGTAAGCATCCTTTTCAGGTGCAACGTGTTCCTTGATGTAATCTCCCATATCGTGACCCATAAGTTTGTCTACAGTAATACCGGATTCATCAACATCCATAACATCCATAAAGAAGCTCTGTGACCTCTCCATTTTCAACTGATAGAGTTCACGTGTAACGGTGATATCACCCTCTGCATAGCCGGTACCATTTCTTGAGTAATTACCCAAACCGACAAAATCTTTGCTCGGCAGATATACTCCATCGTTGCCTACAAACTGAGCACCGAATGCATTGTCAACAAACGCACCGGTAACCGAACTTTGAACCAACTTCTGGTCCAAAACGTCACTGGGGTAAAATTTTGCAGTTGCAATATTGTTTGCCATAAAAACTCTCCTTTAAAATAAAATCACATTCCGAAAAGTGCTTTTCTAAAATCAGAAAAGCTCTCTTCATTTCCACCTGCAGCATTGTTCATCGAACCTGTTGATGCTTTTGCTGCAGCTTTAGCGTTCTCCTCTGCCTTTTTTACCGCTTGGCCTTCACGGTGTAAATGCAAAAGATAAGCACTCAAAAGATTTTCGCCCCTTGCGGCCGCTTTTTTAACTCCCTCGGGCAAGGATTTAAAATCAGCAACCTCAGGGAACTCCTGCTGGAGTTTGAGAAAATCATCGGCGACCTTTGATTCTTTTGTTTGACGTGCATTTTCCTGCTCAGCCTTACGGCCGAGTAATACCTGCTCATACTTTTCCTTTTCACGGGTACGGTATAAGCCCATAAGTTCCTCAAGCGTAGCAGGATCCGAAACCTTTGTTTCGAGTTCCTTTCGGTAAGCATCCTCACGTGAATCAAGCTGATTTTTCAAAAACTCGTCTACCGTAACGCCCAATGATACGGCAACGTAGTCAAGCTTTTGATATACGCTTTCGAGTTCAATACCTCTCTGTGCATAATGCGTAGCCTCGTCGCGATTCAAGGTACGCACCTCATCACCGTTAAGTCTCAGCTCAATATACTCGTCAGAGTTATCTGAAGAACCGTCGGTTCCTTCGCCGCTTGTATTTTCGGCACCGTTATCACCGCCTTCGGCACCATTTGTACCGTCGGCGCCTTCACCGTTGTCGTTCTGACCCTGGGTGATATCTTGGGTATCGTTGGCGTCGGATGTATCTAATCCTTCGTCTGCGTTACCCTGTGCCTGCATTTCAAAATCTGATTCAAACATAATTTATCCTCCTAAAATTAAATATCGACGTAACCGTCATAACTGTTTAATTGTTCATTTATTCGCTGTTGCTTTTTGGCTTCCTGCTCGGCTTTTTTCTCGGCATCGATATCCACCTTGGGCAACGGTGCTTTTTTTACACCTATCTGAAGCCTGCCAAGTATTAAACCTAAACTTAGTGTCGCAATGCTCAATGCAACAACCGACACAATCAAACTCATATATCCCAACCTCCTTCCATATCATCTGAAGTAATACCGTGATACCTGTCGTAACGTTCCTCTGCCGTAATTCTCGGCACTTCGGTGACATCTCTCTTGGACCACAATTTTCTCACCAACGACGACAACGAATCTGGTGCATCATCGTGTTCGGCACCTTCGTTGTAGTCGCAGACCTGCGAAATATATTCCTCGTCGGTACCTTTAACAAAAATCACATTCTTCCACTCAGCTTTGAGGTAAGAAGTAATTTTTAAAAACTTGTTCATTGCCTCGTGATACTCGTTGACTATCACGTTCCTTTTGCGAAGGTCCTTGGCAAGATAACCCTTATCTGCGTTATTTTCACAAGATACTCGCAAAGAATTAAAGGCAAAGTGATATTTAACAATCTCATCAATACAATCATCAATGTGCTTGCGCCATAGTTTACCAAAAACGTAGTATTTACCGCCTTTTTTACGCAATATCGTTAAAGCTGTGTAGTCCTCGCCGCTGTAAGCTGCATCAATGTGTGTCTCACCCTGTTCAGCAAGTGCAGGGTCTCCGTCAACATTCGGGTCACAAAACAAAACGTCTTCGGCTGCTATGTGCCGCAGCTCATAGTTGGCGGCAAACAGCGATGCCGTCATATTGCTTTTTATTGCTTTTAATTCATCAGGGTCAATAAGTCCGGTAGAATAGCAATCATATTTTTCGGGGTTCGGCATTAGATTGAAACAATCATCAGGATGCCAAGGAGTACCGGTATTGAAAATACGGCCGCCACGGTTTTTAACGTTCTGCAGCTCCTGATACAGAATTTTCGTTCTGTCACGGTCTGCTTTTGACATTCGGTCCTTTACGTTGACAATATCGTCCGTGAAAATAATGTCAAAATGCTTACCTGTAACCGATGAGCCAATACCCATTCCAACCAGCTGAGACGTACCTTTGATGTCGTTTGTAAGGTTAGTATTAATTTCAGTAGCCGTTTCCGTTGTTAATTGAAGTTCAACACCCCAAATACATAACACGAAATATTTCGTCCGAGGGTCGTTCAATATGTTTTGTACCTGCCTGATTATTTCCTTAACGTCGGTATCGGTCTTACGCATAAACAAAATACGTAGATTTGGTTTTAAAATAATAATGATAGCCAACGCGATTGACATACAGGTAGTTTTAAATGAGCCACGGTGAGCCTGTAGCGTTTCATCTTCGCTCGCCCGTATCATATCGACTATCCATTGGTTATGAAGCTTGCCGAGCTTTTTAAAGCCTAATAGGTGCCCAAACTTATACGGGGTACGGATAAGAAAATCAATAGCTTGTCTCCGCGTCATTGATCATCCGCTCCACCTCATCTATAACATCTACATCAACGGTCGCAATAGATATTTCGTCCTTTGGCTTTTCTCCGATTGAATCACGAAGAAAGGTTACAGCAGATAAATCACCCTTAGCAGCCTTATTGACCACATTACAGGCAATGGCCATTGCATAGTTGCGGTCAACCTTTTTTATATCAAAATCCGCAAATAGTTCATCAAACTCGGGGTTCGAAACCTTTTTTTCCAGTGCTTTTTTCATAGCAGCTTGCAACCGTCTTGTTTCTCCCGATTTCTTACCGCCCTTCGACTGTTCCTCACGTGTTAGCTTATATGCTCCTGGTTTCAAATTTTGCTCGTTAGCCATATACTTTCCTCCTTCGTTTTTTAATCTTTATATCCACCATAACACAAACCAAGATAAAAAAGCCAACCCACTTTTGAAAATAATTTCAAAAAATTTTTTAGAAGTGGATTGACCCTTATAAATTATTCAATATATAACCTGCTCGGCAGTTAAATCTTTTTTGCCTGCTCCTGTCTAACTCTTTCCTCATGCATTGAGGCAATATGACAGTTATTGCAGATTTTATTACAATGTGCCTCTATGTATTCCTTCTTGCGTTTGTCACTTCGGAACCACAAATTTACCCTACTACCTTTAACAACGCCCTCACAAATTATGTAATTCGGTTTGTCCTTGATGTGAAAAGGACATTTGATTTTTATAGAATCATACGTGGTCGCCATTTTTATCCTCCCTTTTACTTTTTTCAGAATCGTTTTGTTCCTGCTCGGCAAGTAGTTTTACAAACTTTCCGTAACTCAAAGACTTCTCGTGGGTATCGTTATACTCTTTGAGTTCCTTTAAAATCTGTGCCATCGTTCTTTTTTTCAACGCCAACGCCCCTTTTAAAACGTTACACAAGCATTAAGCACAGCAGCTGCAAGCCAATATACTGCCATTTTTGCCTCACCGTTAAAAAGATATGCAACCGCTGCACCCACATCCAACGCAATCAGCATGCAAGGAAATATGTATTTACTCATCATCCTCACCCACCAATTCTTTTAATTTCTGCTTTATAGTAAATCTGCTTATTGTGGTGTGGTTTTTATCGGCAGGGAATAAAGAAAGCACAATATCCGCAAACTCCCTGTATGCTTCGGATTTGATTTCTGCTTTAACCTGCTCTGCATACAAATCTTGTGCCTCGTTCAATCCGTCTTGGAAAGCGGTGTCAGCATTTTGAGAAAGAATAGTGTTTTCCTTTTGCAACCTCTCAATCTCTGCCTTTAGGTTTTTATTCTCTTTTGCATAGTTCTTACAGCCGTTTTCAGTTATTTTACACTGTTGATGCCAATAACTAACCAAATTAACACCCTCGGCATCAAAGAGAATATCTTTTAAATTCTCAATCTCTGCCTTTTGGCGGTTGATGAGGTCTTTATCTATGAAGTCCTCACAACCACTATTTGCATACATTTCACCGTCAAAATCGTATAAAATATCTTCTTCACCTTTTGCCGAAGAATATGTACCTTTACAAGCTTCATAGTGTAAGCAATTCTTACAAGCCTTAACAATTTCGTTATCGGTCACAGAGACATCCCTCGCTTTCTGTCTTTTCGTGTTCCATAACGATTACTTTCATTGATGGGTCATTGGAACACTCTTGAAAAATTGCTTTCACAAGAATTAAAGCCCACTCTAAACTCATTCTCTCGGCTATAACGCAACCGTCAATCAGTACTTTGTAACTACTACCATTCATTGTTTACACACTCCCAACATAATTGTGAAAATACCCATTAGCATAAGAGGAATATAAAATGCTTTTTCGGTATCGCTTTTGGCTTTAACAAAACATATAAACGCAAGAAATGTACCAACTATTCCCATTATCATTCCTTCTCCCTTTCCTTCAACGCACGTTCCAGTTGCCTGATAACACCGCCACCAAAAGCATTTTTGGTTATGTCGATAAACTCTTGCACCGTAAATTCGTCGTTTTCAAGATCATAACCGCCATCCTTAACAAAAGCATTTCTTCCCATTTCACAAGAGCCTGTGAGTCGGTTGTGCCAAATATAAAACGATTTAGCAGGATATTTTTTGTTAAGGTCAGAAAACTCTTGCAAAAACAGCTCAATGGCCTCATCCGAAGCCATATCCTGAAAGATTTTGTTTTGCAAAGACTCAACAGCATCCTTTATTGTTTCGCCATGTGCGAACTTATTATGACCTTTTGAGATATAACATGGTGACAGTGATAGGTCTTTATTTAAAATAAACCCTTTTGCAATATTACCTTTGATGTTTTTTATAATGGTCTGAATCCCGTCAACCAAATAAACCGCCATACCATTAAAACTTTTTATGCCATCGCCATAGCCAGAGCCATAGCCAGAGCCATCGCCAGAGCCAGAGCCATAGCCAGAGCCAGAGCCATAGCCATCGCCAGAGCCAGAGCCAGAGCCATAGCCATCGCTATAGCCATAGCCATCGCCAGAGCCATCGCCATCATTGACTCTAATATTCAAAAACTCTTTTATCTTTTCCATTCCTTTACGCCCTCAATAGATTTAATTGCCTGCTCGGTACAAGGTATAATTTCTATAACGCCGAGTATGGTTATTTCATCTACCCAAACGGTGAATTTACAATCATCTGGTTTAGTTGTGCCTTCTTTTGCTAACTGTGAGATGCTTGCAGCTCCGTCCCAATACCATAGTCTTCGGCAAGCGGTAAGGGTTACCTCGCTACCGTCTTTTTCCTTAAGAGTTCCGTAGAACACTCCTGCTCTGTCTGCTCTGATGATTACTTTCTTGTTTTTCATTTTAATTTCTCCTTTGTTTTAATTAATTTATTGTTTTATGCTTTCGCACTTAAAACCTGTTCCGCTTCCTCTTTGGTGAGGAATACGGTTTTGCCGATGTCTTTTTCAGTAAATTGTATATAACCCATAGTTTTACAATCGTGTTCACCCTCGAAAGAAACATCATCCTCATAAAAAGGACAATCGCCACAGTCATCACAATCAAACTGAACAACATAATACACTTCATTTTCAATATGTAAAAACGAGATTATCAGCGGTCTATTTTTGATATACACCACATCCCCCACCTTACAAGGCGGCACTATCACACCGTTCGCAAGAAGGTAGTCGGCAAAACGCTCTGCCCATTCCAAAGAATTATAATTCTCATATTCCGATGTAAACGGCTTTTGCCCTATCAACTCAATCAGCCTATCTCTATCGGTCTGCATTTTCCTTACTCCTTTCATAACCTTGATGTGCTTTAGATAACAATTGATGCAAAGTGAGTTGTTCTTCTTCACTTAAAGCACCCCAATAAATATCTAAATCAAGATGCTCTATATCTCTATCGGTCATTTTTAACTCTCCTGTTCCAAGCATCTTCCGCTTGTTGTCTTATGTTTTTATCTTCTTCAATTTGGCTTCTGCCTTTATAATCGTTGTGCCTTACGATTTTTGTAAGTGTTCTCGCACCATAACAATGACATTTATTGCAGTACATAGAAGCGTGGTATCTTACATCGAAATGCCCTGTGATTTTTAAGGAATATCGAATATCTGTACTCCCACAAAACGGACACGGCTTTAATTTATCGGTCATTCGTATCACTCCCTCTCGCACAAAGCGCTTATAGCCTCGTTCTTTTCACGATTTATCTTTTTAATTGCTCTCAAAGAAGATGACATTTCGGCATTTTCTTTTTCAAGGTGTTCGGTATTTCTTTCAATACAACTCATAAGAATTTGCACTGCCTTTATTTCCTCATTAAGTTCGATAATGCATTCTATTGCTTTTTCAAAGGTCATTCGTATCACTCCTTTTCTTGCGTGAAATTTCTGCAATCTGCTTATAGCAATTCTCACACAAGTGAATATGTTTTTTTTCTTTTGTTTTCCAAGGGATATTTATTACATGAGGCCCACAAAGTTCATAATGTGAAGTGTAATAAAACTCTTTCATTTTTGCTTTGTAGGGATTATTTATCATTACCTCACAGCAATCGCATTTATATACTTTACTCACTCCCCATCACCCCAATCCAAAGCCTGTCCGCAATCGGGACAATGTTTTGGCGAATCATAATAAACTTCAAACACATGACGGCAATTAGGACAATATCCTGTGTCATAAATCAATTCACCATTATCATCATATCCGTCACCCTCTAAATCGGGCTTCTTCGGTATCTGCTTTTCAAGGGCTTGCATAGCCATAGCAACACCTTTGACAATCGGAAGCTCACCACGTAGCAAATACCTTTCAAGGTCATTTTTGACCTGCTCGGGAGTTAAATTCTGTTTTATTTCTAAAGCCTGCTCGTAGGTCACTTTCTTATTTCCTCCTTCTCCGGATGTTCAGGGAACGGCATCCAACACAAGGCCTCGCCGTGACGCTCTGTGCCGCTCCAGCCTTTCATGTATTCCGAATACCAACCGCTTTTAACGGTACCATCCTCGTAGGCAACGATTACATGCCCACATGAATGAGCCTGTTCTTGGACAGTCGGTACCCTTTCCTTTGTACTTATCCACTTTGGCATAACGTCCTCCTTTTTGATAGCCTTCCCCAGCGGGGAAGGTGGCAGGCGTAGCCTGACGGATGAGGAGAGCATCCTATACGCAGAACATTCTCCACATCCCGGTCGCCTGCTCGTCAGTCTTATTTCCACCCCTCGAGCACTGCTTTTACTGCTGACCTCAGTTTATCCGCAACTTCAGGATTATTACCCTGTACCTTAAGCAAAGCACCCTGCATTCGATTCCAGTCCTCCTGCACCCGCTCAAAATACAGTTTGAACTCGGTAACCTCGGGACTTGCGGCAGATAACTGCTTTTCCAAAGCCTCAAGGCGCTGTGTTGTGAGTTCTACCTGCTTTTCAGCATCTTTAAGAGCCTGCTCGGCTGCTGTTTTCTTTTCCTCTGCCTCTTTTATAGCCGTTTCTGCTTCTAACTTGGCACCGTCACGTGCAGCAGCTTCGGCTTCGGACTTCACCCTATCAAGAACCTCCTGAGGGACCTCAGGATTCTCTTTAAGCATCTTTAACTTTTCTTTTGCTTTTTTCTCAGCTTCCTTTTTCTTTTCAAGGTCAGCCTTAAGAGCTTCAATTTCTTCCTTCAAAGCGCGTTCATTCTGTACTGCTTCATCATCGGCGGCTCTCACGTCTTCCTGTGCCTTTGACAATTTCCTCTGCAATTCCGACTGCGCCTCTCTCGATACCGCCAACTCCCTTTGAATGGTATCAAGCTTACCCTCTGTATCCTGCAACTGGCGGCGTGCCTCGTCACGTTCCTTCAAAAGCTTGTCCAATTCTCTTGTTGAAAGGTTCTCAACATCATTCTCTTTGACGAAATCTTCACGCTCTTCAAGCGGTATTGAAAGTAGCTTCAAAGCCTTTGTATACGGCAGATTCCCAAGCGTTTGGGAATCTGAAATAGCACCGAAAATCGTAAACTGTTTTTCGCCGTATTCATCGGCTAATTTCATCATATTGTTGGCTGTACTTTGCGAAAAATCCACCTCGTTTTTAAGGTATTCACCCCACTGACCGTAAGGCACCAAAGCCTTCGCCTCTTTAAGGCGGCGACCTATCTCGATAGCCGACTGCAAAACAATCAGCTGGGTCTGTTTCTTTATCGTGCAAATTTCCGAGGTTACTGTTTCAATACCTCGGTTGAAATCTAACTGCATTACTTCCTGACTCATGCAACTGTCTCCTTATCTTTAATATTTTTCTTTTTATTTTTAGTAACCTGCTCGGCAGCCTTTTGTTTAAACCACGGCATCAATACCTCCGCTTTCCAACGGTCGACAAACGCCCTGACCTTCTTAGGAATAGAATGTGAATACTGTTTATTTGGACCGTGCCGCTCATTGCCATATCCGTGCAACTGCACCTCATACGGTGTTCCTTGTGTAAACCGTATATCCAAAGTGTAATAACTGCGTTCGGGTCGGCGGTACCGACGTACAAAGAAAATAACATCCTGTCCTTTAATGTGGTTCTCACCGTAGCCTCCAACGCAATGGTCAAGAACACGACCTTCGTCAATAAGCTCACCGTTGGTATGTGCTATACGGATACACAGCTCACCGTCATTCCAATCAAGACCTTTGTATTTTTCAATGTTAGCCTCAAAACCTGCCGCGTATTTCTTTCGTGAATTTATATCCTTGACCGATCTATGCACACGGTCAAGACGTTCGTGTACCTCAAAAAGATTTTTAGGCCACATCTGTTCAAAAGTGATATTTCCATCGGGTGATAATTCCTCGGCCATAGTACGCACGTCGATAAGATACTGCAGCGCATCGGCGGGTTTTAAGTCAGGAAATTTATCGAAATACCGCATCAGCTTCGACAGGTCATAGCCCTCATAACCGTTTTCAAGCATACCAACGGTTTGTTTTAAGCCGTTCAAACCAACTAAACCGTAATACTCATTAAAAACGGTCGCCGAACAGTGCCAATCAGTGTTGCGGTATCCCCACCATTCAAACATAATCTCATGGTTCCACCTTTTAGCTACCTGCTCGCGTATTTCCTGTTTTGTAAATCCAAGCATTTTAGCAGGCTTTACTTCATCCCAATTACCGAAGCGAAACTCCACCGCATTTTTCGTCAGCCATCCGTAACTTCGGTTGGTATTCACTCTGTCGTCAATCTCTGATGCAACCGCAAGACCAAACCCGCATTTCACAAGGTTTTCTATCTGAGGATACTTCTTCCAGGTCTTCAAATACACCGCAGGCCAATTACCTTTTGCGGCTATGTATTCTTTAATTCCGGTCTTTTCACCTGTAGTGCCTGTAAGGTCGGGTATATCCGTACAACAAAAGCCGCCTATCTTACGGTGGCAGACGCTCGGCCAATCATAGTAGACATGTTGAAAGGAATCACTGAAACACGAACGGTAAACCCAACAATTTAACTGTGTTTGTGCAGTACCCATATACTTTCGCCTATGAACAAAGCGTTTAAACCTACATTTCTCATCAAGCACCAATGCCTCTTGAGGTTTGATTGTGTATGAAGAATATCCATACTCTGTCACGTTATGACCGACAAGCCAAAACACAAGTACCGTGTATTGCTCTATAACCTCTACAGAGCACACCTGAACCTGGTATGTACGGCCGTTGCGAAGCTTTGATTTGTGAACAAGCTCAACAAGCTTTCCGCATATGGGACAACCAAAGCTACAACCTTCTGTCACCGTCACCTCGTTCATCGGTTCCTTGCCATCTACCCAACCCGGGTACAGTATTCCGTCTTCACCTTCGGCAAGAATTATGCCTTTTTCAGGCTTGTTCGTATAGCCGGCATAGTATTCCTCACCGCAATAGGTACACTTAACGTTCGCACCCCACACATTACGGCATTTGCTTTCTGCCTCTTCAACCTGCTCGGGTGTCATAAGCATTGATAAATTATCGTAATACTCCCCAAACAAAACAATCGATTCGCGGTTAAATATGGCATATTCGGGGCCTAACTCACCTTCACAATTTTCTTTTGTATATTCGAGCATCCCTTTTCTTGGATGTTCGGGCAACAAACACCTTATTCTTTCGACATCCATACGCGACACCTCATAAAAACGCCGTAAGGTCGATAACCTTTGACCCGACCTGCTCAGACGATTCGTTTTTGACATCGTCCATACCGGGTAATCCGTAAAACTCGCGGAGGATTCTGTCAGCCTCTTTAGGCGGTACGAATCCGCAATTACCGGAACGGTGACTGTCGGCATACTCTTTTATCTTCTTCTCAGCGTTTGTAATAGACATATCCTCAACATCGAGGTCCTTATCCAATAATTCCGCAACCGCTGTATCCGACCGCGCCATGTCCTTCAGCTGCTCACCGACACAAAAAGCCGCCTCATTCTTGCACTTTTCCTGCTGTACTTCGATTTTGGCAATAACACTGTTTAAAACATCCTGCATATTATTCACCTCTTGAAATAAATCTTTTCTATCGGGTACTCGGCGGGCTTAAACTCGGTATATTTGCTCTGTAACTGACCGTAATACAAGCGTTGTCCTTTAATACCTGACGGCCGTGCCACTATACCGACAACTCTTTCGTATTCGATTGCACCCTGCAATGTATGTGCGACAACAGGGGATTGTTTGTCCATCGCCTCATTAATTTCATCCACCGTCATATTCTGTCACCTCAATTACTGTTTCCTTCTTTTCGCACCCGAACTCCGCATCTAATTGGAGTTTGATGCAAAGAAACGAATCATCTTTTATTATTCCGTTGCGGACAAGACCATCCAACAGCATTTTCCCCGAATAATTATCAGGATCACGCCTGATGCGGTCAGTAAAATGATATGTGATACTGACAACCGCACACGGTAACGGTTTCAATGGCTTCGGCCTGCAATACGCCCAAAGCATTTCACACCACATCTTTTTGTCTTTCTGATATTGGTGTATGTTCGACCTTCCGATGTACTCGTTGTTGCTCTTTGGTATATCCGGTATTATGTATTTCAAATCTACCCCTCCTCATCGTTTGCCATAATGCTGTCTATATAGGTCTGATAATCGCTCACTCGTTCAGAAGGTGTCTCATCGGTTACAGTATGGCTCCACACCGTCAGCCAACAGTTATCGGTTGCGCTGTGCAGCAATTCCACCTGTTTACCTGCGTTATCGCTTATCCTGTTGACCTTATCAACAAGACGTTTTCGCCCTTCCTCGGTAAACGGTCGTTTTTTCAGGTCGATTCGCATTATTTCAAATTCAGCATAGGCAGTAAGCAGTTCATCACCCTTAACACCTAAACCCATATATATTTCTTTTAATTCTTTAATTCTTATATTCTTTAGATGGTGTTGCTCGCGCGTTGGCAGACTGTTATCTGATTGTTCATCTGATTGTTGCAAACTGTGTTGCTTGGATTGATACAATTCAAAGTTAACTATTGATACAACTGAGAATTTTGAATATCGGGTGATTGTTATCTCCCCTGTTACTTTAAGGTGCCTAAATGCCGTTCTGACCTGTTGATTTGTTAATTTAAGTATGTTAGCAACATTCATATAGCTTACGGCCACCTCTCCGCGCCCAATCGTAATTTCGCCGATATGGGATGGCTTTATGTTGGCTGTGAGCAATAAATGCAAAAAAAGCCGAAACGTATTTCCGTCGTGGTACCACCGCCAAGTTAAAATGCTGCGGTCCAACTTAATAAACGTTGACTTTTTTCTTCTTTCCATATTCAATTACACCTCCTAGCGTTTTGTTATACATCCTGCTCGGCAGCCTAATTAGAACGGCAAATCCTCATCACTACCAATATCCATAAACCCGTCCTGCTCGGATGTGTTGCTGTAAGGCACAGCATTTCCACAGTTTTCGATTCCCCGCTCGGCCGCTTCCTCCTTGCTTGTCCTCTGCACAAGGCTTTCGACCTCACTCACCCAAAACTCCACGGCAATAATTCTGTCACCGCGTTTGTTTTCATAACTGCGAAGTCTCGCCTCTGACTTCACCGCAATAAGCTGCCCCTGCCCGTAATAACGGCCGATAAGCTCCGCCGTTTTATCCCAGGCAACAAAGTCAAAAAAATCGGTCTGATACTCACCGTTAGTCTTGTATGTACGGCGCACCGCAAGACGAAATCTGCAAACACTTTTGCCGTCACTCGTCTTTCTTACCTCAGGCATCTTAACCAAACGCCCCGTAAAGTTACAACTGTTCATAATTACCCGATCCTTATCCTTTTTACCAAATCATGCTTGGTACTTGCGTTGTAGGGACAGTGGTCATCGACTGTCCGTATTACCGAACCACTTTTTTGTCCGCCTACCTCACACTCCGCAATATTCTCATAAAACTCAAGCACGGTTTTAAGATGTCGGTTTTCCTTCTTTAAACGAACGATTTTCTCACTTCGAGCTCGGTGCTTATGGACGACTGTACTAATAGCGGCCATAGTTCCGCATCCGACTATCCATGCACACCACATGTAAACAAAAAACATAAATTGACCTCCTTAAATCTTTTCAAACTCCTCAGGATGAAGCCTGTAATGCTCAGACATCACCCTGCTTAATCTTTCATTCATAGAGTTATTGACACGCTCACGCTCCTTATCTGTCATTTCCTCTAGCGGTATCGTTCGACCATCTTTTAAAGTTATGTATCCTACGCAAGTAAGCGGCTTACGTGCCATATCCCTCACCTCTTTTCATCTATAGTTTTTCAGCCGGTTGTCCTATTCCTTGCATCCTGCTCTCGTATTGCGTTATGTGCTTAATCGTGCTATAATCACCTAAAAGGAGGTGATTATATGGATTACAAACTTATTAAGCCAAAAAACATATTGCAAAAACCGTATCACGATTATGCTGTGACATGCAATCAAAACAGCGTTTGCCCTGTTTGCGACACCGCAACGAACGACAATATCGTTGACTGCTTTTATTCTGCGCAAGACAGTTACGACACTGTGCTTTTATATACCGTTCGCAGGTGTAGCATTTGCGGTGAATTAACATTCAACAAATATCATTTGCCTGAACATGTACTCACTAGAAATCCTCCGTACCATTTAGATTTTTGCCACCACCAGTTTCCACAACCCGACAGTAAAGCATCTTTCTCAGATGAAATCAACAACATATCTTCCAACTTCGTAAAAATATATTCTGAAGCTTTACAAGCTGAAAATTCGGGACTTAGTGAAATTTGCGGAATGGGCTATAGAAAAGCTCTGGAATTCTTGGTAAAAGATTTTTTAATACATAAAAGCCCCGAATATGCTGAGCAAATCACCAAAGAAAAACTGATGGACAGTGTGCGAAGAATTGAAGACACCAAAGTTAAAATACTTGTTGAACGTTCGCTTTGGCTTGCCAATGATGAGTGCCACTATAACCGCAAACAAGAAGACTACGATATCAACGATCTTAAGTCCTTTATTTTCGCAATAGTAACCGCCATCGAATATGACATAACTTTCACTAAGGCTCTCGGCGTGCCTCGAAAGTAACCGCCATTTTCTCGTTTGCTTCAGTAATAAAAAGGAGATTCCCTTCTTCATCCCAAAATTCAATACCGTCACGATAAGGATTGTTCTGAGATCCGTCACCGATCTCAGTAACGATCCTTATTACTTTAATGATCTTGGCCTCTCGGTTTCCCAATTACCCCTCACCTCCTTGTTGTTATCGTTATCTGCTCAGCAGCAAAGCGTTCTATGTTTCTTTTAGGAAACTTTGTCTGCAAAAAAAATAAGCAATACTTTCTGTTGATCCAATTTGAGAATTTCTATAATTCTACAAATTTCATCGTGCTTAAAAGACGTTTCACCTTTAAACCTTGAATACAACAGTTTTTTGCTTACTTTCATACTTTTTGCGAGTTCAGGAATAGAAATTTTTTGTCTTGCTAATTCTGCGTTTAACTCACTAATATTCATTTTAAATCTCCTTTCGTTTCCTTTAGGACACTTTGATGATACCATCAATTTTTATGTTTGTCAAGTCCTTTTAGGAAACTTTTTTTGCTTTTTTGAAAAAATAGTTGCTTTTTTGAAACTTTGTGTTATACTCATATTCAGAAAGGAGTGCTCTGTTTGGAGATTGGAGAAATAATTAAACAACGTCGTTTGGAATTAAAACTCACTCTTGAAGATGTTGGCAATGCCGTCGGTGTTGGAAAAAGTACCGTAAAAAAATGGGAGGATGGGTATATTGCGAACATGAAGCGCGATAAAATTGCCGCGTTGTCAAATATTTTGCAACTTAATCCTATTATTCTCATGGGTTGTGACCACCCGCATAAGCCCGAAAACACTATTACCATACTACCCACTTCTGAGAACTATGATATCATAAAGAATTTAGCTCCCGACGAAGTGAAGCTTATTACCGCTTATCGTAATAACCCCGAGATTCGTGCAAAGATAATAGCCTTCTTTGAGTTTAACGGCGAACCGCTTATATCTGCTCACACGCGTAATATAAAGATAGCAGCATACGGTGGCGGTGTTATGGACCATAAGATAACTGCAACCGACCAAGAAATCAAAGATGCTATCGAGGAAAGCGACGACGACCAATATATTTTGAAAAACAACAACCAATAATCGTCGGCCTTTTCAGCCTCCCTTGGTGAGGGAGGCTATCCTACTTTGCTCGGCGTTCGTTATTGGTAATCATTTCCAGTTGACAAATTATTCCTTTTCTGTTTTGATAAAATTGCCGATTTTTGACAATTTTCGACAAATAGGAGGAATTATAATGGTCAACAACATAGAATACAACGCAAATCACCTGCTCGATTTCATAGAATGTGCAGAATTGCCGGTGGATATCCGCGAAATAGCACGTCGATGCAACTACAACATCAGAAGCTACAGCTCGTGTAAAAGCCTTATTAAGAAATTATCTGCAGAAGATATTGTATTAAAATATCCGTCTATCAGTTTCAAATATGACGGAGCTTACTATATCCTGCTCTCAGATAATTTGACGCGTGATGAAGAATCCAAGCTCATTGCGCACGAAATAGGTCATATTCAACTTCATAGCCTTAACGGGTATGACATTCTAGGACTTCACATTGACGGAAGTCGAACCGAAACCCAAGAAGCTGAAGCCGATGAATTTGCTATTCACCTGCTCGCACCAACGGTATTACTTAACCGTTATAAAATTAAAGACCCTGCAGGCATCAAAGAACTAACGGGCTTAAGCCTTGCCGACAGTCAAACGGCTTTTGAAAACCTGCGCAGATACCGTGAGGAATGTTGTATCATAAGTAGTCGTAACCGATTACTTGAACGGCATAAAAGTTGTTTTAAACCTAAAGCACCTCTTAGAAAGGTACTTGTTCCCCTTTTATGCTGCCTTTCACTTGTGTTTGTTGCAACGCTTTCCACAAGCAGTGCTCGACAAAACAAGCCTTCATCAGGTATGCAAAACATGCAGACTTCGGAAGTCTGTGATAATTCTTCATTGGTCGATCTCAAACAGAACGGATATCCTGTGCTTGAGCCAACCAAAAAAGCAAACGCCGCCGAAGAAACAGACAGTAAAATTGTCCTGTCAGACTCAGCGACGTACTATTGGACCCATTCGGGTACGGTATATCATTATTTTAAAAACTGTCAATCTTTAAAAAACTCAACAGAAATCAAAAGCGGAACGTTAGAGGATGCCAAAAGCACCAAACCCCGCCTCTGCAAATTCTGTGAGGACAAATTAAACTAACAATTATAAAAGGAGTAATTATTATGCTTTATTGGTGGCAAAGAGTTATAGCTGTTTTAGCAGCGATGATTGCAGATTTATTCATAAGTTTATTTGTTTTACCGCAATTATTCACCACTTATGACAATTATTGGTTGTCATGGGCGCTTGAAATTACAATTCTAATTGCTATATATGTCCTTGTGACAAAACTGTTCAAACATGTAAATAAGGTCAATAACGCAAGTGATTGGGCAAAACAGAATAATGAGCTTACAGCAACCTCCTCAGGAGAGGTATACAAAGCACCTGAAAAGGCACTTGTGTTCAAAACCGTTTCTGAGCTTATCAGCAAGGAAAATATTGCAGACCTCCACTACACTACCTTGTTTGTATTCGGTCATCTCATCACCGAAGGGTCGAAGCATTACATAATCGAAATAGGTGACAGTTTCGAGGTTGCTCGCCTTGAAGCATTGTTTGATGGAGATATCCCCGTTATTACCGACGAAGTACCGCACAACTACCAAGGCACTTTAATGGTAGAAAACGGCAGGACGTTTCTTCAATGGACAAAATTATGCCAATAACACTGTGTTTAACCAAACACCGCCTCTGCAAATTCTGTGAGGATGAAATAGACAAATATTAAGGGTGGTATCTATGCTCAAAAAAATTAAAGAGAATTGGGTCTATATTGTTTGCGTGTTGGTGTTGGGAGTAAGTGGATATTTTGTCTTTACACAATGCTATGCCAATGAAATATGGCAATTTATCTTTTTCTTAGGTGTACTGATTTTGTTTGGATCCGAACACTATGCATCATTTAAAGAGCCAAAAGAATATCATATTTTCAAAATCAGTCATTCTCATTGGACGAATCCTACTCACTTTAGCGAAAATTTAGCCTATTTGAGAAAACATTATTCTCATGGTAAAAATGATACTTACACTGAACTTTATGATGAAAACATTATTGTTGACTCTGTAAAATATTATAGTGCACACATAAAGGCAACAAAGCGTGTAATCGCCGTTTTCGGTGACACTAAAAGCTTTGCCGAATACTATAGGAGCTTACCGCCTTATTACGCTAACGAATTACTTCATGATATATTGGATGACTACCAAACCGTTTTATTTTTAAAAGATAGCCAATGGGATTACAAAGAAGAAGGCTTAACGGAAAGTGAAATAGAACGGTACAAAGACATTCGCTATCAGTTACAAGAAGTAACTCGCACAAAAGAGTAAAAACAAAAAAAACTCCCTACCCTGCGCCCACAGGATAAGGGAAATTGCACGGACTTTATTACAATATTAAGCAATTTGGAAAGGAGTGTCACAGTGCAAACTGCAGCTTGTTATATCCGCGTTTCTACAGATGACCAGACAGAATACAGTCCCGACAGTCAGTTGAAACTTATCCGCGACTATGCCGCAAAGAATGATATCTGCCTCATCGAGGATTACATATTTGCTGAGGACGGCGGTAAGTCGGGTAAAAATATGACCAAGCGCACCGAATTTATGAAGCTGGTTGCCTTAACCAAAAAGAAACCTAAGCCGTTTGATGTTATCCTTGTGTGGAAATTCAGCCGTTTTGCGCGTAACCAGGAAGAATCAATCGTTCTGAAATCGATGCTTAAGAAGAACGACATCGATGTTATATCTATATCCGAATCCATCCCAGACGGTCCTTTCGGCTCACTGATTGAACGTATTATAGAATGGTCCGACGAATACTACCTCATCAACCTGTCGCAGGAAGTCAAAAGAGGAATGAAAGAACGTGCCTCACGTGGCGAGCCGGTATGCCCTCCTCCTGTCGGATACGATATGAAAGACGGCAAATACGTGCCAAATTCCGACGCTGAGGCGATTCGTGGAATATATGAAGATTATCTCAGCGGCGCCAAAATACGCGCCATAGCGCAAAAATACAGCGCCATGGGTATGCGAACAAAGCGTGGCAACCCACTTGATAATAGATGTATCGAATATATCCTTCGTAATCCTGTGTACATTGGTAAGATTCGTTGGAGCATGTCCGGGCGCGCTGCGTCAACTCGTCGCTACGACGATCCAAATATAATTGTGATCGACGGCACGCATGAACCAATTATTGATTCTAAAACGTTTGAAGAAGTGCAAAAGAAACTTGACGAGCAAAAAATGCGCTATGCAAAATACCAACGTTCCGAACAAGAAGCTCGGTACATGCTGAAAGGCTTGGTGCGTTGTAGTAATTGCGGTGGAACTCTTGTTGCCTCCTTCGGCCAAACCCCTTACTTACATTGTCATAATTATTCTCGAGGCACGTGCAAGGTTTCGCATTCTATGTCGATCAACAAAATTGACCGAGCAGTAATTGATTATCTTACCGATGCTTCGATATCGGGTAATTTTAAAATAGAGCCATCCCTAACCAAAACACCTAAGACCAAACCTGTTAACTATCAAAAAATACTCGAAAACGAGTACACAAAGCTCGAACGTATTAAGCAGGCATATCAATCGGGTATAGATACCCTCGAAGAATACAAGGCAAATAAAACTCAGATTATTATGTTCATTGAGAAGGTAAAGGCAGAAATGGCGGCAGCAGAACCACGAAAACCTGAGACTGATATAGAAAACTATCGCCAAAAGATACGTAACGTCCTAAAAATAATAACCGACAAAACCTCCACAGCCGAAGCGAAGAACATCGCCCTCCGTTCCATAATCAGCAAAATTGTATTCCAAAAATCCCAAAATCGCTTGGAATTTTATTTTTACGAATAATTTATATCTAAATGCCGTCTGCACCCCCGTACTGTGACATAATAAGGCTTGCAAGTTTGGGGTTGGTCTGTTTAATTTTAATGGGATACTGCAGTTTTTTCTGGTATTGCCACATTTAGTTTGCCTCCTTTTCCCAAGGCCACGGATTCTTTATCCAATCAAATCCGTCGCCGCCAAAGTCACTGCAAAGTGTCAGAGGACCGTATTCTTCCTCATATTGCTTTGTGAGTTCCTTATATCGAAGGCGGTAGATTTCAAACTTTTTCAATGCCTCTTTATCATACGGGTGGGTGTCAAGATAAAGTCCTGTTTCAAGCATTGCGAAGTGTGCTGCTCTTACTCCGTCAAGAAGTTTTTGTTGTTCCATTATCTTTTCGCCCCCGTAAACTTACCGTAGAAAGGCTTGTCAAGTTCAGGAAAAAGTGTACCTCTACAAAGTGCATCATTTTCCGAATAGACCTCATTCCATTTTTGCATAGGAACGTATGCCATAGCAATGGGTAGGTCTTTTAATTTTGTGTCGCTGAATTTCAGAGATTTTTCAGGTCTATCGGGCATAATATAGCCCTTGAATTTCAGTTCTGACATTGTTAACTCCTTTTACGCAAATGCGTTGTGATGGTTTAAAATAAACGTTATAAACCAAGGGTTTTATTCCCTCATAACATCTTATGACCGGTCAAAAAACAGTGTTAAAAATTTTTTTGGAAATTTTGAAAATAATGCTTGCATTTTGTAAACAAGTGTGGTAATATATTTGCGTTGCCCGGGTGTAGCCCAGTTTGGTAGAGCGCTTGAATGGGGTTCAAGAGGCCGCAGGTTCGACTCCTGTCACTCGGACCAAAAACCGAATTCATCCTTTTGGATGAGTTCGGTTTTTATTTTGTTTGAAACAATAAATCGAAAACTGCGGTCGGATAAAACACGTGTTCAACAGAAATAACATTCGTACTTCCTAAGCAAAAAAATATAACTTTTTTAACCAAAACAAACAAATTCTTACTTTAAGAAAGTATGTCATTTCACATAAATATTCCTCCGCAAAATTATCATATTTTACAATAGACTGCTCTGATTAAATATGGTAAAATAATAAGTAATTATACTTATATAAATGTAATGACCTTATTGGTTAAGTAAAGAGGAGAGGTAATATGACGAAAAAGAGAACAACCTGCTTAATTCTAGTTGCTTGTTTGCTTTTCTCTATGGTTGCATTCTGCATTGGCAGTGCATCAGGTAAAGTGACTTCAACAGGTATTGAGTACAACGAAAGTCGTCTTCACACAATTGATGATGCTGTAGCTGATGCTTACATTCCGTCTGTTAACAAGCAATTTATTGACAGTGACGACAAGGGAGATTCTGTTGGCGTATCAACACCATCACATTGGTGGCCTATAAATCAAAACGGAATATCAGAAGGTTTTGTAGCTGACAGCGATGCTAATCATGGTCAGGTTCTGAAGTTCACAAGCACTTCGGAAGGACATTTCGGTTTCGAGGATTTCGACGTTAAACAGAACCGTAAGTACTATATTTATTTTGATGCTAAATCTGAAAAAGCAGACGCACAGGCGGTTTCACTTATCGGTCTCAACGGTCAAGGTGAAAAAATGAGCCGTCTGTTTTTAAGCGGATATGAATATCGTGATACCGGTGTGCAGTATTACATCAATGGCCAAAAAGTCCAATCAAATAATTTTAAATACACCACCGAATGGCAGCGTTACGGTGTAGTTGTTGATACCTCAAACGCTAATTTACTTGCCGATATTGCTCGAATTTATGGTAATAATTTTTGGAATAACGCTATCCATTTTCAATTAGGGGTGCAGGATGCAACTGTTTACTTTGACAATATGCAGTTAATTGAAATCCAGACTATCCCCGATGCTGTAGCAGATGTTAGGAGTGTTCAGGCCTCCGTTTCGGTTCGTTTACCGAAAAGCGCAGTTGAGAACAATGGCAAATATCTCTCGGCAGGCCTTCGTTTCCTTGGCTCAATCGATGACAGTGTTAAAGCATCCGCCGATGAAATAGGTTTTATCATTACACCCTCTGTGGTTGCCGTAAAGGATTCGGCTTGGTATGATATATCCAACGGTGCTAAGAAGGATGTCCGTTCTGCCTCTTGTTATGTAAAAGGTGAAAAGGATGTGCTTTACAGTTCAGGTGCAGGATTGTCTAATTACCAGGTTATTTTGACCGGTCTTTCTACCGAGGACGGAAAAACATCTTACATACAGCGCTATTCTGCTGCAATGTATGTGAGAACCGGTGATGTTTATACCTACTATGCACTTGGTGAGACTTCTTATAACGAAGTTTTGGCTAAATATTACGTTTTGAACATCAAGAGCGGACATATCAATACCGGAATTGAACTAATAGTAAATGGTTCTGTTAATAAATCTTCTCTTACTGTAGGTGATACCCTCCCCACACTTGATGCATATACTACCTCTGATTTATTGAAGTATCCTTTCCTTGGTTGGTACGACAGTACGCTTACAATTAAGTACACCACAGTTCCCAACAATGTTGACAAAGTCTACGGTATCTACCAAGGATACCGTGAGTATAACTTTGAACTTGGCGGTATTTATGACCCTAACAATAAAAAGCTCATGCAGACTGTTGAGGACCCGTTTGGCGGTGACGGCAAAGTAGCATTCACTCAAGTTATTGATAAGAACGATTACATAAATTATGGCTACTACCGAGGTCTTGCTCCCACAGCATTAGAAGGTGTGTCAGACAAAGGTTTTGATTTAAAGAAAGGTCAAACCTATAACGTTTCGTTCTATTACAGATTTGACGATTCTGATCCCAGTGATGCAAGTGCCAGTGTCAGTGTTTATGCTGTTGATCCTGCCGGTGTTCATATCAACGGTAGTAAAACAGACGCAATATCTAAGACTTTTATAACAAGTTCAAAACTCACTAAGCATAACGATTGGGCTTTGTGTAGTTTCAATGTCACTAACACCAGTGACTACAAACATTTATTTATCCGTCTTGTGGGTGGAAGTCAAACAACACTACACAACCTTTATATCGATAATCTTGTTATTCACAATGTAGGTGTAGGTGGCGGTTTTGCCGAGAGCGATTCCGTCAAGTTGATTGATAACGGTGTTATGGAGCAGGCAAGCCTTAATGTCGGAGATGCTTTACCTTCAAAATCTGCAATATACGACAAGTATAGCGATAGTTATTCTGAGTTTGAAGGTTGGTACGACGCTTCCCTCACAACTAGGTATACAACTGTTGCTGACGGTGTAGATACTTATTATACAAAGTATAAAGCATACACTAAGATTTCTTTTGAAACCAACGGTCTCTACGACCCCAACAACAAATACACCGGTGCTACCAGTTTGGGAATTTCTCCTTGGAGACGTGCTCTAGACCCGATTAATCCTAATAATATATGTTTAAAAGCTGACCTGAAAGGCAATACAAACAACACTCACTTTGCTGTTCCTTTGATTGAAGGCGCAAATGTCGGTTACACTTTAACAAAGGGCAATAAATACGTAGTCTCTTTCAAATATTATTTTATTTCTTCAAAGGTTACGGATCAGGAATTTTCAACAAGAGGTGCTGCTGAAGGAAACATTGGTTTAGCTAATAACAAAACCGATTCCTTAGGTACATATACAATGTCACGTAGTAACGTGTGGCAGCAAGCATATATGCTCTTAAACACAAATAAAAACAACGTTGAAAACTACCCTTATCTTATTTTCCTTTCTCAGTTACAGAACGAAGAAAACGATTTAATAATCTACATCGATGATATCGAGATTAGAGAATATGATGCAAACGAGAATGTCGTTGTCAAATTATTTGTTGAAAACGTAACTTACAATAACAACGGAGTCGAAACCGAAATAGAAAATGCATACATCGGCGCTCCTAACCTTGGTGCAGTTGATTATAACGGTGCTAATTTCAAGGGTTGGTACAACGATACCTTGACTGTCCCCTATTCATCTGTTCCTAGCGACAACACAACGCTTTACGCTAAATATGATGCTTCGATTATCAACTTTGAAGTCAACGGACCTTATGACCCGAATAAGAAGCAAGGTCAAGGTATATCTCCCTTTACTCTTGCCGAGGACCCCACCGACAGCTCCAACACCGTTTTAAAATTAAACCTTGAGAACAATGACAATAACACTCACTTTGGCATATACAAGGATGGCTACAATACTACCGAAGGCTATAAATTAACCATAGGCAATACCTATACTATTTCATACAAATATTATATTGAAAACCTTAACGGTGACGCCATTAGTGTACAGTTCAGAGGTTGTAAAGAGGCAAACATTGGTGATTTTGAAGGAAAATCTAATCCCTTCGGTGGAACCGAACTCAAGACTGAAGGTCAATGGTCAACGGTTCAAACCACAGTTACTTATGACGGTTCTAATCTGACCGATGAAAAGAACCCTGTACTTATTATGCTCGCTCAACAAAGTAATGATCCTACACTTTGTACTGCTACTATTTACTTTGACGATATTGTTATCAAGGAAACCAAGGCCGAGAAAACCTATACAAGAAAAACTGTTTATCTTGGTAATACCGCTATCGGTTCTCAGTATAAGTTCATCATCACACTTGACTATGAACACAATATCGTAATCCCTGACTACAACTTCTCTTACCTTGCTATGATGCAGATTGAAGAACTTGTTGATATGCTTAATAAAGCTTCAACTAATTCTCCCAAGTTTAACATAGTAAGAGAAAGTAATTGGGATCCAAAGAACAAGCAGATTAATATTTTTGTTGGTAATGTTGCACAGAATACCATAGACACATCATTATTTACCGATGATGACTATGCGATTAAATTCGAAAACGGTAAGGCTAGCATCAACGCAAAGAGCACTTACGCTTTAGCTTTGGCAATAGCCGAGTTTGGAAAAGCTTTTGAAAATGCTGAAAACAACGCTAAACTTACCGGAACTGTGACAGGAAAGTACTCTGAAAAGATTAATTCTTATTCTAGTGAAACATTCTACCGTCCCACCTTCCTCGAGGACTTTAACGGTACTGAAATCAACAAGGACATATGGGACGAATGTAATGTCGTTGACGTTTCTGCCACACTTGACGGCTGGAAGAGTATGCGTTCCGATGAACACACCTATGTAAAAGACGGTAATCTTATTATTGAGGGTGCTTACAACGAAGAAGAAAAAATGTTCTACGGTGGTATGCTCCGTTCTCACAGCAAATTGGAGTACCGTTACGGTTATATTGAGGTAAGTTGTATCACTCCTAACGGCGAAGGACTTTGGACAGCTTGTTGGCTTACTCCTAACAGCGGTTGCTCAGGTCTTTATAAAAGCGAAATAGATATCAATGAGTCTTTCGGTAATGCTTCACAATCTCACTTCAATATGCACTCATGGCCAACATCGGCTGGTACAAACCTTGGTGTTGAAAAGTATAGCTTAGATAACAGAGGATTTAGAAAGACTGCTAGTGCTGCTTCAGGCAAAACTTTTAATGATGAGTATCACACCTTTGGTTACTTCTGGACTGAAGATAAGGGAGTATTTACTGTTGACGGTGCTGTATATTTTGAATATGATTTCAATAAAAATGACCGATACAACAATGACATTGATGCCTTCAACGAGAAGGTAAGTCTTATTGTTTCAATGACGGTAGCTAACTCTTCATCACAGAATCAGGAGCCAATACTTGGTGCAGATTATTGGACTGAATCCAACAAGTATATTGTTGATTATGTTCATATTTATCAGATTGACGGACAAGAGCTTTACATATCCACTCCCGCAACTGAATAATAGTAACTAAAAGCCGCAGGTTTTTGATATGCACCCCAAAAGTTAGACACTTTTGGGGTGCATATTTTTATGGGTAAAACAGGAAGAAAAAAACAAAGCATATAGTGCAGAATTCAAAATGGGTGTTATAATAGATATGCGAGAACACCATTTGAGTTACAATGAAACCATATGCAGATAAATGTGAGTTTGAAAAGCAAGAAATACAGAATATTTTTAATACCAATAAAGGCAGATATGGATACCGTAGAGTTACAATATCTATGCGTAACAATGGCTATGCTATTAACCATAAAACCATACAAAAACTGATGAAACAGCTTGGTTTGAAAGGTAAGCAACGCAAAAACGATAAATACTATTCTTACAAAGGTAATATCGGTAAAGTTTCAGACAATTTGTTCAAAAGAGATTTTTATGCAGAAAAACCATTTAAAAAGATAACAACTGATGTTACACAATTCAATGTTTGTGATGAGAAAGTATATCTTTCACCGGTTTTAGATTTATTCAATAATGAGGTTGTATCTTATTCCATTTCAACAAGTCCTAATTTAGAACAAATTAGAGAAATGCTTAATGGTTTATTTGAAATACTACCTGCAGATGCAACGCCAATATTTCATTCAGACCAAGGATGGCAGTACCAACATGCCGAATACTAACGATTATTAGCAGAGCATAATATTACTCAAAGTATGTCTCGAAAGGGTAACTGTATGGATAACGGTGCTATGGAAAATTTCTTCGGTAGACTGAAGGTTGAAATGTTCTACGGCGAAAAATTCGAAAGCGTTAACGCTTTCTTTGATGATTTGAAGAAATATATTCATTACTACAACAACGAAAGAATTTCCTTGAAATTAAAAGGAATGAGCCCTGTACAATACAGAACTCATTCGCTAATAATTTAATATTTAATTTTGTCTAAACTTTGGGGTTCACTTCAAAAACCTGCGGCTTTTAGTTACTATTATTGTCGTATGCTTCAAGCAAATTTTTCTCTTTATTGCTTAATTCATAATTTTCAAACATATCAGGACGGTGTTCCCTTGTCAAAACCAAAGACTGTGTTAATCTCCAATCGTCGATTTTTGCCTTATGACCTGAAAGCAGTATCTCGGGAACCTTTAAGCCTTGGAATTCTCGAGGCTGGGTGTACTGTGGATACTCCAAAAGCCCGTTTTCGTGCGATTCATCGGTTGCAGAACCTTCTCTGAGTACTCCGTCTAGCAAACGGACTATTGAATCGGTGATGACCTCAGCGGCCAATTCTCCACCCGTAAGCACGTAGTCACCGATTGATACCTGTTCATCAATCCATTGTTCAACGCGAGCATCAACACCCTCATAATGACCGCAAACAAGCACAATGTGGTCCATTTTTGAAAGTTCGCGTGCCTTGGATTGATTATAGGTTTTCCCTTTGGGTGAAAGCAGTATCTTATACGAATTATCAGTGCAAACCGAGTTCAACGCGTCAAAAATTGGTTGACAACGCATCACCATACCCTTGCCACCGCCAAACGGAGAATCGTCAATATGTCTGAAACTACCGTGGGCAAAGCTTTTGATGTCAATTATTTCAATTTCACAAACATTTTTATCAATACCGCGTCTTATAATTGTGGTATTCAAAAACGGCTCGAAGAACTCGGGAGTAATAGTTAAAATCGATATTTTCATAAATCCACCTATAAGAAAAGATATATTTATTATGTACCGATATTATCCCTTTGTCAAGTAGGTAAATTCTTATGCTTTTTATGTTGAATTCTATAAATAATTGTGTTAGTATTTAGTGGTTGGGAGATGATACTTTGGAAATTAATTCAAAGCGTGTAAAAATGGCCTGCTATATGTCTAACGTATCTATGGCTATTGTTTCTAATATGGCACCTCTTCTGTTTTTATCCTTCCGTGAGTTATACGATATTTCTTATTCACTGTTAGGAGCATTGGTTCTGATAAACTTTGTCATTCAGTTAGGAATCGACCTTATTTTCTCGTTTTTCTCACACAAATTCAATATACATCTGACTGTAAAGCTGATGCCTTGTATTTCGGTTATGGGAATGATTCTGTTTGCGGCATCGCCCTGGATTTTCCACGGAAATGAATATCTTGGTTTAGTAATCGGCACTATTGTTTTCTCGCTTGGTGCAGGACTTTCAGAGGTATTGATAAGCCCTATAATTGCCGCATTACCGTCGGACGACCCCGACCGTGAAATGAGCAAGCTTCACTCGGTCTATGCCTGGGGTGTTGTTTTCTTCGTTGTTGTGTTTACATTATTGATAAAGCTTCTTGGACGCAATTTGTGGCAATGGCTTGTAATAAGTTTTGCCGTAATCCCCTTACTTTCGGCAATACTTTTTTCAACTACATCGTTACCAAAAATGGAAACCCCCGAAAAGGTATCAGGAGCTTTGAGCAACTTTAAAAATAAGGCATTATGGCTTTGCGTTATTGGAATTTTCCTTGGCGGAGCAAGTGAGGTGACAATGGCACAGTGGTCTTCAAGTTATCTCGAAAGGTCACTCGGAATTCCCAAGCTTTGGGGCGATATATTGGGTGTTGCTATGTTTGGTGTAGCACTCGGCTTAGGTCGTACTTTGTACTCAAAAATTGGAAAAAACATCACAAAGGTTTTATTGCTTGGTGCCGTTGGTGCAACACTTTGTTATTTGCTTTGTGCCATATCTGACGTTGCATTTATCGGACTCATTGCCTGCGCTTTTACGGGATTCTGCACATCTATGATGTGGCCTGGTTCACTTATAGTTGCATCTGATAAATTCCCTCACGGCGGTGTGTTTATATACGCACTTATGGCGGCAGGCGGTGACCTCGGTGCTTCTGTTGGTCCGCAGTTGGTCGGTGTTATTACCGATGCCGCATTGGAGTCACCCGCACTTTTGAATATTGCCCAAAGCCTTAGCCTTTCTCCCGACCAGTTAGGGATGAAGCTTGGTATGCTGTTCCCTCTTATCGGAATAGTTATCTACTCAATTTTGCACAAATCGAGAAAGCGTGTTTAAATGGATAGACTGTATATTAAAAAGGTCATTTTTGACAGTCCACTCAACATCAATTCGTATTTGAACGACCTACCTGCCGTAAAACACCTCAAAAATCACCGTGAATTAGTTTTTAACAAAAATGTGACCTTCTTTGTAGGCGAAAACGGAACGGGTAAATCAACGCTCACAGAAGCCATTGCGGTGGCATTCGGTTTCAACGCCGAGGGTGGCAGTCGCAATTTTTCCTTTGAAACCGAAAGCTCACACTCCGAGTTATTCGAGCATTTAATCCTTGAAAAGCAGGAGTTTGCCAAGGACGGATATTTTTTACGTGCCGAAAGCTTTTACAACGTTGCATCAAATATAGACCAACTTGACCGCCAACCTGCCGCAAGCGGATTTATTATAGAGGGCTACGGCGGTGTTTCATTACATAAGCAATCACACGGGGAAGGCTTTATGTCCTTAGTTCAAAATCGTTTTAGTGGCAAGGGATTATACATCCTTGACGAGCCTGAAGCAGCTTTATCACCGACAAGATTGTTGACGTTATTAGCTGAAATCGACCGACTTGTCAAAGACGATTCGCAATTTATAATCGCAACCCATTCCCCTATTCTGATGGCTTATCCCGATGCCGAAATTTTAGAGTTTTCAAAGGACGGCATCTCTTCGGTTGAATATACCAAAACCGAGCACTATAAGGTTACAAAAGCATTCCTCGACAACCCTGAAAGAATGTTGAAAATGTTATTGGAATAAACAAAAAAGCAGTAAGAAGTTTTTACTTCCTACTGCTTTTAAAATTTAAGAGCAATATTACTCAGCAAAGCCGGACTCAACAAGTGCTACAAGACCCTCAACAGCCTGCTGCTCGTCGCTACCGTCAGCAATAATACGGATAGAGGTGCCGCCTACGATACCGAGAGACAGAACACCAAGAAGGCTCTTTGCGTTTACGCGACGCTCTTCCTTCTCAACCCATATTGAAGACTTAAACTCGTTAGCCTTCTGAATAAAGAAGGTTGCAGGACGTGCATGGAGACCAACCTGATTCTGAACAACAACATCTTTTACGAACATAATAATTACTCCTTAATGTCATTTAATACCGTGGATGCAATCCAGACGGTGAATGCACTTTATTTTGTTTGTTATTGATACAAAACACAATATTTCGTTTTTGCTTATCAACATTATACCACAAACTTCGCAATAGTCAACAATTACTTTTCTAATCTTAACAAAGTTTTAGTATTGCGACAATTTAAGTCTTTATTCTTAAGGCTTGTTTGGTGAATTTTTACATAACTATTAATAACTTTTATAACATATCAATAAAAATCCTTAATCTTTAGAGGTTTTAAGCATATCAGGTCGCAATTTTTCGGTTATTTCCAATGATTTTTCCTTACGCCATTTTTCAATGTTAAGGTGATGCCCCGACATCAAAACCTCGGGCACCGAAACACCGTGCCAAACCTCAGGTCTTGTATACTGCGGATACTCCAAAAGACCGTCAAAATGACTTTCTTCCTTAAAGCAAACCTCCTCAGGCAAAACACCAGGAATCATTCGGCAAACAGCATCAGTAACGGTCAATGCAGGAAGCTCACCACCCGTCAAAACATAATCTCCGACCGATATCTCCTCGTCGACTATTTCGTCCAAAACACGTTGGTCAACACCCTCATAGTGACCGCATAAAAGGACTATTCTATCATATTCCGAAAGGCGTATTGCGTCACTTTGAGTAAAGTTCTTGCCTTTTGGCGACATATAAATGAGGTACGGTTTTGGTTCGTCTTCACCGTGCAGACTCTTGAAACACTGATAAATAGGCTCGGCCTGCATTACCATACCTTTTCCACCACCGTATGGTGCATCGTCAACACGGTTGTGCTTATTTCCTGCAAAGTCGCGGATATTATGGGTATTTACCTGAACGTAACCCGCCTTGATTGCACGACCGATAATGCTTTCATTAAGCACAGCATCACACATCTCGGGGAAAAGAGTCAAAATATCAATTTTCATCGTCAAATGTTCCTTTTAAAGGTGTTATGTAAACCTTGCCGTCTTCTATATCTACCTTTTTGACAAACTCAGGTACATTAGGAATGAGGTATTCGTTTTCGTTTTGTTTAATATGCCAAACATCGTTAGCACCAGTCTGCGAAACGTCACAAACCTTGCCGTACTCCTCATTTGTATAAAAATCAACGGCAACACAGTCGATAATATCGGTAATAAAATAACTGCCTTTAGGCAATTTGCAGTCGTCACGGTCAATATAAAGCAATTTACCGCGATATTTCTCTGCCGACTCGATTGAATCGATACCATCAGCTTTAACAAGGCATATATTACCGTGTGCTCGCGATTTAACCAAAAGCACTCTGTTACCATCCTTATCGGTATAAAGTTTTTCGAATTTTGCAAGGAACTCCGGACTGTCGCACCACACCTCAACTCGCATTTCACCGCGAATTCCGTGTGTGCCGACAACCTTTCCTGCTTGTAAGTATTTATTTATCATATAATTACACCTTTTATAGGCTCCCTTGTGTAAAGGGAACTGTCGGCGTAGCCGACTGAGGGATATTAAAACAATATATATCAGAATACCCCTCAAGACCTTGAGGGGTAATTTCCATTTCAAAGAAGCCGAAGAGATCAGTCGATCTCAACGGCAATCTTTTCGTTGTTACGGTTTGCAGCAGCACGCATTACAACGCGGATAGCCTTTGCAATCCTTCCTTGTTTACCGATAACACGACCCATATCACCTTCGGCAACGTGAAGATGGTATACGATTACACCCTCTTCATTGGGCTCGTCCACAGTAACAGTTACACTTTCAGGGCTTGAAACAAGTCCCGAAACGATGGTAACAAGCAATTCTGTCATAATAAATTTCTCCTGCTACAGATTAAAGAACATTGTTCTTCTTAAGAAGATCCTTAACGGTATCGGTAAGCTGAGCACCGTTAGCAATCCACTTCTTTGCTGCGTCAGCATCGATCTGAACGGTAGCGGGCTCGGTCATGGGGTTGTAGTAACCGATGGACTCGATAAAGCGACCGTCTCTGGGATATCTGGAGTCAGCAACAACTACACGGTAGAAAGGAGCCTTCTTAGCGCCCATACGGCAAAGTCTGATTTTAACCATTTTCTGCACCTCCTGCAAATAATTTATATCAATGGAAATCCATTAAATATCACATTTTGAAATCGTCGGGAAGGTTCATACCCTGAGGCAGACCCCTCATTCCCTTGAAAAGACCACGTTTTCCGCCTTTAGAGTTCATTTGTTTGAACATCTTTTTCATCTGTTCATACTGATTCATAAGACGATTAACATCCTCAACCTTTTGTCCGCAACCTGCGGCGATTCTCTTGCGTCTTGAAGCATTGAGAATCTCGGGCTTAGCACGTTCTTTAGCGGTCATTGAGGTGATGATAGCTTCAACTCTCTGCATCTGCTTATCATCAATATCCATATCCTTTATCTTGTTGCCGACACCCGGCATCATAGACAAAATCTGCTTCAAACTGCCCATTTTCTTAATCTGCTGGAACTGTTGGAGCAGGTCGTTAAGGTCAAACTTGTTTTCCTCTAACTTTTTGGCAGCTTCTAATGCTGCTTTTTCGTCAATCTGTGTTTCAACACGCTCGATCAGTGAAAGCATGTCACCCATACCGAGGATTCTTGATGCCATACGGTCGGGGTAAAACTCCTCAAGGTCGTCAATCTTTTCACCCGTACCGATAAACTTGATGGGCTTGCCTGTGACAGCCTTGACCGACAAAGCAGCACCGCCACGGGTATCACCGTCAAGCTTAGTCAAGATAACACCCGAAATTTCAAGTGTTTCATTAAATGTCTTGGCAATATTTACGGCATCCTGACCAACCATAGAGTCGACAACGAGCAAAATCTCATTAACCTCAACAGCCTTGCAGATACGCTTGAGCTCTTCCATAAGCTCAACATCGATATGCAAACGGCCTGCGGTATCAAGAATAACGAAATCGTTACCGTAATCTCTTGCGTGTTTAATAGCCTGTTCGGCGGTTTTTTCGGGCTTCTGTGTTCCCTTTTCAAAAACCGGAACTCCAATCTTTTCACCCAAAACCTTCAACTGCTCAATAGCGGCAGGACGGTAGATATCGCAACCGACAAGCATAGGTCTGTGACCTTGGGACTTCAAGCGTTTGGCAAGTTTAGCACTGTGGGTAGTTTTACCGGAACCCTGCAAACCGCACATCAAAATAACGGTGGGAATCTTGGATGCAAAGTTGATTTTAGCACCCTCACCGCCCATAAGCTCGGTCAACTCGTCACGGACAATCTTAATGACCATCTGTGCAGGAGTAAGGCTTTCCATAACCTTTTGACCGATGCTCTTTTCAACGACAGAATTGGTGAAATCCTTGGCAACCTTATAGTTCACGTCGGCTTCAAGCAAAGCAAGACGAACTTCTCGCATAGCATCCTTGAGGTCGCTTTCAGTAAGTTTACCTCTTGAACGAAGCTTTTTAAATGCTGCAGCAAGCTTGTCGGACAAACCTTCAAATGCCAATTATCTCACCCTTTCTTACATTTCTTCAATAGCTTTCTTCAAATCAGCTTTATTCTTATCGGTCGGCTCGTTTTCAAATTTTTCAAACTTGCGCTTGACAGTGTCTATCTTTTTGGCAAAACCAACCGTTTCTTCGTACCTATAGAGCTTATCAACTGCACGGACGATAGCATCCCTTGCACCCTGCCTTGTGATGGCCTCGGCATCCGAAATCTCGGCCAACGACAGGTCATCGCAATAGTAGTACTCAACAAGTCGGCGTTGCTTTTCAGGTAACAGTCCGCCGTAATAATCAAGCAGTAAAACCACCGATAAATCCTTTGGCAAGACGTTCACCTCTGTAAAGTAAATTTCATTACAGCGACTATTATACACACTCACAACTCATCTGTCAAGTGTTTTTCTTTACATTTATTAAAAAATCTTTAATCTTCCTCTTGACGGTAGGTTTCGAACATATTATACTTAACATAAAGGAATGTTGATAGTATGATTTACAAAAATTTAATCGAAATCAAACATAAAATCAAACCGCTTTGTTTTATCTTAGCGGTTATTTTGCTGTGCAGCACTTTACTTGTCGGTTGCTCATCCGACACCTACAATATATATTTCGGCGTAAACGAAATGCCCAAAAATATCGACCCTCAAAAGGCACAGCTACAAGCCGAGCTTTTGACAGTCAGAAACTGCTTTAGAGGTCTTTACAAGCTTGATGAAAACGGCAAAGCAGTTCCCGACCTTGCACAAAACACGGTAATATCCGACGACGGGCTAACCTACACCTTTACTTTGTTTGAAACCACCTGGAAGGATGAAACACCTGTCACGGCAGACGATTTTATGTTTGCGATCGAACGTGCGTCTGACCCAATGACCAATGCTCCTTCAAACCATCCGATAACCAACATACAAGGTGTTCCCGAAAGGCTTTCTGGTGACAGCTCTGCAGTGCTTGGTGCAAAAGCACTTGACACAAAAACATTAAGCATTTCACTTATCAAGCCCGACAAAAACTTTCTGTCAAAGCTTACAATGGCGATATTTATGCCCTGCAACCGAGTTTTCTTCGAGAATTGCAAGGGTAAATACGGATTAAATCGTCAGAACATTCTCACAAACGGTCGGTACTCCCCTTCTCAATGGACCGAAGGTCGTCATCTCAAGCTGACGCTTAACGACAAAACCGACGAAACAAAGCCTTTGAACGTTTATCTCACGGTTAGTTCAACCGGTAAAAGCAACGTTCAGCGTATTAAAAGTGATGAAATCGGTATAACGGTTGACAACGTCAACGGGTATCAAGGCATCAACGAAAACGAGTTCACCATTAACACACTTTATCAAAAGAATTATTGCTTGGTGTTTAACAAGGCCACCGAGGTTGGCGGCAACAAGCAGTTGACCGATGCTTTTGCAAGGGCGGTACACCGCGAGCTATTCAAGGTCAATATGGACCACCGTCTTTTGCTTGCTGATACCTGCCTGCCACGTGACAGTCTTGTCTTTGACCGTACATTAGGCAACTTCTCACAGCCCAAATACACATTCGAGCTTGACACTGAAGCAGCACGCAACTATTTTCTTGCAGCCGTTAAGGAACTGAAAAACAAGAAACTCCCCAGCATCAGCGTGCTTTGTGTTGAAAACGATGAAATCAAGTCGATACTTAACAGTGTTGTATCGGGTTGGCAAAACAACCTTGGTGCATACGTAAACATCACCACTTTAAAATCAGAACAAGCCTTGCTTGATAGTGTCAAAAACGGTGATTTTACCGTAGCACTTGTGCCTCTCAGTGGCTCTGCAACCGACGTACTGTCGAGCTTTGCAGATGCTAACTCAGGAATGTATATCGGCAATCCCGATTATGACAATGCTTTTGCCGAATTGCTCGCAACAGATGACCACAACGTTGCTTTAGCAAGTATTTCAAAATGCCTTAACGTTCTATCGACCGAATCGGCCGTTATACCGATAACCTCAACCCCTACCGCATATATTTACAATTCGGATTATCAAAACGTTCATTTTTCGGTGCTTGATGGTACGGTTGATTTTTCAATAATTTACAAAAATCAATAAAGTATAATTAAACGCTTCTCTCAAACAATAGGTTTGAAAGGAGCGTTTTTTATGTCTGATAAAAAGAAGTTTAACCCGATAAGTCCTCAACCCGACGATACTGTTGGCACTATTTATTGCAGTGAAAACAGTATGGATTACACAAATATATTGAACCGCGAGGATGTTTTCCCTTATCAAAATCCGTTGCCGAGGACAAGAAGAACACCCGAACCGCCGATAATCTGAAACTGCGAAAGGAGTCACTTGCACGACTCCTTTTTTTATAAAACCAATTATTAAATTATATCGTTAAAATCGATTCCAAGGTTGTTAAGCAATTTTGCAAGCAATCTGACAGGCAGACCGACAACATTGAAATAACAACCGTCGATTTTGTCAATGTAAAGGCTTGTTTTACCCTGCACGGCATAACTGCCTGCCTTGTCCATCGGGTCACCGCTTGCAACGTATGAATCTATAAAGCTTTCGGGCATTGTGGCAAAATAAACTTCGGTTTTATCAACTCCCGAAATGGTTTTTCCATTATAAAACAATGCCAAACCGCTTAAAACGGTGTGACTTCTGCCCGATAATGAACGAAGCATTTGCTTGGCATCGTCCTCATTACGGGGCTTGCCCAAAATCTTACCATCACAGCACACAACGGTATCACAGGAGATTATCAGCTTATCGTTTTCGGAGTGATTATCAGCAACTGCCTTACCTTTTCTCACGGCCAAAATCTGCACAAGACTTTCGGGGTCGGTCACATCGGACGACTCATCGGTGTCTGCGGTAATAATATCGAACTTAAAGCCCAAATTTTCAAGTATCTCTTTTCTTCGAGGTGATTTGCTTGCAAGAATGATTTTCATAATATAACTTCCTTGACAAAATGTGTTAATTATTCTAAAATAAAATCATTAATTTTAGGTGGTGCTTATATGGTAAAAGCCGTTATTTTTGACCTTGACCATACCCTTTTCGACCGATACGCAACCTTAACCGAAGTTGCCAAGAAAATACGGGGTAAACTGCCCGTAAACCCCGAACTTTCGGATGCAAAAATCACCGAAATTATGGTTGAGGCCGATAAATCAAAGGTTTATTACGGTTGGGACAAGCTACGCGAGTACATCGTCAATGAAACGCCGTTGTTCGCAGAAAAAATCGACGGCAAAGCATATTCCGACTTTGTATTTTCGGAGTTTATGAATGTAGCAATTCCCTTTTCATTTACCAAACCGATGCTTGAAAACCTGAAGAAGGATGGCTACATATTAGGTTTGATTACCAACGGTTTACCCGGACTTCAGGAAAAAAAGCTCGAAATACTGGGGATTGATAATGTTTTTGATAAGGTTATTGTCACAGGTCAATATGGTTGTCCAAAACCGCAATTAACCGCATTCAAGATGATGGCTGAATGGTTACAGCTCGACCCATACGAAATGATGTATGTCGGTGACAACCCTGTCAACGACATTGATGCATCGCGCAAAGCAGGTTATGTTCCCGTTTATGTCAACACCGTCGGCACCTGGCCAAGACCCGACATCGAGCAGTGTGAGTTGCAGGTCGAAACGGTTGCCGAAATTCCCGAATTGGTCAAACGATACAACAACAGTTTAAAATAAGAACCGTCAAATGCGCCGACCCTCACAAATCAAAAATCAATTCTTGGGCTTTAATTTGTGCTTGCTTCCATCGGGGTTCTGGATATAGGTGTTATCCAAAATACCCGTTAATGATGCCTTATAGGAATCAATATATTCGCGTCGCAATGCGGCGCGTTCTTTCTGTTCCTCTTCGGTCAATTCCCTTTCACGGGAAATACGTGTAAGCTCTGAAATTCTATCAATTTTTTTCTGATCCATTTTAATCACCGACAATATATTACCACAAACATTCAAAAAAGTGAAGATAAATTTTGCTTTTGCTTGATTTTAAGCAAAATTTTGGTATAATTGATATGATATATATTTCAACTGAAAGATTCGGGTGAAGATATGAAAAATCTTTTAAAATATATGAAGCAATACCGCTTCCAGGCGTTGTTGGGACCTTTTTTCAAACTGACCGAGGCAATATTTGAACTGTTTGTTCCGCTTGTCGTTGCAGATATTATCGACAAAGGCATTGGAAACGGTGACAAATCGTTTATAATCTCCCGTGGAATCCTGATGGCAGCATTAGGTATTATCGGCTTTATCTGTGCCTTGATTGCACAGTATTTTGCCGCTAATGCTTCGGTTGGTTTTGCCGCAAATCTGCGAGGTGCATTGTTCAAAAAAATAAACTCTTTAAACTATACCGACCTTGATAATGTGGGCACATCTACCCTCATAACCAGAATGACGGGTGATGTCAATACCGTACAAACAGGTGTAAACCTTGGTTTGCGTTTGCTTTTGCGCTCACCGTTTATCGTTTTCGGCGCTATGATTATGGCTTTCACGGTCGATACGAAATTGGCCTTGATATTCCTTGCCGCTATCCCCGTTTTGGCTATTATTGTAGTAGCCGTTATGGCTATAACCGTTCCACTTTATAAGAATATTCAGCAAAAATTAGACAGAGTCACCCTCAATACCAGAGAATCTTTGAATGGTGTTCGTGTTATCCGTGCCTACCGTCAGGAGGATGAATCGGTTGAGGGATTTGAGCAGAACAACTCGGAACTTACGGTGATGCAGAAGTTTGTCGGCCGAATTTCGGCATTGATGAATCCCCTCACCTATGTTGTTGTCAATGCGGCGGTAATTCTGATTATCTGGGTTGGCGGTCACAGAGTATATGACGGTGACCTCACACAAGGTCAGATAGTAGCCCTCTATAATTATATGTCGCAGATTCTTATTGAACTTGTAAAGCTAGCCAATATGATTATGACAGTCAATAAGGCTCTTGCATCTGCATCACGTATTGACTCGGTTTTGTCAATAGAAAACCACACCGACAAACCAACTAAAGCTAACTTTTTGGCTGACAATGGCTATGCTGTCCAATTCAAGAATGTAGGTTTCACCTATTCAGGTGCAGGTGAAGCATCATTAAATAACATAAGTTTTGAGGCACTTTGCGGTCAGTACATTGGTGTTATAGGTGCAACGGGTAGTGGTAAATCAACCCTTGTAAACCTTATCCCACACCTTTACGGTGCAACAATTGGTCTTGTTGCGGTAAACGGCAAGGATGTTAAGGAATATTCCGACGAGGAATTGAGAAGCTTTATCGGAATCGTTCCTCAAAAGAACGTTCTCTTTAAAGGAAGTGTCAGAGAAAATCTGTTGCTTGGCGGAAAATCAGCCACCGACGATGAACTTTGGCAGGCTTTAGATGCCGCACAAGCCAAGGAAATTGTTAAAAACAAAGGTGGCTTAGATGCCGAAATTGAGCAAAATGGACGTAACCTTTCGGGTGGTCAGCGTCAGAGAATCTGTATTGCCCGTGCTTTGGTCGGCAATCCTCAGATTCTAATACTTGACGACAGTTCATCGGCACTCGACTTTAAAACCGAAGCCGACCTTCGGCACGCAATGGCCAATCTTTCACAGAAACCTACCGTTATAACCGTTTCTCAACGTGTTTCCTCGGTTATGAATGCAGATAAAATCATAGTGCTTGACGACGGTGAGGCTGTCGGCATCGGTACTCATTCCGAATTGCTTGATTCGTGTGATGTTTATGCAGAGATTTGCCGCACACAGTTGGAAAAGGAGGAAATGTGATATGAAAACACAAAACGGCACCTTTTCCAAGCTTTTTGAAATTTTAGGAAAACAAAAACTAATATTTGCACTTTCCATTTTGCTTGCCGCAATAAACGTAGCTCTCACCCTTTATATCCCCGTGCTTATCGGTGATGCTATTGACTGTATCGTGGGCAAAGCCAACGTCGATTTCGCCAAAATTATTGACATCATTATAAAGGCTGCAATTTCCATCGGTCTTGCCGCTATCAGCCAATGGCTAATGAGCATCTGCAATAATAAAATAACCTTTACTCTGGTCCATGACCTTCGCAATAAGGCTTTCAGAAAGATTCAGAAATTGCCGTTGTCTTATATCGATACTCACCCTTACGGTGACGTTGTCAGCCGTGTTATTTCAGATGTTGATACACTTTCCGACGGTCTTTTGATGGGATTCATGCAGTTATTTACAGGTGTTGCCACCATTTTAGGCACCGTTGTACTGATGTTCCTTATAAATTGGAAGATTTCACTTATCGTTGTTGTTTTAACACCTGTTTCCCTGCTTGTTGCAAAGTTCATTTCGGACAGAACCTATTCAATGTTTAAAAAGCAATCAGAAACACGTGGCGAACAGACTGCATTCATAGATGAAACTGTTGGAAACCAAAAGGTTATTGAGGCTTTTTGCCACGGTGACAAAGCCACAGAGAAATTCCTTGAAATTAACGAACGATTAAGAAAATACTCGCTCAAAGCTATATTCTTTTCATCTATGGTCAACCCTTCCACAAGACTTATCAACTCGGTTATTTATGCCATTGTCTGCCTTGTCGGTGCTTTGACCGTTATTTCAAATCCTGCTTTTACGGTTGGTGCTTTGTCAATTCTTTTAAGTTACGCGAGCCAATATGCCAAACCGTTCAACGAGATTTCGGGTGTTATTACCGAGCTTGCCGCTGCCAAAGCCTCGGCCGACCGTGTATTTGAATTTTTGGAGCAAACCGAGGAAATTTCGGACGAAGGTAATATTGAAATGCTCAAAGCCGAGGGTAACGTTAAAATGAACGACATATCGTTCTCCTATACTCCCGAAAAGCCGCTAATCGACGGTATTACCTTGAACTTTGAAAGCGGTCAACAGATTGCCATTGTCGGTCCTACGGGATGCGGCAAAACAACTTTGATTAACCTGCTTATGCGTTTTTACGATGTGACTGATGGAAGTATCACGGTTGACGGAAATGATATCCGTGAGGTTACACGTCACAGCTTGCGAGAGAATTACGGTATGGTATTGCAGGAAACCTGGCTTAAAGCAGGTACTATCCGTGAGAACATCACCATGGGCAATCCGAATGCCACCGACGAGGAAATAATCGCAGCTGCAAAATCTACCCACGCACACAGCTTTATCAAGCGTTTACCAAACGGCTACGACACCGTTATCGGTGAGGATGGAGGCAATCTTTCAGAAGGTCAGAAGCAGTTGCTCTGTATAACTCGTGTTATGCTTTGTCTACCCCCTATGCTGATACTCGACGAAGCAACATCATCTATCGACGTTAAGACCGAAATGCACATTCAGCACGCATTTACGCGTCTTATGAAGGGTCGCACAAGCTTTGTTGTTGCACACCGATTGTCAACCATCAAGCACTCGGATGTGATACTTGTGATGAAGGATGGCAACATTATAGAACACGGCAACCACAAAGAACTCTTAAAGCAAAAAGGCTTCTACTACGAGCTTTATAACAGTCAGTTTGCATAAACAAAAACCTCAGGCACTAAAATTGTGCTTGAGGTTTTTATAGTTGATTTTTTGTTGTAGGGGTGATTCATAAATCGCCCGTTTGAATCACAAAGAAATATTAAATATTCTTCAAAATCTCAACAAGATATTCAAAGCAACGGATGGCGCTTTCAACGTCAAGGCGTTCGTTTACAGTATGAACGTCCAAAATATCGGGACCTATTGACACGGCATCCATACCGGGAATTTTATCCGAGATAACACCGCATTCAAGACCTGCATGAATCGTGCTGACTATCGGCTTTTTACCATACAGCTTCTCATAAATCTCAACCATTCTGTCACGCAAAGGAGATACTTCGTTATATTCCCAAGCCGAATATCGGTCGGAAAAATCGACCTTGAAACTAAAGTTTTGAGCAACTGCAATAACCTTTTGGGCAATCACGTCAAGGTCGTCGTTTATCATACTGCGGATAAGTGCTTCGGAGTGCCATTGGCCGTTTTCCAAGGTGCTGACACCCGTGTTTAGCGAGGTTATTACACCTGTTTTGCCCTCTAAAATCACTCCGTCGGGAACGTTGCAAAGATAATCAATAATACGCTTGGAATCTGCGATGTTCAAAGCGTTTACGGTAGATTCTGCAACTGAAACTGTAATTACGGGAACGTCGTCAGGAGATACACCCGATGCTTTAATGTTATCAAGTTGATTATTAATATTCTTTACAAATTCATCGGCATTTTCAACAACAATCTCGGCTGTGCAGACACACGGAATAGCATTGAACTTGGTACCACTTAAGTATGAAACGAGGTTAAAATCATAACCACAATTTTTGAGCATTTTGGCAAGGGTCAATGCGGCATTGAGTCGACGGCGGTGAATTTCACAACCTGAATGACCACCCTTCAAGCCCGACAAAGTAACCTTTATAAGGTTGCCATTGACTTCGTTCAAAGCAAAGTTTTCCTCAATAGTTGCGGTAAGTCCGCCTGCACATCCGCAAAGCAATATTCCCTCTTCCTCCGAATCGAGGTTTATAAGCTTTTTGCCTTTAAGCTTGCTTCCATCAAGACCTGCCGCACCGAAAAGACCTGTTTCCTCGTCCATTGTCAGCACAATCTCAAGTGCAGGCAACTGCAATTCGTTATCCTTAACAAGAGCCAAAGCATACGCCACTGCAATACCGTCGTCACCGCCCAAGGTGGTGTTTTCGGCGGTTATATACTTGCCGTCAAAAGATAATTTCAGAGGGTCACGAGTAAAATCGTGCTGTGAATCGGGAGTCTTTTCGCAAACCATATCAAGATGACCCTGCAGGATAATCGGCTCAGCATTTTCAAAGCCTTTACCAGCCGATTTTTTTATTATTACGTTGCCAACCTCATCAATTTCGGACTCACATCCACAAGACGCTGCAAAATCATAGCAATATTTTGCAATCTCGGCAGTGTTACCCGAACCGTGAGGTATTTTTGTAAGCTCTTCAAAAATCTTGAAAAACTCGTTATTGTAGTTGAAATTTTCGGAAATAATCATTTTCTTCATCCTTAATAGGTACTATACACGGGACGTTAAGTCAATATCCCCTACAAACAGATATTGTACCCCAAAATTATACTTTTTGCAACACAAAAAACACCTGCCGCGTAAAATTTACGGCAGGTGTTTTGAATTTTTTAATATCACTTCAAAGCCTCGAGCAAAGCGTCAACCTTATCGGTCAATTCCCACTTGACGCCGAGTTCTTCACGGCCAAGGTGACCCAAAGCCGAAAGGTTGGAGTAAATAGGAGTACGCATATCGAAAGTATCGATAATTGCGGCAGGACGAAGGTCAAATACCTTATTTACTACATCGGCAATTTTATCATCAGCAAACTTACCCGTGCCAAAGGTATCAACCATAACCGAGACGGGCTTAGCAACACCGATAGCATAGGCCAACTCAACCTCACACTTGGTAGCCAAACCTGCTTTAACAATATTTTTTGCAACATAACGTGCTGCATAGGCTGCCGAACGGTCGACCTTTGTGGGGTCTTTACCGCTGAATGCACCGCCGCCGTGACGTGCATAACCGCCGTAGGTATCAACGATAATCTTACGTCCTGTAAGACCGGTATCACCCTGAGGACCACCGACAACAAAACGTCCTGTGGGGTTTATGTAAACCTTAGTTTCATCGTCCATCATACCTTCTGGGATGATGGGCTTGATAACCTTTTCGAGAATATCGGAACGCAAGGTTTCCAAGGAAACATCGGCACTGTGCTGGCTTGAAACAACAACAGCCTCAACGCGGGAAGGCTTGCCGTCAACATACTCAACTGTGACCTGAGTCTTACCGTCGGGGCAAAGATAACCCAAAGTACCGTCTTTTCTGACATTGGTCAACTTTCTTGCAAGCTTATGTGCCAAGGAAATGGGCATAGGCATCAATTCGGGTGTTTCGTCACACGCATAACCGAACATCATACCCTGGTCGCCTGCACCGTGGAGGTTATACTCATCATCATCACCGCTTTTAAGCTCTAATGACTTATCAACACCCATTGCAATATCGGGCGACTGCTCATCCAACGATACCATAACAGCACAGGTATTACCGTCAAAGCCCTTGGAGGGTGAATCGTAACCGATATCACAAACGGTCTTACGAACGATTTTAGGAATATCAACCTTTGCGGTGGTGGTTATCTCACCCATAACGGTGACAACACCGGTAGTGCAGAAGGTTTCGCAAGCAACACGGGCTTGAGGGTCCTGAGCAATGATAGCATCAAGAATTGCATCAGATACACTGTCCGATACTTTATCGGGGTGACCTGCAGTTACCGATTCAGATGTAAACAAAAACTTTCCCATAATTTTCTTCCTTTATTTTAAAATTCATTTTAAACAAACAAAAAGACCTGCTCCGAAAGAGCAGGTCAAATTAAACCTCATCTTTCGGTAAAAACCGTCGGATTTAGCACCTTGTGTGACCACAGGTTGCCGGGTGTCATCGGGCCGATTCCCTCCACCACTCTTGATAAGGACGTATTCAAATTTCCGTTTGGTATTATAACATAAAATTATAATTTGTCAATAGTAAATTTTTCAAATATCAACCGAGCCACCAAGACACAGAACAAACACGACAATAGCTCCTGTCGCAACAGCAAGGCAACTCACTGCAAGAATAACTGATCGAAGTCCTTGCGACTTATCGTATGCCTTTCTTTCGGTCAATCTCATTCGTCCGAATGCCGCGGTTATCGGTTTATAAATAAGCAAGGTCAAAGATGCATTTACAATAGACTTTATAAGATTAAACGGTAACAAAAGTGCAGGGATAAGTTCAACCACCATTTCCCTCGGAACCTGCATATAATACGGAGTTATAAACAAATTGGCAACCAACATAACTGCCGTTACTGCAAAAACCGATGAAATCATCGCGATAATTGCTCCAAAAAACGACTTGCGGTATTTATAAATCAGACCTGCCGTTACTGAAAATGCAGCACTTGACAAGAAGTTCATAACAAAACCGTATACTCCTGTTTCTGAGGTGGTTATAAACTCAATAAACGGAACAATAATTGAACTTATAAGACCTGCCATAGGTCCGTACATTAAAGCAGAAATTGCAATTATTGCATCCTTTAAATCAAAGGTCAAAAACTGAACCTTAAATGGAAATACTAATGAAACCAAGTATGCGATAGCACAAAGTACCGCAACGACCGACATTTTTTTGATATTGTTTGATTTGGTTGACATCTGATACCCTCCAAAAAATAAAATCCGCCCTGAAAACAAGGCGGAACAAAACAACACAAAAAAGTGCTTTATGTATCTTCTTTCATCCGGACTCTGACCGTCGGCTTTGGAATCTCACCAAATCTGCATTTTCATGCTCGCGGGCTTAAGGCAAAGCCTTTCACCGCCGGTGGGGAATCTCACCCCGCCCTGAAGACAGTATTTAATTTGCACAATTTATTATATTCGCAATATTACTATTTGTCAATAGGCATTTACATTAATGTGTGTATATTGCGTAGATGCAAGCACACTGCACAAAAAAAATAAACGGTATACCGAACACAAATCGGCTTTTCTGTGTTTTATGTCGGATAAGGCACATTGTGAGGTACATCACGGCACTTCCACCGAGAACAGCAAACAAAAACAGTACCGCTTCAGGTACGCGGTATTTGCGTTTTTTCGCTCTCATTTTATCGGCAACAGTCAATATTATGGAAATAAAAGAAATTATTGCCAGATATACCAAAAAATAATGATCAAATTTTGTCATATAAAATCTCTTTTTCAAAAAAATACTATTGTTATTTCAATAATATTATAATATAATTAAGTATATAATTCAACTGTTTTTAGGAGGCGTAACTTTGCAGAGTGTTAATAGAATGAAACGTGCTACCGTAATTCTTATCGCTTTGGCTGTTGCAATCACTTACGCTTTGGCAATGGTTGGTTGTATTATGCTCGTAAACAATGACCGTAACGGTACTTTATCAGCCAACAACAGTAGCTACGCTTCATCCGAACATAATCAGGTTACTGAAAGCACAAACAATGTGATTTCGACTCCTTATGCAAGTTCTGATACAACATCACTCAATAGCAGTAATACCGACGTAACGTCCTCAGACTTGGTATCATCCGATTCACCTTCCAACGTTTCCTCAGGAAACTCATCGGTTACCTCCTCAGATGTAACAACCTCCGATGTAACATCGACTGAAACCACATCTTCAAGCACAAGCTCAGTAACGTCATCGGAACAGACCTCGTCCGACAACACTTCATTGAGTACACCCACCGTCACACCGAAGCAATCCTTCACTTCGGCTATATGGTATTCATATTACGAGCTTGATTTCAGAAACGATACCGAGGCTTCGTTCAAGCAGAAGATAAATAAAATGTTTGACGATGCTAAAACTCTTGGTTGCGATGCAGTTATCGTTCAGGTAAGACCGTTTGCCGATGCTCTTTACTATTCGGAATATTTCCCGATGAGCGTTTATATGACGGGTACTCAAGGCAAGGACCCAGGCTATGACCCATTGAAATATATGGTGACTGCGGCACATAACCGCAATTTGCAGATTCACGCCTGGCTTAATCCCTACCGAATTTCAGCAACGTCGACCAATGTCAACTCGCTTGCTGCGAATCATCCTGCAAGAAAATGGTATAATAGCGGTGATTCGGGAAAGATGCGTAACGTTCTGACCTATAAAAACGGTATTTACTTTAACCCATCATCCATTGACGTACAAAGGCTTATAATCGACGGTGTCCGCGAGATTGTTCAGAATTATGATGTAGACGGCATACACTTTGACGACTATTTCTATCCATATACCAATGCTGTTGACAGTGATTTTGACAAGCCTGAATATTTGGCTTCGGGTACTTCCCTTTCGCTTGACGATTGGCGCCGAGCCAACGTCAACGCACTTATTTCGGGGGTTTACAGTGCCATAAAAGCCATTGACAAAAATGTTCAGTTCGGCATAAGCCCTTCGTACCATATTTCCCAGAACGGTACAGACGACAACTACAAAATCAAATATGCCGATATTGCCAAGTGGATGAACTCAAACGGATTTATCGATTACATAGCACCGCAAATCTATTTTGGTTATGACCATCCCATTGCCGATTACACAACGGTTATCAACCGTTGGCTTTCAATAAAACGCAAGAGCAATGTTAAGCTTTACATCGGACTTGCGGCATATAAAATCGATACCGAGGATGCCAATACAACCGAATGGAAAACCGATGACGACATTTTGGCAAGGCAAACTTTGGATGCTAAATCAAAGAACTGTGACGGTGTGTTTATTTTCTCATATACAGAAATCACATCAACCGACAGCTTAACACAAGCACAATATAATAATCTCAAACAAGCACTTAAAAGTATAAAGCAGGAGTAAAAATGAGCAACGAGACGTCTAAAGCAAAAATCAATCTAAAACTAATCATACCGATACTGTTGGTTATCACCGTTGTGATATCCGCAGCTTCGGCAGGTATATTTATGCTTGCCAACAAAGACAGCCGTTCACAAACAGAATCGGTTGACAGTACTTCGAGTTCGTTACCCACCGTAACCGAGCCTGTAATTCAGGTTGAAAAAACACCTTTTACTACCTTCAACAGTATCTCAATAGCACCTGGTGAGGATTTCTTGACCGATGAAGCATCAATTGACACTGCACTTGAAGACGCTAAAAAAATTGTTGACAGCTTGAAGGCTGACGGATTTGATACCGTTGAGTTAACATTAAACTACAAGGACGGACTTCTATTCCCAGTTGAGGGCTTTGAGACTCCTTTAGGCGATTTTCTTAAAGATTTTTACTTCTATGCAAAATCTCAGAACGTTTCGGTTATTACTGCTCTCGATATACGAGCAATGCTGAAAAACAGCCTTGCCGACCAAACTGATATTGATAGAATCTGTAAGGCTTTGTCGGACAAAAATATAGGAAATTACTCTGATATGCTTGTTTTTAAAAATATGTATATCCTGCCTTCTGATATGCCCGAAGGCACATCAGAACTAAAATTAAAAAGCGTTCTGTCTATGGCTATGCGTGACTTTTATATGGCAACTGCCAAGGCAGACCAAACGCTTTACACAGGCATTGAAATCAACGAGGAAAGCTATCCCGAAGGTGCTGTATTTAACGTCAAACAATGGTTCAACGGTGATTTCTGCGACTTTGTTATTGTATTTAACCCCTATTCTACCGAACGCGACGACGTAAGTTTTATGACCTATTTCGAGGGTTGGAGAACCGAGCTCGAAATGGAGAAGGACGTTTACTGTAAGATCGATTACAGTAAACTTGGCAGTAAAGCCGAAGGTTGGCAGCAAACCGACCAGATTATCAGTCAGCTACAAGCTCTTGATACGCTTGAGATTACAGGTATCGGCATTGACGGTTGGGATGAATATTTCAAAGACCAAACCGAGAGTCGAGGAGCCGTTATTAAGTTTTTGGCTGACCAATGGGACAACGATTACGTCTTGAAGGACCTTACAATTTCCCGTCCCGAAAAGAAAAAATTCACTACATACAACTCTAAAACGATTCTTTCTGGAGCTTCTGACCCTTCGTTTAAGCTTACCTTGAATGGCGAAGAAATTGAACGTACCGCACTTGGTTATTTCTCGCTTGACCTCGAGCTTGACATTGGTTTAAATACCTTTGTCGTTGAGCATAAGGGTGTTAAGGAAACCTATAAAATAACCTATAAAAAGACGGTTATAAAGAGTATTGCACCCACACAAAAGCAAAGCCTTCCCAGCCGTTCGGTATTGCTTGTAAGTTGTGTTGCAATATCCGACAGTACAGTCACCGCAAAACTCGGAAGCACTACCGTAAACTTGACAGAGGAGCCGATACTTGACGAGCTTGGCAAGCCTACCGGTGAATACAGTAACTATTCGGGTCGTATTGACCTGCCTTTGGTGTATGACGAGGACAAATCGCTCGGAAAGGTAAAATTCACTGCCAAATCTATCTACGGCACCGAATCTGAAAGCGGTGGAAACATAACGGTTATCCACGAAGAACGTGAAAAGGAATATGAAATCGGTGAGATTGTAAACTGGCAGGCTGAGACCTTTACCTCAACCGATTCTAACGACTATTCAAGGCCGACAAACAACTACCTGCCCAAAGGCACGGTGGATTACTGTGTCGGTGATGCTTCCTCCTCAGGCGGTAAGCTTAAAATGCTCCGTTACGGAAATATGGTATACACTACCTCGTCCAAGGGTGTTAAGGTTTTGGAAGTTTATAAGGGCACACTTCCCGACCATAACGAAATTACTGTTGCAAACTTCAGTTCGGAGGGACGCCACACTAAGCTGACACTTGACATGCTTTGGAAAGCACCGTTCAAGCTTGATGTAAAACCGCAAAAATATACCAATCAAGGCTCGGGCGGAAACCGTGATTATACCGTTTCTGCTGTGACATTTGAATACGTTGACATCACCTTCTGTTATGCTACCGTGATTAACGGTGATTTCTCGGTCGGTGACAATCCTATATTCAAAAAGGTTGAATGGATTAAAAATAAAGAAGACCATACCTTGCGTCTGTACCTAAAAAAGACAGGTATGTTCTACGGTTGGAGTGCCGAGTACAACGACGACGGTCAGCTTGTGTTCTCTTTCCTCAATCCTGCCGTTATAACGGTTGATAATTCTAACCCTTACGGTTACCGACTTGACGGAATTGTAGTCGCTATCGACGTGGGTCACGGCGGTAACGACGTAGGTGCTGTTGGAAGCCACGGCAAATACAATGAGTCACAGCTCAACCTTATGCTTGCAGAGAAAATCAAAGCACAGCTTGAATCTATCGGTGCTAAAGTTTATCTTACGCGTTATGATAACGCTAGTAACCCAACCTCCGAGCAGCGTATGAAGCTACTGCGTGACGTCGGTGCTGATTACTGTATTGCAATCCACCGTAACGCATCCGATTCATCCTCTCCGAGAGCCTTTAACTCATACCATTTTAATGCGTTTTCGGCCAATGCGGCAAAAATGATAAACGACGCAATTTATAACTATACGTCGGACGAACTGACGGCAATTTATAACAGTTCAAAGCCTTTCCACGGTGATGGCAAGCTTTATAAAAAGTCTAAATGGAGTGGTGTTAAGTGGCACTACTTCTTTACTGCTCGTCAGACCGACTGTCCTGTTGTTCTAACCGAAAACGGCTTTATCACCAACGCTGACGAATATTCCGATATGATTCGTGACGATTTTAACAGCGAATGCGGTAAGGCATTGACACAAGGCATTGTAGATTACTTTGTTTCAATCCAACAAACACCGCCGAAGGATTATACTCCCTCTACCAATTCCGGCAATTAATATCAAAATATCAGCAAATCCCCTTTAGTCCAACGTCTAAAGGGGATGTTTTTATATATACGATTTTTCCATTTCTTTTTTCAGCCTTGAAATAATCCTCTTCTCAAGTCGGGAGATGTACGACTGTGATATGCCGAGAATATCGGCCACCTCCTTTTGAGTATGCTCCTCACAGCCTCCAAGTCCAAACCTCATATTCATTATCTCACGTTCACGGTCGTCAAGTTTAGATATATGGTTATTCAGCAACCGCTTTTCATCCTCTTGCTCTACCCTGCCTCCAACCTCATCACCGTCGCTTCCGAGGATATCGGATAAAAGCAGCTCGTTTCCGTCCCAATCAACGTTTAACGGCTCATCAATGGATATTTCCGTTTTCAATACGGTTGTTTTTCGCATATACATAAGAATCTCATTCTCAATACATCTTGAGGCATAGGTTGCAAGCTTGATATTGCGGTCTGGACAAAAGGTGTTGACTGCCTTAATAAGACCGATAGTACCGATTGAAATAAGGTCCTCAACCGAAGCACCTGCCGCATCGTACTTTCTTGCAATGTAAACCACAAGCCTTAAATTGTGTATTATCAGTTTTTCTTTCGCCTCATCCGACCTGTCACCCGTGAGCATAGACAGTATTTCTTGCTCTTCCTCTGCATTTAACGGTTCAGGTAATGTTTCGGGTCCGTTTATATAATAACTGTTATTTATAAGCCCAATCTTTTTTAAAATATTTCTTATTATTATACTAAGTTTTGTGCTGATGATTTTCATAAAATATTACTCCAATACTCTCGGTGAGATGATTGACGTATAACCGTCACTTAATATCTGATTTGATATAACCAATATAGGCTTGTTGAGTTTAATTACAGTACTGTTGTTATGTACGGTTGCATTATCTATCTTAACTGCAGGTAAAAGTCGTTCACCTGAAACGGTGTTGACCGGCAGTATGCGAAATCGCCTTGAAATTTCGCTTGTAGCAGGTGTTTGTACCGATAGCATACACTCCGTATCAGACTTACCAAAAAGCGTTTCTGCTATCGATTTATCAACAATTATCACGGTACTGTCTGAAAACGCATCGTTAAGCGTATGCCCCGAATCGACCATTGCCCTCGCACGGCAGGTTTTATCGTTTATAAAAAACTCAATATCGCATTCCTTTGCACATTCTGACTGACGACCCGTAAGCTTCTTTATCAGAACAATGGCAATATAGAACAACAACGACAAAGAAATCAACCATATCGGTGATATATTAAAATAAACAACTCCGTTGTTCATTGACATAACCGAAGGGTTGAAAAGCATTACCATTCCTGCCATAAGTCCTGCATATATAAACGACACTGCAAAGAACGTAAACAGACGACGCAAATAAGAACGGGTATTTATGTAACCGAAGCAGATAGCCACCGCGACCGATGATGAAACCAGCCTCATAAGTATCTCTATAACGGTGGGCTGTGGCGGTAGGAAAATATATAAAGAAAAAAGTGCCGAAACAATCGACGCAATAAGTTTTCTCAAGAATCTCGGCTTGGTTGAGCTTAAGGTCCCTGCTAACGTTAAAAGCATAAAATCGATGACGGTGTTTATGAAAATCAAAACGTCCACATATATTACCATCTCATCACCGCCTTTAACTAAATTATACGATTTGCGTACTGTCGAATTATGTCGTAACTGATGAAAGAAAATTAAAAATTAAAGTAAAAAAAGCACCGTTACAGGTGCTCTTATAATACAATCTTCAACAGTACTGCAACCGCAATGCAACAAAGCATCAATGCAGATGTCAGTGCAATAATTTTTCGTCTTCTCTTTTTCTTTAAATCGGTATACCTTAAAAATCCCTGATGTTGTTTTGAGTCTTCGGAAAAATATGACGTTACTATTTTCTTAGCTTCTTTTTGGAGTTCTGACTCGGTTTTACCACCGTCTGTCTTTACAAAAAACAGAGCTTTTTCAAAAAGCTCACTGCCCGTGTCGTTAACTTCTATTATTCTTTTACTGACACCTCTCAACATGCTTTGCCTCCCAAAATCATATATTCATAAAATATGTTTGACAGATAAACTGTCTTTCATACTTTGTCAAGGAAAAATTTTGAAATTTCGCAAAATAATACGTTTTGTAATCCTCGGTTTACATAACTTTTGTGGATAACCTTGTGGAAAAGTCTAAAAACCATTAAGTTTATCACGTTTTTCGACCCTAAGTTACATAATTTACGGAGTTATGTAACCCTACAATTTGTAAACACTACCAAAAATTGCTTGACATTACCGATTGCATTGTTCAAAAAAATCCTGTATAATTCAGATGATGATTTGGGGTGATACTTTGAAAAAATACAATCCTACTGCCATTGAAAAGGATGGCAACGTTTACATATCAGGCGTTGAACATTTCGGATTGCAAGAAACCTTTGATTGCGGTCAGGCCTTTCGTTGGGAGCCTTTTGACGACACATCCTGGGTTGGAATAGCTTTAGGGAGAAAGCTTCGTGTAGGCTTAAATAACGGCACTATTACGCTTTATGATTGCACTTTGTCCGAATATGAGGAAAATTGGCGAGCATACCTTGATATTGACCGCAATTACGGTGAGATAATCAACGTAATTTCAGAAAATGAAATATTAAAAACTGCTGCTAACCAAAACAAAGGCATACGAATTTTAAAGCAGGATACTTGGGAAGCGTTATGCTCTTTCATTATTTCTCAGAACAACAACATCCCAAGGATAAAGGGTATTATCGGTAGGCTTTGTGAGAGCTTCGGCGAGCCGTTGCCAAACGGCGGTTATACCTTCCCTACTGCCGAAAAAATTGCCGCTTTGACCACAGAGGATTTAGCACCAATTCGTTCAGGCTTCAGAGCAAGATACATAGTGGACGGTGCAAAGAAGTATTTAAACGGAGAGATTGACCTTAAACTTATAGCAACTGCCGATATTGACACAGCCCGTGCCGAATTGATGAAAATAACGGGTGTTGGCATTAAGGTGGCCGACTGTACCCTGCTTTTCGGTTTTCAGCGTATTGATGCACTGCCCAAGGACGTTTGGATAAAACGTGCCATCCAAGAATATTTCAACGGTGAATTTCCCGAATGTGCAAAAGGATACGAAGGCATAGCTCAACAGTATCTTTTCAACTATATCAGAAACCAAAATACATAAAAATCAAAACACATAAAAAAGCGGTTGGGGTAAATCCCAACCGCTAAAATTTTGATGATTTTATTTAAAAACACAGAAACACAGGGGACGGTTCTATGTGTTTCCTCGGTGAGTACCCCGGTTTAAGTATCAATCAACATCTCTTGTTGTAAGGAATTTTACGGTGCGTTCGACCGAATCCTTGGAATTTCCCCAATCCTCTTCCCCATTACTGCGGTAATCGAACATATCACAGAAATGCTGAAGATCACCTGCCAAATCAACAAGGTAATCAAGGCAAAGTTTTTCGGTGATTTTCTGAAACTCCTTACGGTTTTTGCCCGAAATACTGCCACTTGCCGACGTCAGCATCTTGCAATGCTCAAGGCATATATAGGGCTGTTCAGAATAGAGATTTCTGAACTCCTTTTCTTTTTCCCACAAAACGCAGATATTATTGATAATATGCTCCATATTGCGGTCAAGCTTTTCGCAAACAAAGCAGGTATTCTTAATAGGCTCTCTTTTACCGAAACGACCTGCCGGTGCTTTAGTAACACCGTCGTTGGCAATCTGTGCCAAATGGCTATGCAAAATCAAAGCAATGGTCAACTGCTTACTGCTTTTGAGCATCTGACCATAATGGTGACGGCAAAAGCCTTTTTTGTTGGTTTCGATTCGAACATCAGGTTCCATCATAGCGGCACCTGTTATATAAGTAACCGAACGTTCCTCAAGCATATCGCGAAGTCGGCAAACAGGACAACCCTCTTTAGGCTCAAACACGTCGCTTATCGGAATACTTGTAATATCGTCACGCATTGGTTTCACCACCGTTAAATATCATTTTTAATAATATCCTCATAAGATTCACGCTTAACAATAACTCTCGGCTGACCATCTTTAACCATAACTACCATAGCTCTTCTTATACGATTGTAGTTGCTTGCCATAGAATAGCAGTAAGCACCCGTATTAAGCACAGCCAAGATATCACCAACCTCCGGTGTCTGCATCGGTGCATTTTCCTGAATAAGGTCACCGCTTTCGCAGCATTTACCTGCAACCGTTGCAATGAAATCTTTAGGTTCGTTTGCCTTATTGGCAACCTCAACGGTATAATCGGCCTGATACAAAGCATATCGGGGATTGTCACCCATACCGCCGTCGATTGCAACGTAGGTTCTAACATCCTTGATGGTCTTAACGTTACCGACAGTATAAAGTGTAAGTCCCGAGGGTGCAACGATTGAACGACCGGGTTCAATGAATATTTTAGGCACGGGATAGTTCAATTCCGCTGCTTTTTTCTTCAAAGCAACCGAGGTATTCTTCATATACTCATTGAAAGGAATCTGACCGTCGGATTCAAGATATTTTACACCAAAGCCTCCACCAAGGTTAAGCTCGGTCAAGGTTACTCCAAAACGTTCACGAACATTATTCATAAAATTGAGCATAACCTCTGCTGCCTCTTGGAAAGGCTTTGTTTCACAAACCTGAGAAGCGATATGACAATGGAAACCGTGAAGCGCAATGTTTTTGTACTGCAAAGCCTTTTCGGTGCAGTCATAAGCCTCACCGTTTTCCATAGCAAAGCCGAATTTCGAGTCAATCTGACCCGTGCTGATATAAGCATGGGTATGAGCATCAATACCGGGCTTAATTCTCAAAACAATATGAGCTTCTGTGCCAAGATTCTCAGCAATATTCTGAATATTTTCGAGTTCGGTTTCGTTATCAACAACAATTCGGCCAACACCTGATTTCAAAGCAAATTCAATCTCATCCAAGGTCTTATTATTGCCGTGGAAGAAGATGTTTTCTGCCTTAAAGCCTGCTGACAAAGCGGTAAAAAGCTCACCGCCCGAAACAACATCACAGCCCAAGCCTTCCGACTGCACGATACGGTACATTTCCTTGCAGGAAAAGGCCTTACTTGCGTACAGAACAAGACCGTTACCACCATAAAACTCATCAATAGACGATTTGAACTCACGGCAGGTCTTTCTTATAAGATTTTCATCAAACACATAAAGCGGTGTGCCAAATTCCTTGGCCAATTCTACACAATCGGCACCGCCGATTGTAAGATTGCCGTTACTGTTCACACCAACACTTTCGCTAATCACTGGATATTCCCCTTTTCGTTTATCTCATCCAAAAGGTTGCGGATTGCATCGCAACCCTCTCCGTTTTCAGCCGAAAACGGTATCATCGGTATATCACCGATAAAGCTCATTTCCTCTTTGAGCATTACGAGATTTTTCTCACGTTCTTTTGCTTTAAGCTTGTCAATTTTGGTCAGCACAACCACAAACGCAAACTGATTGTTGCAAAGATAATGCAACATATCAATATCATCTTTAGTGGGCTTATGACGGGCATCAATCAACTGAAAAACAAGACGGATGTCACGGCCTTGCGAGAAGTAACCCTCCATTAGCTCTGCCCAACGCTGACGCTCGTCAAACGAAACCTTGGCAAAGCCATAACCTGGAAGGTCAGCAAGACGAATATTTTCGCATTTAAAGAAATTGACCGTTGCGGTTTTACCAGGTTTATTACTTGTTCTTGCAAAGGATTTTCGGTTAAAAACCTTGTTAATCATTGATGATTTGCCGACGTTTGAGTGACCCGAAAAGCAAACCTCGGGTCTGTCCGACGGCAAAAGTCCTCTGCTTGTTCCTGCCGAGGTTTCAAACTCAGCTTTATTGTAATTCATATAATTTCTCCTAAACCTTAGTTATGAACTGCGGTATTGGTTGATTTTGCGGATTTTGTGATATTATAATACTCTTTTTCTGCTGCAACGGGCATAGACACCAAAGCCTCGGACAAAATCTCATCAACGGTTTCAACCGCCTTAAACTCAACGTTATCCTTGACAATGCTATCAACCTCGTCAAGATTAGGCAGGTTTTCGATAGGTATAAACACCTTTCTGATACCGTTGCGGTATGCCGCCATAGACTTTTCCTTCAAACCGCCGATAGGCATTACCCTACCACGAAGAGTAACCTCACCCGTCATAGCAACGTCACGTCGTACAGGTGTACCCGTCAAAGCCGATACAATAGCTGTAACCATTGTAACACCTGCCGAAGGACCGTCCTTAGGGACAGCAGCTTCGGGTGCATGGATATGTATATCAAGGTTCTTATAAAACTCCTTATCAATACCCAAAACCTCTGCACGGCTACGGACACAGGTAATGGCCGCGTGTGCCGATTCCTTCATAACGTCACCCAATGAACCCGTAAGTTCCAATTTACCCGTACCAGGTACGCAAACAACCTCCATCTGCAGCAACTCACCGCCGACACTTGTCCATGCAAGTCCGTTTACAAGGCCGATTTCATCCTTTTTCTGCAAAACGTCGGGCTTATATTTCTCGGTGCCAAGCATTTCATGAAGAACTGCTGTTGTCACCTTAACAGAAGCCTCACCCGAAACTATCTTTGCGGCACATTTACGGCAAATCGAGCCCAAATTTCTATCAAGTCGACGAACACCTGCTTCACGGGTGTAAGCATCAATAAGTTTATAAATAGCCTCTTCGGTGAATTTAATCTGCTTTGCAGTAAGTCCCACTGCCGACATCTGTTTTTTAACTAGATGTCGTTTGGCAATCTGGAACTTTTCCTCACGGGTGTAGCTACCCAACTCAATAAGTTCCATTCTGTCAAGCAAAGGAGCAGGAATACTGCTTGCATCATTGGCCGTTGTGATAAACAGAACACGGCTCAAATCAAACGGCATATCGACGTAGTGGTCGAAGAAGGTTGAATTCTGCTCACTGTCCAGAATTTCGAGCATAGCCGATGCAGGGTCGCCTTTATAGGAAGAACCCAACTTATCAATTTCATCAAGCAGGATAACGGCATTCGAGCTTCCTGCAGTCTTAACGGCATTGATAATTCTACCCGGCATTGCGCCTATGTAGGTCTTACGATGACCACGGATTTCCGATTCGTCACCGACACCGCCAAGGGCAACTCGGGCATATTTTCTGCCCATACACTCGGCAACCGACTTGACAATAGAGGTTTTACCGACACCTGGAGGACCGACAAGACAGATAATCTGACCCTTCACGTCGGGCACAAGGGTATGAACTGCAAGCAGTTCGATGATTCTCTCTTTAACCTTGTCAAGGCCGTAATGTGCTTTATCAAGTATCTTCTGTGACTTTGCAAGGTCTATTTTCGACTCGGTATAGATACCCCAAGGCAACGACAAACAGGTGTCGAGATAATTGAGCACAACGGTGGCCTCATGCGAACCCGAAGGCATTTTCTGATAACGGTCTACCTCTTCGCGGAGTCGCTTTTTAACGTCCTCGGAAGCCTTCATTTCGTCAATACGGCTGTAATACTTTTCGCATTCATCTTCGGGACCAGAGTTACCGTATAACTCCTCGTTGATGACCTTCAACTGCTCACGAAGGTAATACTCACGCTGATTTTCGTCGATGTTAGCCTTGACCTTTTCGTTTATTTTGGCATCAATACCCATAATTTCCTTTTCTCGCTTGAGCAAGGAAACTACCAACTGCAAACGCTTTTTGGTATCAAACTGCTCCAGAATATACTGTTTATCGTCGTAATCGACCGGCATATTATGGGTTATAAAGTCGGCCAAAAAGCCCATTTCCTCAGCGGCAACGATAGTCATAATAACATCGGGCGAAACCTTGGGAGCAACACGGGCATACTGGTCAAATGCTGTTTTTGCACTACGAAGCAAGGCCTCTTTATATACGGGACGGCACTTGACAGGCTCATCAATCATTCTGACGACGTCGGCATAAAGTGCAGGAGTTGTTGCTGAAAGTCCAAGCATCTCGGCACGGTAGCAACCCTCGACCAACACGCGGACAACATCATCATGAACACGCGCAATCTGACGGATTTTCGCAACACAACCAACGGTATACAGGTCTTTCTGAGAAGGGTCCTCAACAGAAATATCACGCTGTGTAACAAGGAAAATCTTGCGGTCCCCTGCCATTGCAATATTGAGAGCCTCAACTGACTTTTTGCGTACAACGTCAAAATGTACCACAGTTTTGGGGTACACAACAATACCGCGCATAGCCATACAAGGCATATTAAAAATCGTGTTGTTTTGAGACATTAACTGTTCATCCTTTTTTATCAAAGCATTTAAACTTGAAAAACTAGATACTACCTCAAGGTAGTATCTATGTGATTATACTATACTTAGAGTCAATTTTCAACTAAAAATATATAAATAATTAATTTTGGAAATATTTAATTATAATAAAACTGACTTCCCTTAAATATAGAAGTCAGTTTTATGATTTGGCTTGAATTTTAAATAGTAAAAATGTAGCTTTACTGTCGATAGAATTTTGGGAATAGTTAATTTGTCGAGAGTTTAATCTACTATAATTAGTAGTTCTCTTTTCTTACCTCAAAGAAGCTTTGGGGATGTGCACATACGGGGCAAACCTCGGGAGCCTTCTTGCCCATTACAAGGTGTCCGCAGTTGCGGCATTCCCACATTGTTTCCTCAGCCTTTTCAAAGACCTTCTGCATCTCAACGTTAGAGAGAAGTTTGCGGTATCTTTCCTCGTGGGTCTTTTCAATAGCGGCTACTGCACGGAATTTCCAAGCCAACTCGGTAAAACCTTCCTCTTCTGCATCGTCTGCAAAGCGAGCATACATATCGGTCCACTCATAGTTCTCACCATCAGCAGCTGCTGCAAGATTCTTTGCGGTGTCACCGAGCTCACCAAGGGCTTTAAACCACATTTTTGCGTGTTCTTTCTCGTTATCAGCGGTGCTTTGGAAAATAGCGGCAATCTGCTCATAGCCTTCCTTCTTGGCAACGCTTGCAAAGTATGTATACTTGTTGCGAGCCTGACTTTCGCCTGCAAAAGCCTCCATTAAATTTTTCTCGGTTTTTGTTCCTTTAAGATTCATAAATTATACCTCCAAATAAATAATTAAATATTATACTTTTATTATAATGGTTGTATTTTGTCGAAACACTGAAAAAGTGTTTCGACATCCGATGAAATCGGCTTTGCAGAATTGAATTTATAGAATTTCAATTCTGCACGACAATCATTGCAATGAGTATAGTCGAATTTTCAGTGAAAATTCGATACCTAATCAAAGATTAGGTATCGAAACAGCAACAAAATTTCTGTTTCGACTAACTATAATCATTATACACAATATCTATTCTGATGTCTAGTATTTTTTTAGTTTTCAATGGAATAATAAAGCAACCGCAGTAATGAAAGCTGTCATACTGCGGTTGTTAAAATTTATTCGGTTGTTGTGTTCTTACTCTCAGTAGGACTGCTTTCGGTATCCGAAGGCTTTGAGGCTTCGGTAGTCGAAGACGTCGTCGAGGAGTTGCCCAAATTAGTGGTAGAGCTTGTATTGCTCGAGGTGGTCGAGCTTTGATTACTGCTTGTAGTTAAATTAGGGTCAGAAGTAGTTCCCTCAGAGCCATTTCCCTCACCGGGAGTTTCCTCGGGAGGTACGTAGTCAATCGGAGGCAACAATTCACCCTCGTGAGCAGTACATGCCGACGGCAAGGAATAGTTGGTCTTGTACCAGCCTTCTGCCTTATGCTCACAAGCATCGGTGGCAAGCAAGCCTGTTTCGAGACAATAGTAACGAGGTGTTACAAACTCACTGTCGACAAAATCCTTAACCTCAAGGTTTTTATGGATTTTTTGCATTACGTTCTTCCACATAGTTTTTGCGAGGTCAGACTTGTTAAGCTTATCCTGCTGGTCATATCCAAACCAGCAAGAACCAACATAATACGGAGTACCGCCTGCAAGCCAACTATCGTAAACGTCACTGGTAGTACCGGTCTTGGCGTAACACTTGATTTCATTATGGAAAGAAGCAACAGCCTTTGCTGTACCACGTTGACCGTAAACAACGTTCTGCAACAGATGGTTCATAATCGTTGCGGTATTTTCGTCGATTGCGGCAATGCCGTCCTTCTGTTTCAAAATAACCCTGTCGTGTTGGTCGGTCATCTTATAAATGGTAGTAGGCTCATAATACGTGCCGAGATTACCGAAAACAGCAAATGCGGCAGCCGATTGAGTTGTCGTGATACCTTTATAAGTACCGCCTATGCCCAAAGATGAAAGGTTGTTATCTTCTACCGAGTCAAGACTGTCGATACCAAAGTTGTTCTGCAGGAAGTAATAGGTTGCACGTGTGCCAATCTGACGTACAAGGTGACACGGAATAGTGTTGGTAGAACGTTCCAAGGCTTCAGCAACCGGCATCAAACCTTCGTATCGGCCATAGGAATTTCTCGGACCATCACCGCCACCGGGATAGTAACCTGCAATAGGCTTATCATTAAGCAAAGTTGAATAGTTTATAATATTTTTCTGAATTGCCTGAGCATAAGAAGCAAGCGGTTTCATTGTAGAACCGGGCTGACGGTATGCCATCGTAGCACGGTTATAGGCACGGTTTTCGGTCTTTACACCCGAACCGCCGACAATACCCACAATATGACCGCTATAATCCATTATGGTCATAGCTGACTGTACAGTCTTACCCGACTCCTTGCTCTTTATTGTAAAGTACTTGTCGGTCTTGGCATATTCTTCCTCAAGAACGTTCTGAACATCGGGATTAAGTGTACTGTATATCTTGTAGCCACCGTTATAGAAATTTTTCGAAGCATAGGTTTCGTCCATTCCGTATTCGGTAACAAGACGGTCGATAACCTCTTCAATCAACGCGTCGACAAAATAACTGTTAACCTTATTATTGTTTTTTGCTGTTTCGTCGGCAACAATTTCAAGCTCAGTAGCCTTAGAAGTCTGATATACCTCCTCTGAGATATATCCTTGGTCTCTCATCAAACGAAGAACTGTATTACGTCGCTCATGGTTATCTTCGGGATTTCGGTCTGGTCGGTATTTTTCGGGTTCTTTAACAATACAAGCCAATGCGGCACATTCAACCAAGGTTAGTTCACTTGTTGATTTGCCGAAATAATAGTTAGAAGCAACCTCGACACCGTAGATACCGCCACCTAAGCATATCGTATTAAGGTAACACTCAAGTATGGTATCCTTTTCATAATTGTCCTCAAGATACCTTGCGCGCATTATTTCGCGTATCTTACGCATAGGTGTCTGTTTATTGTCACCCGTAATGTTCTTTACCAACTGTTGTGTAATGGTCGAACCACCTTGATTGGACGAATAGAGGTCAACAAACATATTGGCAAAAGCAGCAACGGTGCGCTTCCAGTCAACACCCTGATGTTCTCTGAAATGCTGGTCCTCAACCGCAACAAATGCATTAAGCAGATTATCGGGCATTTTTTCGAAATCAACCCATATACGGTTCTCCTCACCGTGCAAACGCTGATACTCAACAAACTCACCCGTTTCCTGGTCGGCAACGTAAATGGTGGTCGTAAAGCCAAGCGACATCTGGTCAAGGTCCTCATGGACGGTATCGTCGACAAAGTTGAAAACGTAAATCGCAAAGGCACCAACGACAAGGCAACCGGTAATAATGCCGATAAGCATAAGTGAAAACAGTATCTTTAAGCCTAAATAGACACCCTTTTTGACCTTGGTCTTGGTGGCTTTTTTCTTTTTGTCACGTGCCTCTTTGTCTATCTCGCCTTGCTTTCTGCCGTACGACGTAAAATTGACCTCTGAATCGGCATTGTCGTCCTGAATATCAAATGTTTCGTCAACAACGTCCGACTGCTTTGAAAAAGCGTTAAGATCAAAGCTCTCATCCGAGTTGAGATTCTCACCCGGCATAAGATCGGCATTATCCGATTCTTTATCCTTATGACTGTTGAAATATTCAAGGTCATAATCCTTTTCTTTATCAAAATCGTTCAAAACAGCACCTCCTATTGGGTGACAAAAGCTTTACACAATGTATTGTACCATATTTTTATCCGTTTGTGTATTACATTATTGTTACATATCGGTGTAAAAACCGTAAATTTGTTCACATTATGTAAACAAAGGACAATAAATAATATTACCCGATGAATAAACCGAATATACCAAGGAATAATAATTTTGGGTGAAAATATGAGAATTTCAAGAAAAATTATAATATCATTATTTGTTGCATCGGTAATTTATTCGGTTTTTGTAATGACGGTCGACATTGTTTACAACAGAAAATCTCAAAATCCAGAGCCAAAATATGAAATTTCGACCGAAAGTGAAAGCTACCGTGTTAAAGCACACGAAAACCGAATCGCAGTGTTTATCGACGGAGAAAACTCACCGTTATACACGCTTGATACTCCCCTATTAACCGATCTTCCCGAATATGACCGCGAGCTTTTGCAAAACGGTCTTACAGCCAAATCCAAAACTGAGCTTCTAAAAATACTTGAGGATTACGATAATTAGCTTTTAGAGTCGAGATACTCTGAGGCCTTAATGAAATCCTTGTCTACCTCAATACCGTTTACAAGGCGATATTTGAGCTCATCCTCGGTCCATTCGGTGGAATAATCGGGTGTTACACCGATACCGTCAAGGCATTTTTTGTTTGCTGTATAGTACTTTGCAACAGTGAATTTAACAAGTGAACCGTCGCTCAAGGTGAATGTTCTCTGAACAACACCTTTTCCAAAGGTCGTGCTACCGATGGTCACAGCCTTTTTATAGTCCTTCAAGGACTGTGCAAACAGTTCGGATGCACTTGCGGTATTTTCATCGATCAAAACCGCCATTGGCAGGTCTATCTCGTTGGCGTCTGATAAATATGTCTGGTCATTTTCCTCTCCCTTATAGTCAACAAAGATTGCAAGGCCCTCGGGGATAAGGCAATCTACCATCTGATATACCGAATTAAGCGTACCACCGGGATTACCGCGAAGATCAAAGATAAGACCATCAACACCTTGGTTGACCATATAATCAAGTGCCTCTGTGAACTGCTCGACGGTGGAATCGGTGAATTGGGTTATCTCGATATATCCCTTATTATCAATTATCTCATAAAATACAGTCTGCGAGATAAACTGTGTGAGCTCAATTTTCATCGAAATCTTCTCACCGTCGCGTTGGATAACGGTATTTATGCTATCACCTGTAGGCTTTGATTTGATGTAAGCCAAAGCAGCCGAATAGCCTATTTCCTGAACATTTTGATCATCAAGCTGAACTATTTCGTCACCGGATTTGATGCCGGCATATTCTGCAGGACTTTCCTTATGAACCTCGAGAATGTAGATAGTACCGTTATCAGGGTGTGCAGTAACCTGAACTCCCATACCGGTATTATATCCATACATTGCATTCATACTTTCTTCTGCCTCTTCGGCAGGAGTGTACGATGCATATCTGTCGTCAAGACCTAATATATATCCTGCACCAACGCCATTGGAGATGTAATCCTCGTTTTTCTCGCCAATATAATACTTATCAACGAGATTATTAATTTCCATCAGCTTCTGATTATAGTTAAAAAGATCACCTTCCCTTTGCGGAATAACGAAAACGCAAAACAGCAACGTTGTCAACGTTACGGCAACAAGAAATGAGAAGCAGGCAATAACAACCGCCCAACGTGTAGATAATGTTTTATTCATATAAATTATCCCTCGATAATAGGTCAATGACAGAATATGTATTTTAAGGGGACTGAAACTCAGTCCCCCTTATTAGTTAAATTATTTCACAAAATTGGTGTGGAAACTACTTATAATAACTCATCGGATTGGTTGTGTCACCGTCGGCACGAATCTCGAAATGCAGATGGTATCCTGTTGATGCACCCGACGTACCGACATAGCCGATAGTCTGACCTTTGCGGACCGACTGACCAACCTTTACGATATACTTGGTCATGTGAGCATACAAAGTGACGTACTTTTTACCGTCTGAACCGGTTCCGTGGTTGACCATTACGTAGTATCCGTAACCACCTGTATTATAGGTTGCAATAGATACTATACCGTCAGCCGCGGCAACTATAGGCTTACCCTTAATACCACTTCCTGCAATATCTATACCCTTATGGAACTTATACTTACCACTTATAGGATGATTACGGTAGCCATACGGAGAGGTTACGTAATAATAACCCGGGCAAGGCCAAGAGAAAACTCCGTCATACTTTTGATCAGCACCTACGTTCTGAGCGTTCTTAATGGCTTCCTCGTACTCCTTGATAGCATCCTCTATCTTATCGGCCTGATCCTTTAGGTCACCCATTTCCGAATCAATATCTGATATGATATTCTTGACCTCTTTAATCTGCTTGTCAAGTTCGCTTTTCTTGGTACGAAGTGTGGCCTTGGTGGTTTCCTGCTCAGTTTTAAGACGGTTGACCTCGGTCTTATTGTCTTCAATAGCCTTCATATCATCGACTATTTTCTTCATCAAAGCACTGTCATAAGCACTGATGCTTTTGGTCAATTCGGTCTTTGTGAGAAGATCCTCAAGATTTTCGGCACTCATAAGCACAGATATGGCTGAGGACTGAGCACCACCACTCATATAAATGGCTCTCAAACGCTGACGGAATGTATATTTTGTAGCCTCAAGCTCCTCCGTCTTTTTGACTATATCGGCCTCTAACTCGACTATTGTTGCATCGAGGTCAGATATCTGTCTATTACAAGCATTGATCTGACTTTGCAGATTGTCAATATTCTTCTGCAAAGCAGTCTGTAAAGCCTTTTTATTTGATTTATCGCCCTTAAGCTTATTTAGCTCTGCCTGAATTTCCTTTTGCTCTGCCTCAAGGTCTTTAATATACTGTTGGTAATCACTGACCGAGGCAGCCTCAACTACATTATTGGAATCAGTAACTCCGACAATAAATGCTGAGCCAACAACAGTCGCAAGGCAAAGTACCGATATTAATGCTCTTTTTAAATTAAAGCGCACGGAATTCACTGCCTTCCTTTCTTAAATACTTATTAATCATAAATGCACTCGAAATAAGACCTGCGAAACAACCTATTGCGGCAAATATACCGAAGATAATCCAGAAGAACTCCGAGAACGGAATCAACGATACAAGGCCTAAGTTGTTCATAATAGCGTCGTCTACTGCGTTGTAAACAAAGTAAAGTATAACCGTTGTCACAACCGCCGAAAGCACACCGATGGTGACACCTTCAATCATAAATGGCAAACGTACAAACGAATCGGTTGCACCGACCGCCTTCATAATGCTTATTTCAAGCTTACGGTTGTACATAGTTACACGGATGGTATTGGATACAATCATCAAAGAAATAACCAACAAAATAGCAACTATCCAAAAACCGATAATGCCGATACCCTTCTTGATTGCGGTGATTTTCTCGGCGATATCCTTGGTTGACTGGGTTGCATCAACGCCCTCAAGAGCTTCTATGCTTTCCAAGGTTTCGTCAAACTTTTCAAGGCTTATAAAAGAAACCTTTGCACCACAGGACATCGGGTTACCATATTCATCGCTTTCAAGCAACGATTCATAATACTTTGCCTGCTCCTCGGTCATCGAGTTCATTGTATTGACCAAGGCATCATCGCCGCTGAAATATTCAACCGTTGCGATGTTATCAAGCTTTTCGATTTTTCCGCATAGTCTTATGGCATCATCGAAATCATGAATAGTATAATCGTCCTCGGTAATTTCGTTATATGTACCGTTGGTAGAAACACCCGAATCACCATAAAGAGCAGCGTTGCGGTCGTCAAAGAATACCATAACGACGTTGTCCTGTTCCAACTTATCCAAAGCACTGTCAACGTTAATAGAAAGTGCAATAGCAAGACCGATAACCGACATACAGGCAACAAGAACACCGATAGAGGCAATCGACATCAATTTATTAAGCCAGATGTTCTTAAATCCGTTGCCAACAAGATATCTAACGCTCGTCAGTTTCATAATAAACCTCCGTTCGCGTTGTCGGCAACGATTCGTCCGTTTTCAATCATAATAACACGCTGTCCGAAGTCACGTACAAGCTGATGCTCGTGTGTAACCATAAGGATAGTAGTGCCTCTGCGATTGATTTCGGTCAGAAGCTCGACAATTTCATAAGACATATTAGGGTCGACGTTACCGGTAGGCTCATCGGCGATAATAAGGTTGGGTTTATTGACCAATGCACGGGCAAGTCCGACACGTTGCTGCTCACCGCCCGAAAGCTCGGCAGGCTTGCAACGTGCTTTTTCGGCAAGACCGACAAGGTTCAAAGCCCTCGACACGTTCTTTCTTATTTCCTGTCTTGAAGCACCGACAACGTGCATTGCAAATGCAACGTTATCAAAAACGTTCATATTTGGGATAAGGCGGAAATCCTGGAAAACGATGCCCATAGTTCTACGGAAATACGGCACCTGTTTTCTTTTCATTTTGGTCAGTTTAAAACCGTTAACGGTAATATCACCGGTGTTGGGCTTCTCTTCCCTCATGATAAGCTTCATAAAGGTACTCTTACCTGCACCGGAAGGACCGACAACGAAAACGAATTCGCCTTTATTTATTCTTATATTAACGTCATCAAGGGCATGTGTACCGTTAGCATAATTCTTCGATACACCCTTGAACTCTATCAACGGCTGGCTGGGTTTAACCTGCTGGCCGACATTCTCGGTAGTAATAACTATCACTCTTTCTGTAAATTTGAATTACAAAACAGCATGCCGAAGCAATGCAAAACACATCGAATCGGCAGGCTAAGATTAATACTTAATAGGGTTAGCTCTGAGGTACTTTTTGACCATAAGAGCAATCTTGAAGATGATTGCGTGGTCAAATTCGCGAAGGTCAAGACCTGTAATCTTCTTAATCTTGTCCAATCTATAAACCAAGGTATTACGGTGTACAAACAGCTTTCTCGAGGTTTCGGAAACGTTAAGGTTATTCTCGAAGAACTTCTGAATAGTGAACAAGGTTTCCTGATCAAGACTCTCAATAGCACCTCTCTTGAATACCTCACGAAGGAAAGATTCGCAAAGTGTTGTGGGAAGGTGGTAAATAAGACGGGCAATACCGAGGTTATCGTAGCTGACAATAGCTTTCTCAGTATCAAATACCTTTCCTACTTCCAAAGCAACCTGTGCTTCTTTGAAGGAACGAGCAAGCTCTTTAAGGCTTTCAACAGTGGAACCGATACCGACAACTGCGTGTGTGTAGTAGAATTCGCTTGCCAAGGTGTCAACAATAGAACCTGCAAGGTTCTCAAGGTCGGACGATTCGATTCCAGGCTTGGTTTCCTTAACAAGAGCAATATCACTTTCACTTATATTGATGATGAAATCCTTATTCTTATCGGGGAAAAGATTCTGAATGATGTCAAATACCGAAACGTCGTTATTAGAGGTTACTCTAATAAGGAAAACGGTACGTGCCACATCACTGTTGAATCTCAACTCACGAGCCTTTAAGTTGATATCATTGGAAAGGATGTTTTCGAGGATAACGTTCTTAATGAAGTTACCGCGGTCGTACTTCTCATCATAATAGAACTTGATATTAGAAAGGGAAATCGAAAGGATTGAGGCATATTTTGCAGCCTGAGGGTCGTTACCTTCAACAAAAATGATATACTCGGCACGTTGGGGTGTACCGAACATCTTATATGTATACTGACCTCTGATGAAGGTATCACTTATGCCGTTGTTTCCACCGCCTGCAAACATAACCTCGTGAGTTTCTCCGATTTTTCCGAGGTCACTACAAGCAATAACGGTATAATTTTCGTCAATAACACCTACTGTACGGTCGATAGCATCCTTTATCTGATGGATAATTCCCTGAAACAATCTGTTTGACATAACGTCCACTCCTCAAAATTTTCCCATAGTAGTGCATATACACATTGTCATTATACACAATATCTTGTGATTTTTCAAGAGGAAATTACAAAATAGTTCAAAAAAGTTACAATTTGATTACAAATTACCATATTATGTAAACTCGAAAGAGGTGTTACAATAGGCATAATCGCAATAAAGATACAAAAAACCACCTCAGTTTTCACTGAGGTGGTATAAAAATCATCAGTTAGTGATGGTCTTTTCGGTCTTCTTATCGAAGATGTGAATCTTACCGGGCTCGAGGGTGATCTTAATAACGTCACCGGGATGAGCGGTAGAGGTAGGAGCAACACGGCCGTTGATGTTCTGACCTTCGCAAACGGTGTAGAGATATTTCTCAGCACCCATAAGCTCGGTAACTTCAACGTTAGCCTCAACAATACCGTCGGGGAACTTCTCAAGAAGCTCTTCCTCGTCGTGTACGTGCTCAGGACGAATACCGATGATAACCTCCTGATCAATATAAGGAACAAGGCAATCCTTCTTGTTCTTCTCTGCAGGAAGCTTAATCTTATACTTAACACCGGAACGGGTCTTGGTGTCTTCAGAACCGAACTCTACGAAGAAAGTACCGTCCTCTTCGAGAACCTTGCCATCGAGGAAGTTCATCTGAGGAGAACCGATAAATCCTGCAACGAAGGAGTTGCAAGGCATATCATAAAGATGCTGAGGAGTATCAACCTGCTGTACGATACCGTCCTTCATAACAACGATTCTGGTACCCATGGTCATAGCTTCAGTCTGGTCGTGAGTAACGTAGATGAATGTAGTACCAAGTCTTAAGTGGAGCTTAGAAATCTCGGTACGCATCTGTGCACGGAGCTTAGCATCCAAGTTGGAGAGAGGCTCGTCAAGCAAGAAGACCTTAGGCTCACGAACGATAGCACGTCCCAAAGCAACACGCTGACGCTGACCACCAGAAAGAGCAGCAGGCTTACGCTGGAGAAGATGCTCGATATCGAGGATACGTGCAGCTTCTTCAACACGACGCTTGATTTCCTCCTTGGGAGTCTTACGGAGCTTAAGACCGAATGCCATGTTATCATAAACGGTCATATGAGGATAAAGAGCATAGTTCTGGAAAACCATGGCGATATCTCTATCCTTAGGTGCAACGTCGTTTACAAGACGGTCGCCTATGTAGAGCTCGCCGCCGCTGATCTCTTCAAGACCTGCGACCATTCTGAGGGTGGTAGACTTACCACATCCAGAAGGACCGACCAGAATGATAAACTCTTTGTCTTTGATTTCAAGGTTGAAGTCCTGAACAGCAAGAACGCCGCCAGGATACTTCTTGCAAATGTTTCGAAGTGAAAGGCTTGCCATTGTTTTTCCTCCTAAGAAAAAATTAATTTTACGCTACGATTAAGATTATAACAGAAACATTCTGAAATATCTATACCTTTATTTAACAAAATAACACTCAAATATTTATATGAAATGTCAAATGTTATACATATAATGTAAAAAAATAGATAAACTACTACGTGAAATGTTAGGAATTTTAGTTATTTCCATACAAAGTCCAATTCATCGGATGTCAACTCACGGTATTGACCGGGCATAAGTTTGTCATCTTTGCACAAATTGCCTATTCTCACCCTGTCTAATTCGTTAACACCTATACCCACAACGCCCAAAATACGTTTGATTTCGTGATATTTACCCTCGGTAATAGTCATGAAAATCTTGGTCATTTGACTGTTGGCAGGTCTTACCCTTGCAGGACGGCATACATTACCGTCTGCCAAAGTAACACCCTTTTCAATCACCTTGATATCTTCATCAGTAATTGGCTTGTCCAAAGTCACAAGGTATTCTTTTTCAATCATACTTTTGGGTGATATGACCTTATGACCGAAATCACCATCATCGGTTATGATAAGCAATCCCGTGGTATCCTTGTCCAACCTTCCAACAGGAAACAGCCCTTCCCTATTATATTCGGATTTTACAAGGTCAACCACCGTTTCGCGGGTTTTATCATTTGAAGCCGATAAAATACCTTTGGGCTTATTTATCATAATATACACATACTTTTTATACGTATAACTTTGTCCGTCGATTTTTATATCATCCTTTAAAGGGTCGACCTTCAAAGCAATATTACCCGAAACGGCACCGTTTACGCTGACTCTTCCGCGAATCACCATACCACGTGCATCTTTACGTGAGCAACCTGTTAAAGAAGCCACGATTTTATCAATTCTTTCCAATCTTCCACCTCATTTCAAAGGAGATATAAATCCATCCACCGCCGTCGAATATATATCCGCACCGATAACTGTTTTGTTGTAAATCAGAACCTCGGCAAAAACATCCTGAACGTCGGGATAATTTAAAACGGTAAAGGTGTATCGGTTTACCGTCTTACCTTTATATTCAGATAGGTCAAAGCCCTGCGACTGTTGAATATTGTTGTAATCAGTATAAACCTCATTGAATTCATACGGCACTGTTATACTGTCAGTAGTAAATTCTCCGAGTTGCAAACCAAAAGATTCAAGATACTCGCACACTTCGGCTTCAGTACCACACTCAACAACAATTTCGGACTGCTTATCGAATGAATTAAGCCTTATTGCCACAGCCAAAACAACCGTTGCAGTAAACAAAATCAAACCTAATACGATTCTTTTATTTGAAAGTCTGAAATTAATAGAAAACATACAATCACCATTGGATTATATGTTTTTATAAAATAAATTATTTCTTATAAATCAAGCAAACTGCGTGGGCAGAAACGCCTAAGCCCTCACCCGTAAAGCCAAGTTTTTCCTCGGTAGTGGCCTTGATGTTAACCTGTGATGCATCTACACCGCAATCTTCGGCAATGTTTTCAACCATTTGAGGTATAAAGCTGGCAACCTTTGGTCGTTGCATAATAATTGTTGCATCAATATTGGATATGCCGTAGCCTTTTGATTTTACAAGTTCAACAACTTTTCTCAACAAAATACGGCTGTCAATCCCCTTGTATTCATCGGCGGTATCGGGGAAATGCTTGCCGATATCACCCAAAGCAGCAGCACCAAGCAAAGCATCTGAAATTGCGTGCAATAAAACGTCGGCGTCCGAATGACCTAATAAACCCAATTCAAAAGGCACCTCTACCCCACCTAAAATCAATTTTCGGTCAGGTACAAGTCGGTGAACGTCATAACCGTGTCCTACTCTGATGTTCATATTGAATCCTCCGCAAAAATCTCGGCAATTTTGAGGTCCTCAGCCGTTGTAATTTTTATGTTTTTATAATCGCCCATACAGGTATATACAGGATAACCAAAGGCTTCAACTATAGAGCAATCGTCGGTAAATTTATCGAGATTATCAAGATTTGCCAGGACTGCCGATTTATAAAGCCCAAACTTAAAGCCTTGGGGCGTCTGAACCGATTGCAGTGTGCTTCGGTCGGGTGTAGCGGTGACAAGTCCGTCATCACGGACGGTTTTGACGGTATCTTTAAGTGGTACTGCACAAGTAACAGCCGACAGCTCCCTCGCCTTTTCAATAACTCGGTCGATACAATCATTTGTCACAAAAGGTCTTGCACCGTCGTGAATCAAAACGATATCCGTATCGTCAGACAACTGCTTTAAACCGTTGGCAACCGACTGTTGACGGCAGTTACCACCCTCAACGATATCGGTAACCTTAGTAATTTTAAAGGCCTCACAAAGCTGCTGCATTTTAAGGATGCTTTCCGACTTAGTGACAACAACTATATTTGAAACGGTAGCGTTATTTTGAAATTTAAGGCAGGAACGGATGCACACAGGGATACTTTTTATATCCTGCATCATTTTATCAATTCCGCCCATACGCGATGAACTGCCACCACAGACAACAATAACCGAAACCTTGTCGGAATCGGAGGTCTTAATCATTGTATAATTTAATACAGTTTTCGTTTCTGTCACCAAAATCACCCCTGAACAATACCTTTACTTAAAATAATCGGGCATCCAAAAGAGGATGCCCGATATGTTTAATTACTCTTCCTCGTCACAGCCTGCACAACCGCTGCAATCATCGCAGCTAAAGTCAAACTCAAGGTCCTGACCGCAGTTGGGGCACTTAATGCCGCCTTCGTCGATCATTTCGTCGTCAAGGTAGATAACGTCATGGCAAGCGGGACACTCGACTTCGTAGCAGAAATCGTCATCATCCTCGTCGTCATAATCCTCATCATAGTCCTCGTCATCCTCGTAGAAATCCTCTTCGAGGGCTGCAAGATCCTCGTCAACAGCGTCTAGCTGCTCGTTGATCTCGCCGATAGCACCTGCGATATCCTCAAGAACATCAATGATAGCCTTTACAACCTTATCTTTTGCTTCGTTATCAGAGAAGCCTGCATTTTCTGCAAGACCCTTGATGTAAGCAACTTTCTCGGAAACAGTCATAGTTTTCTCCTTTTAAGCCATTTGGCCGATGTAATTATAGTATTACTTATGCACGTTCCATATATTCACCGGTTCTGGTGTCAATACGGATAACGTCACCCTCGTTGATGAAGAGAGGTACGCGGATTTCGCAACCGGTCTCCAAAGTAGCAGGCTTGGTAGCGTTGGTAGCGGTGTTGCCTGCAAAACCGGGATCGGTCTGGGTAACGGTCAGCTCAACAAATGTGGGGGGCTCAACGCCGAAAACCTTACCCTTGTAAGAAAGAACCTTACAAATCATATTTTCCTTAACAAACTTGAAGTTATCGTCAAGTTCGTTGGAGCTTACGGGGACAAGCTCGTAAGTTTCGGAATCCATAAAGTAGTAAAGATCTCCGTCAGCGTAGGAATATTCCATATCCTTTCTCTCAACGAAAGCGGTGGGGAATTTTTCGGTCGGGTTGAAAGTTCTTTCAACAACAGAACCTTCGATAACATTTCTGATCTTGGTTCTGACGAATGCAGCGCCTTTACCGGGCTTTACGTGCTGGAACTCAACGATCTGGTATACCTTTCCATCCATTTCAAAGGTTACACCGTTTCTGAAATCACCGGCAGTTACCATAATTTTTTACCTCCAAATATTTACAGTTATAGTACTGTTAATTTAACAAAAATATAATACATTATTTTGTTCATAATTTCAAGTATTATTTTAACATTTTACAGAATAATCAGTGATTTTTCTGCAATAGTCAGGTTTTTTGAGCCATCATCGGTTACAAGAAGCATATCTTCTATCCTGACACCGAACTCATTTTCGATATAAATGCCCGGTTCATCCGAAATTATCATACCGCTTTGAAGCGTTATTTCGGAAAAAGCTGATACATTTGGGCTTTCGTGAATTTCAAGACCTATCCCGTGACCAGTGCTATGAGTAAAATACTCACCAAAGCCAGCATCTGCAATAACACCTCTTGCCACATTGTCAACGTCTGAACACAAAGCACCGTTTTTGACAGTCTTTTCAGCGGCAAGCTGAGCCTCTAACACAGTATTATAGACAAGCTGCATTTTATCAGTTGCATAGCCTATCGCGACGGTACGGGTCATATCGCTGTGATAGCCGTTATAGGTTGCACCGAAATCCATCGTAATAAAATCGCCGTTCTTTATCACGTTTCCGTCGGGCTCACCATGAGGCATTGCACTTTTGAGTCCGGAAACCACAATCGTATCGAACGACGGATTCTCCGAACCATACTTTTTCATACGGTACTCAAGCTCGGCGACAACGTCGCGTTCTGTGACCCCTGCTTTTATAAAATTCAGCACATCCAAAAATGCTATTTCGGCAATACGTTGAGCATTGACAATACATTCAACCTCATAATCGGTCTTTACCTTTCGAAGGTCACAGATAAAATCGCAAAAGCTACCGTCGGCGATGACCTCAACGCCCTCAAAAGACTTTTTGAAGGTTTCAAGCTGTGCAACGCTGATTGTATTTTCACAAATAAGCGTTTTGACACCGAGGCTATTGATATAGTCTTTAACAACACCAGATTTTGCGCCAAACAGTTCAACCTTACAGTTCTTTACCGACTGTTTTGCCGCAAGGATATATCTTCCGTCAACAAACAGGCAACTGTCGTCTTTGGATATAACTAGATAGCCCAATGAAGACTCAAAACCCGTCAGATACCGTCTGTTGACTGTGGTAAAAACCAAAGCGGCTGTGTTATCAGGCAACCAAGCGGCTACACGGTTCATTTAAGCAACTCCTTCATTGCGTTGACCGCAAGGAAGTAACTGTTTTTACCAAAGCCTGCGATTGAACCTACACAAGCAGGTGCAATAACCGACGTATGACGGAACTCCTCACGTGCGTGGATATTGGAAAGATGCACTTCGATAAACGGCTTATTGACCGCCTTGATTGCATCGTGAATAGCATAGCTGTAATGGGTATATGCACCTGCGTTGATAATGCAACCGTCATACTTTTCCAAAACCGAATGGATAGAATCGATAATAGCACCCTCACAGTTCGACTGGAAGAAATCACAGTTTATATCAAAAGCCTTTGCATAGGTTTCGATATTAGAGTTTATTTCTGAAAGTGTCTGTGTGCCGTAGATACCCGGTTCACGGATTGAAAGCATATTGAGGTTGGGTCCGTTAAGCACTAAAATTTTCTTGCTTGCCATTATAAAGACTTCCTTTCCAAATATAGATTCTTCATTGTCAATGCATCCTCCGACTGTGTTCCGTCGGATTCGCAGATTATGGTTGGTTCAAGGTTTAATTCACAGAGCAGTTCCATCAAAGGTGTAGGGTCGGGACCAAAAACTGCATCCTCAAAGGTCAGATGTTTTTTCTCTCCACCTTTAGTGTACTCAATTTTAGAAAAATGAGAATGGAAATGCTTTTGGCGGTACTCACCCAAGCGGTTACCGATTTCATCGATTATCTGTTTAAACGCTTCTTTCGAGTTGACCTCACCAAGAGTTCTCGCATTCAGATGACCGAAATCAATGCACGGAATCAATCGTTCGTCAAGCTCGCAAAGAGCAATAACCTCTTCCAGAGTGCCCAACTGATTTATTTTGCCCATTGTTTCGGGACAAATGTGAATATGACCCAAGCCTTGCTCGTCAAGTGCTTTCAGAGAAAGAGTCATAGTATCCTTGGCCAACTGCAAGGCAATGTCGCGGTCAAGCTTACCGCAAGATCCTGTATGAACAACGATACGGTTGCCACCCATAAAATCAACAGCAGATGCGCTTTGCAGAATATAGTTGACCGAATTGAGACGTTTTTCCTCCTCAACACTTGACATTGAAATGTAATACGGAGCGTGAAGTGAAACTCCTATCCCCTTTTCGGCACACAAAGCACCAAACTGTCGGGCCTTTTCCTCACCGACGTTGACACCCCTGCCACACTGATATTCAAAAACGTCAAGACCGAATTCGCTTATATACTGCGGTACTTGAAGGCTATGTTTAAAGCCCTTCTGATAAAACGATTCGGCACAGCCTGCAGGACCGAATTTTGCTGACATTCCACTCACCTCTTAAAACTTTTCTTTAAGTATCTTCTTTTCAAAATAACGTCTGACCTTAAAGCTCCAACCGTCCTCTATCTTTACGGGACGGACAAGCAACGACCTTATACCATAAAGGTTTGCACCCAAAACGTCGGTGAAAATCTGGTCTCCAATAATTGCCGTTGTCTTTTTGTTGGCTTTCATCATTTTAACCGCCTTGCGATAACCGTTTGGCAACGGCTTGCAGGCAAGACTTACAAACGGCAAACCGATTTTACCTGCAAACGGCTCGATTCTCCAATGCTTAGAATTTGACACAACAACAAGGGTAATCCCATTATCCTGCATCGATTTAAGCCAATCGGTCAAGCCGTCAACAAGCACAGTGCCGTGATGTGTTGACAAGGTGTTATCAACGTCCAACAGCAAGGTTTCTATACTATTATTTTTCAAAAAATCTATATCAATATCGGTAATTCTTCTGAACACCGCAGTCGATTTAAATAATGCCATACTATTCCCCTTTAAGTGATAAAAAACCGACCGGAAGTTGTCTTCCGATCGGCTTTCTTGACATTAAGATTTAGCGGAACTTGCGCTTACGTGCAGCTTCCGATTTCTTTTTACGCTTTACAGAAGGCTTCTCATAATGCTCTCTCTTACGGACTTCCTGGATAACGCCATCCTTCTGAGTCTGTCTCTTAAAGCGTCTGAGTGCGTTTTCAAGCGATTCATTTTCTTTTACACGAACCTGGCTCACTATATTCCCTCCCTTTGCCTGATAGCAGGGGTAATTACAAATTTTATGTTATTATACACCCTTTTATACGTATATGTCAAGAACAATTTTCAACATTATTAAAAAAATTAGGAATTATTTTGCAACAATATTTACCAGTTTCTTAGGAACGTAGATTTCCTTAATGATATTCTTGCCTTCGATTTCGGCGGCAATCTTTTCATCAGCCTTGGCAGCAGCGATTGCATCGGCAGCCGAAATATCGGCAGCAACGTTCAAACGGGACCTGAGTTTTCCGTTAATCTGAACCACGATTTCAACGGCGGAATCAACCGTCTTGGCTTCGTCATACTCGGGCCAAGTGCTTAATGAACAAAGCTCGGTCTCGCCCAACTGCTCCCAAATTTCTTCGCAAAGATGCGGTGCAAAGGGACTCAACATCTTGACAAACATCTTGAGCTCGTCAGCAGTCAAAGAGCCTTCGTCATAAATAGAATTGAGCAAGGTCATCATAGCCGCAATAGCGGTATTGAACTTCATATCCTCAATATCCAATGTAACCTTCTTGAGAGTCTTGTGGAAGAGGCTCTCAAGCTTAGGAGTTACACCCACACCCTTTATCATAGAAGGCAGGTCTGCAACACGGTCAAGGAATCTCTTGCAGCCGCGCATACTGCTTTCCGACCAAGGCGCAGCCATTCCGTAATCACCCATAAAGAGGATGTAAACACGGAGAGTATCTGCACCGAACTCGTTTACAACATCGTTGGGGTCAACAACGTTGCCACGGGACTTGGACATCTTCTGACCGTCGGGGCCAAGAATAAGACCCTGAGCAGAACGCTTTGCATAAGGCTCGGCAGTGGGAACCTCACCGATATCGTAGAGGAACTTATGCCAGAAACGTGAATAGATAAGGTGACGGGTAACGTGCTCCATACCACCGTTGTACCAGTCAACAGGCAACCAATAGTTGAGTTTTTCCTTATCGGCAAATACCTTATCATTCTTGGGGTCGATATAGCGGAGGAAGTACCACGAAGAACCAGCCCACTGAGGCATTGTATCGGTCTCACGGCGTGCATCCCCTCCACATTTAGGACACTTGCAGTTGACGAAGGAATCAATCTTGGCAAGAGGACTTTCGCCACCCTCACCGGGTTCAAAATTCTCAACTGTGGGAAGCTTCAAGGGAAGCTCCTCATAGGGCACGGGAACCATACCGCACTTTGAACAGTGAACGATAGGGATAGGCTCACCCCAATATCTCTGACGGTTAAATGCCCAGTCCTTCATCTTATACTGAATGCCCTTTTCACCAATTCCCTTTTCGCCCAAGAAACCGAGCATCTTTTCGATAGCATCGGTCTTCTTTTTGATTCCGTTAAGGAAACAGGAATTTACCATCTCACCGTCACCGGTATAAGCCTCAACAGCGATGTCACCACCCTTGATAACCTCTATAATGTCAATGCCGAACTTCTTGGCAAAATCATAGTCACGCTGGTCGTGTGCAGGAACAGCCATAATAGCACCTGTACCGTAGCCCATCATTACATAGTCGGATATGTAAACAGGAATTTCCTTGCCGTTGACGGGGTTGATAGCGGTAAGACCCTCGATTTTAACACCGGTCTTGTCCTTAACAAGCTGAGTACGTTCAAATTCGGTCTTTTTGGCACATTCATCCTTATAAGCATCAAGAGCGTCAATATTAGCGATTTTATCGCGGTATTTTTCAATAATGGGATGCTCGGGAGCGATAACCATAAAGGTTACACCGAACAGTGTATCGCAACGGGTGGTGTAAACGCAAAGGCTCTCTTCAACCTCTTTAATCGAGAAGTTTACAAAAGCACCCGTGGACTTACCAATCCAGTTGACCTGCTGCATCTTAATATTTTCGGGGTACTCAACACCGTCGAGACCCTGCAAGAGCTTATCGGCATACTCGGTAATTCTGAGATACCAAACGTCCTTGGATTTCTGAACGATATCATTGTGGCAGATGTCACACTTACCGCCCTGCGAATCCTCGTTGGAAAGAACGACCTTACAGCTCGGGCAATAGTTTACCAAAGCCTGATCGCGGAAAACAAGACCGTGTTCGAACAATTTGAGGAAAATCCACTGAGTCCACTTATAATATTTTTCCTCGGTGGTATCAATAACCTTGGTCCAGTCAAAAGAGAAGCCTACTCTCTTAAGCTGTGAGGTAAACTTTTCGATATTACGGTCGGTGAGAATTCTCGGATGAGTGTTAAACTTGATGGCCGAGTTTTCGGTAGGCAGGCCGTAGGCATCAAAGCCCATAGGGAACAATACATTATATCCCTGCATTCTGCGCTTACGCGAAATAACCTCAAGACCCGAATATGCCTTGATATGACCGACGTGCATACCCGAACCGCTGGGATAAGGGAACTCAACAAGTCCGTAAAACTTAGGCTTGGAATAGTCCTCGGATGCTACGAAAGCTTGCTTGTCCTCCCATATTTTTTGCCATTTTTCTTCGATTGCTTTAAAATCGTACTTCATTTGACTTAATCCTCCATAGCAGACGTTAAAATCTGCGTCAAATCAATGTGCTCGCCATCCTGCCACATACGTTCAAGCGCATAAAACTCACGCGATTGACGGCCGAAAATGTGAATTACAACATCGTTGTAATCAAGCAACAGCCAATCGGATGCTCTTCCCTCGATGTGACCAGCTTGAACACCTGCTTCTTTGAGTTTTTCCTCAACCTCATCGGCCAATGCACGGATATGAGCGTTTGAAGTTGCGGTGCAGATAAGAAAATAATCGGCAATATCCGAAATTTCGTCTATCCTGATTGCCTGCATCTGCATTGCCTTTTTGTCGTTCAAAACGTTGGCAGCAAGCTTTAATATTTCAAAGGTTTCCATTTTTTCAACCTCTTTTCTTTTGTGTAATTAAATAGTTATAAGCATCCAGCGTATCGGGATGCAAAGGTCTGTTTTTTGAAACAATATCACATATTGTGAATTTCAAGATACCGATAATACATTCGTCTAAATCACGGTCAGCTTTGGCTCTGATTTCATCAATATCGGGATAATTTCGGTCAGCCGAGGTTAAATCGGCGACGAAGAGTATCTTTTGACTCAAGGTCATATTGGGTTTTGCGGTTGTGTGATAGCGAATTGAAGATATTATATCCTCGTCACGAATCCCAAATTCGTGTTCCACCACCAAAGCACCCGTCATTGCGTGCCACACAAGTGGCGACGATTTTTCGGCAGCAGACAGCATTATACCAAACTTTTCAAAGGTTTGCAACTGTCCAGCATCAGAAAAATTTTTTGTTATATCGTGCAACAGACCTGCAAGGTACATTTTGTCGGGGTCAGCACCGTACTTTTGGGCTAAACGCTTGGCTTCATCGGCCACACAAAGCGAATGATAATATCGCTTTTCATTCAATCGGGCTTTTAGCAGTTCTTTATAATCTTCTACGGTCATATTAAGCCTTTCTATACAATCCTTTATCGGTTATATATTCAAAGATGTTCTGAGGGATAAGGTTTTCGGCATTCTTACCGTTTGAAACAGCATCCCTTATTTCGGTTGACGACACCTCGGGAAAATCGATTTCCAAAACCCTAATATCTCCGCCAAAACTCTTCAACAGTCGGACACTTTTGTCAAACTGTTCATTATCAATACCCTTTCGGCGGACAACGTAAAATGCGGCAATTTTCAACAATTCCTCATATCGGTGCCACGTTGTAAACGAGGTCACCATATCACCGCCGATAAGCATAGCAACGTCACCGTATTGCTTTTTAAGGTCGGACAAGGTATAAAAGCTATAGCTCTTGCCATCCCTTTTGAACTCAATATCCGAAACCTCTGCATTATTTATTCCCTCACAAAGCAACTCGCACATATAACACCGTTGTTCCTTTGTCGCAAACATACCGGGAATTTCTTTATGTGGCGGTATATTTGTCGGTGCAACCAACACACGGTCTATCTCGGGTAGTTCTGCTGTTGCCTCAAGCATTTTGCGATGGGCAATGTGCGGTGGATTAAAGGTTCCGCCGAAAAATAACGTTACACCCATATTATTTCACAAGAACAATCTGTTTATTTTCTTTGCTCTGCTTATAGAGAATGAATTTTGAACCGATAACCTGAACAACATCGCTGTTTGTAGCCTCTGCTACGGTATCGGCACATTCTCTTGCCTTCATAGGCGAGGTTTCAAGCACGGTCAGCTTAATAAGTTCTCTTGCTTCTAGGGCTTCATTCACCTGACGAATAAGTTGTTCACCAACTCCTGCTTTACCAATCTGAAAAATAGACTGATACGAATTGGCCATACCTCGAAGCTGTGCTCTTTGTCGGGAATTCAACATAAAATTACTCCTAAAATATAAAAATCAAATATACTTCTTAAGTTCTTCTTTAAACAACACTATTGCATTATGGCGATGGCTGACGGCATCCTTTTCTTCAGCAGTCATTGTGCCAAAGCAACCAAACTCGGTCATAAACAAGGGATCATAGCCAAAACCTCCGTCACCTTCGGGTGCTTCCAAAATATAACCCTCACAAGCACCGCGAACGGTAAATTCACGTCCGTCGGGAAATACACAGGCTATTGAAGAGACAAATCGGCAAGTGCGTTTTTCTTTGGGCAAGCCTTTTAGTTTGTCCAACAAAAGTGCGTTGTTATCCTCATCCTTGCCAGTTCCTGCAAACCGAGCTGAATAAATACCCGGTGCACCGTTCAACGCATCAACGCAAAGTCCCGAATCGTCGGCAATGGCAGGCAACCCTGAAACAGAACAGGCCGAACGAGCCTTGAGCAATGCGTTTTCTTCAAAGGTGGTACCGTTTTCTTCAACATCGGGTACGCCACCTTCAATATCCGAGGGGCAAACCACCGTAAAGCCCATAGGCTCAAGGATTCTTGTGAGTTCCGCTAACTTTTTCTTATTATGCGAAGCCACGATAAATTTGTTCATTATGCTTCCTCCCAGAAGATAGCCTTTGCAAAGCTATCGGGGTCAAACGGCTGAAGGTCGTCAATCTGTTCACCCACACCGATGTACTTAACGGGGATTTTGAGTTCATCCATAATAGCGAGCACAACACCGCCACGGGCAGTGCCGTCAAGCTTTGTAAGGATAATACCCGTAATATCAGCAACCTCTTTGAAATCTCTTGCCTGATTTACGGCATTCTGACCCGTTGTGGCATCAAGAACAAGCAAGGTTTCAATATCACTTTCTGGCAACTCTCGCTTTAATATGCGGTACATCTTTGCAAGCTCATTCATAAGGTTTTTCTTATTATGCAAGCGTCCTGCGGTATCAATGATAATAACATCGCTGTTTCTTGCCTTTGCAGCAGCAACGGTATCAAAAACAACCGATGCAGGATCGGCTCCCTCGGAGCTTTTGACCATATCTACACCTGCTCTGTCAGCCCAGACTGCAAGCTGGTCAATAGCAGCAGCACGGAAGGTATCAGCAGCACCGAGAATAACCTTTTTGCCCTTTGCCTTAAGTTGTGAAGAAATCTTACCGATTGTAGTGGTTTTACCGACACCGTTTACACCGATAACGAAAATAACCGAAGGATGTGTGGTCACTTTAAGTTCGCGGTCGCCGTCTAACATACCGCGTACCGTTTCGGCAAGCATTTGCTTAATAACACTGGGGTCTGTAACTCTTTCTTCCTTAACACGGGCACGGAGTTGGTCGCAGATTTTACCCGCTGTAACAACACCGATGTCACTCATTATAAGTATTTCTTCAAGTTCCTCAAACAACTCATCGTCAATTCGTGTAAATGCCGAAAGCATTGAGTTGACAGCACCTGTTATTGAGTCGCGGGTCTTTTTTAACCCTGCGGTAATTTTACTGAAAAAGCCCATTATTCAGCCTCCGAATTATTTGTTTTCGATGTTGAGAGTCTTGATAAGTTCGTCAACATCCAGCTGCAACAGTTTGGTAACACCCTTTTCCTGCATAGTTACACCATAAAGCATATCGGCAGAATCCATAGTACCTCTTCTGTGTGTTACGCAAATAAACTGTGTGCCGAACTGTGACTTGGTCATATACTGTGCAAAACGTTCAACATTGATATCATCAAGTGCGGTATCAACCTCATCGAGGAAGCAGAACGGAGGTGCATTTACCATCATAATTGCAAAGTAAATTGAAATTGCGATAAGTGCCTTTTCACCACCCGAAAGTCCTTCAAGACTAGGTACATTCTTACCGGGCAACTTTGCAACAATATCGATTCCGCTTTCCAAGATATTTTCGGGGTCGGTCAGCACCAATTCTGCATGACCGCCACCAAACAGTTCGGTAAATACCTTGGTAAAGTTCTTACCAATCTTCTCAAAGCCTTCGGAGAATTTCTCCTTCATCTGAACGGTAAGGTCACCAATAAGCTTATTGAGTTCTGCGCGGGAATTATCAAGGTCATCCATCTGAGCCTTCATAAATACGTAACGCTCGTGGACTTCCTTATACTCCTCGATGGCGGCAACATTAACATGACCGAGGTTCTTGATCTTGCTCTTAACATCCTGCAGTTCGCGTTTGGCCTCGGGAATATTTTCAACAGGTTCTGCAATCTGCTCGGCCTCGGTACGGGTCAGTTCGTACTCGTCAAACAAACGCTTGATAATCTCGTCGTACTCGCGGAGCATGTTCTCGCGACGTTCCTCAAGACGGGCAACTTCTCCTCCAAGTTTTTCACGTTCGGCAGTCATATCACGTTCGGTCTGACGCATCTGCTGACCTTCACGGTCAAAGCTATCACGTTCTCTGACAAGTTGTTGAACCTTATTATTACCGTCGACAATATTCTTCTTACGGTCCTCAATACGTGCATTCAAAGCCTCGATAGCTGTCCTTTCGGCATTGGACAGAGCCTCAACGGTTTCGATCTCGTGCAACAAGGCCTCTTCTCTGTTACCGCTTGAGGACATAGCCTCCTCGAGAAGCTTGATGGAGTTTTCAATGGACTCAATATCCTTTTCCGACTCCATAATCTTAATGCGAAGGTCGGTTATATCGGTTGTCAAGGTTTCGCGACGGTCGGTAACGGTATCACGACCACCCGAAAGTGAATCAATTTCAGTCTGAGCCTCTAGTTTGAGTTTTTCAATCTCAGCAATCTCAGAATTAGCAGTATTTACGGTGTTCTGCAGTTCAACCTTACGGTTTTCGAGCAGGAATTTCTCACCGTTCATTGCTTCAACGGATTTTCCGAGTTCGGAAATGAGGTCACAAACACGACGAATCTCACCCGAAACACGAATCTTATCCTCGGTTGCGGTGGTTAATTCTGAACGAGCATTAAGAATCTCGGCCTCTAATGACGCAACCTCTGCGGCGGCAAAATTATAGTTATCGGTAAGCAAGCCTGATTTTTCAAGTAATTTAACTATCTTATCATTAAGTTCTTTAATCTCTCCCGCACGGCTCAAAATACCCGAATTCTTGGCCAACGAGCCACCGGTCAAAGAACCGCCTGCATTGACGACCTGACCGTCCAAGGTTACAATCTTGAAGCGGTAGCCGTGTTTTTTAGCAATAGTAACAGCCGAATCGATATCCTCGGCAACTACTGTTTTACCAAGAAGATTGCCGATAATACCCTCGTACTTTTTATCAATGTCAACAAGTTCGGAAGCAATACCGATATAACCGAACTTGTTTTCGAGTCCGTCCTCATCGAGTTCACGCGATTTAATAGTGGAAATCGGTAAGAAGGTTGCTCTACCCTTATTTTGATTCTTCAAAAACTCGATTGCCCTCTTGGCATCGTTTTCGGAATCAACAACAATATGCTGTAAGGATGCACCCAAAGCCGTTTCGATGGCTATGGCATACTCCTTTTTAACCTCTATCAATTTGCTTATAGGTCCGTGAACACCGCGTAACATACCGTGTTCGGCTTCCCTCATAACAGCCTTTACTGGGAGTCCTAAGCCTTCCATATTACGCTCAAGTTCTTCAAGAATTGCAACTCTACGCTTTTTATCCTCGATATCAAGACGGCAGTTGTCAAGATTCTGCTTGTACTCTTCAAGCTTCTGCTTTCTTGAATCAAAAATCAACTCTCTGCCCTTCAAAGCATTAGTGGCTTCCTCGGCCAATTCCTCAGCCTTTTTGAGCATTTCTTCGAGTTCTTCGAGTTCTTTATCAAGTTTTTCCTTTTCGGAAGTCTTTTCTAAAATAGAAGTGTCAAGCGTAACGTTTCGTGCATCGATTTCGGTTATAGATGACTGTGCAGTGACCGATTTTACACGCTGTTCGGAAATACCTGCCGAATAGGTGTTAAGTTTCTTAGTAAGCTCCTCAATCTGACGGGAAATAACCTCGGAATTGCTGATAAGACCGTTCAATTCGGTTTCGAGTGTTGTTACCTTTTCGTTAAGCTCAGCAATCTCAACACGTTTTGCCTCAATATTGGCACGGCGGTCTTCGATTTCGGTTTTGGATTTAGAATCCGAGCTTTCAAGCTCTGCAATATCAGCACGCAAACGCTCAATAGTTTCATTATTATGTCCGATTGTAGCATTATGGACGTTGATTTCACCGTTGATACGGGTTATTTCCTCCTCCATTGCGGCAACAAAACGGTGCATTTCGTCAATGCGGACGTTGATTGACGAATATCTTTCAGAACTTGACTCGATAGTTGCTGCAAGCTCGAGCAATTTACCCTCAACCTCGTTATAATGAGCAGTTGCAAGAGTAATCTTCTGGTCCTGTGCCTTCAAAAGGTCGCCCGACTGATTAAGAGAGTTCAGCCAAAGACCAATTTCAAGCTTCTTTCTGATAGCGGCAAGCTCGATAAACTTTTCCGCCTTTTTGCTCTGCTCCTCCAAGGGTCCGACTCTGCATTCAAGCTCGGCCATAATATCCTTCAAACGAAGCATATTGTCGTCTGCGGCTGCAAGCTTACGTTCTGCCTCTATTTTACGGTAACGGTAACGCGAAATACCGCTTGCTTCTTCAAAAATATCACGGCGTTCATCGGATTTCGAACGGACGATGGTGTCGATCTTACCCTGTCCGATCATTGAGTATCCGTCACGGCCAAGACCTGTATCCATAAACAACTCGTGAACGTCCTTAAGACGCACTACGGCCTTGTTGATAAGATACTCACTCTCGTGCGAACGGAAATATCTACGTGTTACGGCAACCTCATCATTGTCAAAATTAAGACTACGGTCGCGGTTATCCATAACCAAAGTAACCTCGGCAAATCCGTGAGGACGACGGTCGGCAGTACCGCTGAAGATAACGTCCTCCATTGACTGTCCACGCAGGTTTTTGGTTGACTGTTCACCCAAAACCCAACGCACAGCATCCGAAATGTTACTTTTTCCGCTACCGTTAGGTCCGACAACGGCGGTAACGCCCTTGCCGAACTTCAAAACAGTTTTATCGGCAAAAGATTTGAAGCCCTGAATTTCGATCGACTTTAAAAACAACTGTCATTCATCCTTTCGACCCTGATGTCTTTGGGGTTTACACCCTCGTCCGCCACCACGGTGCATTTATATCCTAAAGAATTTAAACTCTCAATATTAGTTCGCTTATTACCCACAACCTTTGATATTTCCTTGGGATTTACAAGCAGTTTATACTCGCCCTTTTCGGGCAACATTTCGATTATTTTTTCAAAATACATCCTACTGTCGCAAATCTCACGAAAGCTTGGATGCCACGGTCCTGCAACATATCGGTCGTTATCAATGCTATGCAGACCCGTTCTTATAACGTTTATGTTGGCTTTTTCAAACATCCTCAGCAACCGAACGCAAAGGTTTACCGTTTCGTCCAACGTTGGAGGTGTATATTCACCCGATTCAAAAAGAACTGCAAGTCGGGTGCTTTTCAAGGTGATTGACGGATATATTCTGACGGTCTGAGGACCGCATTTTATGATTTCCTCTGCCGTAAAAACATCCTTTTCGTATGTACTTTTATAAAGACCCGTCATCATCTGAAGTCCAAGTTGGAATCCATACTCTCTAATGATTTCAGATGCTGTTCTGACGTCATCTGCAGTATGGCCTCGGTCATTGGCTATCAACACCTCATCGCACATACTTTGTGCTCCGAGTTCAATAGCGGTAACACCGTAGTTTTTCAGTATATCAAGCACCTCACGGTCGATACAATCAGGTCTTGTCGAGATTCTGATACCGCTGATATTACCTAGTTTTATATGTTCATCCGCTGCGGACAAAAGTGATAACATATATTCTCGATCGATAGCCGTAAAGCTACCGCCAAAAAAAGCAAGCTCGGTGGTTTCAGGACTATATCTTTGAGATGTCATCGCCGTCTTAACCGCTTCATCAACGTCATCTTTGGTCGGTTGCTTTGATGCACCCGAAATGGTAACCTGGTCACAAAAGCTACAACGATTGGGGCAACCCAAGTGCGGTACGAAAACCGAAATATTGGCGTGGCTCATACCGATTGGCCCATAAGCTCAAGTGCCTGCTTTGCGGCTTGCTGTTCGGCCTGCTTTTTGCTGTGACCTTCACCCTGTCCGATAACGTTGGAATTAAGTCTTACCTCAACAGTAAAGTTCTTATTATGATCGGGACCTTCTTCTCCAACAAGAACGTATGAAAGCTCCTCACCGGGATTCTTCTGGATGATCTCCTGCAGCTGAGTTTTATAATCGTGGAAAGCTTCCTCAACGGTGTGGTGCTTGATTTCATCCTTTACAAAGCGCATAACGTGATTGCGAGCAGGTTCAATACCGCCGTCAAGATAAATTGCAGCCAACAAAGCCTCGAAAGCATCGGCCAGGATAGAAGCACGTTCTCTGCCACCGTTTTGCTGTTCGCCTTTTCCTAAAAAGAGGAATCTTCCAAGCTCCATTTCACGGGCGAATGCTGCCAAAGACTTCTCGCATACCAAGGATGCACGAAGCTTGGTCAGTTCACCCTCGGGAAGCTGTTTGAAATTTTTAAAAATATAATCGGATACAATTACCGACAGCACCGAGTCACCCAAAAATTCCAATCGCTCATTGGATTCGGGGATACTTTTAACCTCGTTGATATATGAGGTGTGCGAAAGAGCTCGAAGCATCAATGATTTATCCTTGAACTCATACCCGATAATCTGTTCTAATTCCCGCATAAAAACACCTTTATTAGTTTTCTTCTGAAGCTTCGGCTGACTTTATAAGGTCCTCCGAAATCTTACCGATAATATCGTTTTCAACACAAAGCATTGCCTGGCGGATAGCACTCTTGATGCACTTTGCATCCGAGCCACCGTGAGCCTTGATAACCGGCTTTTTAACACCAAGCAACGGAGCACCGCCAACGTCGCTGTAATCGGCAAATCTTTTGAGTGTCATCAAAGGCTTTTTAGCCAATAGATAGGCAAGTTTGGTCTTTAAATTGGTAAGGAAAACTCCTTTTACCATCTTCATCAAATTCATTGCAACGCCTTCATAGACCTTCAAGGCAATGTTACCTGTGTAACCGTCGGCAATAACACCGTCGCAAACACCTGCCGGCAGGTCGCGTGCTTCGATGTTTCCGACAAAGTTAATAGGACTACATTGAAGCAACTTATAAGCCTCAATCTGCAAAGGAGTACCCTTAGTATCCTCAGTACCTATATTCATAAGGCCAACCTCGGGGTTCTCAATACCCTCAACGTTGCGCAAATAAATCGAACACATTACACCGAACTGTTGCAACATTTCGGGACGGCACTCGGCATTTGCACCGCAGTCCATAAGCATGAACTTACGTGCTCTTGCAGGCATTATAGTTCCCAATGCAGGTCTTTTTACGCCCTTAATACGCTTGACAATAAAGGTTGCACCTGCGACAATAGCACCTGTGCTACCTGCCGAAACAAAAGCATCCGCCTTGCTGTCAGCGACAATCTGAAGAGCAAGTCCTAACGACGTATTCTTCTTTGAACGGACAATATCGGTAGGTTGGTCGTGCATATCAAAGATTTCCTCGGTATGCACAATTTCAATACCGTCGATATTAATATTATTCTCGGCGGCAACCTTTTTTATTATTTCCTCATTACCGGTCAAAATAATGTCTACACCAAATTCTTTTTTAGCATCGGAAACACCCTTGATAACCGCCAACGGAGCGTTATCTCCGCCAAAAGCATCTACTACAACTCTCATAATGCTCTCCTTTTAGCCGATATTACGGCTTAAATTTCTATTGTGGGAATTTCCTCACAAAATCCCGATTTTTTAAACCACTCAGCCGAACGGTAAAACAACTCAGCATATCGTTTTTGTTTATCTCTAATATTAACCTCCAACGGTGGCAAAACTCCAAAGTTTGCACCCATCGGTTGAAAATCCTTTACAGTTTCGTCACTGATATAACCCGACAATGCACCAAGCATTGTATATTCGGGGAACGTTACTGCATCGGTGACGTCAATCTTTGCTGCCATATTTATCGCGACAACAATTCCCGAACCTGCCGATTCCATATAACCTTCAACACCGCTAATCTGCCCTGCAAAGCTGATTTTAGGATGATTTTTCATTGAAAAATCGCTGTTCAGCAATTTGGGTGAATTGATAAACGAATTTCGGTGCATTACCCCGTAACGCACAATTTCGGCATTTTGTAAACCGGGTATCATACCGAATACCCTTTTCTGCTCACCGAATTTGAGGTTAGTCTGAAAACCGACAAGATTGAACAAAGTCCCCTTGCTGTTTTCTTTTCTTAATTGCACAACTGCCCACGGACGGTGCCCTGTTTTAGGGTCTTTAAGACCAACGGGTTTCATAGGTCCGAATCGCATTGCATCGTTACCTCGGGACGCCAAAACCTCAATCGGCATACAGCCCTCGTAAACCTTCAAGGGATTGTCCGCATCGTGCAGAATTGCTCTTTCAGCCGTCAGTAAGGCATCTCGGAAGGCTTCATACTCTGCCTTATTAAATGGACAGTTTATGTAGTCGTCACCGTCACCCTTACCGTAACGGCTTTCGGAAAAGACCTTGTCATAATCGATGCTGTCGGCGGTAACAATAGGTGCCGCCGCATCGAAAAAGTTGAGGTAATCCTCTCCGCAAAGTCTTTTAATATTCTCAAAAAGCTTACCCTCGGTCAAAGGACCCGTTGCGATAATCGTGTATTCATCGGGGTTAATCTCGGTAACTTCTTCACAAATAATGTTAATCAACGGGTGATTTTTAACCACATCGGTAACAGCCTTTGAAAACAGAACACGGTCAACGGCCAACGCTCCTCCGGCAGGAACGGCATGTTGCTTTGCTGCCTTTACGCAGACCGAACCCAAACACTCCATTTCCCATTTTAAAAGACCTGCAGCGGAATTAAGACGTTGTGCCTTCAAAGAGTTAGAGCAAACCAATTCGGCAAAGTTCTCAGATTTGTGGGCTGGAGAATACTTCAAAGGCTTCATTTCGTAAAGGTCAACCTCAATACCTAAGGTTGCCAGCTTATATGCGGCCTCACAACCTGCAAGACCTGCACCCAAAACCTTAACCTTCATCGGCTTCGTCCGTCTTCTTAGTTCTCTTACGAGTGGAAACCTTTTCATAACCGCAACCCTCATTAAGGCAAGCAACCTTGCCTCTACCCTTAAAGAGAGTCTTTCCGCAATTAGGACAGTTATCTGCAGTAGGTTCATCCCAAGTCATAAATTTGCAGGTGGGATACGACGAGCAACCGTAGAATTTTTTACCCTTTTTAGTATTTCTCTGAACAAGTTTTGATGAGCAAACAGGACATGAACCCTTGATATCGCCTGTCAAAGGCTTAGCATTCTTACACTCGGGGTATCCCGGGCAAGCCAAAAACTTACCAAAACGGCCGTTTTTAATGACCATTTTTCTGCCGCAAAGTTCACAAACGTGTTCCGTTTCCTCGTCAGGCACTTTAATTCGCTTGCCATCCATTTTTTCTTCAGCAGACTTTAAGGTTTTATCAAAATCCTTATAAAATTGCGCAATAGTTTCAACCCAGCCGAGCTGACCGTCGCCAATCTTGTCAAGGCTTTCTTCCATACCTGCGGTGAATTTGATATCTACAATTTTCTTGAAATACTCACACATCAATTCGGTGACGGTTTCACCAAGTGGTGTGGGAGCATAAGCCTTACTAATCTTTGTTACGTAATCTCTCTGCTCAATATTGGAAACAATAGGAGCATAGGTTGCAGGACGACCGATACCGTTCTCGTCCAAAGCCTTGGTGAGAGTTGCATAGTTATATCTTACGGGAGGCTGAGTGAAATGCTGTTCGGAAGCAACACCGTTGACCGAATCAACCTTCAATACGTCGCCTACGCTCATAGGCGGAATTGCACTGTTCTGCTCTTCCTCCTCGTCCTTAGCTTCAACGTAAAGTGCTGTAAAACCGTCGAACTTTACCTTGTAACCGCTTGCTTTGAAGAGAAAACCGTTGTTGTGGATATCAACATTGACGGTATCCTGCAAGCAATTAGCCATAAGGCTTGCCAAAAAGCGTTCCCAAATGAGCTTATACAGATTATACTGTTCGGTGGTAAGAGCTGATTTGACCGACTCAGGAGTAATATCAATCGATGTGGGACGGATAGCCTCGTGAGCATCCTGTGTTCCCTTCTTAGCCTTAAAATAACGGGGCTTTGAGGGCAGATAATTACTGCCAAAGCGGTTGGAAATAAATGTAGTTGCAGCTGCCCTTGCTTCTTCGGAAATACGCAAGGAGTCGGTACGCATATAGGTTATAAGACCGATACTGCCCTTAGAGGGTATCTCAACACCTTCGTAAAGCTGCTGTGCAATACGCATAGTGCGTTTACCGTCGTAACCAAGTCGATGTGAAGCCTCCTGTTGCATTGTCGAGGTATTGAACGGAGGTGCAGGCTGACGGGTTCTTGTTCCGTTTTTGACCGAATCTACAACAAAATCTCCGTCCTTAACTGCATCAAGTATTGCAGTGGCGGTAGCCTCGTTGGGGATATCAGCCTTTTTACCGTCAACAGTACCGTAGAACTTTGCAGTGAACTTCTTGCGATCCTTCAAAAGCTTAGCCGAAATGGTCCAATACTCCTCGGGAACAAAAGCTCTGATTTCCTTTTCGCGGTCAACAATAAGACGTAAAGCTACCGACTGAACACGTCCTGCCGACAAGCCTCTCTTAACCTTCTTCCAAAGGAATGGGCTGATTTTATAACCCACAAGACGGTCCAACACACGGCGAGCCTGCTGTGCATCTACCAAGTCGATATCAACCTGACGAGGGTTGCTCATACCGGTTTCAACACCCGAACGGGTAATCTCGTTAAAGACAACGCGGTTAGCCTCGTTAAGGTCAAGTCCCAATACGTGTGCCAAATGCCACGAAATTGCTTCTCCCTCACGGTCCGGGTCGGTTGCGAGGTAAACAAATTCCGACTTTTCGGCAGCTTCCTTCAGTTTTTTAATAACCTCTTTCTTATTTGCTAGGTTTTGATACTTAGGCTTAAAACCGTGCTCAATATCAATACCGAGAGATGACTGAGGCAAATCGCGTACGTGACCCGTACATCCGACTACCTCATAGCCTGCTCCCAAATATTTTTGAACGGTTTTTGCCTTGGAGGGTGACTCCAAAATTACAAGTTTAGACATTTATATTATCACTCTTTCGTGTTGTATATACTTATTTTAATTTATATCTTCCACCGGGAACGGCTTCGATAAATCCACAGATTTCAAGCTCGGTAACGCAACCGATAACGGCACCTGCTGACAGTTCGGTTTTATCAACCGCATCGTCGGGCGTAAAGGTATCGTTGATTTTTTCAAACACCTCAAGCACCTTAACAGCATCATCCGACAGCATTGCTTTGTCGGGTCTTGCAGTAATCCGAACATCCTCAGGCGTTTCGGTTGAATCTTCAGATGCTTTTATTTCGGTTATATTTACATCATTTACCTCATTAACTTTATCATTAACCGTTGCTTTAATGCGTGGCTCATGTATTTTGTCAGGATAAAGGAATAAATATTCATTAATGATATCGCTTATTGTAAGTAACGGTCTTGCACCGTCGGCAATAAGACGGTTAGAACCCTCGTAATGTTTTAACGACGGACTGCCGGGTATTACGAAAACATCCTTACCCTGCTCAACGGCATGTTTTGCGGTTATAAGCGTACCGCTTTTAACAGCACCCTCAACAACCACAACACAGTTTGAAAAACCCGACATCAGTCGGTTTCTTCTCGGGAATGTACCTTTGGTAATCCCCTCAAACGGAGGACATTCGGAAATAAGACAACCGTGTTTTACAATCTTGTCGCGAAGGTCTTTATTGGCTTTAAGATAATCGCTTTCAATTCCTCCGCCAAGTACACCTATGGTATAACCGTCAGCCTTGATTGCACCCTTATGAGCACAACTGTCACCGCCCAATGCACCACCACTTACAACACAAAATCCGCAAGAAGCAAGAGTATCGGCAATAACGTAAGCGCACTTTGCACCATAGTCGCTAATCTTTCGAGGTCCAACCACGGCAACAGCAGGCATATTATTGAAATCAAATCTTGAGCCTTTGACGTAAAGCACCGCAGGTGGGTCGGGAATATTAAGCAGACGTTCGGGATAAATTGCATCCTCGGGTGTAATGATATTTATGCCGCATTTTGCACAGTCTTGCAGAATTGAGAAAACAAGTTTTCTTTTTACTGTATGCAGTTTTGCAATCTGTGTTTTATTCAAACGGCATTTCTTAATCTTTTCATCATCGGGTGCCAGGTAAAACTCTTTAGCATTTCCGTAATTAGCAATAACGTTTGAAACCGCAGGACTGCCATAGCCCAAAACCTGCTGTAACCAAACCCAATACTCAACCGACATTACTTTACCTCCGTGCGGACCATTTCCCACATAATTATGGAGGCAGCAGCCGCAGCATTCAAGGATTCTGCTCTACCTTGCATTGTTATGGTAATTTTTTTATCACAGACCTGCTTTGCACCGTCGGTAAGACCGTTAGCCTCATTGCCTATAAGCACAGCACAGTTCTTTGGATACTCGACCTTTGATACGTCACAATCGGCATCAGATACTACCGAGGCCAAAAGTGTAAAGTTTTTTTGCTTTAATGCTTCAAGGTCATTGACAAGGTCGGTTGAAATGTACATCGGTAAACGCAGTAACGCACCCATACCTGCCCTTTGAGCTTTGGGTGAAAATGGGTCGCATCCGAAATGTGAAATGATAAGTCCGTCTATTCCCAATGCTTCGGCAGTTCGGGCAATAGTACCCAAATTTGCAGGGTCGGCAGTATTCTCAAGAACGATATATTTGCCCTTTTTAATATCGCTTATCCGACCAACCGTTTCGGGAATTTTTACAACACACATAACACCTTGCGGTGATACGGTATCGCACATAAAAGAAAACAAGTTATCGGGAACCTTTACGCATTGTTTGGCAACCTTTTGAATGGTTTCAACTCGGTCACAAACATCAACGCTTTCAGAAAAGATAAGAGTTTCCACCGAATAACCATTAAGAGCAGCATCCTCGCAAAGACGCAAACCTTCAAGCACAAATGTACCTGTCTGTTTTCGCTCACGCGATGAGGTAATCAGCTTGCGAACCGATTTTATGAGTTTATTTTCTTTACTCGAAATAAAGGAAAACTCCATACCTGCCACCCTTTCGTTTATTCAGTGTCTAATAAGCGCATTTTCGCATACTAACTCATTATATTTTTGTAGTATAACAGAAATCAAGCCTAAAATCAAGATAAAAATCGCTTCTCTTACAATATAATAGCAAAAAAATAAAAAACCTCCCAAATGGGAGGTTAAATTTACTGTTATTCTCCGAGATGTTCGAGCATCATAGCTCTTACCTCTTCACTGATTTCGTGGGTAGATTTTTTCTCAAAACTTTCGGGTTCAATGCAAGCCAAAACGTCAAGCTTGACCTCGGTGCTCTTCCACGGGAAGTTTTTCATGACGTTTTCGGCATTCTGTACCGTAAGCACAACAATAGGACACGGAGCCTTTTTGGCAATATAAAAAACGCCATCCTTAAACTCGAGCAGTTTTCCGGTACGGCTTCTTGTTCCCTCGGGATATATACCGATCGAAACAATGTCATCCTTCACAAGTTCGGTAGCCTTATGAAGTGTTTTCATAGCGTTTCTTGCATTTTCACGGTCGATGGTCATATAGCAGGTGTGCGACAAGAACGGGTCAACCATAGGGATCTTGAAGTTCTCAGGCTTTGAAATATAGGAAATATTATACTTTCTGAAAGCAGGAACGCTTGCAAACGGATCTAATCCCGAACGGTGGTTACACACAAGCAAAAATCTGCGGTCGGTCGGAATCTTTTCCATACCTGTAACCTTTACCCTGCCTCTGAAAAAGGTCAGAACACCTTGTGCCGTAAAGTCGATAAAGAATTTACAAACATTACTTGGCATTTCCTTTGGCTTCATTATAGCAAGGAACAAAGACATTATAAAAATTGTAAAAATATAAAGAACGATGAGGCCTACGAAAAGGCCCAAGAACAGCACAATAGGAATCCAAAAATCCCACCAACTGTCCAAAATATCGGTGCAAAGCACCAATGCTGTTTCGGCCAACAAAGAAATAACGGCAAAAAGTTTAACTAACAACTGCTTCGTCCCCTTTTTCTGCTATGTGTTTATTATAAATTTCCTTAGGCACGACAAAATTAACTGCATGCTTCAAAATCTCAACCTTAAACTTCTTGGCAAAGTTAAGTTCACCGTCAATCGAAAAGTGCATTTTGCTTCCGTCGACAGATTCAACCTCGACAACGGTACCTCTTGCGTAATTGACGTATTTTTCAAATCTAGCATCACTCAAGTGTGTTCCCTTTTCATAAGCACTTATAAGCGTTATGAATCTCAATCTCGATACCGGATTAACATGACAGATTTCCATAAGACCGTCGGCATTATCAGACAATGGTGCACACTTATACTTTCCGCCTACATACTTACCGTTACCAACCGTACAAAGCAACATCTTGTCGGTACCGATCTGCTTTCCGTCAACAGTTACCCTGCAGTTATGCTTCATACCGTTAAAAAGTGCTGTAACAACACCGGTAGTATATGCGTGTTTTCCGCCGATTATTTTCTTACGGCGAACCTTCATCATAGTCTGCAGACAGGCGGAATCAAAGCCAAAGTGAACAAAGTTTACAGCATAACGGCCGTGAACCCGCATCATATCAATCTTGGTATCAACACCGTTTACAAGACTATCAAGATTTTTAAACTCATCAACAGAGCCGTAATACTTTATGTAGTCGTTACCGCTTCCGCAAGGGAAAACCGAAACACTTATGTTTTCCTTATTTACGGCACCCGAGGAAACCTCGTTAAACGTACCGTCGCCTCCGCAGGCATACACACGGTACTGTTCACCCGTTTCGGCCAACGACTCAACGTAACGTGTTGCATCGCCCTGACACTTGGTGCAGTAAATCTCGTAATCTATATCAAGGTCTTTAACGGCATTTTTGACAAACTCGGTGGCATCCTGCTTTCCTGCAGCAGGGTTGACAACAAATATATGTTTCAAATAAAACACCCACTTCCATACAAAGTAATTGTATAAAATTTCATACGGTTTGTCAACATTTTTTCATTTAACAACAACCTTGACCTATGTATTCATTTATAATATAATTATTTTGTACTTGTTTCATATATCAACTGGGTGGTGAGAAAATGTATAACTCTTTAAATGAACACCTTAAAAACCGATTTAGTTGCAAGGTTTATAAATTGGCTTTATCGGGTGGTATGACCTGCCCCAACCGTGACGGAACGTTAGGCACAAGAGGTTGCATTTTCTGTTCATCGCACGGTTCGGGAGATTTTGCCGAGGCCGATTGCAACAGCATAACCCAACAAATCGAAAATGCAAAATCCCGTATAAAATCCAAGATAAAGGACGGTAAATATATCGCGTATTTTCAGGATTTCACCAACACCTATGCACCCACAAAGCATCTTGAAAAGGTATTTACCGAAGCAATAAATCACCCCGACGTGGTAGCACTTTCAATCGCAACAAGACCCGATTGCTTACCTGAAGATGTATTAAGCTTGTTAGAGAAGCTTAATAAAATAAAACCCGTTTGGGTCGAGTTAGGCCTGCAAACAATTCACCCAAAAACTGCCGAGTACATTCGCCGAGGATATGACCTCAAAGTGTTTGACGAAGCAGTAAAAAATCTCAAGGCAATCGGTGTTGAGGTGGTTGTGCATATGATTGTAGGTCTGCCAGACGAAACCGATGAAATGATTTATGAAACGGCAGAATATATCGGTCATTCGGGGGCAGACGGTATAAAAATACATCTTTTACACGTTTTGGAAAGCACCGACCTTGCCGAAGATTACAGGAACAGTAAATTCGAGTTGCCGTCATTGGAGAAATACACCAAACTGGTAATTGGTTGCCTTAAAAGGATTCCAAAAGCTATGGTTGTCCACCGATTGACGGGTGACGGTGCAAAACGTGAGCTTATTGCCCCTCTTTGGTCCGCAGACAAGAAAAGAGTGTTAAACTATATATACAATGATTTTACGCGAGTAGGCCTGGTACAAGGAGAGTTTTTTGAATAACTAAACCTTGTTTGATTCCCGCCTTTCTGTTGTATCTAAAAAGAGAAAAAGCACAACCGTTGGCCGTGCTTCTTCTCTTTTTGGTGGAGATGGCGGTCATTTTCCGACGCTACCGCGTCTATCGCCTCGCTGTCGCTCGTTGCCACGTCGGCG